>JBKQSS010000090.1:0-25800 GCA_052143535.1 Myxococcaceae bacterium | reverse complement strand
CGGGACGCCTACCGCTCTCGCGGCGCAAGCCAGTTACCTCATCACCGCCACCAACACCGGAGGCCACGCGACGGCCAGCGTCACCATCACCGTCAACGACGAGGCGCCTGCCAACCTGACCTACTCGTCCAACCCCGCGACGTACACCAAGGGCACGGCCATCCAGAACAACACCCCGAGCAACGGAGGTGGCACCGTCACTCGCTATTCAGTGTCACCCAGCCTGCCCGCGGGCCTGCTCTTCAGCACCAGCACGGGCATCATCTCCGGGACGCCCACCGTCGTCGCGGCGACGGCCCGCTACACCGTCACCGCCACCAAATCGGGGGGCAGCACCACCGTCAACGTGAGCATCACCGTCAACGACGCAGCGCCCACCAACCTCACCTACTCCTCCAACCCGGCGACGTACACCAAAGGGACACCCATCCCGCCCAACATGCCGAGCAGCGGAGGTGGCACCGTCACTGGCTATTCAGTGTCACCCACGCTGCCGGCCGGCCTCAGCCTCGACCCTGGCTCCGGCATCCTTTCGGGGACGCCCACCGCCATCGCAGCGACGGCCGGCTACACCGTCACCGCCACCAATTCGGGGGGCAGCACCACCGTCAGCGTGAGCATCACCGTCAACGACGTGGCCCCTAGCAACCTCACCTACTCGTCCAATCCGGCGACCTACACCATCGGGACACCCATTACCGACAATACGCCGAGCAACGGAGGTGGCACCGTCACTGGCTATTCAGTGACACCCAGCCTGCCGGCGGGCCTGCTCTTCAGCTCCAGCACTGGCGTCATCTCCGGGACGCCCACCGTCGTGTCGGGGGCAACGAGCTACGCCGTCAAGGCGAGCAACTCGGGGGGCAGCACCACTGTCAGCCTGAGCATCACCGTCAACAACGCGCCTCCCACCAACCTGAAATACTCGACGAATCCCGCCTCCTACCCGGTGGGAACGCTCATCACCAACAACACGCCGAGCAACGGAGGTGGCACCATCACCGGCTACTCGGTGTCGCCCAACCTGCCGGCCGGCCTGGCCCTCAACACCAGCACTGGCGTCATCTCCGGGACGCCCACCACCGTCACGCCAACGACCACCTACACCGTCACGGGGAGCAATTCCGTCGGAACCACCAACGTCGGCGTCAGCATCACCGTCACCGACATACCGCCCACCAACCTCACCTACTCGTCCAACCCAGCGGTTTACACCGTGGGGACGCTTATCCCGGTGAATGTGCCGAGTAACAGCGGCGGAACCGTCACTGGCTATTCGGTGTCACCCAACCTCCCGGCTGGCCTGGCCCTCAGTACCAGCACCGGCGTCATCTCAGGCATCCCCACTGCCGCCGCGACGACGGCGAGTTATACCGTTACCGCGAGCAATTCCGGCGGCAGCACCCAGGCCAGCGTGAGCATCACCGTCAACGCCCGGCAGCCCGTACGGTTTGCATTCGTCGCCAACCGCGGCGACAACACCGTCTCGATGTTCACCGTCAACGCGAGCACCGGCCAGCTTCGCGCGAACGGCTACGTGGCGGCGGGAACAACTCCCATCTCGGTGGCCATCGACCCCACTGAAAAATTCGCTTACGTCGCAAACCTCGGAACGAATACCGGGACGGTATCGGCTTACACCATCAATGCGTCGACGGGAGTGCTCACCGCCATTGGTGCGGCTGTCGCGGCGGGGGCGGCTCCCACTTCGGTTGCTGTCGACCCTGCCGGCAAATTCGTCTACGTCACGAATTCCGGAACGGCCTCGAACGACGTCTCGGCTTACACCATCAACGCGAGCACCGGGGCGCTCACCAGCGTCGGTACGACGGCGGCCGGCTCGACGCCCATCTCTATCACCGTCGACCCCACCGGCCGGTTCGCCTACGTCGTGAATCAAGGCTCCAACACCATCTCCGCCTACACCATCAACCCGGGCACCGGGGCACTTGCCAGCGTGGGGTCGGTGGCAACCGGGGTAACTCCCATTTCGGTGACCGTCGACCCCTCGGGTCGGTTTGCCTACGTGGCCGACACCGGTACCACCACCGGCGACGTCGCTGCCTACACCATCAACGCGAGCACCGGGGCGCTCACCAGTGTTGGCCCGAATGTGCCGGCGCAAGAGGGGCCCAACTCCATCAGCATCGACCCCACCGGAACGTACGTCTACGTGTCGAACACTGTCTCGAACAGCGTTTCGGTCTACTCCATCAATGGGACCACCGGAGCCCTCACCAGTGTTGACACGCCGGCGTCAGCTGACGGTCCAAGTTCAGTGGCCGTCGACCCATCGGGAAGTTTTGCCTACGTCACCAACTTCTACACGAATGAGGTGTCGACCTACACCATCGACGAGAGCACTGGAGCGTTGACGCAGGTCCAAGGGATGTCGACTCGCGCCGGTCCGAACTCCATTGCCCTGGCCCAGGGCGCGACGGCGGTGGCTTACGTTCCGAAGTTTGCCTACGCCGCGAACTACACCTCAAACAACGTTTCGGCCTACACCATCAACTCCAGCACTGGGGCGCTGACCGCTGCCGGAACGGTGAACGCGGGGACCAGTCCCAGTTCTGTGGCGGTCGACCCGTTCGGTCGTTTCGCCTATGTGGCGAACTACGGTTCGAACAACGTCTCGGTTTTCACCATCAACCAGACGACCGGGGCGCTCACCGCCGTGGGCACGGCCGTTGGGGCGGGAACTCAGCCCATCTCAGTTGCCGTCGACCCAACGGGGAGCTTCGCCTATGTAGCAAACTACGGCTCAGGCAACGTCTCGGCCTACACCATTGACCAAAGCACCGGGGCATTGTCCGGCGGTGCAACGCTGACGGCGGGAACGAATCCCAACTCGGTCGTCGTCGACCCGTCCGGGAGATTTGTCTACGTCGCAAATTTTGGCTCGGGCGACGTTGCCGCCTTCAGCCTTGACCCGGGCACCGGGGCGCTCACCAGCGTCGGAGCAAATGTACCTGCCGGAACCAATCCCTTCTCGGTCACCGTCGATGCCACTGGCAACTATGTCTACGTGGCGAACAATGGCTCGAACAACGTCTCCATCTTTGTCATCGCCAGAAGCAGCGGCGCGCTGACCGCCGACGGTGCCGGGGCAACCGTCGGAGCGGGGACGACTCCCACCTGCATCGCCGTCGACCCTGCAGGGAGCTTCGCCTACGTGACGAACTCAAGCACCGTCTGGGCTTATACCCTCAGCGCGACGAATGGAGAGCTCACCAACGTGGGCACGACTTCGGTGGGGGGTTCGCTGTATTCGGTTGCCGTTGACCCCTCCGGCAGCTTCGCTTACATAGCGAACAGCGGCTCCAACAACATCTCGCTCTCCAGCATCAGCGCCAGCAACGGGACGCTCAGCGGCGGGACGACAGTTGGGGCGGGAACGAATCCCCACTCGGTCACCGTTACCGGGGCCATCCATTGAGGTTGGACTGCTGAGGTGCCCAGCCGTCTCGCCGGGCCCCGTTGCCCCGAGGCAGGTGCCGCTGAAGCGAAGACGCGTGGGTGGGCCACCGTCTGGGCGCGGCCCTATGCCATGTGGATGGCGCGGCGAAGGGCCGCCAAAGTCAGGCGTGGGTCCGTCACGTCCACTATCAGCTCCGCGTAGTGATGGCCTTCCGTTGACAGCGTAAGAGCGCTCTGGCCGTCCCCAACTACATCCCAAAACGACCAGCGTCCCCGGGCGCGGTAAGAGCCGGCGGTAATAAGGCAAGGAAGAGAGGTACCGGGAAGCCGCAGGCTTCGCCGGCGCCGGGTTCTCGCCTCCGGAGAAACGCCTGCTTCGACACTCTTGAGCTGGGCCAAAGGGATGCGCACTTCTTGCCGGAACGTCCAGAGTCGGTGAAGGCCCCTCGGGCGCAGGACGACTTCATCGGCACTGATGTCGACATCTACCATCTTGGTCCGTTTCCAAGCTGTTTCGAGCGATGAGTACTCGTTTGGGCGTCTCTCGAATGACACGGTTGGTGGCCGGCACCAGCTCCGCTTTTCAGCTGTGGCCTCCGGCCGTCGGACGTAAGGTGCTACTAGCTCGCTCGCTGGAGGTGCCCATGACGTTGCTCTTTCCCTTGGCTCTCGTCCAATCCGACCAAAGCATGATGCCTGGCCCCGGCACTGGACTCATCTGGCTCGCGATTGTCGTGCTCGCCGTCGCGGGGTTGTGGAAAGTGTTTGAAAAAGCCGGCAAGCCCGGTTGGGCAGCCATTGTGCCCATCTACAATCTCATCGTGGTGATGGAAATCGCCGGAAAACCGCTCTGGTGGGTGGTGCTCATCTTCATCCCGTTTATCAACATCATCGTGCTGCTGGTCGTCTACATCGAGGTGGCACACCGCTTCGGCCAGAGCACGGCTTTCGGGTGGGGGATGACTTTCCTAGGCTTCATCTTCCTTCCCATCCTCGGCTTCGGCGAAGCTCGGTACCAACCCCGGTAAGCCTTTGCAGTACCCTGAGGCAGACCGCCGCCTAGGGTGCCGTCGGAGGGGGCCCGGCGTCAGCCCGAACGGTGCTGCCCGGTGCGGGCTGTGGTGCAGCGCCGGATGAGTTGCTCGTTCCGCCATCGCGCGCCGGGTTCATCGGCGCAACTGGTGCGAGCACCGGCTGGCCCGGAGGTGCGAGCTGTGGAGTCGGAGAGAGCCGCTGCTGAGGGGCGAGTTGCGGCTGGGTGGGAGGCGTCAGTGACTCTGCCCCAAGCTTCGGTTGAGGCGGCTGGTTGACCTGGTGCTGCGGGGCAAGCTGCCGCTGTGGAGCAAGCTGCGGCTGCGTCTGGCTGGGCGTCGGCGTCAGCGGAGTTTGCGCCAGGAGCTGCGAGCTCAGCTCCGCTGAGGGCGCGACAAGAAGCACAAAGGCAGCAATCAGCGATGGGGTCATGGCGGTGGGAGCCCAAAGGCGCGGCGCGTCCGAGGACTGGC
This sequence comes from Myxococcaceae bacterium, assembly GCA_052143535.1. GTDB lineage: Bacteria > Myxococcota > Myxococcia > Myxococcales > Myxococcaceae > JADGRA01. Next base: position 20,875 of record JBKQSS010000090.1, on the reverse strand, counting down.
CGCAACCGTACATGTCCCGTTGGACTGCCTCAAGCTGCGGATTCACTTGAAACCGTGGCTTCATGAAGAAGCCTCCGGCCTTCGCGCGTCGACGCTGTCGTGCCTACTGCCCGGCAGGGCTTTCATCCCAAAGCCCCGTCTACGCAGTAGAACGCGCCTCGCATTTCTCAGGGGCCGCGACGTCGTTGAACGCGTTGTCCCATTCCGGCACGCGCCTCGAACTCGACTGGAAACCTGGCGTGTGAGCTTCCCCGGGAGAAACGAAGGCCGGCGGCTCTCTCGGGCGTCCCGGTGACGGACGACGCGTCGTTTGCTTGCCAGTCGGCCGTCCATCGAAGCGACGGCTGAAGAGTAGCCTCGGCGTTGAGTTGTCGACGCTCGCGTTCAGCGTCCGTTTGGCGTATCCCGACCGGCAGCGCGGGCTTGGCTGGTGCCTCAATTCAAAGCCCGTCGGGAGTACCACTCTGAGCAAAGGGAAGGCCATGAGCACGATAAAGACCAAGGATGGCACTCAAATTTATTACAATGATTGGGGGAGCGGACAGCCAGTTGTGTTTAGTCACGGCTGGCCCTTGTCGGCAGATGCCTTTGAGGACCAAATGTTCTATCGGCTTCGCGCGGCTACCGCTGCATCGCGCACGATCGCCGCGGCCATGGTCGATCGAGTCAGCCGTGGAATGGCAATGACCTGGACACTTATGCTGATGATCTCGCAGCGCTGGTCCAGGCACTCGACTTGAAGAACGCGGTTCATGTCGGCCATTCCACAGGTGGCGGCGAAGTCGCCCGTTACATCGGCCGACATGGGACGAAGCGCGTGGCGAAGGCCGTTTTGATCGGCGCCATCGCACCTTTGATGCTGAAGACCCCGGCCAATCCCGCTGGCACGCCCATCGAGGCGTTCAATCAGCTACGTGCAGCCGTCAAAGCAGACCGTTCGCAGTTCTGGAAGGACTTGAGCCTGTCGTTCTATGGCTACAACCGGGCAGGCGCGAAGGCGTCGGAAGGCGTGCGGCAGTCTTTCTGGCTTCAAGGAATGATGGCTGGGTTCCCCGCCGCCTACGACTGCATCAAGGCGTTCTCCGAGACGGACCTCACCGAGGACCTCAAGAAGTTCGACGTCCCAACGCTCATTCTTCATGGGGATGACGACCAAATTGTCCCGATTGCCGCCTCCGCGATGCTCTCGTCCAAACTCGTCAAGGGCGCGATTCTAAAGGTTTACAAAGGCGCTCCGCATGGGATGTGCACCACCCTCAAGGACCAGGTCAACGAGGAGTTGCTCGGCTTCCTGAAGGGCTAAAGGACGTTACTGGTTCAACGGCGGGGGGCTGTGGCTCCGAATTACGGACCCGCACAGCCCCGCGCCGAATCGAAAATTGTGAAGAGTTGGAGATTCTTCGTCTCACGCGCCGTCCCACGGCCGGCACACCTGGTTTGCCAGAGGAGCAGAGTTGAGGCTCCGCGCGGTGAGTGGTACTCGACGAAGTGACTGAGGTGAGGAGCGGTCTTCAACCTCACGCCCTGATGCCCTAACACTCGTCCGACGACGCGGATGGCGAGGGGCAACGTCTCTGCGCGGCGGGCGTCGGTCACCCGCCCGCCGGACAGGGGCAACCTCCTACCAGGGGCGGCCGCCGCTCGGTACGAATTTCTGAAGCCGCTTCGAGGTGTCCACCTCGCCCGTGTAGATGATGCCCTGAGAGTCAATCCCCATTTGATGGACCCAGTGGAACTCGCCGGCGTTGCGGCCATTGTGCCCGAACGTACTCAGAACGGTCCCGCTCTGGCGGTCCACAACCCGGACGACGTTGTTCTCGCCGTCGGCGTAGATGAGGAATTTCTGCTCCGGGTCTTGAGAAAGGCGTGCCACCCAAGTCGAGCCGTTGCCGAGTGTGGCCGGGTCGTAGACAAACTGTTTGATGTAGTGACCCTCGCGGTCGAAGATTTGGATTCGGTTGTTGACCCGGTCGCAGACGTAAACCATCCCGTCGTGTGAAAGGATGACGCAGTGGACGGGGTTGTTGAAGTAGGGCGCGTTCGGGTCCGGAGGCTGACCAGCGGGCAAATCCACGGGGGGATTGCCGTAGGCGCCCCATAGCCTGAGAAAGGCTCCGCTGGTTGGGTTAAAGACGATGACTCGGCGATTGAGGTAGCCGTCAGCGACGTACATCTCGTTCCTTCGGTTGTCGACGAAGATGCCCGCCGGCTTTCCGAGTGTGGTCTGGGACAGGCTGTCTGCGGGGCCGTTGAACGAGCCGCCAATCATCATTTGGAACGTCCCGTCCGTCTTGAACTTGAGCAACATCCGGTCGGTCGCGCCATTGCCGCCAATCCAGACGTTGTCCTCGTCATCGACGGCGATGCCATGCTCGTTTGCTGGCCAAATACAGGCCGGGGCGACGCACTTGGTCGGGTCTTCAGGACCGCCCCAGGCTTGAAGGACGTTTCCTTCGCGGTCGAACTCCATCACTGAGGGGGCCGGCTTGCAGCAAATCGATCGCGGCGTCAGCCGCGTCGGGGGATCTGGTACGGCGCCAATCTCGTCGTCGGTGAGAGTCAGCGGCCGCTGGTTCACCCAGATGTGGTCGTGCTTGTCGACTGTGAGACCGCCGATTTGCCCGACGATCCAGTCGTTGGGGAGCTGTTTTGGCCAGCTCGGGTCGACGACATAGCGCGGAGCACCGTCGTCGCCGCCGCCCGCGATTGCAGCGGGGGCCGCCCAAAGGCCTACCAACAGCATCCCGATGACACCCAGCAGACCTCTTGCTGTCCTGTTCATGCTGACCCTCCCGTGCGTGAGACGGCGCATCCCAAAGTGAGGAGAAAGCGCTGCGTGCGGAGTTCGTCGGATGGCCGAGCGACGAAACAGAGGCGGAAACCTCGCGCGAATCTTGCGAAAAGTTGCCTCTTCGCTCGTTCTTGCGGTCGCGGCGGCCCGGCGGCTGCTGACCGAGCTTGGTGCTTCGCCTTTGAATACGTTCCGCTTATTCGAGGTCACTGGCGCCGCGCGTCATCCGTATTTGGTTGACGTTGAGCGGACGGAGGAGCACTTCGCCGGGCGAGGAGGGAGGCCAGAAAAATATGCTCCCGTTACGGCGTTCCGTTGGGGCTGACCGGCTGGACGTGCCAGTCGTAGAGTGGCCGTCGCTCCGTTTGGACCTGGTCTCCACGCCCGCAGGGGCGGTGATCGAATACCGTCCAACTGGACATGTGGTTTCGGTAGCAACCGGAGCCAGGCGGGTCGCCGACGTGATGGTGCCGAACGCGCCACCGCAGCACGTCGTGGTGACGCCAGGGCAGGTGCACATCCTGTCCGCCAACGTGCCGGTCGGTATCCACCTCTTCGGTCCGGCCGAAAACATCGTCGTGACCCTCAGCCCGAGGTTGATGTCCGAGGTCAGTCCAAGCACACGCGCTCCGCAGGTCGAGCTTCGCACTGGCTTCGGGCTGGAGGATGGGCTCATCGAGCACCTCGTCTATGCGCTACAGAAGGAGGCACTCTCGCCCGAGCCCAGCAGCGGCTACATCCGGTCGCTCGCGGGGGCGCTTGCCGCGCATCTGGTTCGGAAATATGCGAACGATGGGCAACCTCGCTCCACAAAACCCCGGCGTCCGAGGATGGAGCTCGCGTTGGTTCTCGAGTACATCGAGCAGAACCTCGATGGGAGGCTGACGCTGCCGAAGCTCGCCGAGGTGGCCCGCCTCAGTGTCTTTGCCTTCGTCAGACGCTTCAAAACCATCACCGGTCTTCCGCCACACCGCTACGTTCTCCGCAAGCGGGTCGAGCGAGCAAAAGTCTTGCTCGCGGACGCAGCGCTCAACATCGCCGACGTCGCCCTCCGCTGCGGGTTTGGAGACCAGAGTTCCTTCACCACTACCTTTCGGCGGCTGACTTCCCAGACTCCCAGCGCTTTCCGCGACACCCTGCGCTCGTGACTCGAGTCATCGTCGGCCTTCCCTCCACGAGCTGCCTGATGCACCAGGCCGTCCCTGCCCGGCAGTGAGCCGGGCAGGCCGGAAGTCTCAGGACCGCGCCGGGATGCCCTAGTGTCGTCAACGCCCTTGTTCATGCAGCAACGAGGCGAGGCGTTCGAGCTCTGCCGCGTCGACGTCCGAGACGAGCCACCACATCATCCCGTCGCTCACCCAGTGTAGCGACTGGACACCAGCCCGACTCGCTGCTTTTGGGGCGACTTCAGGAGAGGAGCCGGCGGGCCAGACAAAGGCATTGATGGCGTGTTGTCGTGCCCGGTAAACCAGTGCTGCCACGGGCTGGCCGGCCAAGTAGTCCAGCCGGCCGCCCTCGAGCAGAAAGCCCTGCTCGGCAAAGTCTCGCACCGGGAAGCTGAAAGGCACTTTGCCCTGGAACCAAGGCTTCACCGTGTGGCGGTCCGAGGAAGCGACGTCCGTGAGGTGCGCGGCCTGAAGTGAGCGCAGGTGAGCGGCAACCACTTCGCCCGTCAGGTCCGCTGAAGGCCGCCGGCTGGAGGGCAACGCGAAAAGCACCACCAGTGCAGCCGCAGCGAGCGGTCCGACAGTCCAGACCGTGCGCGTCATGCGCTCCGTCCACGGCGGGGGAGCCGCTGTCCGGACGGAGTGCCGCAGCTTGCGCAAGAAGGCAGCAGATGGCTCGGTCGGCGTGAGCGTTCGCTGGAGGACGTCGCGGAGCGCGCGCAGTTGCTCGAAGTCCTGCCGGCAACGCTCACACGTAGCGAGGTGGGAGCGGGCCTCGAGAGCCCGCTCGACGCTCAACTCGTTGTCCACGTAAGCGTGGAGCGCGTCGCCGAGGTGCCTCTCGTTCATCCCTTGGCCCCCCCTTCGCCGTGAGAAGAGAGTCGCGTGTGGAGCGCCTTTCGCGCGCGGGAAAGCCGGGACATGACTGTCCCCATCGGGACGTGCACGATGTCGGCAATCTCCTTGTAGGAGCACTGCTCGAGTTCTCGAAGCACCACCACCTCTCGGAATTCGGCGGGTAGGCTCTGCAAAGCCCGTTGGACAGCCTCGGCGTCGATGGCCCGGAGCAGCGTGGATTCCGGCGTCTCGGGCCGCGCCTCGGAGCTCCACGGCGAGGGGGAGGGGTCGCGCTCTTCGTCGAAGCCCTCCACCAGCTCGGTCTGCCCGTTCTTCCGAAGGATGGCGTAGGCAACATTGCGGACGATGGACAGGAGCCACGCACGTGGGTGCCCGCCGGAAAAGCCGCGGAAGTACTTGAAGGCACGCATGAAAGCCTCTTGGACTACGTCCTCGGCGTCGGCTTCGCGGCGAACCAGGGCACGGGCGAGACTCAGGGCCGCTGCAGCGTGGGGGAGGGCGATCCGCTCAAACTCCACGGCCGATGGCTGGACCAACTGGGCACCCCTGGCGGGCTCGATGGGCCTCTGAAGTCCTCCGATGGTTAGCACAGGTTCTTCACGGACTAGCCTGCCTGTTGGGATTCGCCGTCCGAGCTGGTTATTCCGGCAAACGTCGTCGGGCTCGCCTTGCGAGCAGAAGCATTGCAACGGCCCGTCCCAAGCGGGCGCGTCGGGAAGTCGCCGTACCGGCCTCCTAAAGTCTGCAGGCCCAACGGTTGGCGCCGTCGCCGAGCCCGGCTAGGGTGCCGCTCCTCCCGAAAGGAGCCAACATCCACCTCCCCACGCTGGTAACCGCTTTCGTCCTCGCAGCGACCCCTCAGCATCCGACGGTGGAAGCTGCGCTCGCGGCGCTGCACCGCGTGGTCGAGTTCCACCGTGTCGCCATCTCACCCGACGGCGAGCATGTGGCTTGGGTCGAGGCGGTCGCGACCCCAGACGGCCCATCTGGAAATTTGCGGACCATCCACTTGGCGGACCGCTCCGGCTCAGCGCCAGCCCGCCTCACCGCCGCTGCCAACGGCTCCTCCCACGAGGAGGACGAGCCCATCTTCTCCCCCGATGGCTCCAGGGTGGCCTTTCTCTCTGACGCAGAAGCCGCCGGCCAGCCTCAGCTCTACGTTGCCGAACTCAAGAGTGGCTCGGTTCGCAGGCTCACCCACGTCACCGGTCACCTGGAGAGGCCACGCTGGGCACCCGATGGGCGACGGCTCGCCGTCTTATTTCTCGAGGGAGCGGCCGATGCGCGCGGCCCGCTCGGCCCCAGTGCTCGCGAGACTGGCGTCATCGCGTCAGTTGTCCGTGAGCAGCGTATCGCCCTGGTCGGTGCCGAGGGTGGCGAGCTGACGCCCGTTTCTCCCTCCGACCTCTTCATCTACGAGTACGGGTGGAGCCCGGACGGGACCCGTTTCGTCGCCACCGGTGCGCACGGCGACGGCGACAACAACTGGTGGACGGCTGACCTCTTCCTGGTGCCCGCTTCCGGCGGGGCCGCGACCCGCCTGTACCACCCGAAGTTTCAACTGTGCGAGCCGACTTGGAGCCCGGACGGCACGCGCCTGGCCTTCGTCGAGGGGCTGATGAGCGACGCCGGGGCGAACGGTGGCGATGTCTTCGTCGTCCCAGCCGCCGGTGGTCGTGCGCGCAACCTCACCCCCGGCATGCGCGCCTCCGCGACGCAGCTGAACTGGTCGGCGACGTCGGGCCTGGTGGCGATGGCGGTGATGGGCGGAGACTCGGCGTTCCTTCAGGTTGACGCCGACCGGGCGAAGGCCCCCGTCGTGGTTTGGCGCGGCCCCGAGTTGGTGCGTTCTCGCCCCTGGGGCGCCTCGGCAGCCTTCGCCAGCGACGGGAAGAGCAGCGCCGTCATCCGCGAGTCGGAGCTGCAGCCACCGGACATCTTCGCCGGCGTGGTTGGTGGTTGGACGCGAGTGTCACGAGCCAACGCGACCGCCAAAAGCCCGGCGGCCGAGGTGAGGAGCCTGACGTGGACCAGTGACGGTCGGGAAGTCCAGGGCTGGCTGGTCCTGCCGCCAGCCGAGGCGACGACGGGAAAGCCCGCCCTCGTGGTCGAGGTCCATGGCGGCCCGGCCAGTGCTGCCACCAACAGTTTCGAACCTGGTGTCCTGGTCCTGGTGAGTCAGGGCTATGCGGTGTTCTTGCCAAATCCTCGCGGGAGCTTCGGTCAAGGCGAGGCATTCACTCGCGCCAACGTCAAGGACTTCGGGCACGGCGACCTGAGGGACATCGTGGCCGGCGTCGACCGCGCGGCTAGCACCGGTGCGATTGACGGTTCGCGCGTCGGCATCACCGGGCACAGCTATGGGGGCTACATGACGATGTTCGCCGTCACGCAGACGACGCGTTTCAAGGCTGCGGTGGCCAGCGCCGGAATTTCGAACTGGCAGAGCTACTACGGCGAGAACAAAATTGACCAGTGGATGGTGCCGTACTTTGGGGCCAGTGTTTACGCGGACCCGGCCGCGTACGCGCGAAGTTCTCCCATTAACTTCATCACCCAGGTGAAGACGCCCACCCTCGTCCTCGTTGGTGAGCGCGACGCCGAGTGTCCCGCTTCGCAAAGCTTCGAGTTCTGGCATGCGCTCAAGACGCTGGGCGTCCCCACCGAGCTCGTCGTGTACGCCGACGAGGGGCACCACTTCCTTGACCCGGCCCACGTGCTCGACCGCACCCTGCGCCAGGTAGCGTGGCTGGACCGCTACCTCGCTGGAGTCCCTGCCGCAGCTGCCCGCTGATGGCTGGCGGCTCAGGCTTCCCTCGGCAGCTGAGCGAGGAAAGCGCGCAGCGCCGTGATGACTTCTACCGGACAGTCCATCGGAGTGAAATGGCCGCCAGGGAGGAGCACCAGGGGCGCCAATAGGAGTTGAGCGAGTGGCCGCGCGACGCTGTCAATCGGCAGAAACGCGTCGCGCTCGCCCCACAAGACGAGCGCCGGCACCCGGCTAGAGAGCAGCGCATCAGCGATGTGCTCAGTCTGGTGCGGGTCGAGGTCGCGCGCCGCGCGAATCAGCCGGAGCCCGCCCTCCTCACCCTCGTAGGCCGCCAGTACCTCGCGCAGGCCTCCGCCCTTCGCGAGGCGCCGGGCCAGGACGGGAAAGAGTCGACCAGCGTCAGCTGGTTCCCAAGACTGGATGCTGGCGACAGCCTCCATCGCCCACTCGCCCAAGTAGACGCCGTCAAGGACGACCAGGCCGCGCACCCGCTCGGGCGCGCTCACCAGCATGAGCTGCGCAGCGGCCGAGCCCACGTCGTGCGCCACCAGAGCTGCGCGCTCGATGCGGAGCGCATCGAGGAGTTGGAGCATCCATCGCGCCTGGCTGGCCATGTCGACGCGCACGCCGGCTGAAGCGGCAGACGCGCCGTAACCGACCAGGTCCGGGACGAGGACCCGAAAGCCTGCCTCTCTCAGCGAGGGCGCGACGCGCGACCACAGGTGGCGAGTCGCAGGAAAGCCGTGCAGGAGGAGAACCGGAGGGCCCTCGCCTCCATCCTCCAGAGCGATGGTGGCGTCGGAGACGTGCACGCTTTTGGCCACGGTTGTCTTTAGCGGACAGGGCTCAAGCGGTCCGTCGAGAGAAGAGGACTCTCCACTGGTCGGCGGAAAGGGTCCCGTGGATTGCGACGAAAACGACCGCTGCCCCAAAGATGAGAAGGTCCCATCGAAACTGCTGACGCGTGAGGTGAAACACCAGGGCGATGGACAGCGCGAGGAGCAGTCCGCCGGCGCCCAGCCGGAGGGTCCATCGAACGAGGAAGAAAAGGGCGCCCAGCGCTTCCAGCGCGCCGAGAAGCACCAGATGCGAATCCATTCCATGGCCCGAGCGCAGCGCGCCGAGCGCCGTCTGCGTGCCGCCGATGAAAAGCGAGACGCCAAGAATCCACCACAGCGCCACGAAGGAACGGAGGAGCGCAGAGCGCGGCATGGCATTCTCCCAGGGACCTACTGGAGCGACTCGCCTCGGAGCCTAGCAGTTCGGCAAGGGGCACGGTCCAACGCTAGGAGCGGAACCAAACTCGCGAAGAAACGCATTTGGACAAGCGTGAGACGTGCGTCAGACGTACCCAAGGAGCTCGAAAATGTGGCCCTTGGGCGCCAAAGGGAACAAGGGCGACGTGCTTCGGAGACAACGGTCACACACAAGCGCGAGGTCCGTCGCGTAGGCGTCCGGCGCGAACTGAGCTGGCCTGGGTGGTAAAGCTGCGCCGCACAGCGCGGCCAGAGCGACGGTGTCGAGCCAGTGCTTCTCGTCGACGGGCGACTTGCTGAGGGTTTGTAGCTTGTGGTCGAGCAGGCTCTGCGGGCTGAGGACAAGAACGCCTGCGCCTGCGACGCGCATGCGCCGTGCCGAAGGCACCTTCCCGGCGAGGTCCGGAAAGATGTCCAGACGCAGCCGTGTCACGCCATCCACCAGCTGTAACATCCCCTTGGGCACGCCTGGCTGGGCAACATGGTAGTGCGAGACGAGAAAGTCATTTGCAACTGTGGGCGCGATGGCGTCGAGTTCTCTCGCCACGAAGTCCACGTCGGCGATGTGGTGGCGACGACTCGGCCGGAACGCCGCGGCGAGATGTAGCTCAAGGGCCACTCCGCCGGTGAGAGCCACCGCGTCTTGGTCGCAATGCGGCATGAGCCGCGACAGACATGAGCCCAGACGCTGCGTTTCGCTTTCCGCTTCCAAGTGCGTTCTGGGTCCTTCTGTCGACACCTGTCGATGAAGGCGGCCGACTCTATCGCAGACGTAAAAACGACACGTCCGTCGAACGCGGCCCTGCCGGTGTTGCTGGTCCCAACTCGAATTTCTAAGAGCGCGCCAGCAGGGGAAGCGGTTAGGACTTCGCCTCCGCTGCGCGTGGTGCGGCCTGAAGGAGGTTCCCTGTGGCAAAGATGAGGGCAGTGCAGGTGTCGCGGCCGAACGGTCCGTTTGAGTTGGTTGAGCGCGAAGTCCGTGAACCTGGCCCTGGCGAAATCCGAGTCAAAGTCGAGGCTTGTGGCATTTGCCACAGCGATGCGCTGACTCGGTCTGGGGCCTTCCCGGGCCTCACACTGCCACGCGTGCCCGGCCACGAGATTGCCGGACGAGTGGACGCGGTTGGCCCGAACGTGACGCCCTGGAAGGCTGGCCAACGGGTGGGTATCGGCTGGCACGGCGGCCACTGCTTCCAGTGTGTGCCTTGCCGCAAAGGACTCTTCATCAATTGCGAGAAGGCCAAGGTGACGGGCATCAGCTTCGACGGGGGCTATGCCGAGTATGTTGTCGCCCCGGCGGAGGCGGCGGCGCGCATTCCGGACGGCTTGGACTCGGCTGAGACTGGGCCCCTGCTTTGCGCCGGCGTGACGACTTATAACGCGCTTCGAAACAGCGGTGCTCGCCCCGGAGACACGGTGGCGGTGCAAGGCATCGGCGGACTCGGCCACCTTGCCATCCAGTACGCGGCACGGATGGGGTTTCGCACCATCGCGCTGTCGAACGGGGCCGAAAAGCAGGAACTCGCCCGCCAGCTGGGGGCGCATGCGTACGTTGACACCCAGGAAGTCAACGCTGCCGAGGGCCTCCAAAAGCTTGGCGGGGCCGACCTGGTGCTGGCCACCGCACCCAACAGCGCGGCCATTGCAAGTACTCTCGGAGGACTCAAGCCGCGCGGAAAGTTGTTGATTGTTGCGGCCACCTTCGAGCCCGTGCAGGTCTCGGCCCTCTCACTGCTAAGCGGCAAAACCATCGCCGGTTGGCCCAGCGGTAGCTCCATCGACTCGGAGGAAACCATCGCCTTCAGCGCGCTTTCCAACGTGCGGCCGCGCATTGAAAAGTTTCCCCTGGAACGGGCCGAGGAAGCCTTCGGTAAAGTGATGGCGAACAAGGTTCGCTTCCGCGCCGTGCTCGTGCTGTAGCGGCCACGCCTTCGAGCCGAAAAGCTTTGAAAAACAGACTGGCCCGGCGTCGCGGGCTTCTTTTCTGTTGGCTAGCGCTTCGACTTCCGGCCGGCTGGCTTGCTCGCCGCTGCGAGAAGGTACGCCTCCTTGGCGAGCGCCACCCAGTTGGCCTTGGGGTGGGTGACCTCAATCCAGCTCTTCATTACCCGGCCGGCGCCGTGGGTGAATGGCTTGGCGATTCCTACGGCGATGAGTGCCGCCGCCCGCTCCTCGGTGAGCTTCAGCATGAAGCGCCCGTGGGATGACATTCCGAAGGACTTGCCTTTCAGCATGAGGGCGCGCAGCGCGCCGGATTTGCTCTCCATCACCGAAAAGGCGGGGGTGCCCGCGAAGGCCTCGGCCACTGGGATGAAGCGCGGGTCTGCTTCCGAAGGCGGCACGCCGCTTTTCTTTGCGGGCTTCGACTTGGGCATCCACCAATTCTACCAGGCCTGTGGCCACTGCCTTTGGTCCGTCGCGTTAGGGGCCCAGTTTGCGGCCGGCCTCTTTTGGAAGGCGCGGGCTCGACGACACGTGCGCGCGCCTCGAGGCAACGGGCTCACCCAGGGCCCTGCCTGCCGGGCGAGTCCCTTTCCCCCTGGGGCGTCGACCGCCACCTGCCTCCTGTCGCGGCAGAGGCACGCTCCTTGAGTCAGTGGGCGTGCGGCTCCGCGGAACGAGGAGCCGACGACGGAATAGACGGCACTGGGCGGGGAGCGGGCGCCGCTCCGCGACCGGGCTCAGGCGGGTGCGCGTCTCGAGGCGCTGCATAATGGCCGTCGTCATGGTGGTCAACATCACGCACCGGGCCGACAGCGTAGTGAGGCCCCCAGCCACCGTAGTTGTAGCCGGCGCCTTGGTAGTAAGCAGCGCCGTCGTCGTAGACGTACCCGCCTCCGCCTCCGGCGCAGCCGGAGGACATCACCATGACGAGGCAAACCGCGAAGGCAAGCGCTGACCAGAGTGGCTTCTTCACTTGGTCACCTCCTTGCTCCGACTGTCCTGCCATTCCAGAAGGCCGAAGGGCGCTCCTGACGGGTCAGCGACGACGGCCAGCATTCCGCCGTGCCGGTCAGCCCGCGGCTCGACCAGCACGCGGCCACCGAGCTCGACGACCTTGGCAGCCGTCTGGACCGCATCTCTGACGCGCACGTAATTGAGCCAGTAGGGGTGAAAGTCGCTCCCGTTGGCAGGGAGCGTATTCGCGCTCGCGCGAGCGTAGTTGTCGGACGCGAGCATGAAGTGTTGAGCACCTGGTGCGGCCGGCAAATCGAAGACCTCGTAATTGAAGAGTGCCTGGTAGAAGACAGCATCGGTTTTCGGGTCGCTCGTCATCAGCGAACTCCAAATCCAGTCTCCGGGGGCGGCTAGGACCTCGGGGGGGTCGCCACTGCTCGAGTCGAGGGCCGCGAAGACGGCGCCCTGCGGGTCTGCGAAGACGGCTTCGCGACCACGGTCCGGGATTGTATGCGGCTCAAACAACACGGTGGCGCCGCGGTCGACCGCGGTCTTGGTTGTCGCGTCGACATCGCGCGCGGAGATGTAGGTTAGCCACGCCGGCTGCCGCCGTTTTCCTTCCGGCAAATCCCTGTGAATCAGCCCCGCGACAACATGTCCATCAAGAGAGGCCTCGGCGTAATGTGTTGCCCCGGCCTCAATATCGCGAAATGTCCAACCAAAGAGTCCCCCATAGAACTTCTTGGCGGTTGCCAGGTCTGGGGTCACCAGCTCGGCGAAAATGACTTTGCCGACGTGATGCTCTTGTCGAGGGGGATCAACAATCGCTGGAAACTGAAGTGGCGGCGCTTGGACCGTGGCGCAGCCGGTGCTGGCAAAGAGAGCGACCATCAGCAGCGCGCGCCGGAACCTCATTATGGGACCTCCTCCATCTCGCAAGCCGATGCTCCCGTGGTGCTTAGTGGATTCAGGCTGCACTGGGACTCCCCCCAACCTCGTTGTTGTGAGATAGGGCCGCCCTGCGCGACGCGCAAGACTGATAGGAAGCCAGCTAGCTACCATCGCTAAAGCGGCTACCGTGCGGTTGTCTCATAGCTACAAGGAGGAGACCATGTCGATCTCTAGAAGGACGCTGCTTGGGACGGGCGCCATGCTGGCCGCCGCCCGGGTCGAGGGTGCCCAGTTAGGGAAGGAAACCTCACCCGCCGCCCCGGTCTGCACCGACCGGATGCCCGAGATTCCTCTCGACCGACAGAGCGATGCGCAGAAGCAAGCCTCGGTCGAGTTCTCGGCGGGCCGCGCACTGCCAGTGTTTGGCCCGTTCATTCCTCTGCTGCGGAGCCCCGAGGTCATGCTTCGGGCCAAGGCGATGGGTGACTACCTGCGGTTCAAGAGCTCACTTCCACAAAAGCTGAACGAGTTCGCCATCCTCCTGACGGCACGTCACTGGAGTCAACGCTTCGAGTGGGCTATCCACCAGGCGAGCGCACTCAAGGCTGGCCTGAGCGCTGAAGTCGTCGCCGCGGTCGCTGAGGGCCGCCGTCCTGGCGGCCTCGATGACGCTGAACAAAACGTCCATGACTTCGTGACTGAGCTGTTGAACCACCAAGGAGTCTCGGACTCCACCTACCAGGCGACGGTACGCCACTTCGGGGAACAGGGAACCATCGACCTCGTCGCGGTGTGTGGCTACTACAGTTTCTTGGCGATGGTGCTCAACGTCGCGCGGACTCCGCCACCCAAGAACGCGCCAGTGCTCTGGCCCTTCGTCTGTGCCACGTAGAGTTTCAAACACGGGAGCTGCGTGTCCGCGGGAAGGCGACACCACTGAAGCGGGGCGGGCTCGGCGTGCGCGCTTTAGAAGGACCGCGTGTCACGTCCTCGGCGCGAGAATTTCATCGAGCAGCGGCTTCTGGGCCGGGTCGCGCTCCAGGTGCGGATAGCGCAGACCGCCGTGGTATTCGATGCGCACGGTACGAAAGCGGTCACCCACACGCACCAGCAGCTCCACTGGCTCCACGCTGTGCTTCGTACGCGCGATGGCGCTCTGGAGCCGCTCTGCTTCGTAGGCCAGTCCATCCACTGCAATCAGCTTCGCTCCTGCCGTCAACCCGGCTTTGTACGCGGGGCTTTCCCACAGGACGGAGCTCACGATTGCCTCATTGTCGACCACGAGGCCAAGCGAGTAGGTGTGGTCAACGCTCTTGGTGCGTGTGGTCTCCACCGACTTCCAGTATTCGCTGGGCTCCTCGGTGAACACCAGTCGGTAGCCGCCACGGCGCACGCCGTCTAGAGGTGCGCCGGGACCGTGCCCGTCCAGGCGGCTTCGTAAAAAGCTAGCCCAGTCGTACGGCAGTACGCCGTTGAGGGCGCTGACCACGTCGTCGAACGTGTAGGTGACGGGGACGAAGCTGCCGTCCTGGATGCCGAAGAAGGCCCGGGCGAAATCGTCTAGCGAGCGCTTCCCGAGCGTCTTCTCGCGGATCAGCGTGTCAGCATCGAGCCAGATGAGCGCCCCCTCGGCGTAGTAGTCCTCGAAGCGCTGCCAGCTGGGCCAGGACTGTGGGCGGCGGGGGTTGATGATTTCGTCATTGGTGGTGTCCTGGACTGAGCGCCAGCGCCGACCGGGCTCGTGCTCGAGCGAGGCAACAATCATCGCCAGCTCGTCCAGCGCCTGCTGCCGCGTCCACAGCCCGGCGCGGGCCGTGAGTACCTGGCCCCAGTACTGGGTGCCACCCTCGTAGACCCACAGAAGCGAGTCACGCATCGGGGTGTGAAAGTCGGGTGTCCACAGGTCGGCCGGGCGCCGGAATTTGCCGTCCCAGGAATGGACGTACTCATGCGGGATGACATCGCGGTCGGCCGCCGTCTTCCCCCACTCGGTGAAGTCGGCGACGGGCTCGCCATACTCGGCGGACCGGTGGTGTTCCAGGGTGGTGTCCCAGCCAATGTCGTCGCTGAGCTGGAGCAGGAAGTTGTAGTGGTCGTAATGGTGACCGCCAAACAGTCGGTAGGCCTGCTGCACCAGCGCGCCGTAAAGCTCGACCAGCTCCGGCTTGATGGTGAGCAAATCCACCCGGTCAGCCATCACGTTGAGCGTCACTGAAACTGCGTCCAAGGGCGCGAGGGGGTAGGCGCGGGCGTAGCGTGCGGCACGCAGTGGCGAGTCCACCAGCGTGTCCACCGACACCGGCTTGAAGTGGGTACGGCCGCCATCGACGGATGCCACTTCCAGCGCCGTGGCCACCGTCCACCCGTCGGGGACGCGGATGGAGGCCGCTACTGGAATCTGCCGGGTGAAATAGCCCGCCGGGTAAAGCACCACCGAGTTCCAGTCCACCGCCAACTGCAGCGGCGAGACCTCGGTTCTGCCCACTGCGTGACTGACTGGCGAGAGGTAGGTGAAGTCCACCGAAACCTTATTGACGCCCGCGGGCACCGGCACGTGGAAGGCGAAGACCTCGGTGCTGTCGCGGACCCAGGGCAGCCGCGCGGTACCGGCGGTAACCACCAGTCCTGCCAGTCTGTCGAGAGTGCCCTCTGGCGCGTGTGTCCCGGGCAGCCAGCGCGGGTAGACGAGAATGAGCTCCCTTCCACCGTTGACCGGCACCTCCTCATGCACGGCGACGATGCGATGCTCGACGTCGGTCGCGTCGACGGAGAGCAGCAGCGTCCCCGGGTAGGGCTCGTCGACCGAGAGAGGGAGGGGAGTGTTGGGTGTTGCGGGCCGAGGCCCGGGGCTGGCCGCGAAGGTGGTGGTGCTGAGCAGCAGGGCATAGGGCAGGGCGCGAAGTCTCAAGGGGCCGCACCCTACCATGACACTTGCCTGCTCCAGGCTGAGGGCTTCAGGTGCAGCACGTCTAGACGCTCTAGACGGGTGGAGCCCGCTTTAGACGAGCACGTCGAGACTCGAGGCGGCTGCTCAGGGCATTGTTCGCCGGATTTCGAGGAGCTTCGCGCGCTGCGCTTCGGTGAGCAGGTTTCGGATGCGGATGAGCAGCCCGAGGTGGGTCTTCTTGATTTCTACCTCCAGCTTCATGACCTCGCCAGCCTGCGCCAGGGCCTTGGTCTCATCAATCTTCGCCGCGTCGAGGAGGGCGCTGAGCTGCTCGGTGGCCGCTTGGAGCTGCCATTGCAGTCGCGGAAACTGCGCTTGCGCGCGCTCGAGCTCCTTGAGGATGGCGTCGCGCTGATGCTCGTCGATGCCGAGTTCCGTTTGGTGGCTCATGATGAGCTCAGGCGGGACGAGCTTTCCACCGATGGGGTCGCTCGCGCCCGCTGAGGGCTTCGGTCCCTCCTGGGCGAGGACGGGCAGCGACAAGACGAGGACTGTGAAAAAACAGAGGGGCAGGCGGCGGATCATGGAATGGCTCGGCGGGCGTCCGAGTCCGGACGCAAGACGGGGTCTGGGAGGGCGGGGACGAGATTGGGAACGGTTCGCAGGGTGACCAGGCCCGGGGTCTCGAGCAGAAAGTCGGTGGGTCCCCTCCACGTGGTTCCCGTCGGGAGGTGCGCCGGCGGCGGCCCCAACCGCCCCACCACCCACACCGCAAGCCCGGCTGCGGTGGCCAAGGTGGCGCAAGTGACGAGCCACGGGACCGGCGAGGAACGGGGTCGGTGGCCGCGCTGCGCCTTGGCCCACACCCGTTCGAAGGTGGGCGTTCGTTGAGCGTCGGCGCGGTGAGCGTCAGCGAGTGCCGCTCGGAGGGCATCGTCATCGTCCGGCTTCATCGGTTTCCTCCGGAGCGAGAAGGGCGAGGAGACGGCGCTTTCCGCGTTGGTAATGGACCCTGGCTGTCCCGAGCGCAACTCCCATGACCGCCGCCGCCTCCTCGATGGTCTGCCCATGGAAGAACACCAGGTCCAGCACCTCCCGCTGGCGGACCGCCAGCAGCTCGAGGGCGCGGCGCACACGGGCTCCGCGTTCTTCGGAATTCAAAGCTTCGTCCGGAGTCGGGTCTAATTCGCGCGGCGGACTTCCTGCGACCCAGCGCCTGAGCGCCATGTCCCGGAACCACCGGCGCCGGCGAGTCTCCGCCGCCACCGTCCGGACGATGGCGAAAAGCCAGGTTTTGAAGGAGGAATGCCCCCTGAACTGTGCCCGCCCCTCGAGAACGCGCAGGTAGGCGGAATGCAACACCTCCTCGGCCTCGGTGGTGTCCCACCCGCAGCAGGCAAGCGCCCAGGCAAAACTTGCCGGGTGAAGTTGCGCCATCTCCTGCTCGAGGTCTGCCGGCTCCACGGATTGCAGCCATCAGACACCTACAGCAGGGAGTTCGCGAAGACGCAGGCGGAGGGATTGCCTTCGCTGCCACCGTCGCCCGTGCTCGTCTCGGCGCGCACGTAGACGTCGTCAAAGCTCGCATCCCAACACTCCGTCAGTCCGACACCCCATCCGCCGTCGGCCTGGCTCACCTCCGCATCGGCCCGACCCGCCCCGGTGGGAATCCAGTGCGAGCCAACTCGGCCCACCTCAATGGCCGTGCCGTTCGCGACGAGACTGGTGTTGGCGTCGAAGGCGAGCGCTCCCGAACCATCGGGATAGAGCACCGCGCTGACATCGGCGCTGGCCGACGGACCGGAGGGCCCATGGACTCCTGCCAGGTCGACGTGCACCTCTCGCCCGCCGGTCTGGACGTTCCACGAGGCGACTATCTGCCCGACGTTGGGGTTCCCGACTGGGTCAAGGCGTTGCGCCACGCCGAGGTCCACCGAGAAGGTGCCCTGGCTTGGGCCGTTTGGGCTGGCGCCTTGGGAAGCGCCCTGCAGAAAAGATTGGAAATCGGCATCCGTCCCGGTTTTCGGACGGATGTCCAAGTGAAATGAATGCTGGCCAGGCCCCAATTGGGAGACCGCCAGTCGCCATGCCACCGGCGAAAGCGCGTCCGAGAAGGGTCCCCACGCCGCGCTGTCCGCGGACACCGCGCTCGGTGGCATCGCAGCAATCGCGCCGAGCGTCTCGAGCACGCCACCGACAAGGCCGCTGACAGCCTCTGTCGTCTGCCGCGTCAGCACGTAAAGTTGCGCCGTTTCCGCAGGCGCCGAGCCCTCAGGCTGCGTCACCGCCCCGTCGTCGGGAGCCGAAATCTCAAGCGTCTGCCCGGAAGGGAGCGCCGCTAGGAAGGAGGCCTCGGACCCACCGCTGACACCGCAAGCGCACACCAGACCGCTCACCAGACACAAGCACTTCCACATGGCACCCTCCGGGCATCGGCTCATCCATTCGGAGCATTGGTGGCGCACTGCATGTCCCCATAGGACACACGGCCCTCGGGGGGACTCGGCCTCGAGCGGCTGGAACGTCTGGACAGGAGCCGCAGTCGAGGGCGACCGAATCTACCCAAGCGCCCCAAGTTCCAGGCGAAGGGCGAACTTCTCGTCGGGCAGTTGGCGCCGAGGGCCGCCGCGCCGAGCGGGCCCTCGGCAGGGTGCCATCTAGAAGGCGGGTCCTGGCCAGGTCCGAGCGCTCGGAAAAATGTAAACCGAGCTCGGTACGGCACACCGTGTCACGAGCGGCTCGACGCGCTGCTCCTTGAACGCCGGGAGGATGACGCCTACTGGGGCGCCCGAGGGGGATATCCACTCCTGTAGGGGGGCGCACTGTTGCTCGCGAGCCTTGCCTACCGTCCGCAGCACGATGCCGCATTCGCACCAAGGGCCTTGCCTCTCGGTGCAGCTCCGACAAAACCAGTGAGGAGGATTCTATGAGCAATCGGTCGAGTGGACCTTGTCCTGTTTCCATCCGCTACGCGGGGTGGCTGCTGAGAGCAACGTGTATGGCCTTGCTCGCGCTACCCATCGCCGCTCGCGCGGAGGTCACCAGCATCACGTACGTAACGACTTCGCCGATGTTCGGTGGTGCCAGCTTCGGAAGTGTTGGGCAATATCAGCAACTCGATGGTGTCGTTACCGGTGAGATTGACCCCAACGACGAGCACAACGCCATCATTCAAGACATCAAGCTTGCCCCGCGGAACGCCCAAGGCAAGGTCGAGTACGCAATGACGTTCTCGCTCCTGATGCCGATCGACCTGAGCAAAAGCAACCACACGATGATTTACGATGTGGTCAACCGCGGCAACAAGGTGATCTCTGGCACATTGAACGTCGGCGGTTCAGCGACCAGCGCAGGCGATGGGTTTCTCGAGAACCAGGGATTCATCCTGCTGTGGAGCGGCTGGCAGGGCGACGTACTCGGTGGCGGCGGGCGCCAGGTCATGACCGTGGTTCCGGTGGCACAGCGCCCGGATGGTTCCACCATCACCGGCCTGGTGCGGATGGAGTACACGCTCGCGGCGGCGACCAGCACAGTCTTCCTGGCCGGAAGCGGCGGAACGGCGACGGCATCGATTCCAACCGCGACCCTCGACAATTCCTCAGCGACGCTCACCATGCGCGTGCACCAGGATGACCCCAAGGTGCTCATTCCCAACAGTCAGTGGGCGTTCGGAAATTGCACCAGCACCCCTTTCCCCGGCACCCCCAGCAACACTCAGGCCTGCCTCAACGGCGGCTTCGACACCAATCACATCTATGAATTGGTGTACACCGGCATGAGTCCGCAGGTGTTGGGCATTGGCTTTGCGGCAACGCGCGATTTGGTCGCTTTCCTCAGGGGTAGTACGCGGAAAGACCATCGCACCTGTGCCACCGAGCCGCTCAATCCGTTGGGTGGCGCCGTCGACAGCACCATCGGTTTCGGAGTGTCACAGAGCGGCCGCTTCCTGCGCACCTTCCTCGACCTGGGATTTAACGAGGACGAGAATGGAAACCGGGTGTTCGACGGACTTGACCCAGAGATTGCCAGTTACCGAATCTCAATGAATATCCGCTTTGCGCAGCCAACGCGGCTGGCAGGCACCCAGCACACCGAGAAGCAGTTCGCGGGTCAGGAGTCCCCAACCACTTGGGGGGACACGTCCGACGAGTTCTCGCGGATCGAGGGTGGACTCCTTGACCGCTGCCGGCGAAGCCACACCTGTCCCAAGGTCTTCAATACTGTGAGCAGCACCGAGTACTGGCAGGCCGGGATGTGGGCGACGACGGAGGACTCCGACGGCGACCGTGGCCTCGACATTCCTGACAATGTCCGTATTTACCACTGGTCCAGCACGCAGCACGGTGGTTCGCCGCCAGCCGTGGCCCCTTCGCAGAATGCCATCTGCGAGCAGTTCAGCAACGTGAACTCCTACACCTACAACTTCCGTGCCCTGCTCTTGAGATTGCGATCTTGGGTGGTGGACGGCCAGGAGCCGCCGCACAGCCGCTACGCCAGCCTTCGGAACGGTGAATTGGTTGCCGCATCGCAAGTGAATTTCCCCACCATTCCCGGAGTGACCTCCGTCGGGAACTTCAACAGCCGGCAGGTGCTCGACCGTGGACGGCGGTTCGACTCCAAGGACGATTCGGGCGTGATGGATGAACCGCCGGTGGTCAAATTCACATATCGCGAACTGCTACCCAAGGTGAACGCCGACGGCAACGAGGTGGACGGCGTCCGCTCGACACAGCTCCGTGCGCCTCTCGGGACCTACTCCGGATGGAACACGCGCAAGAGCGGTTTTGGTTTCCCCGACCTGTGCGACCTAACCGGCCAATACGTCCCGTTCGCTGTACACAAGGCCGACCGGATGGCTTCGGGAGATCCGCGCCTTTCGCTCGAGGAACGGTACGGGTCAAAGGCGGGATACATCGCGGCGGTGACGCAAGCACTCCAGGAACAGCTCGACGAAGGTCTGCTGCTCCCCGACGACGCGGTCACCATCCTCAGCCAGGAGAACGCCAGGGACATCGGGCTTCCGTAGGCACTGGCTCTCCCAAAGGTTCGTAGCCCCCGCCGTTCGCGGCGGGGGCACACTCTTGCCCGCGGCAACTCGTTGCCGCGCCGGCGAGGTGCTGGCTTCGTCAGGCTCTCGACCGATGAGGCTGCAGCTGCGGGTGCGGCGCGAGGATTTCGACGGCCAGCTGCACCCACAGCCTTTGCGGTGTAAGTCGGTCGCCTATGACCACTCTGATGCAAAGCCCATGGCTTGTGCTCGCGCTCGCCTTCGGAGCGCTCTGGCTGTCCGAACTCATCGGTGGCTCCGTTCTCAAAACAAGCGATCACCTGGACGCTGGGTCGCGTGAGGATTTTGGC
>JBKQSS010000089.1:0-50859 GCA_052143535.1 Myxococcaceae bacterium | reverse complement strand
ACGGCCTGAAGCAGCGTTTGGTCCACCAACGGCAGCCGCTGCTCGATGGAGGCGGCCATGCTGGCAGCGTCGTTGTCGCGCAACAGGCGCTCGCCGAGGAAGAGGCGCTGCTCGAGGGCACTCAAGGCGGCCAAGTCCGAGCGTCCGGCGAGCTCTTCCTCGAGGCGTGGCCGGCTCTCCTCGGGAAGGCCGTCCGGTAAGGGGGTGCCTCCCTGGAGCAGCTCGACTTGGAAGTCCGGGAGGAAGAGGGCGTAGGCCAGCTGGTACAAGCCGAGGAGGCTACTCGCCTCTTTCACCATGTCCGGCAGCTTGGCCCAGCGCGTCTGGCGGACAAGGGGCCCCGTCTCGGGCTGAAGGGCGTGGACGGCCAGGCCAGCGGCCCGGGCCAGGGCGGCGCGCGGCAGCCCGGGCAGCCAGCCGCAGAGGCGGTGCAGCGCCGGCAAGTCCCGAAAGCTGGTGTAGCCGCCGAAGAGCTCGTCTCCGCCTGTCCCCACCAGGGCCACTTTGAAGCCGGCCTTGCGGACGGCGTGGGACATGTAGAAGGAGTTGAGGCCGTCAAAGGTGGGCTGGTCGAGGCTGTCCATCGCCTCCTCGAGGCGCCCGACGAAGTCCGCCTCCCGAAGCAGCACCTCCTGGTGCTCGGTGCCAATGGCGCTGGCAATGCGCCGCGCCAGCTGTCCCTCGTTGTAGGCGGACTCCTCGAAGGCCAAGGTGAAGGTGTGCACCCGGCCACTGCCGGCGTGGTGGGCGAGGTTGGCCACCGCCGAGGAGTCAATGCCGCTGGAGAGGAAGACGGCCAAGGGCACGTCCGAAATGAGGTGGAGTCGGACGGACTCCTGCAACTCAAAGGCAAGCTGCTCCTCGTCCAGCGGCGCCCCACGGGGCGCCCTCGGGTAATGGGCGAAGTCCTGCCGCAACGTCTCGGCCCCCGCTTCGCCGTAGAGGCGCAGCTGGCCAGGGACGAGGGACTCCACCCCTTGCACCGCCGTGCGCGGCCCGACGAGAAAGCCATTCCAGACGAGGGAGGCGGCGGCGGCGGTGTCGAGTCGCGGGGTGCCAAGCAGTCCCGAGGCCAGAAGGGCGCGCACTTCCGAGGCGAAGGCCACTGTCCAGCCGGCGCCCGTGCCCTCTGAATGCGCAATGTAGAGGGGCTTAATTCCCAGCGGGTCCCGCGCCAAAAGTAGCGTCCGGGCAGAGGGGTCCCACTGGGCGAAGGCAAACATGCCGCGCAAGGAGGCCACGGCCTCTGGCCCTTGGGTGGCCACCGCCCGCAGCAACACGGCCGAGTCCCCGGAGGAGGCAAAGCTGTGGCCGGCCGCCAGAAGGCGCTCCCGCAGCGCCTGGAAGTTGTAAATCTCGCCGTTGAAAATGAGGACTTGGCCGGTGGCGGCGTCCACCATGGGCTGAGCGGCCGCCTCCGAGAGGTCGATGATGGAGAGGCGGCGGTGAGTTAACAGCACGCCCTGGCCATTGGCGCCGGGCGGCGACTCCCAGCTGGCTTCCCCGTCCGGCCCCCGGTGGGCCATGGCGTCATTCATCCGCCGCAGCGCCGCGCGGTTTTTGTCGTCAATACGTCCGAGGATGCCGGCAATGCCGCACATGGGCCGCCAAGCGTGCCATAAGGCCTCCCCGCGCGGGCACCCCATGAGCGCCACACGCCTTCAGCTTCTCTACTTGTCGCAATTTCCGCCGAGTCCCCCCACCTATGGGGCACAGCGGAGAATTGCGGGCCTCCTCACCGCGCTGGCGAGACGCCATGACGTGACGGCGGTGGCACTCATCTCCCCGGACCTCGATGCGGCCGAGGCCGACCGGAGCATGCGCAGCTACTGCAAAAGGGTGGTGCTCGTCCCTGCGCGCCCGTGGGCGGGCACGGGCAAGCGGCTGTTGCAGCTGCGCGCGCTTGTCTCCAGGCGAAGCTTCGAGCACCACTTCTTCCACCTCCGGGCACTGCGGCCTCTGTTGCAGCGGCTACTCAGCGAGCAGGCCTTCGACGTCCTTAACGTCGAGCACCCCTTCCTCGCCCACCTGGCGCTGAAGCAGCTCCCACAAGGGCCGCCGCTGCCGGTGCGGGTGCTGGACGAGCACAACATTGAATTCGACTTGGCCCGGCAGCAGGCCGGCAACGAGCAGGGGCTTTTCCGGCGCATTCACAATGCCACCAACTGGCCCAAAATTCGGGCGGAGGAGGTGGAGGCCTTCAACGCCTTTGACGGCGTCACCTTTTGCTCGGAAGCCGACGAGGCGCGCGCCCGGGTGCTGGCGCCCTTATTGCGCTCGGCGGTGGTGCCCAACGCGGTGGACGTCCAGTACTTTCAGCCCTCGAAAGCCCTACCGCCCGCGGACGGGCGCACCGTCCTGTTTTTCGGTGCCATCAACTACTTCCCCAACGTCGACGGCCTTTTGTACCTCCTCCGCGAGGTGTGGCCGCTTTTGGAGAGGCGGCACCCGGAAGCCCGGCTCAAAATTGTCGGCCAGCATCCGACGCCGGAAATATTGGCCTTCCAGGGGCCGAAGGTGGAGGTGACGGGGAAGGTGGAGGACGTCCGGGTGCACCTCGCAGGAGCGGCCGTCACTGTCGCCCCCTTGCGGGTGGGCGGTGGGACGCGCTTCAAAATTCTCGAGGCCATGGCCATGGGCCGTCCCGTCGTCAGTACTTCGTTGGGAGCGGAGGGCATTTCTGCCCGGCCGGGCATGGACATTCTCCTCGCGGACGAGCCACAAGCTTTCGCCGAGGCGGTGGGGCGGGTGCTAGAGACCCCGGCCCTGGCCGCACAGCTGGGGGACAGAGGCCGTGCGTTGGTGGAAGCCCACTACTCCTGGGACGCGGCTGGCGGGCGCCTGGAGCGCTTCTTCCTCGAGTTGCTCGAGGAGAGGGGACAACGTCCTTCGACGGCGGTGGGGGCACCTTAGGCGCTGAGGGTAGCGTCCCTGGAGCGGGTGCCGGTGCGGCTGGGAAGCGCTCGAGGCGCTGTTTTCCGTCTGGGGGCCGTTTGGTGGGCGGACAGGCGCCGCGCTTCACCCTCGTGGAGCCAGTGCTTGGGGTGAAAGCCACCCCAGGTGCCGCCCTCGGCAACCCCAGTGTCGCCAGGGCGCCCCGTGCAACCTAGGTGAGAGAAACCGTGGCCCTCGGGCGTCCCTACACAGAGGGCAGCTGCGCCGCCCTCGCGGACTGAAAGGGCGGGAAAAAAATGGCTCGTCACGCTGTCGTGCGTCCTCTGGCTGTCGCTGTCACCGCGTTGGCGCTCGCCTCGTGTTCTCCCTCGACAGGCGCGGTCAAAAACGCCCCAACTGGGCGGGCCTCGGCCTTTATTAAACTCATCCCCACCGGGACGTTTTGCATTGCCATTACTGTCATCGGGCCGAGTCCCACTTCCACGACGGTTACCGTCGAGTTTGGCGTGACGCCGGAAACCAGCGCGGTGTTTGCGCTTTTGGGCCTTCCGCTTGGAAGCGACACCTTCTCGGCGAGCTCGTACTCGGTGCCTTGCTCCCAAGTGGCGGGCGCCGCGGCTACCTATGTCAGTAACTCGGTGGTGGCGACGGTGACCGCGGATGTACCGGTCAGCGTCACCCTGGACATGAGTAACGGGGCAGGGGAGGGCACCGTGGGGATACAGTTTCCGTCTCCCAGCAACTCCGTCACCGAATACACCATCCCCACTGCAGCCAGCGGTCCGCAAACCATCACCGCGGGCCCGGACGGCAACCTCTGGTTCACAGAAGCGACCGCAAATAAAATCGGCCGGATTACACCCAGTGGGGCCTTCGCCGAATTCCCTGTCCTCACTGCAGGCAGTGGCCCCTACAGCATCACCGCCGGCGCGGACGGCAACCTCTGGTTTACCGAGTCGAACGGGAACAACATTGGCCGCATCACGCCGAGCGGGACGGTGGCCGAGTTCCCCATCCCCATTGCAGACAGCCTTCCTCTTGGCATCGCCGCCGGCCCGGACGGCAACCTCTGGTTCACCGAGGTGAACGCGAACGCCATTGGCCGCATCACCCCGAGCGGCAGCGTCACGGAGTTCCCGGTGCCCACCGCCGCCAGCGCGCTGACCCAAATCACCGCCGGCTCTGACGGCAACCTCTGGTTCATCGAGAACAAAGCGAACGCCATTGGCCGCATCACGCCAAGCGGCACCATCACTGAAATTCCCGTCTCCACTGCAAACGGCGGAACCCAAGGCATCCTCCTGCTCGGCATCGCCGCCGGCCCGGACGGCAATCTCTGGTTCGCCGAGGGTTACGGAGGCGCGGTCGGCCGCATGACGCCCGCCGGCGCGGTCACTCTCTTCAACGTCCCAACCGTTGCTGGCCTGCCTTACGAGTTGGCCCCCGGCCCGGACGGCAACGTGTGGTTCACCGAGGAAGCGGGGAACAACGTTGCCCGTGTTACGCCGAGCGGCACCATCACTGAGTTCCCCATCCCCACTGCGAGTGCCGCCGCGAGCGGCATCACCGCTGGCCCCGACGGCAACGTCTGGTTCGTCGAGAATGGGAGCAACAAAATTGGAAGCATCACCATCTTCTGAAGCGCATGGAGTCCAGGGCTCCTAGCGAGTTGGGGCTCCTCGCCCTCTGTCTCGCCGCGCTCGCGGGTTGCTCCGGACAGGGCAGTCGCCTGCACCCCTCGGGAGTGGCCACCGCCCAGCTCGAGCTCGCGCCGACAGGCGTGGCCTGTGTCGTCCTGCAGGCGGTGGGCAGTACCACCGTCACCCAGGCATTCGGTGTCGTGCCTCAGGGCAACAGCGTCTTTGCCCTCGAGGGGCTGTCGCTCGGGAATAACACCTTCACCGCGGCGTCCTACTCGGTACCTTGCGCCAATAGTGGGGGCACGACGCCGACGTACGTCAGTAACTCAGTCGTCGCGACGGTGACGGCGGACGTGCCCGTCCACGTCACGCTGCAGATGAATGACGGCGCCGGCGAGGGGACGGTGCGCGTTGCGTTTTCAAATGCGACGCTCGCGCCCAGTGGCGTTGCTTGTCTTCTCGTCCAGGTAGCCGGAGCGAGCACCGTCACCTTTCCCTTCGACGTCGCACCCCAAAGCGCCACCGTCTTCGCGCTTCTGGGACTGCCGCTGGGGAGCGACACCTTCAGCGCCCAGGCCTTTTCGGAGCCCTGTGCCCAAAGCGGCGGCGCCAGCGCCAGCTGGACGAGCGGCGGGGTGTCGGCCAGCGTCAACGGGGGCTTGCCCGCCAGCGTCACCCTCAGCATGACTGAAATGCCGTCGACGCTCAGCCTCAGCCCTCCTGAAGCAAGCGTCATGGCAGGCGGAAGTGCCACCGGCTTTACTGCCACGCTGAGCGGCTCCTCCGGCAGCATTGTTTGGACGCTGTCTGGCCCGGGTAGCCTCAGTGCAGAGGCTGGCGCGACGACGTCCTACACGCCACCGGCCAGCGTCCAGGCGGCGACGACGGCCACGCTGACGGCGACTTCAGGCAGCCTCACCGCCAACGCGGCCATTTTCATTTCGCCACCCATCACCGTCTCGGTGACTCCGGCTGCCCAGACATTGCCGCCCAACGGGACGCAGCAATTTGCGGCGAATGTCACCGGGACGGCCAACACCGCCGTCACTTGGTCCATCGACGAGGGAAGTCCGGCCGGTGGAAGCGTCTCCCAAAGCGGCTTCTACACCGCTCCGGGACAGGCCGGCGCCTACCACGTCCGGGCCACCAGCGTCGCCGACACGAGTGCCTCCGGGGTGGCGACTGTCAGCGTGCGAGCGGCAACCGTCACTTGGGCAGCCGTCTCCGCCGGCAGCGCCAACACGCTGGCGGTGAAGACGGACGGTACCTTGTGGACGTGGGGGCACGATGGCGCCGGCGAATTGGGCAACGGCACGACGTCGTCGCAGCCCAACCCCACGCCTCTGCAAATTGGAACGGGTTACGCATCGGTGGCCGGTGGAAACGTCTTTGACGCGGCCGTCAAGACGGATGGCACGCTGTGGGCCTGGGGCGACAACGCCTATGGCCAGTTGGGCAATGGCACCACGACGAATTCGGACGTCCCGGTGCTGGTGGGGACGGGGTTTGCGTCGGTGTCGGCCGGCTATTCTCACACCGTGGCCGTGAAGACGGACGGCACCTTGTGGGCTTGGGGTGACAACTCGGACGGGCAGCTCGGTGACGGGACTCTCACCCAGCACACAGCCCCCGAGCAGATTGGGACGGACAACACTTGGGCGTCCGTGTCGGCGGGTGGTTTCTGGACGGCGGCCATCAAGAAGGACGGCACCCTGTGGACGTGGGGCCTCCTCGCCCACGGAGACCTTGGCAACGGGACGGCAAACGGCGCCTCGCAGACGTCCCCTGGGCAAATTGGCACCGGGTACGCCTCGGTGTCGGCCGGCTGGCTTTTCGGGTTGGCCGTCAAGACGGACAAAACGCTGTGGGCCTGGGGCTACAACGCCTATGGCCAACTGGGCGACGGGACGACGAGTGACAAGAGCTCGCCCGAGCAAGTCGGTACCGGCTATGCGTCCGCTGCCGCGAGCGGTGCGGAATTCTTCAGCCTGGCCGTGACAACCTCCGGACAGCTGTGGGCCTGGGGAAACAACGCCTTCGGGACGCTGGGGAATGGCACCACCACGAGCTCGCCCCTCCCCCTCCTGGTTGGGACGGGCTACGCCTCGGTGACGGCGGGCAATACGTTTGTCCTGGCCATCCAAGGGGACGGAAGCCTGTGGGCTTGGGGGGAGAATTCGGTGGGAGAGCTTGGCATCGGGACGACGTCCAACCAGGAGGTGCCGGTCGAAGTGAGTCCATAGCAAACGGTGTCCAACTGGCCAGCAGCCTTCCCCCCTCGGGGCCTTCCCAGGGGTGAGCCGTGGCCGTCCGTGGGGGAGGGCCGGCCCTTTTAGACGACGAAGGGGATGAGCGCCTTGACGCGCGCCCGGTAGCTTTGGAAGGCGCTTCCAAACTCAGACGCCAGGAAGCGCTCCTCCAGGTGGATTTTGCTCACGCAGTAGACGGTGAAGACGCCCACCGCCAGAAACGCTGCCAGGGTGCCGCGGACGAGGGCCGTCCCGAAAAGCGCCGTCAAAAGCCCGGTGTAGATGGGGTGTCGCACCAGCGCATAGGGGCCGCCTTCCATCAGCTGGTGCCCCTCCTTGAGACTCACGTGGCCGCTCCAGTTTCTCCCGAGGACGGCCCTGGCCCAGATGGCGAAGCCAACGCCCACGTCCGTCAGGAGGCCGCCCAAAGGCGCCCAGGCGGAAGCCGTCGGCACGACGCTGGGGTTGAGGCCAAGTCGCGGCGAGGCAAAAAAAGCCCGGCCCCGACGGCCACAAGTCCAAGCTGGAGAAGGCGCGACAGTCCAGTTTGCCGGCGCTTGTCTTTACCCGCGGACACAGCTGCCACCGCCCACACCGCGGCAAATAGAAGCCAGCCAGTGAGGACACACACCTGCGCGAGGCCGAAGGCACCCTCCATGGCTTTCTCCTTGAAGCTGGGCGTTTAGGGCCGCACGCGCTCGGCGCGGGGCAAGCGCCGCGAGCGGGCGAGAATGGCGAGAAAGGCGACGTCGTCCACGAGGTAGCGCTTGGCCAGCCGCCGCGGCTCCTGGACGAGGCGGTACAGCCACTCGAGGCCCGTCCGCTGCATCCAGCGTGGGGCGCGGCGCACCCGGCCGACGTAGAAGTCCAAGCTTGCCCCGAGGCTGACGCCCACCGCCGGCCGCACCTCGTCCCGAATTCTGTCCAAAAACACCTCCGCCTTGGGCGCCCCGAGGAAGACGAGCAACAAGTCAGGCCGGGCAGCGCGCACCTTGGCCACCACCGCCGCCTCGTCTGGCTCCGCAACGAGGCTGACGTGGGGCGCGTCGGTGCCCACCACTTCCAGCCCGAGCTCGGCCTTCAGCTTGGCCGCGGCCTCCACCGCCACGCCGGGGGCAGCGCCCAACAGGTACACGCGGTAGTGGCGTTTGGCGGCCAGGGCGAAGAGGGGCAGAAGGACGTCCGAGCCAGACACCTTCTCAGGCAACTTCAGCCCAAGCAGGCCCGACGTCCACACCAGGGGCTGCCCGTCCGCTAGAGCCAGCTCGCAGCGGGCGTAGGCGGTGCGCAGCCGCGGCTCGCGCTCCGCCACCACCACGTGGTCCACGTTGGGGGTGAAGACGACGCCCCCTTGGCGGGCGTCCACCAGCTGCTCAATGCGGGCAAGCGCCTCGTCGAAGCGCACCGCGTCCACCAGCAATGTCCCAAACCGCACTCTCACCGGCTGCCGTTGTCCTCCCCCCAGTCCCTCTCTTGAGAGGCGCACCGTAGTGGCCGGGGCCGGACAAAAACAGCAGGGGCGGTGGCGACCCCGGGGCCGCCTTCGGGCGGCAATAGTACGGTGGCGGCCATGGTGGAGGCGGCCGAGCCAGAGCGAGCCCGTCCAAGGACGACGCTGCGCGGGCACATTCCGGTGCTGGACGGAGTGCGGGGGCTGGCCATTCTCATGGTGCTTGTCCTGCACTTCATCGGGGACTGCGTCCCCACCAACGGCTTTGAGAAGGGCGTCTTCGCGGTGGCCGGCTGGGGCCAGTACGGGGTGGACCTCTTCTTCGTCCTGTCGGGCTTCCTCATTACCGGCATTCTCGTCGACGCGCGCGAGAAGCCGGCCTACTTCCGCAACTTCTACGTCCGGCGCTTTCTGCGCATTTTCCCCCTCTACTACGGCGTCCTGGCCGTCCTCTTCTTCGTCTTGCCGCTGCTTCCTTTGCGGCATGGCGCGACGCTTCAGACTCTGCAGGCACACCAGGGCTGGGCGTGGCTGTACGGGGTGAATGTGTTTTCGGCCCTGCGGGGGGACTGGGCGCTGCCCTTCATTGACCACTTCTGGTCGCTGGCGGTGGAGGAGCACTTCTACTTGGTGTGGCCCCTGGTGGTGTGGGCCCTGGCCGGCCGTCCCCGGGTGCTTGCGTGGACGAGTCTCGGCATTGCCGGCGGAGCGCTGGTGGCCCGCATGGCCTTCGCTGCCTTGGGCGTCAACGAGCACGTCCTTTACGTGTTGACGCCCTTCCGGCTGGACGGGCTTGCGCTGGGAAGCTTCCTCGCGGTGCTGGCGCGCCGTCCGGGCGGGGTAGAGGCCCTGAGGCGGGCTCTCCCTCGCGTGGTGGTGCTGGCCGCGGCCCTCTTCCTTCTGCGCCTCCTCTGGAGCCGCACCGTGGGCAGCGGGGCGGCCGTCCTGTGGCAATTTCGGGAAAGCCTGGTGGTGGTGTTACTGGCCTGCCTTCTCGTCTGGGCCCTCACCGCCCCGCCGCGTGCTTGGGTGGCACGGGTGTTTACCAGCAGCGTCCTCGTGTTTTTGGGCACCTACAGCTATGGGCTGTACGTCTACCACCACTTTTTCTCGTACTACTTCTCCACGCGGCGCACGGAGTTTGCGCTGGCCTCTTCCCTCGGCATTTCGCACACGGCGGCCGTCGCCCTCCAGGCCAGTGTGGGCGCGGCCGCCTCGGTGCTACTGGCCTACGCCAGCTACCACCTCTATGAGAAGCGCTTCCTGTTGTTGAAGGACAGGTTTGCAAGCGGGCGCAGCGTCAAGGCGCCCCCGCGCGCAAAAGAGGGCGGAGCCGAGAGCGCGCGTCCATAAAAAGGGCCCTCTCCGCGTTTCTTTCAGCAAACCTCGAGGGCGCGCCTCGTCTTCACTGGGTGTTGGCCCCCGCATTCCTTTCGCCTTGTGCGTGCCAGCGGGCGAAGCTGAGGAGGTAGACAGCTTCTGCCTCCCACTCCACGGAAGGCTCGTCGGTACTCCAGCTGTCATTGTCGGTGTAGCGCGCGTCCACTGGCGTCTGGGCGTCTCGGGGGAAGGCTGGGTCTCCAAAGTAGCCCCAGGCCGGGACGGGCCTGGCTTGGGGGGTGGAGACGTCCCTCGCCTCGGGGTGGAGGGCCGGGCCGCCGGCCACTATGCCGGGGAAGTCCCGGGGCCTTGTGTCCAGCGCCTCCAGCCACTGGTGAAAGCCCCACTGCATGCTTCGGGACGCGCCGGGCAGTCCCGTCACGTAGCAAAATTGCCGGAGGTTTCTCCCAAACGCGTAGTGGAGGCTGGCCAGGGCCTGCTCGCAGTCCGCCTCGCCTGTGCTGGGGGCGTGGAGGCACATGGGGACGCTGTTGAGGGCGGCGCGGAGGAAGCCCGCGCCCAAACTGCCCCAGTGGTAGCGGCCGGCCCAGCCGAAGGGGTGGCGCGCGCCCTCTTTTAAGGCGACGTCTGCGTTGGCGCGAAGCTGTGCCCACAGCGCCTGCTTGCGCGCTGGCTCTCCCGAGGGTGCGTGCAAGTACAAGAGGGCCGCCTGGCCGGAGAGGTGGAGGAAGGGCGCGTCGTACTGGGGCGCGGCAAAACTCTCCTCGAAGGCTTTGGCGAAGCGCGGCTCGGCGGTGGCAAGCAGCATGCCCGCGGCGGCGAAGCTGCGGGCGCCCCGGCCCACCTCCTTATTGCCGTCGGCCCGGAAGGAGGAGCAGCTGGGGCCGTCGGTGTCCTCGGCCGCATGGGCGTCGAGGTAGCCCACCCCGGCCCAGGCCGCGCGCAGGCAGGCCATGGAGAAGGCCGCGTCGAGTGGGCGGAAGAGGGCGGCGGCAAAGGCGAGGTTTCCCACCGCGCGGGCGGTAGAGAGGGTGCCCACCTCGCCGTTTTTGTACACCGGCACGCTGTTGGGCGTGTTGGTGCCGTAGGGGCCGTAGGCCTCCTGGCAGCTGGTGTTGGCAAAGCCGCCCGAGGCGTCCTGCACCGAGAGCAGCCAGCTGAGGCCGACGCGCGCCTCGTCCAGCACGTCCGGGAGGCCGTTGCCGGACTCGGGAATGTGGCTGGTGTCGCTGCCTTGGGGGAAGTCCGCGGCGCTGAGGAGAAGCCAGAAGAGGGCCTGGTTGAGGGAGGCGCTGTAGAGGGAGAAGTCCCCGGCGTCGTGCCAGCCGCCGCGCACCCCGGGCGGCGCCTTGTCCGCGTCCGAGGGGTGCGTCCAGGGGCCTTCGGCATAGGGGGCCTGTACCGCGGTGAAGGCGCGCTGGTAATAAAACCACCGCTGGACGGCCCGCAGCGGCGCGTTGAAGACGTCCGCGCCCACCGAGAAGGGAAAACTCACAAGGCCGTTGTCCGCGTGCAGGAGGTAGCGTCCAGGCTTTCGCAACGCGGAGAAGTCCCCCACAAACACCAGGGAGAAGGGCCCCAAAACGTCCGTCTGTCGCCGCTGCAGGGGCCCTTGGCCTTGGAAGGCCACGGCCTCTGCCCCCTCCTCCACCACCACGAAGGAGGTGAAGGGAAGGGGCGAGGTGAAGTGCTTGCGCGCCAGGGGCCCGTAACCCACCTGGCTTGCGGCCAGCTTTGAGAAGAGGGGCGGCTCCTTGGGGCCAAGGCGCCGGACGAGAAGCCGGGCCGTCCCAAGCAGGCGCGAGGCCGCACGGCGCGGTAGCTGGCGCAGGCCCAAAGGCCCGGCCAGAGCCCCACAGGCGAGTGCGGAGGCGGCAAGCAACAGGGCGAGGCGTGCCCAAGTCCTTCGGCGCACGTTTGGGCTAGCCCTTCGTGGTGAGGACGGCCCCCAAGGGCTGTTCCGCACTCAACAGGCCGAGGGTGGCCTCGGCGTCGGGCAGCAGGCTGGTGCCGAGCTCCAGCACCAGCACGGACGCGTCGCACACCGCCAGCACGCTGAGGGCGGCGGGGTTTTGGAGGGGGCTGGCGGTGGCCACGACGAAGCGCATGCGCTCGCCCGTCCCGGTGAAGTTACCCACCGCCAGGGCCTGGGCCACGCTAGCGGCGCGCAACAGGGTGAGGTCGACGAAGTTGACGGCCTTGAGGACGGGCCGCTGCGGCTTGCCCGCGGCGGCGACGAGAAGCTGGGCCAGCCTCCAGGCCCGCGCGCCGTCTTCAGGGGACACCACCGCCAATGTCGTCCAGGGCTTCACCATCAGGGAGCGCCAAAGGGCATTAACGGCGGCCGAGGGGACGAGAATTTCCTCCGGCGGCCGGGCCACCTCCCGTTTGTCTCTCACTGGCGCAATGAGCTCTCGTGTGGACAGCGTCCCGAGGAGAGGCAGGCCCAAGGGGCGCTCGAGTTGCCAGGGCTCGAGCAGCTTCTGGGAGGAGACGTCGACGAAGGTGACGCCGAGGAGGGAGAGGAGGAGGCCGGCCAGAAGGCTGGCCAGAAAAATCTCCAGCGGCTTGGGCCGAAATGGCCCGAGCGGCCTCTGCGGCGGCCAGAGGACGACGTAGCGGTACTTAAAGGCCGCGCCGGCGCGGTCTTGCTCCAGCCGGGCGGCGGCCGTCCTGTCGAGAAGGTCATTGTAGTGCGTCAGCGCATGGCGGGCCTGGGACTTGGCGAAGTCAATGCCGGGGTCCTGGTCCTCCTGGGGGTCATCGGCCTGCAGCGTCCTTTGCAGCGCCAGCTCGCGGGTGGTGCTGGCGCTGAGAGCGGCGTTGGCGTCAAAGCCGCGCTGCTTGAGCTCGGCCTCGAGCGGGGCCAGCTCCTGACGCAGCGCCACCACCTGGGTGGACTCGGGCCGGGCGGCGTCGAGCGCCTCCTGGGCGTCGGCCACCGCCGGGTGGGTGTCCGAGTAGGTGGTGCGCAGCTGGGCGAGCCGGTTCTCCAACTCCTCCACGTGGCGACGGTGGAAGTCGTCGAGGTCGGCAATGGCCAGCCGCTTACTCTTCACCTGCACCAGCAGCTGCTCTGTCTCCGGGTCCGGCAGGGTGGCCATGGCCGGGACGCTGACGCGGCGGACGTTGAGGCCCAGCTTGACGGCCCGCGCGGTGCGCAGCTTCTGGAGCTCCTTTAAGGACTCTTCCAGGGCCTCGTGGGCTGAGGCGGTGCGCGCCTCGAGAATGGAGATGACTTCGCCAATGCTGGAAATCTCCGCGGTGTGGCGCGCGTCGAGGAAATTCTGCAGCGAGGACTCCACCAGGTGCAGTGCCAGCTGGGGGTCCGAGAGCTGGACGCCAATGGTGACGGTGCCCTCACCGGGCGTCACCCACAGCTGCTTCTCCAGCATCCCGACGAAGCCGTCTATTTTCTCCTCCTCGGTGGGCGCTTTGAAGAGGTGCGCCCAGAGGAAGTCCTTCACGCGCAACACCGGCGCGCGGTGGAGTGGCCAACTCTTGAGGAAGTCCGTCTGCTGGAGGAGGGCGACGAGGTTGTCTCGGCGCAGGACGGCCTGCACCGCCTGCTTGGTCTGGGTGTCCGAGTCGTTGGCGCCGCTGAGGCCGGCCGGGCGCTGCACCTGGAGGGTGGTTTGCACCTCGTACGTCTTGGGTAAAAGCGAGGTGAGGCCCATCGAGGCCACCACCACGCCCAGCCAGAGGAGCAAGAAGAGCCGCGTGTGCCGGCGCGCAGCGTGAAGGACGAGCTGCACGTAAAAGCCGAAGACGGCCCAGTCGTAGTGGGTGGCGCCTGCGGCAAGGGCCTGCTCGGCGCGTGCGGAGGCACCTCGGCCGAAGGGTGGAGCCCGTGTCCCCAGCAGTCTGGCGTTCGCGATGGGTCTCATCCGCCCCTTCCATGCAGGGGCGCGCGGATGGGGCTACATGCGCGCGCCCGGCCAAGGCTATCATCAGCGCCCCGTGCTGAAGCTGCTGCTCCTCTCCATCCTGCTCGCCACCTTCTTCTTACCCATTCATGCCGCGCGCATCCGGGACCCGCGCCGCGCGCTGGTGTCAGTGCTGGTGTCCATGGCGGTGGCGGAGCTGGGCTACGCCTTCTTCCTCTACTTCCTCTACCCCCGGCTCGTCTAAGGGGCCCCATGAGCGAGCCCCAGGCGCCCACCTCGGCCGTCGTCCCGCCTCGCCCGAGGGAAGCCGGGTCGCGCGCCACTCACCTGGTGCTCTTGGCCCTGGCCATGGCCACAGTGGTGGCGGTGCTGGTGGGCAGCGGCAATGTCGCCATCGCCGTGGCCCCGGCGCTGCTCGCGCTGTTGGTGTGGGCGCTGTGGCTCACCCCGTTGCGGCTGACGCTGACGGTGCTACTGGCCCTCAGCTGGGGGCTGGAGTCGCCGACGGACGTCTTCGCCGACGGGCGCGTCCACACACCCTGGGCCATGTTGGGGCGGCTGCTCTGGTCCAAACTCAACCTGGTCATCCCCTTCTCCCCCTTGGTGGTGACGGGGTTTGACCTCATTGCCCTGTTGTTGTGCGTCGTCATTGTTTACCGGCACGTCCACAAGTCCACCTTGGACCGGGTGGGCTGGGTGGACACGCCCAAGCCTTTGAGCACCTTCGCGCTGCTGTCGGTGGCGGCCGTGCTGTGGATGTCGCTGTACGGGCTGGCCCGAGGAGGAAGCTTCCGCTTCGTCCTGTGGCAAAACATCCGCTGGCTGTACCTGCCCCTTCTGTACGCGCTGATGCGCCAGGGGTTGCGTGGTGGCCAGGACGCGCAGCTCTTGGGCAAGGTGGTGCTGGGAGTAGGGCTCTTCCGCGCCGCCGAAGCCATTTACCTCCGCTTCAAATTCCCGTCGGTCGAGCTCATGACGCATGCCACCAGCCACCATGACTCGGTGCTGTTTGCCAGCTGCGTGGCCATTCTGGCGGCGATGCTGTTGGAGATGCCGTCCAACCGGACGCTGCGCCTCTTTTTTGGCCTCGTCCCCATCTACGTCTGGGGCATGGTGGCCAACAACCGCCGCACGGTGTGGGTGGAGCTGGTGCTGGTGGGCGTCGTCTTCTGGCTGGTGACGCCCTGGCGGCCGCTCAAGGTGAAGCTGGCCCGGCTGGCGGTGGCCTCGGTGCTGCCCTTACTTCTCTACACCGGGCTCGGCTGGAATTCGCAAGAGGGCTTCTTCACCCCGGTGCAGAAAGTCCGCTCCATGCTGGACTCCAAGCGCGACGCCTCCACTCTGTGGCGAGACCTCGAGGACTTCGACCTGATTTTTACCTACGTCGAAAGTCCGCTTTTCGGTTCGGGCTTCGGCCACCCCTTCGTCGAGAAAATAAAGCTGCCGGACGTCACGCGTACCTATGAGCTCGAGCCGTACATCCCCCACAACAGCGTGCTTGGGCTGTGGGCCTTCGGGGGGCTTTTGGGCTTCTCCATGTTGTGGGCCCTCTTCCCGGTGGGCCTTTTCTTCGCAGTCCGGGCCTACCGCTGGGCCCGGACGCCGGCCGAGCGAGTGACGGCGCTCAGCGCCCTGGCCGTCCAAATTTGCTACATCATGCAAGGCTACGCGGACCTCGGTTTCGGGACGTGGGGGCCCGTCTTCAGCGTGGCGGCCAGCTATGCGCTGGTGGGCAAGCTTTGCGTGGCCAACGGGGCTTGGGGCAAGCCAAGCCTCGCCCGCCTTTCCACGGTGCGTGCGCGTGTGGGCCCGCGGCCGGCTCCGGCGCCTTCCCCCAGGCCCATCCACGTGCAAGGACGCTAAGCGGCCGAGAAATGCCAGGTGACAGCTTCGCGTGGGTCCTCGCTCACTCCTTGAAATGCCCCCAGCGGCCCTCTATGTCAGGAAAGCTCCTCCTGTCGGGGGCAGCCCGGGGCAGCTTGGGTAGAGACTTTGAAAGGCCCGAATGAGTAGCGCGCCGTCCCCCGTTGAAGAGACGCAGCCCATGTCCGTGCTTCCTTTTGCGCCCGCCAGCTCGGCGGCCCATGGGCTGTGGTTCGCCGTGCAGACGCGCCCTTGGGCCTCGCTGGCCGTCCTGCCGGCTGGCCCAGGCGAGTCCGCCCTGGGCGTGGCCAACGCCCTCTACGACGTGGGCGCGCTCGTCAGTGGTGGGCCGATGCGGCTATTGGACGCGCGCGCCGTCACCCTCGCCACCAGTGCCTCCTTCATCGTCAACATGAGCTCTCTTGTCTCCGCCCCGGGGGAGCGCCGCTCCGGCGGGACGCAGCGGGCGGTGGTGGTGCTCTCCAGCGTCATCGAGCAGCTGGCCTGCGTCCCGGTGGCGCTGGCCGCCGACGCGGTGCTCCTCACCGTGACGCTCGGGAAAACCATGTTGAGTGACGCTCGGCGCACCCTCGAGTTGGTGGGCAGAGAGCGCGTCCTCGGCACCATTCTCGTGCCGCCCTAAGGGGCCCCCCACCCTCCCCACAGGCGCCGTCTCATTTCAAAAGAGGCGAGGGGGAGGGCCCGTCTCCCTGCGCGGGTATTCTCGCTGGGGCGCCCCCTTTGGGTTTGCCCCCATGCCTCTTTCCCCCTCCCTGCTGGTGCCCGGCCAGGCGCACCTCTTTCTGGCCCGGCCCGAGGTGCTGCTTCTGGCGGCCCCGCAGCACGCAGGCTGGCTCTCCCAAGAGGAGCGCGCCCGGGAGAAGCGCTACCGTCGCCCGGGCGACGGCGCCCTGTACCGTGCCACCCGGGCCCTCGTCCGCGGGGTGCTGTCCGGCCTTTGTGGGCAAAAGGCTTCGGCACTGGCCTTCGTCGAGCTGGCCCATGGCCGTCCTGTGCTGCCGGAAGGCACCGCCACCTTGGACTTCAACGCCTCGCGCTCGCGGGCCTGGGTGGCCCTGGTGGTGACGGCCGGCGCGGCCTGCGGGGTGGACGTGGAGGACTGCCGCCGGGAGGCGGACATGCTGGGCATTGCCCGCGCCTTCGCCCCTGAGGAGCGAGCCTTCCTTCTGGAGGCCACGCCGGCCGAGCGCCGCCGCCGCTTCTTCGCGCTGTGGACGCTGAAGGAGGCGACGCTAAAAGCGCTGGGGACGGGCCTCACCGCCTCCTTGGGCGCCTGCGCCTTCCGGCTACAGCCCGGGCAGCCCCCGGCTGTCCGCTTCGGCCCCGGGGTGCAGGAGGACTCGGCCGAGTGGGGCTTCGCCCAGTGTGAGCCGGACGCGGCCCACCTCCTCGCGGTGGCGGTGCGCAGCGGGGGGCCTTTGGACATTGTCCTTCACGACGAGGTGGAGACGTCCGCCACCGTGGCGCAGGTGGCGTGAGGGCCACTCGCCTTGGCGGCAGAGGAAGGCGGCCCCCACAGGTGACGGACGCCGAGGCGTCCGCACAACTAGCAAGCACCGGTGCGCAGCCCTCGAGGCTTGGGCCAGCGCCGCCCCTACTTGTGCCTACAGCGACGTGGCTCCAGAAGCGCGGCAAGGGACACGTCGCCCCGCACTCTGGGGCCCGACGCCGGCAAGACTCCGTCCAAGGACGGAGTCTCGCGCTGCTGGTGGCGGCCGGGCTTCTCCTCCAGGCGGCGCCGGGCTGGGCAGCCCCGCGCATTTCCGTCATCCCCTTCGGGCGCTACCCGGTGGAGCGCCAACTCACACAAGCCCTGTGCGGCGAGGTGACGTGCATTCCCTCGAGCCAAGTGCTGCGCCAGGGACACCTGGACTGGGAGCGCGTTGCCGCGGCGCAACTCACCGGCGTCGTCATTGGAAGAATTGGGCGAGACGCAAATACCAAGCGGCGCTACGTCGACATTCAAGTGGTGGCCCCGGGGCGCATTGTCCTCGTCCGAAAAAAGGCGTTTCTCTCCAACATGGCCCTCTCCAGCGCTGCTTTGCACAGTGTGACGGCGGACTTGGTGGGGGTGCTGCACCGGGCCCACGGGCCGGAGCGCACGGCCGTGCCGGTGCCGCCCGCGCCCCCCGGTCAGGCCACCGCGGTGGCGCCGGCGGCGGGGGTGGCCCCCGCTTTGGCCAAACCTGAGGCGCCGAGCCCGGCTGCGGCGGCGCCGGCAGCCGCTGTCGCGAATGCGCCCGGCGCCGCCGCAGCGGAGGAGGTGCCGTCGGAGCCCGAGCCGGCAGGGGCAGCGGAGAGGCGCGAGCCCACGCTGCTTGAGGTGCAGGTGACGTTTGCCTTCCTCAACCGCGAGTACAGCTACGCCACGCTTCCGGGAAGCACCCCGCTGCTGCGCAACACCTTCGTGCCGCTGGCCGAGGAGCCCACCCTGTTGGTGGGGTTTTTCCCGCTGCGCGCCCCGAGCGGCGTCTTCGAGTCCTTGGGCGTCGAGCTCGGCGCCGGCGTCAGCGTGGGCATGGAGTTACAGCGTGCGGCGGACAGCTCGGGGACGACGTTTCCGGCCCTCTCGG
The DNA here is from genome assembly GCA_052143535.1 of Myxococcaceae bacterium. Taxonomy (GTDB): domain Bacteria; phylum Myxococcota; class Myxococcia; order Myxococcales; family Myxococcaceae; genus JADGRA01. The sequence goes on along the minus strand of JBKQSS010000089.1, from coordinate 32,940 downwards.
TGGTGGCCAATGCGTCGCTTCTCAGCCGGCTGCGTCTCTCTAAGGCGGTGCGGTTGGCCCCTGTGGTGGGCTGGCAGATGATGAATTTCCAAGTCCAGGCGGCCTCCAATGGGACGGTGCTCACCGGGCAGCCCGAGGTGAATTGGCGCGCCCTTCGGGCCGGTCTCAAATTGGACGTGGACTTTGCCAGCTGGTGCGCACTCTTCCTCGAGCTCAGCTACCTCTACCCCTATTCCGCCGGGCCGCTCACCCGGGCGCCCTACTTCGCTTCCTTCTCGGCCGCGCCCAGCTTCGACACGGCACTCGGGCTGTCCTTCCGAGTGGCGCCGCCGCTGGAGGTGCGCTTGGGCGTCGTCTTTACCCGCTACGCCCTCAACTTTGCGAGCGGCTCGGGACCGGCCGGCGTCAGCGGCGTCAGTGACCAGCTGGTTGGCTTCACCCTGGGCCTTCGCTACAGCTACTAGAGAAGCCTCCCGGGCAAAGCGCGAAAGCAGTCCTGGCGGTTTTTTGCGTGAGCGCGGGACTCCGCCCCCCGGTGGCTAAAGCGTTTGGCGAAATTTGCCTGGCGCCGTGACAGGTGCCGCGGCCTCGGCGCAATGGGCGGCAGGTGGGTGTCACCGCCAGTCGTTTGTTTTTTTTCGGGAGCCGATGCCGATGAAACAGCCTCTTACAGCGGCGCCCAGAGTCGGCCTGGTGGTGTCCCTCCTGGCTGCCCTGGCGGTGTCCGTTGCTTCGGGCTGCCTCGGGGAGGCCGGGCCCTCCGCCTTGGACGTCACCGCGGACAGCGGCAGCGTCGGAGGCGCGAGCGGGACGGGCGGCGGCAAAAGCGACGGCGGCGCCGTCATTCTCTCCACGGACTTGCCCTGTGACGTCTACAGCATGCTGTCCACCTCCTGCTGGGCCTGTCACGGGCCGACGCCGGCGGGCGGCGCGCCCCAGTCCCTGGTGACGCCAGCGGAGTTGGCGGCTGCCTCGCCCGGCTACCCGAGCCAGAGTAACGGCGTGCGCATGCTCACCCGCATGGCCAGCAGCACCGCGCCCATGCCCCCGGCTGGCTCCGGGTACCCGGCGCCCAGCGCGGCGCAACAGGCCGCCTTCGCCAGCTACGTCGACGCCGGGTTTCCCGCCGCTGAGTGCGTCTCGGACGGCGGGACGGCTCCCTACGACGCGGGGACTCCGGACGCGGGCCGCGGAAGCGACGCGGGCAGCGGTGGAGGGGGCGGAGGCGACGGCGGCGTGGTGGTGGACGTGCCGTGCGACATTTATTCGCTTCTCTCCACCTACTGCTGGGCCTGCCACGGGCCGACGCCAGCCGGGGGCGCCCCCCAGTCGCTGGTGACGCTGGCACAGCTGCAAGGCCCCTCCCCGGGCTACCCCGGCCAAAGCAACGGCCAGCGGGCGGTGGTGCGCATGGCGGACACCGGCGCCCCCATGCCCCCCGCCGGCAATGCAGCACCCTCCACTGCTGGCCAGGCCACCTTCGCTACCTGGGTGGACGCGGGCATGCCCTCCGGCAGCTGCACCACCGACGGTGGGCTTCCCGACGCCGGGCCACCGGACCCACTCAATGACCCGGCCCAATGCACCAGCGGCCAGACGTACACCGGCTCGGAGGGCGCCACCATGCGGCCCGGCGAGGCCTGCATCGCCTGCCACCAGACGCACGGTGGGCCCAACTTCAACGTGGGAGGCACGGTGTACCCGACGGGCCACGAGCCGGATGACTGCGTGGCCTCGGCCTCGGCCGGCGCGGTGGTGACGGTGACGGACAGCACCGGCGCGACGGCGTCCTTCACCGCCAACAGCAATGGCAACTTCTCCGGCAATGCCTCGCTGAGCTTCCCCATCACCGCAGTGGTGAGTTTCAACGGGAAGACGCGGGCCATGACGACGGCCGTCGCCTCGGGCGACTGCAACAGCTGCCACACCCAAACCGGCACCAACGGCGCGCCGGGCCGGGTGACATTGCCGCCGCCCTAGGCGCGTGGACAGCCGTCGCCCTCGTCGGCCCCACCGGCGTGACGGAGCGGGGGCGGTGAGGACAATGCTTGGTATGAATTCCCCAAGGGCTGCGTCTTTCGGTGACGTCCACGCACCCAGGCCCACCCTGCGCGCGAGGTAGTCAAGGCAACTCTTCCGCCTGCAATGGCGGCGCTCTTCAAACCTCAGGACACTCCCCCCAACGCATGCGCTCGCCCTGGTTCGCCCTCGTCGCACTCACCGCCGGCCTCTGCCTGCTCGCCTCCGGCTGCATTGGCACGTCCACGGCCTTGCCGGGAGACAACACCGGGGCGGCTTCCACCACCTCTGACGGTGGCCCCGGGGGCTCGGCGGCCTCGCTGGACCTCCCGTGCGCCGCCGGCGACGTCCTCGTCGCCAGCTGCCTCGGCTGCCACGGCGCGCCCACGGCCAACGGCGCCCCCCAGTCCCTCAACACCCTGGCCGCCCTGCAGGCGTCCTCGCCCAGCTACCCAAGCCAAAGCAATGGGCAGCGGGCGGTGGTGCGCATGGCCAGCACCACCGCGCCCATGCCGCCCAGCCCCAACCCCACCGTGGCGGCGGCCTCGCAAGCCGCCTTCGCCAGTTGGGTGGACGCGGGCATGCCCTCAGGCACCTGCGCCAGCGTCCCGGACGCAGGCACGGTGGCCGTGGACCCGGCCTTCTCCGGCGCGGACGTCTGCACCAGTGGCCAGACGTACACCGGCTCGGAGGGCGGCAACATGCGTCCGGGCGAGGCGTGCGTCAGCTGCCACCAGGCCAACGGCGGCCCGGGCTTCAACGCCGGAGGCACCGTCTACCCCACCGGCCACGAGCCGGATGACTGCGTGGCCTCGGCCGCCGCCGGCGCGGTGGTGACGGTGACGGACAGCGCCGGCGCGTCGGTGTCCTTCACCGCCAACAGCAATGGCAACTTCTACGGCGACGTGCCCGGCTTCCCCATCACCGCGGTGGTGACTTTTGACGGTGGGACGCGGGCCATGACGACGCCCGTCTCTTCGGCCGACTGCAACAGCTGTCATACGGAAGCCGGCACCAACGGTGCTCCTGGGCGCATCGCTTTGCCCTGAGCGGTGTCCTCAGGACTGCGAATGGGACAACCACCTTTGGGGGCTCGCCGCGGAGCGAAGGCGAAGAGTCAGGTAGCAACAGAAAACACGTCGTCTCTTCTTGGAGGTCAGTGTCATGCGTCAAAGTCGTCTGTCGTGGAGTGTGGTGGCGCTGTTGTGCGCCGTTCCGGGCCTCGTCTTCGCGGCCCTCCAGGCCAAAGAGGCCAAGGTGACGTTCTCCTGCAGCGGCCCCGGCGGCTTGCGCATCGAAGGGACGGGCAACGAGCTTCAAACCGCCGACAAGGGGGGGGAGCTGGTGCTGACCGTCCCGGTGGCGAGAATCTCGACCGGCATCGGCATGCGGGACACCCACATGCAGGAGAAGTACCTCGAGTCGGGCAAATACCCGACGGCCGAGCTGGTGGTGCCGCGCGCCGGCCTCAAGTTTCCCGGCGACGGGGCGAGCGTCGACGCGACGGCGCCGGGCACCATGACCATTCACGGGAAGTCCCGGCCGGTGACGTTTCATTACAAGGCCGTGCGCAAGGGCAACGCCTACGACGTCCAGGGCGACATCCACGTCAACATGAACGACTACGACATTGCGACGCCCAGCTACCTCGGCATTACCGTGAAGCCGCCGGTGGACATCAGCGTCAGCTTCCATCTCGTGGAGTCCTAGACGCCCAAGGCGTGCAGGGCAGCCGAGGGAGTCTCCACGTCGCACGCCGGTGGGCGTGGCTCTTTTTGGCCACCCTCGCCTTGCTGCTTCTGCCGACGTCGGCCGAGGCCTACCCCTTCATGATTCGGCACGACTACACCGGCTGCGGCGTGTGCCACGTCGACCCCTCCGGGGCCGGGCTGCTCACCGACTACGGCCGGGCTCAGGACGTCCTTCTTTTGCAGATGAATTACGGCGCGCCCTTCAAGGGGGACGAGGCGCCGTCCTATGCCAACTTCGCCTTCGGTGTCGTCCCGCTGCCGGACTGGCTCCTGGCCCAGGTGACGTTCCGGGGGGCCGAGTTCTGGGTGGCCGAGACGACCGCGGCCACGCCCACCGAGGCGGCCATCACCGCCAGCAACCAGCAGTTTCTGATGATGCTGCTCGACGCCCGGGCCGAATTGAAGCTGGGGATTTTCCGGGCGGCGGGCTCCCTTGGCTGGGGAACGTCCTCCTATACGGACTTGGCCGTCCTCGTCACCAACCGGGGCGACAACGAGCAACTCCTCGCCCGCGACTACTGGGTGGGGCTCCAGCTCGACGACAGCCTCCTCATTCGGCTGGGGCGCATCAATTTGCCCTTCGGCCTGCGCAACGTCGAGCACACCGCCTGGGTGCGCAACAACACCCAGACGGACATCAACGTCGACCAACAGTCAGGCCTGTCGGTGGCCTTCGACAACGGCAAGGTGCGCACCGAGGTGCTGGCCATCCTCGGCAACCTCAACATCAGCCCGGACGCCTACCGACAGCGCGGCTTCAGCGGGCTGGTGGAGGTGCCGGTGGCAGAGCGGGCCAGCGTCGGCTTCAGCGCCCTGGTCACCCGGGCCGAGCTCTCCCTGTCCGCGCCCAGCCCCACCTTGCGGCAGGTGTACGGCGCCTTCTCTCGCTGGGCCCCCATCGAGCCGGTCGTAGTCATGGTGGAGGCGGACGTCTACCTCAACAGCACCCTCGGCAGCGGCGTTGTCCAGCCCAACGGCACAAGCTGGCTCCAGGTGGACTGGGAGCCCATCCAGGGGCTGCACTTCGCCCCCGCCATCGAGACGCTCACCAGCTACGGGGTGAATGGGACGGGCGTCGGGACGTGGATGACCATCGACTGGTTCTGCCTTCCCCACACCGACATTCGGCTGGACGGCCTGTACCGCTACCAGCCGACGGCCACCAGCTCCACCAACACCTTTTCCTTCCTCATCCAGCTGCACACCTACCTATGAGCTGCGCCTCTTTGAGAATTCTTCCGCTGGCCCTGGCCCTGGCATTGCTGTCGCGCCCCGGAGTCTCCGCCGCCTCGCCCACCTACCCGCCGGAAATTGTGACGCAGCTTTCTCTCTCCTACACCCCCCAGTGCGCCATCTGTCACGCCAACGGCGTCACCGGCTACGGCACCGTGACGACGCCCTTCGGCCTGGCGATGCGGGCCCGCGGCCTTGTCTGCTGCAGCATTTCGTCCCTCGACACGGCGCTGGCCGCGCTGGAGGGAGAGGGCAGCCCGTACATTGGGTACCTCAAGGAGGGGCTTGACCCCAACAACCCGAGCGCCGGCAATGTCCCCCCGCCCGCCTACGGCTGCTTCAGCGTCACCGGCCAGGGCCCGACGGGAGGTGCCGGAGGGGCCGTGCTGTTGACGCTGGTGCTCCTCGCCGCCCTCCACCGACGAGGCCCTCGGGCGCTCTAGTTTCAAGCCGACGGCCAAAAGGGGCGCCTGGGCGGTGTGGTGCGAGGCCGCCGGGGCACGGACGGCGTCTTCGCTAGGGGCCTTCGCAGCCGCGCACAACATGGGGACCCGGCCGGCAGAGCGCGCAGTCGCGGCGACGGCGTTTGCAACGAGTACGGCCAGACGCACGACGTGGCCAACCTCTTCATCTCGGACGGTAGCCAGTTTTCAAGCGCCGGCACCGAAAACCCGACGCTCACCATTGTGGCGTTGTCGCTTCGGCAGGCCGACTACAACTCTAAGCAGCAGTGGGGCGAGGCGCTGCGGGCGCAAAGCCAAGCACGTGGCCGGCCCCGCCCTGGCGAAGCGCCGCTGAGACGCCCCCCCCTGGCTGGGGGGTGACAGGCCAGTAGCGCTTCCCCCCGCGTTTATGGGGCCCACCTGGCCGTCGGTGGACGAAAAAAACACCGGCCCCCGGCGGCTCCGGCAACCCCCAAGCCCAAGCGCCTCCTCGGGGGGTACTTGGACTGGGGAGCTACCACCAAGGGCAGCAAAGCAACCGATTGAGTTAGCCTCAGGCTTTGCCGGAGAGTCGCTCTCCCCGCCGGACCTCCGGCTCAAAGAGCAGGAGATTGCCGAGGGATGACGCATCGGGCAGGCCGCGCATTTTTTGCGTTGGCGGGACTGCTGTTGCCGGCGCTCTCCTCGGCGGCGACGACGGCTCACCACAGCCACGCCTCCCTGGACGTCACCAAGCGCGCAGGTGCGCACAGCTGCCCCTCGGACAAGGAGCTCCGGCGCGCCGTCAGCAGCATTCTCGGCTACTGGCCCTTTGACGCCAATGCCCGCCGCCGGGTGTCCGCCGTCCTCTCGACGGAGGGCGGGACGTTTCACGCCCGCATCCAGCTGCGGGACGCCCATACCCACAAAAGCCTCGGCGTCCGGGTGCTCGCCGCGCCCGGGCCCACCTGCGAGGAGCTCGGCTCGGCCATGGCGCTGGCCATTGCCTTGGCCATTGACCCACTCGCCCAGCCGCCGCCGTCCCGTGTCCGCTCAGGCCCCCCGGTACCTCCGGCAAGCTCTCTCGCAACGGCTCCCTCGGTGGAGGCGGCCAGTCCCGGCGCCGCGCTGGCGGTGGGCGGCTCCGGTGCCGGCGCTGCGGTGGCGGGCAGCGTCTCCTCCAGCCCCGGCGCCAGCGGCACCGGGGCCCGCGCTTCCGGCGTGCGGCCGCCGGCGCCACAGACGCTGGCCCGGCCCGAGCCGCCCGTTGCCCCGCCCGCGCCGCCGGACGCTGGCACCGAGACGCTCGTGCCCCGGCCGCCGGACGCCGGCACAGAGGCGCTGGCGGCCACGTTGCCGCCGGTGGGGCCTGACGCTGGCGCCCGCGGCCCGGTGGCCCAGGCTGTGGCTGCCTCGGACAGCGCTCCGGACGCCGGCCGGCCTCCGTCGCCCACGGCAGCGGTGCGCGAGCCCGAGCCTCCGGTAGCTCCCGCGCCAGCCGCGCCTGCTGTCGAGGCCGCTGCGGCCACGGCTGGGCCAGAGGCGCGGCCCTTTCACGGCATTGTCGGCGCGGGGGCGGAGTGGACGGTGGGCCTCGTGCCGCGGCGGGCCTTCGGCGTCCTCCTCCACGGTGGGGTGGCCTTTGGGCTTTTCTCGGTGGAACTCGAGGCCGGCTGGCTCCCCTCGACGTCCTTCGCCTTTGAGTCGGGCACCATTTCCAGCACCTTGGTGACGGGGGCGTTGGTGGGCTGCGGCACCCTCGGCGCCTTTGGCCTTTGCGCGCTTGTGCAGACGGGGCCGCTGGCCTCTTCCGGCCAGGGCTATTACAGCGTGAATAGCCCCAGCAGCTGGGTGCTGGCCTTCGGCGTCCGAGGGCAATGGGACTGGGTGTTTGCGCACCCGGTGGGACTGCGACTTCAAGCCACCGGCTTCGTCAACGCCGTCCAGACGCACCTTCAAGTGCAGGCGGAACCCACGCTGACGGCCTGGACGTCCCCCACCTTTGCCTTGAGTCTCGCCGCTGGCCTCTTCGTGCTTTTCTAAGGGTGACGGAAGTGACGGACAGCAGACAAAAGGTAGATGGAGTGTCTGCTGCGCTCACCCTGGCCGTGAAGGCCGACGTGCCACCTGCCCCGGACTTTGCGGCTGCCTACGACGCCGAGTTTGAAGGCGTGTGGCTTTACTTGCGGCGGCTGGGCGTGCCCGCGGCAGACGTGGAAGATGCGGTGCACGACGTATTTGTGGTGGCTCACAGGCGCTATGCGACGTACGACAGCTCTCGCCCCCTTCGTCCCTGGCTTTTGGGCATTGCCTTCCGCATTGCTGCCCAGTGGCGACGCCAGCGCCGGCATGAGGTGGACGTCGACGAGCCGGCCCGCGAGCTGCCGGACGACGGCGAGGGCCCGGACGCCGCTTTGCAGTCGCGTGAGGCCAGTCGCCAACTGCACGCAGCGCTCGGCCAGATTGACCTCCAGCAGCGGGCGGTGGTGGTGATGCACGACCTCCACGGAATTGCGGTGCCCCAAATTGCCGACGAGCTCAACGTCCCGTTGAATACCGTCTACTCCCGGCTGAGGCTCGGCCGGGCCAAGGTGGCCGCCGTCCTGCGAGGCGAGCGATGAGTGGCACCCTGGACGACGGACTGCCCGAGGGCTGGGAGGCCCTCAGCCGCGCCGACGCCGAGGCCCTGGCTCCCCCGGAAGGGGCCAAGGAGCGCGTGCGGCTCCACCTGGCCGAGACGCTGGGCGTGGCCGCGGGCCTCGGTGCCGCCGGTGCCGTGGCCACGGCTCTGTCCGCGGGCGGCGCGGCGAGCCCCGTCCCGGCCGAAAGCCTACTCGGGGCCCTCACCAAGGCGGTGCTTCTCAAGAAAGTGGTGGTGATGGGCGTGGTGGCCGCCACCGCCGTCACCGGCAGCACCGTCGCCTACGTCGAGGTGCGCACCCACCAGAAGGCCGCCGCCAACGCGGCCAGCCTTCACCGGAAGGAGGTGGCGAAGGCGTTGCCGCTGGCCCCGGCGCCTGCCGCACCGGCGCTGACGCCAGCGCCCGAGGCGCCCGAAGCCTTGGCGCCGAGGGAGGCTGACACGCTGGGCGAGGAGCGCGCCCTGTTGGACAGCGCCCGCGCGGCCATCGCCCATGGGCGGCTCGCCGAGGCCCAGGCGCTGCTCGAGCGGCATGCGCACGAGTTTTCCTCGGGCCTTCTCACCGAGGAGCGCGAGGCGCTCAGCATCCGCCTCCTCGTCCGGCAGGGGCACCGCGCCGAGGCGGCCCGCCGCGCGGCGCGCTTCCGGAAAGAGCACCCGCACAGCATCCAGCAGCCCAACATCGACGCGGCGCTGCGGAGGTAGTGGCCCACATGCGCGCCTCCTTCGTGCTGCTGGCGCTGGGCCTGTTGTTTCTGGGGACGTCCGTCGGCTGCAGCGTGGACCAGCTGGTGGGCGCCCTGGCCGTGGCCGACGGCGGCGTTGACGACGGCGGCCCCAATGACGACGACGGCGGGGTGGAGGACGACGACGGGGGCGTGGAGGACGAGGACGGCGGCACGGAAAACGACGACGATGGCGGGACGGGCCGACGCGATGGTGGCAGCGGCGACGGCGGGGATGAGGCGCGGGGCTCCCCTCGCTTCCAGTGAGGCCCTCAGCCCTTCTGGAAGTCGTAGACGCTGCCCAAGTGCAATAGCCGCGTCAGCTCGTCCAGGGCGGCCATCCCCTCGCGGGCCAGGGCCGGGTCCCGGAGGTCCTCCGGCACCAGGCGGTCTCGGTAGTGGCGCCGCACCCAGCCGCTCAAGTCCTCGTGCAGCGCCTCGTCAAAAAACACCCGCGCCTTGACCGCGTCGGCCTCGGCGTCGGTGAGGACAATGCGCTGGCGCAAGCAGGCCGGGCCGCCGCCGTTGTGCATGGACTCGCGCACGTCCAGGTAGTGCACCGCCTCCACCGGGTTGTCCTCGGCCACCACCCGCTCGAGGAAGGCCCGGGCGGTGGGGCTCTCTTGGCTTTCCACCGGCGCCACCATGGCCATGGCGCCAGAAGGGAGACTGAGCAGCTGGCTGTTGAAGGGGTAGGCCGCCACCGCCTCGGCGGCGGGGAGCTCGGCCTCGCTGGCGACAATGGGGGTGAAGGCCGGCCCTAGCTTCTCGCGCAAAGAAGAAAGCAGAGCTGCCATGTCCAGAAAGGCGGCCTCGTGCACCAGGAGGACGCCCTCGTTGGCCACCGCCAGGACGTCCGAGTGGAAGGCCCCGGCGTCAATGCCGGCCGGACTCTGCTGGGGGAAGAGGCACTGCGCGCTTTTTAGCTGGTGCAGCCGGGCCAGCGTCTCGCTGGCCTCGCGCGTCTGGCGGGCCGGAAAGCGCAGCGGGACAGGGCTTGGCCGGTAGCTACTTCTGCCCCAGCCGAAGAGGTGGACGGCCGGCCGCCCTTTTACCTCGAGCCGGCTGTGGTTGGCGGCGCCCTCGTCGGCGAAGTGCGCGCCGCCGGGCAACGGGGCGTGGACGGCGAAGTGCCGGACGTCGGCAAACAGTCTCGCCAACACGGCGTGGGTGGTGTCCGCCTCAATGCTGCGGTGAAACATGGCGGTGAGGTTGGCCGGGGTGAGGTGCACCCGGCCGTCGGCGCTGTCCATGGAAGGGGCGGTGGTGCAGGCGTTGGCCGTCCACATCGAGGCCGCGCTGGAGCACGCCCGCAGTAAGGGCTCGGCCTCCGTCGCGGCCCGCGTCACCACCGCCTCGTCCGTGCCGGTGAAGCCCAGCGCCCGCAGGGTGCGCAGAGAGGGCCTCGGCTGCGGCGGAAGCACCGCCTGCTCGACGCCCAGTGAGGCGATGAAGCGCATTTTGGCCAGGCCCTGCAGCGCGGCTTTCCGCGGGCTGGACACCTCGCCCTCGTGGGCCGCCGAGGCGAGGTTGCCCGGTGCCATGCCCGCGTGGTTGTGCGTCGGCCCGACGAGTCCGTCGAAGTTGTACTCGCGCTGTGCCATAGAGGAAGGCCTTGGCCTTTTGGAGGCGAAGGGTTTCCCACGTGACGCCCCCGTTGGCAAAGCGCCTCAAGCGCTCCGTCCGCTTTGCCTTTCTGCGCAGCGCGCTGGCCCTGGCGAGCCTGTTGCCGCTGCGTTGGGCGCAAGGGTTGGGGGACGGACTTGGGAGTGTGGCCTTCCGGCTGCTTCCCAAGGAGAGGGCCAAGGCACTCACCTCGCTGGCCCGGGCCTTTCCGGAAAAGGCCGAAGCCGAGCGCTGGGCGCTGGCCCGGGCCTGCTTCCGCCACCTCGGCCGCTGCGCGCTGGAGGCGGCGGTGGCCTCGCGCCTCTCGCCTTCGCAGTGGGACAGGCTGGTGGAAGTGCCGGAGGCGGTGAAAAGTCTCCTGTTGCGTGCGGTGGCCCAAGGGCGCGGGGTGGTGGCCGTCAGCGGGCACGTTGGGCACTGGGAGCTTTTCGGCTGGGCGCTGGTGCGGCTCGGGCTTCCGTTGCACGTCATCGCCCGCGAAGGGGTGGACAGCCGGCTTGGGGCACTGGCCGAGGCCTTCCGGGCGCGCGGGGGCGTGCGCAGCATTTTGAGAGGCACCCCCGGCGCGGCGGTGGCCGTGCTGCGCGCGGTGCGCAAAGGCGCCATGCTGGGCTTCCTCGTCGACCAGGACACGCGGGTGCAGTCTCTGTGCGTCCCCTTCTTCGGCACGTTGGCCAGTACCCCAAGGGCCCCGGCGGACCTCACTCTGCGCACTGGCGCGGCCACGGTGGTGGGCTTTCTGCAGCGCGGCCCGGACGGGCGCTACCAGCTGAGTGGTGCGGAGTTGGAAGTCCCGCACAGCGGAGACGCCGAGGCGGACGCAGCGGAGCTCACCGCGCGCTACTCGGCCGCCATCGAGGCAGCCGTGCGCCGGGCGCCCGAGCAATGGGTGTGGATGCACCAGCGCTGGAAGACAGTGTGTTAGGCCTTTCCCCGTGCGCCGTTTTGCCGCCCTCGCCGCGCTGCTCAGTAGCTGTGCCGTGCCGCCTCCGCCAACCAAAGCGGCGCCCGAGGTGACGCTGCACGAGGTGAAGCTGCGCAACTTCCACAACTCGACATTGAGCGCAGTCGGCTCGAGCAGCCTGATTGAATACCACCGGGCCAGTGCCGACGTGGACTTCAGGGACTTGCAGCTGGACGTCTACCGCACCGAGCCGCCCTCCCCGCCCGGGGTGGTGCCCCCGGCCACCCACCTTTCGGCCCCCCAGGCCGTGGGCAACCTCCTCACCCGGGTGGTGGAAGTCACCGACGGCGTGACGGTGCGGCTGCCGACGGGCGTGGAGGCCCGGACCAAGCACGCCTTCTTCAACTCGCCGGAGCAGCGCGCCACCGGCTCCTCCAAGCTTCAAGTGGACGGGCCGGACGGCTTCTGGCTGCGCGCCGACGCCTTCGACATCCACCTCCGCACCGACGAGTACGAGTTTGTAAACCCCGAGACGCGGACGCGCGGCCCGTGATTGCTCTGCTGCTTCTCTTGGCCGCGGTGGACGGCGGCTCGGCCGGCCGCTTCGGCCCGGACGGCGGCTTCCACAACCCGGTGGACGTCAAATGCGACTTCGCGCGGATGGAGGGCGCCAAGCAGCAACTGGTCTGCACCGGGCACGTGCTGGTGAAGCGCTACAACACGGACATTACCTGCCAGAAACTCATCGCCTACTACACCAACCGCGACGTCAACGACATGACGCACTTCGAGTGCATCGGCGACGTGGTGGCAGTGGATGATGACCGCTGGGCCACCGGGGACTTCGGCAACTATGACAACGTCACCGAGGTGCTGGTGATGACCGGCAACCCCCGGGGCCGACAGGGGACCAACCTCTTGGAGGGGGAGCAAATTACCTTTCACGTCAACTCGGACCAGATGGACGTCACCACCGTCAACGCCATTCTGGAAAGCCAAGGGCAGGAGGAGCGCCGCGCGGCGAAGAAGAAGAAGGCCGCCTCGCTGCCGCTGGGCGCCCCGGACGCCGGTCCCCTTCAGGGGGAGTTTGTCAACCCGGCCAACATTCAATGCGACCGCGGGCGGATGGAGGGCTCCAAGGAGCAAATGGTGTGCTTGGGGCACGTCCACGTGAAGCGCCACAACACCCTCATGACGTGCGAGCGGGCCATCGCCTACTACGTCAACAAGGACGTCAACGAGGTGAAGCGCATCGAGTGCACCGGCAACGTGGAAGCGGTGGACGGCAACCGCTGGGCGCGGGGGGACGTCGGCGACTTCGACACCACCAAGGAGGTGCTGGTGATGACCGGCCACCCCCAGGGCCGTCAGGGCACCAACGAGATGACGGGCACCAAAATTACCTTTTACGTCGACTCGGACTTGATGGACGTCGACAACGCGATTGGCGTCTTGGACAGCAAGGGCCAGGACGAGAAGCGGAAAGCCAACATGAAGAAGGCGGCGCCGCCCAAGTGAGCGAGCAGCTCGTCGCCAGGGGGCTGGTGAAGAGTTACCGCGGCCGCCGGGTGGTGGACGACGTCCATGTGGAAGTCAGCTTGGGCGAGGTGGTGGGGCTGCTCGGGCCCAACGGGGCCGGCAAAACCACCACCTTCAACATGGTGGTGGGCCTCGTCCCGGCGGAGGCCGGCACCGTCTCTTTGGCCGGGCTGGACTTGACGCGCTTGCCCATCCACCGCCGGGCGCGCGCGGGCCTCGGCTACTTGCCCCAGGAGGCCTCCATCTTTCGGCGCCTCACCCTGCGGCAAAACTTCCTGGCCGTGCTGGAGCTGGACAAGCGCCAAAACCGCGCCCAGCGCGAGGCCGCTGCCCAGGCCCTTTTGGAGGAGTTTCACCTCACCGAGGTGGCCGAGTCGCTGGGGGACCAGCTCAGCGGCGGCGAGCGGCGCCGGGCGGAAATCGCCCGCTCCCTCATCCGCCGCCCCCGCTTCATGCTTTTCGACGAGCCCTTTGCCGGGGTGGACCCCCTCAACGTCGTCGACATCCAACGGCAAATTGCCGCCCTGCGCACCCGGGGGTTGGGCGTCCTCATTACCGACCACAACGTGCGCGACACCTTGCGCATCTGCGACCGGGCGTACCTCTTGGCCCACGGCAAGGTGCTGCTCCACGGCACCCCCAGAGAGCTGGCCGACTCCGCCGACGCGCGGGCCGTGTACCTCGGCGAGCGCTTCGTCCTGGACGAGCGCGCCTAAGCCGAGGGGCCCACCTTTGAGGGGCGCGCTTTTGCCTCCCGCGACGCGGGAAGGGGGTTGCCGGTACCCCCTTTGGGGAAGGGCCTCTAGGGCCGTCACCCCCCCTTGGTTTTGAAGGCCCTAAAAGGCCGCTTCAAGCCCTGGGTACGCTTATGGAAGTCTGCGTATTTAAACAGCTTTCCACACTCTGTAGGGCCGAGTCGGGGCCGTGTTGCCTGGACGGCTCCGGGCGCTCCTGTTAGCTTGGCATGGTCCTTGATGGGGGCCCGTTTCGGACGCCCCAGGGACACCGACAGCCCCCCATGGCGATGGAACTCAAACAAAGCCTGAAGCTGTCGCAGCAGCTGGTGATGACGCCCCAGCTGCAGCAGGCCATCAAGCTGCTGCAGCTTAGCCACATGGAGCTGGTGGCCCAGGTGCAGCAGGAGATGGAGCAAAACCCCCTCCTCGAGCAGCCGGACGAGACGGTGGAGGGGGACCTCTCGGAGAAGGCCCCCGGCGAGGCCTCGCTCGAGGCAGCCAACGCCGAGGTGTCGCCCGAGGAGCTGGCCGCCAAGACGCCGGAGCGGGTGGAGGAGGTGAAGGGCGAGGACGGCCCCAACGAGATTGACTGGGAGGCCTACCTCAACAGCTACCAATTCAACGAGCCCTCCACCGCCAGCAACAAGGGCAACGTCCAGAGCGACGACTTGCCGTCCTTCGAGGCCAACCTCGTCCACAAGGAGGACTTGCCTGCCCATTTGGCCGCCCAGCTCAGCCTTTTGAAGCTGAATGAGGCCGAGCGGAGAATTGCCCACTCCATCCTCTTCAACCTGGACGACGACGGCTACCTGCGGCTGCCGGAGGTGGAGGGTGACCCGCTCATCCGGATGGCCAGCGAGGCGGACGTGGACGTGTGCCTGGCCGAGCGGACGCTGCGGCGCATTCAGCACCTCGACCCCAAGGGCTGCGGGGCCAGGGACTTGCAGGAGTGCCTGCTCATCCAGGTGGCCGGCCTCAATGACGCTCGGGCGCCGCTTCTGGGCACGATGATTAAGCGCCACATGAAGGCGCTGGAGAGCAAAAACCTCCCGGCCATCGCCCGCGACCTGAAGCTTTCGCTGGACGAGGTGATTGACGCCTCGAGGCTTCTGGCCAAGCTCGACCCCAAGCCCGGCCGCAACTTCGCCCCCGACGACGCGCAGTACATCACCCCCGACGTCTTCATCTACAAGATGGGGGACGGCTACACCGTCGTCCTCAACGACGACGGGCTGAGCAAGCTGCGCATCTCCGGCGCCTACCGCCAGGCGCTGCGCAAGGGCGTGATGGAGCCCGGCAAGGCGAAGGAATTCATCCAGGACAAGCTGCGCTCGGCGATGTGGCTCATCCGCAGCATCCACCAGCGCCAGCGCACCATCTACAAGGTGACCGAATCCATCGTGAAATTTCAGCGGGACTTCCTGGACAAGGGCATCGCCCACCTGAAGCCCCTCATCCTCCGCGACGTGGCCGAGGACATCGGCATGCACGAGTCCACGGTGAGCCGGGTCACCACCAGCAAATACGTGCACACCCCGCAGGGCATTTACGAGCTGAAGTACTTCTTCAACTCCTCCATCGCCCGGGTGGTGGGCGATGACATTGCCAGTGAGGCGGTGAAGAACCACATCAAGTTGATAGTGGGCGAGGAGGACACCTCCAGCCCCTACTCGGACCAGAAAATTGTCGAGCTGCTCCGCGCCCGCGGCATCGACATTGCCCGCCGCACCGTGGCCAAGTACCGCGAGGTGCTGGGCGTGCTCCCCAGTAGTAAGCGCAAGCGCTACTTCTAAAAGACGCCCTCCCACGGGCAGCTGCTTCCCGGGCGGGCTTCCCAAAGGGGGGCGGCAAGGCCCCCCCTTGGGCCCCTTGGGGCCTCTCTTCCCCGTCTTTCTTGGGCTTCCCAAAGGGGGAAAGGGGGCGTCCACTTGAGGCACCACGCGCTTTGGCCCGTGTGGTATGCGCCAGGCGTGCGCTCACCCCCCCTGGCCCCCCTCCTTGCGGCAGCGCTGGTGTTTGTCCCGCCGGCGCTGGCGGACACCCAAACCGTCACCGTCCTCGTCACCTCCGACGAGAATGGACAGCTGCTTCCCACCGGGGATGGGGACACCAAGAAGGGCGGCGCCGCGCAGATGCTGGGGCGCTGGGTGGCCGTGGAGAAACACTGCCCAGGCCCCGCCAAGCAGGACGGCGGCGCGGCCTGCCCGGGCGGCCTCACCCTGGCCCTCAGCACCGGCGACCACTGGAATGGCTCCTCGATGTCCACCTTCTTCCAAGGCGAGCCGGTGGCCCAGGCCATGGCGCGCATGGGCTATGCCGCCAGCGGCTTCGGAAACCATGAGCTCGACTTCGGCCGCGAGCAGTTTGTGGCCCTGCGCGAGATGGGCGGCTTTCCCTTTCTCGCCGCCAACCTGAAGGTGACGAAGCCCCTGGCCAAGCCGGTGGAGCTACCGCCCTGGCGCATTTTCACCCGCGGCGCGGCCCGGGTGGGGGTGGTGGGCCTCAGCTACGCGCAGGCAGTGGTGACGGCCATGGCCGACCGCTTCTACGGCGTGGAAATTCTCCCCTACGAGTCCTCCCTGACGCTGGCGGTGAAGGAGCTGCGCAAGGCGGGCGTGGACGCGGTGGTGGTGCTGGCCGACGACTGCCCCACCGCGCTCGAGCCGGCGGTGAAGAAGCACCCCGAGTGGAGCCTCACTGTCCTGGTGGGAGGCCACTGCAAGAAGCCGATGGAGGCCACCGTCGGCACCACCCCCTTGGTCAACCCAGGCCGGCGCTTCGAAGGCTACGCCCGGGCGCAGCTGACGTTTGACACCGCCAAGCCCGCTGGCCAGCGCCTCACCGGGGTAGAGGCCAAGGTGGTGCAGGTGCTGGGGGGGCCCTCTGCGCCGCCTCCGGACGCTGTCCTTCTCGAGCAGCTCAAGCCTTGGGTGGCCAAGCACGAGGCGGCCTTCGGCGAGCGCATTGGCTTCACCCGCTCCGGCCTCGACGCCGGCTCGGACGCCCTGCACAGCTGGGTGGCGCGGGCCATTCGAGAAATTACCAAGACGGACGTGGCCATTCTCAACAAGGGCGGCTTCCGGGCCGGGCTTCCGGCCGGGCCCATTACCCGCGGCGCGGTGTACGTGGTGCTGCCCTTCGACAACTCGCTGCTCACCTTCAAGCTGAAGGGGGACGCGCTCCTGCGTGCCCTGGCCAACCCGAAGGTTGTCTATTCCGGCGTCAGCAAGGGGCCAAGTGGTGGCTACCGGGACGCTCAAGGCCGCGACATTGTGGCCGCCGAAACCTACTCCGTCACCTCGGTGGAGTACCTCTACTTCGGCGGGGACGGCTTCGACTTCGAGAAGCAGGACCCACTGCCGGGCGAGACGGGCATGGTGTGGCAGACGGCGGTGGTGGACTGGACGAAGCGGCTCAACACCACCCCCTCCCGGCCCCTGAAAGCTACCTCCAGCCCTGACGTCGCCCCCAAGAGGGGCATGTGCCCTTCGGGGTGCCTTCTTCGAGGCTGAACTGGCGGCCAGGTGAGGGCTACTTCAGCTACTCCCGCCCATGGTGCAGGCTTTCGGGGGGCCCTTTGGACACCTGTTGCGCGCGGGGGGCGGACCGAGCCTGAATAGGGGCATGGCGAAGTGACACCCCACCCCGCACCCCCCTAGGAGGGGCCCATGCAGCTGACCATCACGTTCCGCAACCTGGAGGCGTCAGAAACCCTCAAGGAACACGCGAAGGAACGGGTGGAGCGGGTGACTCGCCATCTCGACGTCGCCGGGGTGGCACACGTCGTCTTCTGGCTTGAGCGACACTTGCACTGGGCCGACGTGACGGTGGCCGCCGGGCCGCTGCTCCTCCGCGCCGGGCACGCCACCACCGACATGGGGGTGTCGCTGGACTTGGCCTGCGACCGGCTTGAGGAGCAGTTGCGGCGAGAGAAGGACCGGAACAAGCACCACCACGCACGCGACTGGGTGCACCACCAACTGGGCGACTTCGAGTCGGCGGGGTAGGCTTGGCCTTGGTTGGTTTCCTCCCCTGAAAAGGGGGCCGGGCCTGAGTGGGGCTCACGTCTTGCGCTGCCCAAGCGTGCGGGGTAATTGCCCTCACTCTCTTCCCTTCTCACCAAAGTGCGTCGAGGCGTCCGACGGCATGAAGGTCACCGAGTTTCTCAGCCCGAATGCGGTGGTGGCCGAGCTGCACGGCACCAGCAAGGCGGAGGTTTTGCGCGAGCTGTCCGAGCACCTCTCGGCGGCCTACGGGGGCACGCTTCGCTCAGACCGCGTCCTCGAGGTGCTAGCCGAGCGGGAGAAGCTGGCCTCCACCGGCATCGGCGAGGGGGTGGCCATCCCCCACGGCAAAATGCCGGGGCTGGACCGGCTGTACGCCTGCTTCGGCGTCTCCCGGGCGGGCGTGGACTTCTCCAGCATCGACAAGCGTCCCACCCACCTCTTCTTCGCCCTGGTGGCGCCCGAGAATTCGGCCGGCATCCACCTCAAGGCGCTGGCCCGGGTGTCGCGTCTCTTCCGCAACCCGGAGCTCCGCGCCTCCATCCTCGGCGCTGGCACCAGCGCGGACATGTACCGTCTCATCTCCGAGGAGGACGGTCGGGCCTAGGACGCTTCCCCCTCGCTTCCTTGCTGTCCCCGGCCGTACGCGAGCACCAGGTGAATGTCATCCTCCGGCCGGTGAATGACCGCTTCCTCGAGGAGGTGGCCTTTCCGGCCTTCAGCCTCGGGGTGGTGGACGCCGGCGCCGGCCTAGCGCGTCTGCTGCAAGGCATGGCCGACTCGCGCACCCAGTGGCTTCTGGAGCAGGTGCTAGAGCGCACCGTGGGCGGCAGCTTCTTCGGCCTGGACGACGACGACTGGCTGGAGGCGGTGCACCGCGTCCTCTTCGCCGAGTGGCGAAACCAGGGCCAGGGCTGGACGGTGGTGGCCGAGCACGCCGGGTACGCCGGCAAATTCGAGCATGCGCTGCACGCCGCCCTGATGCTGCAGGAGCCGGCCTACCCCTACTGGAGCCCGGCGGCCGCCATCGCCTTCCAGTCCGACTGGCTGGGCCGCGTCATCCGCAGCGGGCTGGTGGCGCTGGTGGCCGGCATCTGGGACCCCTTCCCGGCGTTTCCGCCGGACCAGGTGCTGGTGACACTGGGGCGCTCGCTGTACCGCCCGGCCGACAACGCCGCTGTGGCCGACTGGAATTTCCGCAGCAGCTACGCGGTGAAGGCCTGGGGCCGGACGCTGCAGGACCAAGTGCGCCGGCTGGCCGACCGCGAGCGCCGGCGCCTCGGGAAGGTGGAGCTCCCCGAGGTGGAGGAGTTGCTCGCCTACTGGCTTGGCACCTTGGCCTCCCCGCCGACGCTGACGGTGGCCTTCAGCGGCCTCGGCGCGGACGCCCAGGCCTGGGTGCGCGAGGTGGGCCAGCTGGCCCAGCAAGTGCGAGAGGCCGCCGCCCAGGGCTTCGCCCTCACCAGCCTCGTCACCCGCGAGAGCGGGACGCTGGCGCCGCTCGACTGAGGTACCTCGACGCCGCAGGCCGAAAGTTTCAGCGGCCTTCTGTCTCCAAAAGCACCGTCACCGGGCCGTCGTTGACGAGCGCCACCTGCATGCTGGCGCCGAAGACGCCGCGCTCCACCGTTACGCCCAAGCCTCCAAGGCTCGTGCAGAAGAGGCCGTAGAGGCGGCTCGCCTCCTCGGGCGGGGCGGCCGGGGTGAAGCTCGGGCGCCGGCCCTTGCGCGTGTCCGCATAGAGGGTGAATTGGCTCACCACCAGCGCTGTGCGGTGCGTCTCGAGGAGGGACAAATTCATCTTCCCCGCCTCGTCTTGAAAGAGGCGCACGCCTGCCACCCGGTCCGCCAGCCAGGCAGCCTCGCCCTCGGTGTCCTTCTGGCCAACGCCCAGTAGCACCAGGAGGCCTTTCCCAATGGCGCCCACCACCGCGCCGTCGACGCGCACCCTGGCCTCCGTCACCCGTTGAAGCAGCGCTCGCATGCTGGCCTCCCTGAAGGACGACGCAGCATGTCATGGGCGCCCCAGCCCGGGGTGGCTGCGCCCCCGGAGGTGTTTTGGCCAATGGGGAAGGCTTTTCAGGCGCGCGGGGTTGCTTGCAAACGCAACCGTTACCACCGTTGCGGCGACACCGGCCCTTTCCCCCCAAGGAGGTTTACCCCGCCATGCCCAGCGCACAGCGTCTGTCTTCTCTTCTCAGTGTCTTCAGTCTCCTCGGTGCACTTGGCTGCGCCCATGAGACGCCCGTCGTCCAAGCGCCTCCTCCTGCCCCGCCGCCCGTCGTCGCCAAGGCGGAACCGCCTCCGCCCGCGGCCACCGACGCCCAGAAGGAAGACGCCGCCGCCCTCGGCCGGCTTCTCACCGGCCCCATCGCCTTCTTCGCCTTCGACAAGGCCGACTTGACGTCGGAAGACCAGCAGAAGCTGCAAGTGCTGGCCCAGGAGTTGAAAGCCCACCCCACCGCCCACATTCTCATTGCCGGCAACACCGACGAGGTGGGCACCGAGGAGTACAACCTTCACCTCGGGCAACGCCGCGCCATGGTGGCCCGCGTCTACCTCATCAACCTCGGGGTTACCCCGGAGCGCCTGGACACGGTGAGTTACGGTGAGGACAGGCCAGCGGACAAGGGCCACGACTCGGCCGCCTACGCCAAAAACCGGCGAGACGAAGTCTCGACGCGCTGAAAGTTGCTGGACGCTGCGCGGCTGGGCGGCATAGACACCGTGAGGCCCGAGCAGGCCCATGGCAACTTCCCGCCCGCCCCCGCCCCGCCTCTTCCAAGTCCTGGTGGCTCCGCTTCAGGCCTTCCTGAGGACGGAGGCCAAGGGCGGCATTCTCTTGCTTCTGGCCGCCCTGGCCGCCTTCGGGCTGGCCAACTCGCCCTGGCGGGCCGAGTGGCAGGCCCTCTGGGAGCTCCCCTTGGGCGTCAGCCTCGGGGGCGTGGCCCTGGAGGGCTCGCTCCACTTCGTCGTCGACGACGTGCTGATGGCCGTCTTCTTCTTCGTGGTGGGGATGGAGATAAAGCGCGAGCTCGTCAGGGGCGAGCTGCGGACGCCGGCCCAGGCCTTGCTCCCGGCCATTGCCGCGGTGGGAGGGATGGTGGTGCCGGCGTTGCTCTTCGTCGCCTTTCAAAAAGGAGGGGAGGGCGTGCGCGGTTGGGCCATCCCCATGGCGACGGACATCGCCTTCTCCATTGGCTGCCTGGCCCTGTTGGGAAACCGGGTGCCGCACAGCCTCAAAGTCTTTCTCACCGCGCTGGCCATTTTTGACGACATCGGCGGCATCCTCGTCATTGCCCTCTTCTACGGGACGGGCATCCAGCCGACGGGACTGTTGTGGACGGTGGTGGCCACCGGAGCGGCCTTCGGCCTCAACCGGCTGCGGGTGCAGGGCCTCTTCCCCTACCTTCTGGTGGGCGGCGTTTTGTGGTGGGCCTTCCACGAGGCAGGGCTACACCCCACCCTGGCCGGCGTGGTGCTGGGCCTTCTCATTCCGGCCGAGAGCCGCCATTTGCCCACGGACGTCCTCGGCGACTTCCAGCGGCGCCTCAACGAGCGGGTGTCCAATGGCGTCGGGGTGAGCGCCGATGAGCTGGCCTGGGCGGACCACGCCCTGTCCGAGACGGTGTCTCCCTTGGACCGCTTCGAGTACGGCATCCACCCCTGGGTGGCCTATGCCATCATGCCGCTCTTCGCCCTGGCCAACTCCGGCGTGGACGTCAGCGGCCTCGAGGCGAAGGACTTTCTCTCGCCGGTGTTTCTCGGGACGGTGGTGGGCCTGTTTGTCGGCAAGATGCTTGGAATTTCCGCCTTCACCGCTGCCGCGGTGAAGCTGAAGCTGTCGCGGCTGCCCTCGGGCGCCTCCTGGGGCCAGGTGTTGGGCGTCGGCGCGGTGGCCGGCATTGGCTTCACCGTCGCCCTCTTCATCGCCAACCTGGCCTTCGGCGGAGGACATGTGCTGCTGGACGAGGCCCGCTTGGGAATTCTCGTCGGCTCGGCCCTCTCTGGCACCCTCGGCGTCCTTCTGCTGCGCCTTCTGCCAGCCCGCCCGGGCGCTGTGGGCTGACTCCCCTCAAGAGAAAGGGGGAAGTGTGCTGCCCTGTGCGGGCCACCCTCAACAATGGGGGGGCCCTTGCGGCCGGTGCGCCCGGCGCGCCAACATGAGGGTACTCACCGTGCAGCGCCGTGTCTCCACGCTCCTCCTCGCCCTGCTTGCCGCGGGCCTCAGCGTTGAGACGGCCCAGGCGGCGGGCACAGCCGGGCGGGACCGCGAGGCACTGAAGCAAGTCCTCAGTGAGCTCGCCGTCCGCGGGCCTCTGGCCACGGCCAAGGTGGGCATTTGCGTCCTCAGCCTCTCGGACGGCACCGTGGTGTTTGCGCGCAACGCCGACGAGCTCCTCAACCCGGCCTCCAACGTGAAGCTGGTTACCGCCGCGGCGGCGCTGGCCCGGCTGGGGCCGGACTTTCGCTTTGACACCGAATTTTCCCTCGACGGCGCCTTGGGCGAGCGGCCGCGCCTCTACGTGCGGGGCAAGGGCGACCCCACCATGACGACGGAGCGGCTCTACCAGGTGGCCGGCGAGCTCAAGCACTTGGGCCTCAGAGAAGTGTCGGACATTGTCCTGGACGACAGCTACTTCGACGCCGCGCGGGTGGCGCCCGGCTTCGAGCAGGAAACCACCGACCGTCCCTACACCGCGCCCACCGGCGCGCTCAGCCTCAACGCCAACGCGGTGGGCGTCTACGTCCGCTCGGCCGGGGCCGGGGCGCGCCCGGTGGTGGAGGTGGACCCCCAGAGCGACTACTTCGCGGTGGTGAATGGCGCGCTGGGGACGTCCAGCCGCGCCCGCCGCGCTTCGGTGTCCTCGGAGCCAGACGGCGAGCGGCAGAGAATTGTGGTGCGCGGGACGGTGCCCGCCAGCGGGGAATTCGTGGCCTGGAAGCGCATTGACTCGCCGCCCCTCTACTACGGCCAGACGCTGAAAATGTTGCTCGAGCAGCGCGGGGTGCACGTCCGCGGCAAGGTGAAGCTGGGCAGCGTCTCCGAGCACGCCCGGCTTCTGTACCTGGCCCAGAGCGACACGTTTGACTTGGTGCTGAAGCGAATGAATAAGACGTCCAACAACTTCGTGGCTGAGCAGCTGATGAAGACGCTGGGGGCCGAGGTGAAGGGCCCCCCGGGCACCACCGCCAAGGGGGTGGAGGCCACCGAGGAGTTTCTCGAGCAAAAGGTGGGCCTTTCGCGCGGCAGCTACGTGCTGAAGAACGGCTCGGGAATGAATGACACCAACCGCTTCAGCCCGTCGCAACTGGCGCGGCTTCTCAAAACCATGGCCGAGCGCTTCCCCTACGCTGCCGAGTACTTGAGCAGCGTCCCCATCGGCGGCAAGGACGGGACGCTGAAGTGGCGCTTCGAGGGCGCCGACATCGCCGGGAGGTTACGCGCCAAGACGGGGACGCTGGAAAACGTCTGCGCGCTGAGCGGCCTGGTGCAGACGGCCAGCGGCGAGACGCTGGCCTTCAGCGTGATGGTGAATGACTTCCCGGGACGCACCGGCCCGGTGGTGCAAACCATCGACGCGGTGGGCACCGCGCTGGCCGCGGCCGGCACCGCCGCCGGCCCGGGTGCCGCCGTGGCCGCCCTGGCCGGACCGGCCGCGCAACCCTCTCCGGCCGACGAGGCCCGCGCCCGGCTCAAGACGTACCTGCAGCTGGCCGCCCAGGCGGACCGCCGCAACGTGGCCTTCTTGCGCACCGCCTGGCGCAATGAGCTCGACCCGGCGGTGCGGGCCGCGGTGGCCGACTCCATCTACCAGTCCAACCCCAGTGACTACCTCGGCACCCGCGCGCTGCTCGACAGCTTCACCGCCTCCGACGACGTCTATTTGCGCCTCAGGCTGTTGTCGCGCACCCTGGGCGTCGAGACGCCGTGTGTCTCCTCGCTGGTGACGCTGGCCGCGGAGGGCAACCCGGAGGCGCTCTCCCGGCTTGTGGAGCTGACGCGTGCCGCCGCCTCGGACGAGCGCGCCAAGAGTGACTTGGCGGTGGCCCTGGCCGAAGTGGCCCGCACCGCGCCGGAGGAGCTGGTGCACGCGCTGCGGACGGCCGTCGCGGCGGACCGCGACGCCGCGCTGCCGCTGCTTGCCTTGGGCCTCGAGCGGGAGGCGGACCCGGAGCACCCATTCTGGCCGGCGGTGCGCAACCTCATGGGCGCCGCCCAGCCGGAGCGGGCCGGCTTTGCCAAGGAGCTCGAGTCCTCGCTGAGTCAGCGCATTGCCCTGGACAAAGCGGCCGCGCTTCCGCCCCCCACTGCGGCGCCGGCTGCGCCGAGGAGTGCTCCTCTTCAGCCCGCGGCCGACAAGCCAGGCGGCTAGCCCCCGAGGGCTGTCTCCCCCTGGCGCCCCCGTTTTTGAAAAGGGAGGAGCGGCCTGTCAGCGTCCTCTGCTACGAGCTGTCCCTGCCACCGGGCCGCAACGGGCCGGTGCTCGAAAGGACGGTAACGGAGACATGGCTGGAGGCGTGAATAAAGTCATTTTGGTGGGAAACCTCGGTGCGGACCCCGAGGTCCGCTTCACTCCCAGTGGGCAGGCGGTCGCGAATTTCCGCATCGCCACCAGTGAGAATTGGACGGACAAGGCAGGGCAAAAACAGGAACGCACCGAGTGGCACCGCATTGTGGTGTGGGGAAAACTCGGAGAGTTGTGCGGGGAGTACCTGGCCAAGGGCCGGCAATGCTTCGTGGAGGGCCGGCTGCAGACGCGCGAGTGGACGGACAAAGAGAATAAGAAGAATTACACTACCGAGGTGGTTGCCTCGAATGTGGTGTTTCTCGGCGGTCCCCGCGGTGAGGCCGGGGCAGCCAACGGCCGTCCCAAGGCGCGCAACGGCGAGGAGTACGCCGCCACCGCCGCACCCGAGGAAATGGCGCACGCCACCGCCGGCGCCGAGGACGACATTCCCTTCTAGGGAAGGTTGGCCCAAAAGGGCCCTCTTGCCTCCTCGCCCCGCCGCATGGGGGGCGAGGGGCACCGAAGGGGTCGCCTTTTGGCCTCCGCCACGGCGGGCATGAGCCCCATTCGCCGCGACTGGCTGGAACGGCTGCTCACCCAGCTGGCGACAGCCCTGGCACGCGCCCTGGGTTACCACGCGCGGGGCGAGGAGGAGCAGGCGCTGGAGGAAATTCACCGCGCTACCCTCGAGCTCTTCGGCATTCCGCGCAGCATGCTGCTGTCGCTGGACGCCGAGGCCGCCTTGGAGGTGCTGGCCAGCCCGAGGCTACGGGAGGCGGCGCTTCGGCTTTTGGACACCGAGGAATCCATTCTCCGCTCGGTGGGCAAGGTGCGCGACGCGGACGCCTTGGCCGCCTGGCTTGTGCGCACCCGCGCCGCGGCCCTCGGGCCCCAAGGCTAGTGGCACATAACCCCCTGGGCCACCGGGCTGTCACGCCGGAGGTTATGGGTTCAAGTCCCGTACTCCTCGCTTCCAAGTAGTTGAAGCCAGGGCATGCCTTTCGTCCGGGACCTTCGCGGTGCGCCCCTGCATGTGCTCGAAGTCTCCTTCTCACCTTGACCTGACCAAGCCCGAGCGTTGCGAGGCTTCGTGACGAGTCGCGAGCGCGGGGTCACTGCACCGGTTTTGAGGCTGCTGGGTGCTTCCCATCGAGTGACTCGCGCGCGAAACGGGCGATGCGGAGGAACTCCCTGGATTTTGCGTCACTTTCCAACTCGACTAACCGCGCGCGGCCTCGAGCGGGATGCGCTCGGAGTTCCACTTCACCCAGTGCGAGGGCGACCTCGAAAGCCATGGCCTTCGCGCCCCGGCGTTCCGCATCAGTCAGCTCAACACGAAGCTCCGCAATGGACTTGACGGTCCCGCCCAGAGCGGCCCGGATGCGCATGAGGTAGACGTTCGCGAGAACACGGTCGATGTAAGAGTCCAACTTCTGCGCGTCCGCGCGCGCCTCGACGGCTCGCTTTTCGGCTTCCGGAAGGTCACCGGCGAGGTAGCGACACTTCGCGAGTCGTAGATTAATTGCGAGCACCTGCGCACTGCCCGCTCCAGCTGGAGGAGGATGCTGGGTCAGGCAATCCACGCCTTCTTGCGGCCGGCCCTCATCACAGGCGATCTCGCAGAGGCGAGCTTGTAGTGAGGGTAAATCCGACAAGCGGCTTGCCAGTTGCTGCATTCTGAGGAGCTTTTCCATGCTCTGTCGTGCTTCTGGAAGTCGGTCCTGGTCTCTCAAATAGTCAAACTCTAGCCCGACGGCTTGGTCCTCGATTCCGTCCTGGTGATGCGTAGGGTCTGTTCGCAAAAGATGCAGGGCATTGCGAACGCCTTCCATGTCCGCCATCTGCAGGGCTAGGGAGGCCTTGTCCCTCTCGTAGAACGGGCCCGGTCCCTCATCCATGGCCTCCGATTCGGACAAGCTGTCCTGAAGTTTTGTGGCCGCGAGCTTGTAGTCGCCAGACCCGCTCAGAAGCCCTGCCTCTGAATTCAGAACCTCCCGTAGAAACCGATGGTTACCCAGCTTTTTGGCCAGAGCTGCATCCTCCTCAAGGGCCTTCAGCACCGCGCTCCTCGGAAGGAATTGCACCATCAAATGTGCTCGCCAATTCTTGGCGAGAGCAAGCGCAGGCAGCTCGCCCATCTCCTCAAGGAGAGAAGCGGCCTGGTCAAAGGGGCCCAGCGCGTCGGCTCCGCGGCCCTTTCCTTGCCAGAGCATCCAGGCCTCAGCCAGAAAAGCATCCGCGGCCTCCCCGCGAGCCCCGAGCGCATTCGCCCGAGCCTTCAATCGCGCAATAAGCTCCTCGGCGCGTTTGAAATCGCCCAGTTGCCAAGCGTTGAAGGCCTCGTCGCCGTCGATACGCGGGTCAACCAAAGCACTCGCCGTGTGCTCCCGAAGGCGGCCGAGAACTGCCGCCCCGGTCTTGGGCGGACTGTCGCTTAAAAGCCGGACTGCCACCTCAACATCGTCGGGTGTGGCGTCGAAAAGGGCCGTCCGGGCCTCCAGTCCCTTTTCCGGCTCAGGGCCCAGGCTCAGAATGTTTTCCTCGGTCTCCGCGAGCTGTCGGGGGGTGAGCCCGCCCGGACGCGCGCGAATGCCCTCGGCTACCTCGCGCGCCTTTTTCTTGTTCCCCTCCAGTTCCCAGGTTTCGCCGAGGCGGCGCCGCGCATCGAAAAAGCTCCCGTCGGTCGCGAGCGCAGCTTCGAAATAGCTTCTCGCAGTCTCGTATTCGAAGCGCCGAAGACGGATGAGACCCTCTGCGTAGGAGCGCACGGCGGACAGGTTGCGGGGCCGGACGGCCGACAAGGCGGCAGCCTGCGTCTGCGAAAGGGAGACGCCCAGTGCCTGGCGGAGGCGTTCGGCGAGGCTTGAGGCTTTGTCGGCCCAGGCCTGTCCACCCTCGCCGAGGTCCTCTTCGAAGGAGGCAAGCTCGCCCCCCGAGGCGGTGTCGAGCACCTTCAGAGAAAGCCCGACGGACGCCGAGCCTAGCGCCGCCGGCTTCAACGCCCCGTAGATGAGAACATTCGCGACAAGGAGGCCCTGCATCCGTTTCTGGACGGAGTCCTCGGAGACGGCGTTCTCGGAAACTCCAAGCGAGCGCCGCACTTGTGCGACTCTGTCCCCGGGGACGACGCGCAGCGACGTTTCTGCCGCAGCGAGCTCCCGCCCGAGGTCTTCGGAAATGGCTGTGGGAAGCCACGCCGACTCGGCGGACACCAAGTCGTTGCGAAAGCCCAGCAGAGCAACCACCGGTCGGGGGGTGGACGCGACGGCGGTACGGGAGGGCGGCGTCGGGCGAAAGTTAGGAGACTTCCGAGCAACAACGAACGCGGCGAGCGCGGCCGCAACCAGGATGGCGCTGGCGGAGGCCCAGCGCGGCCAGCGTCGACGCGGCCGCTCGAGCTCCGGGACGATGTCCAAAGCGCTCTTGAAGCGTCGCTCCGGCTCCCGGGCCAGACAGCGGAGGACCGTGGTGCTCCACCTCCTGCCGAGTCCTGGCGTCGTCGCCTCGGGGCTCGGGGGGGCCTCCTTTAGGCGCTTGGCAGCCGCGACGAGCGGCGTGTCCCCAGTAAAGGGCAGCTTGCCCGTTACCATCTCGTATAGGACGACGCCCAGCGCGTAGATGTCCGAAGCCTGTGTCACCGCGTCGCCGGCAACTTGCTCCGGTGCCATGTACTCAGGGGTTCCGAGAATGCCACCGCCCCCCGTCAGCGGCTCGCTGGCAGTTTCCTGACTGCGAACCTGAAGCGCCAGTGCAATGCCGAAGTCCGTGATGACGACACGGGTCGATGAGGCCGTCGACTCACCCAACGCTTCTCCTCGGGGGACGAGCATGACATTGCTGCTCTTGAAGTCTCTGTGGATGACACCCTCGGCATGGGCGGCCGCAAGCCCGGCGCAGAGCTGTCGCACCAGCGGAAGAGCCTCGGCTGTGGTCAGCCGCCCCGCCCGAGCGAGGCGCTGACTCAGGGTCTCTCCTTCCAAGAGTTCCATGGTGAGGAAATGAATGGGCAGACCGGTCGCCGTTTTCCCGTCATAGAGCTCGTAGACGCGGCACACGTTGGGGTGACTCACCCGACGGGCAAGCAACACCTCACGCCGGAAGCGCTCCATGGCCGTCATGTCGGTAGCGATGCGGCCCCGGATGACCTTGAGCGCCACCCCCGAACGAAGCTTGACGTCACTCGCTTCGTAAACGGCCCCCATGCCGCCCTGGGCAATGAAGCGGAGGATGGTGAACCGCTCTCCGAGCAACTCGCCAGGCGTCAATGGCGGGACGTCGGCGTCCTCGGCGGAGGCCAAAGCCCGGGAATCGTCTCTCGGCTCCGGGCCAGTCGGCTTCGGGAGAAGCAATGTCGACTCGTCGGGCGTTTGACGAGCCGCGCCGGAAGCTCCCAACGCGGCGCTCGAGGCTTGAGCGCCGTCCGCTTCGTCGGCGTGCCTGTCCCCCTCACCACCCATGCGCGTGCACAGTACCTGAAAGAAGCTCAGCGGCACCCAGCGCGCCGAGGCGAAGAAAGAAGTCGTGCCTTAAATGGGAGGCGACAGGGAGGGGGTCCTGACCACCCTCAATCCGGGACGGCGAGAAGCGGCGAGGCAGAGAAATGCTGTAGCTTCCAGGGGCTTCTGGGTGTCGTCATGCAAGTAGAACCTGACCCCGAGACCCTGCGGCTAGCACGAGCGGTGGAAGAGCCGCCGCACGGCCTGTGCGTGTTGGCTCTCTGGGACGAAGAGCATGTCACCTTCCCACTCCCGGACCGGGGAAGCGTCACCATCGGGCGGACGGAGGGCGTCGACGTGCGGCTCGGGGACCAGGCCATCTCCCGTCAGCACATCAAATTCCACGTCAGTGAATTGCTGCACGTCGAGGATTTGAGCAGTGCCAATGGCACGCGCGTCCGCGGCCGTTTGTTGAAATCTGGTGAGACCGTCGAGGTCAACCCCGGCGACACCATTGAACTTGGGCGAACGTTGCTCGTCATCCAGCGTTCCCCTGCTCCGACGCGTTCATTTCGCATTTACGCGCACGACTATTTCGACGCTCGTGTCGACGACGAGTGCGCCCGGGCAGAGCGAGGCGGGGTGTACTTTGCCGTGGTGCGAGTTCACGACGGCGGTCTGCCCCGAGTTCTCATACAGCAGCGTTTGGCAGCCGCAGTCCGGCCTGGCGACGTCGTGGCCGCCTACGGGCCGTCCGAATACGAGCTCTTGTTGGTGGATTGCGAAGCTCGCTTTGCAGAGCAGCGCGTGGCGTCGCTGCTCGCGTCACTGCAGCAACTGTCTCCGTCCGCAGCGGTTGGCCTTGCGTGCAGCCCGCGGGATGGCCGCACCTCCGCCTCGCTGCTGGAGGTGGCCAATGGGGCCGTCCGGGGCATTAATCTCGACCAGCAGACGCCTCCGGTCGGATTGTCCGATGGGACGATGGAAAGTCTTCGGCGCATAGTCGAGCGCATCGCCGGGAGCCCAATCAGCGTTGTCATTACCGGAGAGACGGGTGTCGGCAAGGGGCTGCTGGCCAAGGAGCTGCACCGCAAGTCCCCGAGAGCGTCGGGTGCCTTCGTTGCGCTCAACTGCGCAGAGCTTCCGGAGTCCCTGCTCGAGGCAGAACTCTTTGGCTACCAGAAGGGCGCCTTCACTGGAGCAGCCCAGGCCAAGGCTGGACTCATCGAGACGGCGGATGGGGGGACGCTGCTCCTCGACGAGATTGGTGACATGCCGCTCGCGACGCAAGCGAAGTTGCTAAGGGTGCTCGAGGACGGCGAGGTGCGTCGCATTGGGAGCGTGCGACCACGACACGTGGACTTGCGCGTCGTGGCGTGCACCCACCGGGACCTCAAAGCGGAGTCCGAGCGCGGCGCCTTCCGGTTAGACTTGTATTTTCGGCTCGCTGGAATCTCGCTGGCAGTGCCCCCATTGCGGGAGCGGGTCGGAGAGATTGAAGGGCTCGCACGTGCGTTCCTCGAGCAAGCCGCACATTCCGCGCACCGAGCCAGCGCCCCCATCCTCGCGCCCGAGGCCTTGTCGGCGCTGCATCGCTACTCGTGGCCGGGCAACGTCCGCGAGCTGCGCAATGTCATCGAGCGAGCAGTGCTACTTTCTCAAGACGGAGTCATTCGGTCCGAGCACCTCCCGGTCGACCGCCTGCGTACCACCGTCTACCCCGTGTCCGTTCCAGTGCCGAGCACGCTGGGGTCCCCGCCCCCGGAAGGCAAGCCAGCCGACGGCAAGCGACAGGGGATTCTGGATGCACTTGCGGCGTGTGGCGGGAACCAGAGCCGCGCCGCGAAGCGCCTTGGGATTTCCCGGCGCACCCTGGTGACTTGGCTCAAGGACGCTGGCTTGCCTCGGCCTCGAAAATCCGGGGCGTAAGCGGCGTTGCGCTAATTGCGCAGCTGAGTCGCTGCGCAGATTGAGCAGCGCAACCTGCCCGGGCCGCGGAACAGCCCGAATTCACCGGTGCATCGCCTGGCACCGTCGTTGCTCACCCAGCATTGCTCCACAACGCGAGAAGCCGAAGCCCGGGGGGCCGACGAAATGCTGCGCGGAAACCAGCCCCCCGCGTCTCGGCCCTTGGAAGAAAGGCAAAGGAGACAGGCAAATGCATTCGATTGACTCACCAACAGTGTATGCAAATAATACGGCGCTGAGCCGTTTCAGCCCCAGCCGCTTTCTGGAGCTGGCACTGGTCGCGGCGCTCGCCATTTCGCTGCCAGCTTTAGCTGGCGACAGCAGCGGATTTATCGAATTCGATGTCCCGGCGGCCGGCACAGGTGCAGGCCAGGGCACCACTGGCATCGGCATCAACGGACGCGGCGAGATAATTGGCTACTACTTGGACGCGAATTTTGTGTACCACGCCTTCCTGCGCACATGCGACGGAACCATTACCTCGTTCGACCCTCCGGGCAGTCAGTCCACCGTCGCCTATGGCCTCACGGAGGAAGGGGGCATTGCGGGGATCTTTCATGATGCGAACAGCGTTCATCACGGTTTCCTCCGGGCTGCCGACGGCAGCTTCACCGAAATAAACGCGCCGGGCGCGGCTACAGGTGCAGGCCAGGGGACTCTCGCCTGGAGCATCGACGCTCGGGGAGAAATCTTCGGAACCTACTTTGACGAAAACGGAGCTTGGCATGGCTACCTACGCGCGCCAGACGGCACCTTCACGACGTTTGACGCGCCAGGGGCGGGCACCGGTGCTGGCCAGGGCACCTACGCCGCCAGCTTCGATGGCAACAACGCTCAAGAGGCAGTCGGCTCGGTTGTGGATGGCAACAACGTGAGCCACGGCTTCCGACGCTCGGCCGACGGCAAGTTCACGACGTTTGACGCGCCAGAGGCAGGCGCAGGTGCCGGTCAGGGGACTCAGGTCAGCGGCGTCGACGCCGAGGGGGGCATCATCGGAGGAACGATTGATGCCGACAACGTGTTCCACGGCTTCCAGCGGGCGGCCGACGGCAAATTCACCAGTTTTGACGTCGCGAGGGCGGGTACAGGTGCCGGTCAGGGGACATTTCCCGAGAACATCAACCGGGAGGGTGCCATCACTGGATACACCGTTGATGCGAACAATGCGGCTCACGGCTTTCTACGCGCTCCTGACGGCAGGACCGTCACATTCGACGCTCCCTCCGCCGGCACGGGTGCCGGTCAGGGGACGTTTGCAGCAAGCAACAACGTCGAGGGCGCCATCACCGGAGCCGTCACGGATGCGAACAACGTGAGCCACGGCTTTCTGCGCAGAGAGTAAATTCGGCGCGTCGCCAAGGGGACTGGTTTAGGGAGGCTGCGGCGGTCGTCGCGTTGCCGAAGCGCTCCTCGGCGAACGCTCTGGACTTCGGGTTCTGCATCACGCCAGGGGGCTGGAGGGATGGCCGAGGTGTACCGGGCGAAGGACACCCGAGCCCTCTCCTCGACGGCGGCAGCTTCAAAAAAGGGCGCCTGCGCCCGAAGGCGTCAGTCGCGGCGGACACTCCAGGAGCCTGCGTCCAGGGCAGGTGGGACGGCTGCCTGGCCGTCGCGCAGCCGGCTCACCTCTTGCTCCAGCCGGGCAAGGCGCCGTTGCGTTTGGTCCTGGTCCGACCGCAACCCCTCGCGGAGTCTCAAAATGGCGTCAATGGTGGGCTTCACTGTCAGCCGAAAGACGATGCCGCCCACCAGGATGAGCATGACAGCGCCTGGAAAAATGACTTTCAGCAGGCTTTCCAAGTCTGTCCCGTCGAGGTGCACAGCTTTAGCCTACGGGCAACCGGGCCGGGGATTGCAAGGCCCGAGTAAGCCCTCCGGCCGGAGCGGGCCCCCTGCACCAAAACTGGAAAAGGCAGGGTTGGAAGGGGTGCCCGGGGTGGGCCTGGCGCATTAGAAACTCTCACCCCTGTGCCCGACGAGCTCCTCACCGCCCTGTTGCCTGGAGCCAGCCTCCGCGTGGTGGTGGCCACCACCACCGGGCTGTGCCGGGAGGCCCGCCAGCGCCAAAAGGCGCGCAGCGCCTCCGCTGCCCTTCTGGCACGCGGGTTGACGGGCGTGGCGCTGCTGGCCGGACTGCAGAAGGAGGAGACGCGTGTCTCGCTTCAGCTGGAGTGCGACGGACCGCTGCGCGGCTTCTACACCGACGCCACCACCAGCGGCGCGGTGCGCGGCTATTTGAAAAACGCGCTCCTGCAGCACCTCGGGGAGCCAGGGCCCTACCGCTTTCGTCCGGCGCTCGGCAACAAGGGCTTCCTCTCCACCGTCCGGGAGCTGCGAGCGGGGGAATTCTACCGCAGCAGCGTGGACTTGCAGGCCTTCGAGCTGGCCGCGGACTTGGAGCGCTACTTCCAAGCCTCCGAGCA
>JBKQSS010000088.1:0-115151 GCA_052143535.1 Myxococcaceae bacterium | reverse complement strand
GGCTCCAAGTCGTGGCGGATCCGTGGCGGACTTTTCGGCCGCCACAGAAAGCGTAAGTAATGTCAACGACTTGGAAGCGAGGAGTACGGGACTTGAACCCGTGACCTCCGGCGTGACAGGCCGGCGTTCTAACCAGCTGAACTAACTCCCCAGCACGACGACGACTTGGGCGGAACAGGGGTCGAACCTGTGACCCTCGCCTTGTAAGGGCGATGCTCTACCGCTGAGCTACCCGCCCGGCCCACTGAAAACGCGCCCTCATATCGACCACTTGCAGCTCCGTCAAGCGCCGCCGACCCGGCCGGAAGGGCGGCTTGTACAGTGTTTTGTACAGCCGGAAGAAGGGAGAGCCTCTCGATCTGCCGCAGCGTCCGGCCAGCGGCCAGGTGTGCATAGCGCATCGTCGTCTGGGGGTCACGGTGTCTGGCAACGGCTTGCACGACGATCGTGTTGATTCCCGCGGCCAGTAGCACGCCATGGCCGGGTGCCGGAGGTCGTGAAAACGCACCCCCTCAGAGGAATGCCAGCTCGAACGAGCGCGGCACGGAGCATTTCGGGCAGCTTCGTGTTCGGCTTCACTCACGGGAAGACGCGCTCGCTCGCGGAAGCCACGGTGGCGTCGACGAGGTAGGGCGCCCGTTCGGGCTGAATGGGCAACACGTCATTGAGGAGCGCCGTTAGTCGACTCCCGCTCCAACCAGCGAACCGTGACGGTGCCTTGGTCGAGGTCCACGTCCTGCTTCTGAAGTGCGGCAAGCTCGCCCTTGCGCATCCCGGTGTAGATCGCGGTCGCCACTAGGTACCGGTAGTCGTCTTCGAGCACAGCCAGGACCTGTGGGATTCCTCAGGTGTCAGAAGAGGTCGCCGATCTCGCTTGGGCACCTTCACGCGCTCGACGTCCACCTGTGGTGCGCCAGTGCCCGAGCTTCTTTCCGAGCTCGAACGCGCGTCGTAGGATCCCGAGCGTCTTCCTCCTCGTGTCCGGCGCGAGCGGCCGACCGTCCGGACTTGGAGCAGCGAAGGCGGAGAAGTAGCGTCCGAGCGCAGTGAGAGGCCCCTCTAAGTTTAGTCTTCAGCGCCCGCCGGCACGACTGACATTTGCGGCGTTGGCCGTCGGCGTTGGCACTGGAGTAGGCGCCGTCATCTTTCGAGCACTCATCGGGTTCTTCCACAACCTGTTCTTCTTCGGCAGGCTCTCGTTCATTTACGACGCGAGCCTCCACACGGCACCGAGCACGTGGGGCGTCTGGGTTATCTTGATGCCGGTGTCAGGCGCGCTGTGCGTCGCTTTTCTCGTCAAGACGTTCGCGCCCGAAGCAAAGGGCCATGGCGTGCCCGAGGTCATCGACACGATCTACTACCAACGAGGAGCCATCCGCCCGGTGGTCGCCGCGATTAAATCGCTCGCGTCGTCCCTTACAATCGGGTCTGGCGGCTCCGTCGGTCGAGAGGGCCCGATCGTCCAGATTGGCTCCGCTATCGGTTCGACGCTCGGAAAGATCTTCCGAATGGCCGAATGGGAGCGTATCACGCTCGTCGCCTGTGGCGCAGCGGGCGGCATCGCCGCCACCTTCAATACTCCGATCGGCGCTCTTCTCTTCGCCGTCGAGCTGCTCGTCCCCGAGATCAGCGCGCGTACGCTAATACCGATCGCACTCTCCGCCGGATGCGCCACGTCTGTCGGCCGTTGGTATTTCGGAGATCACCCGGCTTTCGACATCCCCTGGCTGGCCCTTCCGCTCGCGCATCAGTTCACGCTGAGCGCGGTCTCAGCGTATGTGATGCTGGGTCTCATTCTGGGCCTCGTCTCCGCGGTGTTCATCCGAAGCATCTACAGCTTCGAGGATCTATTCGACCGAATGCCCGGGAGTTACTACATCCGCCATGCACTCGGTATGCTCCTGGTCGGCACTCTTATGTACTTGTGCCTGCGGTACTTCGGGCACTACTACATCGAGGGCGTCGGCTACGCCACGATCCAGGACGTGCTGAACCGTAGCCCTTTGTTGCCCTCCCTGCTGTTTGTCCTCTTCGTGCTCAAGATGCTCGCCACCGCGTTGACGCTGGGGTCAGGAGGTTCTGGCGGGATCTTCTCCCCTTCATTGTTTCTGGGGGCGACGTTCGGGGCCGCTTACGCGCTGTTCGTTGAACGCTATCTGCCGACAGGTATCGAAGCCGCGAGTACGGCAGTGATCGGGATGGCGTGCATGGTGGGGGCAACGACCGGAGCCGCTGTGACAGCGATCGTGATGATCTTCGAGATGACTCGCGACTACAACATCATCATCCCCGTCATGGTCTGCGTGTCATGCGCTTACGGCATCCGTACGTTTCTGCTCGCCGACAACATTTATACGATGAAGCTCACACGCCGTGGTCACTTCGTCCCAACGTCCTTCAACACGGGTATGTACATGCTTCGCAGCGTAGGCGAATTCGCGTCTGGCGAAATTCGTCTGATCGATGCCGACGCCACCGTGCATGCTCTGGGCTTGCCTCGCTTTTCCTCGATCCCGCACGTTCTCTTGGTGAAAGACCATCAGCTGCGCGGGGTAGTGCCATCTGCACGGATCGCGCGAATGCGGCGCTCGGGCGATCTTGACCGACGGCTGGTAGAGGAGGCGGATGAGGGGTACGTGCTCGTCGCTTTTGATACCGAGCTCTTCCTTGTAATTGCGAGGATGCGAGAACAGGGCAAAGAGGTTGCGGTTATCACGCAAACCGGGAACCTCCACGGTGCGGAAGATGTGGTGGGCGTGCTTACGTGGAGGGATGTATTACGTCACGCCGGTAACTTGCTTGAACGCCTCCAGCCGAACCGCGGCGCTGGTGATGCGGCGGCTCGCCATCGCCGGACCTAGGGGTATTTGATTCGGGGTCGAGGTCCGAGTTCGGTGGGATTCCCGGGACTGCCTTTGTCGGGCTCATCCCCGCCGCCTTGGACGCGTCTCGCCGTTGGCCGGGAGTGCTCTGACGGTTCGGTTATTCAGGGTGTCGACGCCGATCAACCAGCGGTGGCGCCTTTGACGATGAAGCCGGTCGATTCAAGTCTCCGCGGGCGGCGCTCACTAATGTCGCGACCGCCGGGTGTTCGATGCGTCGGCCGGAAGTCACCGCGTAGAATCTGTCCTGAATGCCGCTACAATTTCCGACGAGCCTGACGTCGTGCAGGTCCTCTACCTCGGCCTTGAGCGCTGCACGAACAGGGAAGATTCCTCGCCCGGCGCTTCCGAAAACCCGGAGCAGACCAGCATCTTCGACCTCTGCCCGAACCACGACCTCGACGTCTTGCCGCGCAAACCACTCGTCCAAACGCCGACGCAGTGGTGCTCCGCTCGGTGGAAGAATCAGCGGGAGCCTGGCGAGAGAGCGGGGAAACCTCCGGCGCGCGACGCGGGCAAGATCTGCTCTCCCGTACAGCAGGATGTCGGTCTCGCCGAGCAGGTGGCAATGCATCGGGCTCCCTGGAGGTATAGCGGGCACGTCGTTGGTGAGCGCGACGTGCATCCGGCCCGCCGCTAAGCTCGAGACCAAACTTTGTGACGAGTCCTGGCGGATGATCGCAATCCCCTTGGTCTGATCCAGGGCCGGAGCGAGCAAATGGTGGACGAGCGTCTTCGGAATCCCGGCCACCACACCCACTCGGAGCGTGTCGCGCCCAGACCCGGGTCGACCTCGTGCGACGTCGGTCAGCTCACGACCCAACCGAAAAATGTCAGCAGCGTACTCCACCGCGTCGGCTCCAAATGGAGTGAGCACCAGGTGTTTGCCCTGGCGGTCGAAGAGCGGCGAGCCCAGGTGCGCCTCCAGTGCGCGGAGTTGAGCGCTCAGCGTCGAATGGGTGAGCCGTAGCTTGCGCCCGGCTGCTGCGACGCCTCCCTCTTGTGTGATGACCCAAAAATAGAAGAGGTGATGGTAGTTGAGCCATTCCATGGCATGTCATTCCAAGCGACAATACATGTCAATCTTTCGTTATGGACGACAACTGGCCCGCGGAATATTCGTTGGACGAAGAGAACGAGGGTACCGATATCGAAGGAAACCCATGGCACTCACGGAAAGACAGGAAACTTTCGAGCCGGCGGACCGGCGTGGCGTTAATTTCGCGTCCAGCGAACCCCTACCGACATTGGGTTCTTCGCGTATACGTATTCTGTTCGCCTTCGAGAAACC
The DNA here is from genome assembly GCA_052143535.1 of Myxococcaceae bacterium. GTDB lineage: Bacteria > Myxococcota > Myxococcia > Myxococcales > Myxococcaceae > JADGRA01. The sequence goes on along the minus strand of JBKQSS010000088.1, from coordinate 110,978 downwards.
AACCTTCCCCAGTGTAAGTCTGCGAAGGGCGTTCGCGCTCGCCCAGCAACTCGATAGTGACCTCTGCCTCTTGCGAGTCGTTCCACCGAGTGGCGTCGTCGGTTCCAGCGACACAAACCGAAGCACCCAGGACGTCAATGCGACCCGCCGATGGGTGGACGAGACCCTTGGCGAAACCTTCTCGGGACAGCGTCTTCAAGTGCGAACGGGGGCCTTCGTAGAGGAGACTGCCGCACACGCACTCCAGCTCGGGGTGGACTTAATTGCGATGCCCCCTGGCCAGCGAGGATTTGGAACGACCGTGACCACTCTCGCAGAAGTCTCCCGGCTGCCCGTCTTTGTCGCGCGCGCCAGCAGGTCGCATGGAGCGATCATTGCCGCAACCGATCTCGAGGACGCGGAGTATCCGGTCCTCCGGAAAGCCGCCGAGCTCGCCGTGCAGCTCGATGCGCCTGTAGTCGCCGTACACAACCTGTCGCACATAGATTTGATGACGGGCCCTGGTGCTGCTTGGACGATGACCGTGACGCCGAATCCGGAGCTGCGAGAGGTCTATCGGCAGAAACTGGTACGCGTGTCGAAGCGGCTCCACGCCCACGCAGCGACAGTGGTGGCAAGCGAAGACAGTCCAGTCGACGCGATTCTTCGAGAAGCCCGATTACGCAATGCCGATTTGGTGGTTGTAGGGACACATCGCTCGTGGTTCGCTCGTGTGATCGGCGCCAGCGTCGCCGCACAGGTCGTAAATCAGGCGTGGCGCTCCGTGTTGGTCACTCCACTCGAAGCATCTCCGTGGCCAATGACGGCACCACCCGAGCGCGCCTGAGTAGGTTCGCCTAAGCGCTTGGCTTGTTTATTCGCTGGGGTCGACGCGCTGCGATTGCGCGGGCGACTGAGCGCCCTGGGAGGCTGCACGAAAAAACTTCGTGCAAAGCGACCACGGGATTTGACCTGAAGCGCTTAACGACGCGTTGCGCATTGGGGTAGCAAAGGATCCGGCAGGCGTTCTCTCGTCCCAGGCAACGCGCCGAATGCTCTACGGAACGTCATCCGAGTCATGCCGACGAGCTGACGCGCTCTGTACGCGCACAGGCCCTGTCGAGCGGACGAAGACCATGCCCATCTCTCCAAGGTCCTCGGCAGGGCCAACAAAAGCCGGAGTGCACCCGCGGCCACCATCTCGGCCACGTGCTCCGGCGTCGTGTCCAGCGCCCCGGGGCGACCATATAGAAGCCGGGGCAGAGGGGGATGAGCACCTCGCGCTCCCAGTCGTTTGTATAGTGCAGGGCCGGACGCTCTGCGTTTCTGGCGGATTCTCCGGTCGGATTTGGAAGGTTGGCTCGGGGGTAACCCCGCGAAAACTTGGGAGATCGGCCGCTTGCGCGTCGTCGGTGAACAGCTTTGTAAGGGCGATGCTCTACCGCTGAGCGACCCGTCCGACTCCTTCTCCACCCGTGCCCGACGCTTCGCCGCTTTCTTTGCCTTCCGTCGCGCCGTGCACTGGCCGTCAGCAGCGACGTCGTCGTCGACGGCAAAACGCCTGGCGTTTTAAACGCCCGGCGCGTTGGCCTCCGGCAGCACATTCAGTCCCGGAACGGCTTCAGCCTACGGTAGGCTTTGGCTTACCGTGAACGAACGTCTCCTCCGCGCCGCCCGGGGCCAGCCCGTCGACGTGACGCCGGTGTGGATGATGCGGCAGGCCGGCCGTTACCTGCCCGAGTACCGCGACATCAGGAGCAAGGTGGAATTCCTCGAGCTCTGCAAGACGCCGGAGCTCGCGGCGGAGGTGACGGTCCAGCCCGTCAGCCGCCTGGGTGTGGACGCGGCCATCATTTTCTCGGACATCCTCATCCCGGTGGAAGCGATGGGGATGGAGCTCGAGCTCGGGGACAAAGGGCCGCACTTCCCAAGTCCCCTGCGGACGGCGGCGGACATTGAGCGCCTGGCCATTCCGGACCCCGAGGCGGAGACCGGTTTCGTCGCCGAGGCCATTCGCCGAACGCGCTCCGTGCTCGCGGACGCCGTCCCGGTGATTGGCTTTTCGGGCGCTCCTTTTACGCTCGCCGCGTACATGGTCGAGGGGGGCGGCTCCAAGAGCTTCGTCATTATTAAGCGTCTCCTTTTCGAGCAGCCCAAGCTGGCCCATGCCCTTTTCGAGAAGCTCACCGAAACGCTCATCCCCTACTTGAAGATGCAGGTGGCGGCCGGCGCGCGCATCGTCCAAGTCTTCGACTCCTGGGGCGGCGAGCTCGGGCCCGAGGACTATGAGACGTTCGCGCTCCCCTACCTTCAACGCATGGTGCATGCGCTCAAGGCGACGGGGGTGCCGGTCATCGTCTTTGGCACCTCCATGTCCACGCTGCTTCCTCAGCTCGTCCGGAGCGGAGCAGACGTGGTGGGGTGTGACTGGCGCATTGGGCTCGACGAAGCGCGGGCACGGGTGGGGCCAAGCGTGGCGCTGCAGGGCAACCTCGACCCGCTCGCGCTCTTTCTTCCCCAAGTCGAGCTCGAGGCCCGCGTCCAGGAGGTGCTGAGGCGAGCCGGCCCGGTGGGGCACATTTTCAACCTGGGCCACGGGATTCTTCCGCCCACCTCGCCGGACGCGGCCAAAGCGCTGGTGGAGGCCGTGCACCGCTTCGGGCGACAGCCGCCGGCGCGTTGACTTCCGGAAGTGCGTCTGCTCAAAGCCCGGGGCGCCATGGCCTCCCTGGGAGTCACAGGAAAAACGCGCGCAGCCATCGTCCACGGGCTTCGCACCCCCTTCGTCAAGGCGGGCGGCACCTTCTCGTCCCTCACCGCGCTCGACTTGGGCCGGGCTGTCGTTCAGGAATTGGTGGAGCGCTCGGGTGTGGACCCCCAAAGCCTCGACCAGCTGGTGTTTGGCCAAGTCGTCCCGACGCTGCTTGCCCCCAGCATTGCGCGGGAGGTGGTGCTGGCCTCGGGCTTGCCACGGACGCTCGAGACGCACACTGTGGCCCGGGCCTGCGCCACCAGTCTCCAAGCCCTCACCGACGTCGCCTCTGCCATTGCCCTGGGTTTCAGCGAGGTGGCCATTGCTGGGGGAACGGAGTGCATGTCCGATGCCCCTGTCTTCGCCAGCCGGCCGTTGGCCCGGGCGCTGGTGAAGGCCTCGCGGGGCAAAAGCCTTCCGGAGAAGCTGCGCGCCTTCGAGGGCCTGCACCCCGGGGACCTCGTCCCCGTTCCGCCAGCCATTGCCGAGCACTCCACCGGCCTCAGCATGGGCCAGAGCGCCGAAAAAATGGCGCAGGAAAACCACATCTCCCGGGCTGAGCAGGACGCCATCGCGCTCACTTCGCACCGCAATGCTGCACGAGGGTGGAGGGAGGGGCACTTCGACGCGCAGGTGTTTCACCTCCTCGTCCCGCCGCGGTACGAGAAGGTGGCGGACAAGGACGACCTCGTCCGGCCGGACACCAGCGCCGAGGCGCTGGCCGCCCTCAAGCCCGTCTTCGACAAGAAATACGGCACCGTTACCGCTGGCAACTCCTCCCCTTTAACGGACGGGGCGTCTGCACTCCTCGTGATGAGCGAGGCGCACGCCAAGTCCCTTGGAGTCGAGCCCCTCGGGTACGTGCGCACCTTCGCCTATGCGGCCACGGACCCGGCCGACCAGCTGCTCCAGGGGCCGGCCTACGCGGCGCCGCTGGCCCTGGACAGGGCCGGGATGAAGCTGTCCGACATTGAGCTCTTCGAGATGCACGAGGCCTTTGCGGCGCAGCTGGCGAGCAACCTTCAGGCCTTTGCCTCGGAGGCCTTTGCCAAGAAGCTTGGCCGCACCGCCGCCCTGGGCGAGGTGGATAGAAGCCGCCTCAACGTGGATGGGGGCTCCATTGCGCTGGGGCACCCTTTTGCCGCCACCGGCGCCCGGGTGGTGCTGCAGGCGCTGCACACGCTGCGGCGGCTCAACCTCAACACCGCGCTCTGCACCATTTGCGCCCAAGGCGGCAATGGTGCGGCCCTCATTCTGGAGCGGGCCTGACATGGCAGGGGCAGGCCTCGCCTATGAGGTGCAGGGCGGTGTGGCCGTCCTCACCTTGGACTTGCCGGGGGAGCCGGTGAATACGCTGTCCCCGGCCACCGGGGCCCTCTTCGAGGCGGCACTGTTACGCGCGCTCGAGGACGCGGCGGTGCAGGCGGTGGTGTTTACCTCCGGGAAGCCTGGTGGCTTTGTCGCCGGCGCCGACGTCCGCTGGCTGGGTAGCCTGAAGACGCGGGAGGACGGCGAGCGGGCCTCTGAAGAGGGCCAGGCCGGCTTCGAGCGCTTGGCCAAGTTCAAGAAGCCGGTGGTGGCGGCCATTCATGGCGCGTGCCTCGGCGGCGGACTGGAGTGGGCACTGGCCTGCAACTACCGGCTGTGCAGTGACTCGTCCAAGACGCAGCTCGGACTTCCCGAGGTGCAGCTTGGCCTGCTACCGGGCGCCGGGGGAACGCAGCGGCTCCCGCGACTCATTGGCATCACGCAGGCGCTGGACCTCATTCTCACCGGCAAGTCCGTCCGCCCGGCCAAGGCCAAGAAGCTGGGCCTGGTGGACGAGGTGGTGCCGCGGCCGCTTTTGCTGGAGGTGGCCAAAGCGCGCGCCAGAGCGCTCGCCGAGGGTAGCCTCAAGGTCGACCGCTCCAGAGGCCCCAGAGGGGGACTGGCCTCTGTCCTCGAGGCTCTGGGCAGGAAGGAAGCCTGGACGGAACTCGCCCTCGAGGACAACCCCCTCGGCCGGGCCTTCCTCTTCGAGCAGGCGCGCAAGCAGCTTCTCAAAAAGACGCGCGGCCACTACCCGGCGCCCGAGCGCGCGCTGGAGGTGGTGCGGACGGGGACGGAGAAGGGGCTCGAGGCCGGACTCCATGCCGAGGCGGCCGCCTTCGGGGAGCTGCTCACCACCGACGTCAGCCATCGGCTGCGGGAGCTCTTCTTCGCCACCACCGAGCTCAAGAAGGACCGAGGCGTGGAGGACGCGTCGGTGAAGCCCCGGCGTGTCGCCAAAGTGGCGGTGCTGGGCGGCGGACTGATGGGCGGCGGCATTGCCTATGTGAGTGCCGTCACGGCCGGCCTGCCGGTGCGGGTGAAGGAGCGCGACGACGCCGCGGCGGGCCGGGCGCTGGCCCACGTGCGCGCACAACTCCAGGCCCAGGTGGACAAGCGGCGCCTCACGCCGCGCGAGCTCGAGGCCCGCATGGCCAAGGTGACGGCCGGGACGGACTGGGCGGGCTTTGCCCGCGCAGACGTGGTGGTGGAGGCCGTCTTCGAGGACGTGGCATTGAAGCAGAAGCTGCGGGACGAGGTGGAGGCGGCGACTGCCGACGGTTGCATTTTCGCCTCCAACACCTCCTCCATCCCCATTGCCCGGCTGGCCGACGGCGCACGGCGGCCGGCGCAAGTCATTGGGATGCACTACTTCAGCCCAGTGGAGAAGATGCCGCTCTTGGAAGTCATTACCCACACCGGCACTGCCTCCTGGGTGACGGCCAGCTGCGTGGCGCTAGGCAAGCAGCAGGGAAAAACCGTCATTGTGGTGCGGGATGGTCCGGGCTTCTACACCTCGCGGGTGCTGGCGCCCTACCTCAACGAAGCCGCCCACCTGCTTCTGGACGGGGCCGAGGTGCGGGCAGTGGACGAGGCACTGGTGGACTTCGGCTTTCCAGTGGGGCCCTACCAGCTGCTCGACGAGGTGGGGATTGATGTCGGCGAAAAAGTCTCGCACGTCCTCCATGATGCCTTTGGCGAGAGGATGCAGGCCCCCGAGGCGATGGTGGCCCTGGTGAAGGACGGGCGACTGGGCCGCAAAGCGAAAAAGGGCTTCTACACCTACGACGGGAAGAAGAAGGTGGTGGATGAGGGCGTCTACGCGGTGCTGCCCCCAGGGACGAAGCGCCGGCCGGTGACGCCTGAAGAAGTCATCGAGCGCTGTGTTTACCCCATGGTGAATGAGGCCATCCGCTGCCTCGAGGAGGGGATAGTGAGAAGCCCCCGCGACGCCGATGTGGGCGCGGTGTTTGGCTTGGGCTTCCCGCCCTTTCGCGGCGGCCCCTTCCGCTTCGCCGACGCCTTCGGCCCGGCCGCCCTCGCCTCGCGGCTCGAGTCGCTGACTTCGAAGTTGGGGGCCCGCTTCGAGCCGGCCTCCCTGTTGCGCCAGAAGGCCGCTTCCTCGGGGCGCTTCTACCCGTAGGGCGTACACCGGCGGCGTACTGGCTTCTTTGAGGGCCAGAGTTTCCTTCTAGCTGGCCACGCTCTGGGACTCCAACATCCGCACCGGCAGCACCATCGCGTTGAGGCCGCTGAATTGAAGCGTGCGCTGTAGCTGGTAGGCCGTCTCGTTGTGGAGCAGCCGCTGGTACCACTGCTCTTTTTGGAAAATGAGTTTCCCGGCAAAAAACATCGAGCGCGGAAACTCCTTCCCCACCTCACGGCACAGCCTGGTGGCCACCTCCACCGCCTCGGTGCCGATGGCAAAGCGGAAGTCCGAGGCGAGTCCCAGCCCGCGGGCCAAGGCCACGTAGCGTTGGAGACTCTTGACGGTGCGCTCCTTCACCTCGCGCACCTCGTCACTGTCCTTGAAGCTGGCCGAGTCAATGACGCCCACCGAGACGAAGATGAAATTCTTGTAATAGTTGGGAAAGAGGCGCTGGACACTCAACAGGCAGTGCACGCCCAAGCCGGCGTAGCTGCCCACCAACAGCACCGCGGTCGGCTCGCGCGCCTCGAGCGGCTTGGGGGGCGCGTCCGGCCGGATATGGAGGGAGGGGAGAATTTCATCCAGGCGCAAAAGGCTCTTCTGCACCGTGGCGTAGTGGCGGCGGATGGTGAGGCACAGGGAGACCAGGCCCCCCGTCACCAGCACCGTCACCCAGGCGCCGTTGAGAAACTTCTCGTAGAGGTTGACGATGAGAATGCCCGCGCACAGCACCAGGCCCACCACGTGGACGGCAATGCCGCGCCCCCAGGCGGCGTCGCCGCGTTTCCGGCGCCGAAGCCAGAAGCGGCACATGGCGGCCTGACTCAAGGAGAAGGTGAGAAAGACGTTGATGGCGTAGAGCGTCACCAGCGTCGAAATGTTGCCCCGCGTGTAGACGAGCGCGGCCACCGAGGCCAGCCCCATCAGGACGACGCCATTCTGCATGGTGAGGCGGTCCGACAGCTGCGCGAAGCGGTGCGGGAGCCAGCTGTCGATGGACATGTTGGCCATGACACGCGGGCCGTCGATGAAGCCGGCCTGGGCCGCGACGAAGAGGAGGAGCGCCTCGGAGAAGAGGGTGAGCCACAAGAAGCCCTTGCCCACCGCCAGCCCGCCCAGCATGAAGTTGCCGCAGAAGCGCTCGGTGAGCACGGCATTCATGGTGCGTCCCTCCTGCGGGACGACATGCAGCAGGAGATAGGCGATGGTAATTCCACCGGCGGTCACCGCCAGCGAGAAGGCCATCAGCGCCATGGTGCGTTTGGCGGTGGCCACTTTGGGCTCGCGCATGATGGCCAGCCCGTTGGAGACGGCTTCGATGCCGGTGTAGGTGCCGGCGCCCATGGAGTAGGCCCTGAGGAAGAGGGCCAACAGGCCGGCCAGGCCCAAGGTGGACAAGTCCTGGTGAAAGCCGTGTCGCACCTCCTGCACCACCCGGCCGGTGGTGGCCACGCTCGAGCCGAGCGCGCCGGTAATGAGGACGGCATGGGTGAGGAGAAAGACGAGAAAAATGGGCGCTAGGATGGTGACTGACTCGCGCACCCCTCGAAGGTTGAGGAGGACCAGGGCGGCGATGGCCAGGAGCTCCACCAGAAGCTTCGTCCCGCCCCAGCCGGGCGGAAAGAGGCTGAAGACGGCCTCGGTGCCGGCGGCGATGGAGGTGGTGATGGTCAGGACGTAGTCGACCACCAGCGCGCTGCCGGACACCACGCCGGCGCTCGGCCCGAGCAGCCGGGTGGCGACGATGTAGCCGCCCCCCCCGAAGGGGAAGTGCTCGATGATTTTGCTGTAGGACAGGGCGATGACGATGACGGTGAAGGCCGTGGCCAGTGCCAGGCCCACCGCCAGCGAGGTATGCGTTCCCAGCGCGCGAAACATCTCCTCCGGGCCGTAGGACGACGAGGAGAGGCCGTCCGCCCCGAGGCCCACCCAGGCGAGGAGGGTGACCAGGGAAACCTTGTGGAAGACGCTCGGGTCCTCGACGCTGCGCGGCCGCCCCATAAGGAAGTGGCGCAGCCGCTTCCAAGGCCCAGGCGACTCGCTGGGCGAGCCCGGGCCGCCGCTCTCTGGTGTCGTGCTGGGCACGGCGGCCGGGAGTCGTAGCCCCAAAGACGTTCGGCCAGCAACCGAAACGAAACCCAACCGGCGGGCCGGGAGGGGTGCTAAGCGTTCCCCCACGAGGGTTGAGGATGCAGCTCTGGGTCGCCAGCACCCGGTCCACCACCCGGGGGAATTTGGTCCCCGCGCTCGAGCAGGGTGGATGGGTGTGTACACTCTTCGACGACGGGGCGGCGGTCATGCGGCGGCTGGACGCCGAGCCTCCGGACGCGCTCCTCTTGGAGGACCCGCTCGGGACGGAGGACGCCTTCTCCGTGCTCGGCCGGCTGCGCCTCAGCGAGGCGCGGGTGGATTTGCCGGTGGTGCTGTTGACGTCCTCCCCGGAGGCAAAGGTGGCCGCCTTCGAGCTCGGCGTCGACGACGTCCTCACCCCGCCGGTGGAGCCGGTGGAGCTCCTCGCCCGACTGGCGCGCCGGCGTGCCCTGAAGCAGCGCACCGACGCGCTGTTGGTGCAGGGCGAGCGGCTCGAACGCCTGGCCCTCACCGACGGGCTGACTCAAATTCACAACCGCCGGCACTTCCAAATCCGTCTGGCGGAGGAGTTTCGGCGCGCCCAGCGCTACGACAACCCACTGGCCCTCATTCTGGCCGACATTGACCACTTCAAGGCAGTCAACGACACGTCTGGGCACGTGGTGGGCGACCAGGTATTGCGCAAGGTGGCAGGTTGCTTCCAGGGTTGCATTCGGGACACGGACACCGTGGCCCGCTGGGGCGGGGAGGAATTCGCCGTGGTGCTGCCGCAGACGCACCTCGCCGGCGCCCTCACCGTGGCCGAACGCATCCGACGCGACGTCAGCGCACTGCGGCTCGGGCCGGCCGACGCTGTCTCGGTGACGGCCTCGTTGGGCGTCAGCAGCTACCCGGCGGCCCATGTGCACACCACGGAGGAGCTCGTTCGCTCCGCGGACGAAGCCCTCTACCGCGCCAAGCGCGACGGGCGGAACCGGGTCTGTCTCACCGACCCAGCGGGTCCAGGCGCACACGAGACGCACCCCACCTGAGGCATTTCAAGGGGATGGCCGTACCCTCCCCATTTGCTTGAAAGGGACTCCCCCGGGTCAGCGGTGACTTCAAAAGGCCCAATGGGTATAGAGTGACCCCAGGGAAAGGGCCGTTCAACAGGCCTGAACCCCAGGAAATTCAATGCCTTTTGGAGGACGTGGCGGATGGCCGACCCGTTGCAGAAACCGGGTGCAGTCCAGACCCCCATGCAACCCGCTCTGAGCTCCGCCGTTTCCCCGGGACGCCTCCTCGTCGTCGATGACGAGGAGAACATCCTCCGCTCGTTGCGGCGGGTGCTGCGGCATGGAGACTGGGAGATTCGCACCGCGCTCGACGCCGAGCAGGGACTCCTCGAACTCGCCTCCTTCACTCCGGAGGTGGTGCTCTCCGACTTTCGCCTTCCGGGCATGAATGGCGCGGAGTTTCTGGCGCGGGTGAAGGAGCGCATGCCCCGGGCGCAGCGGATTCTGCTGACCGGCCATGCCGACCAGCGGGCCATCGAAGAGGCCATCAACCGCTCGGAAATTTTCCGCTTCATCGCCAAGCCTTGGAATGACGCGCAGCTGCTGTTGACCGTCCAGAGCGCCTTCGAGCAATTCGCCGTAGCCTCGGAGAACGAGCGGCTCTCCGAAATTACCCGGAAGCAGAACGACGAGCTGCGGCTGCTCAACGCGGACTTGGAAGAGCGGGTGGAGCAGCGCACCCGGCTGCTGATGGTGGCCAAGCGGGAGTGGGAGCTCTCCTTCGACTCGCTCGACTTGCCCCTCGCCGTGGTGCGGGGGGGAGACTTCGTGGTGCGACGGGCCAACGTGGCCTATGCCCGAGTGGCCGGGCACCGCGTCCAGGACGTGAGCCAGGCTCCCAGCTGCCACCAGTTCCTCTTCGGCCGCTCGACGCCCTGCCCTGGCTGCCCGCTGGAGCGAGCTCTGGGCAGCGGCGAGGAAGGCCAGGCGGAGATTGCGCACCGCGGCCGCACCTACGTCCTCAACGTCTACCCGATGGCCGAGGCCGGCCAAGCGGTGTGCGCCTACCGCGACGTCACCGAGGAGCGGGAGATGACGCGCCGGCTGGTGGAGAGCGAGAAAATGGCCGCGGTGGGCCAGCTCGCGGGCGGCGTGGCGCACGAAATCAACAACCCGCTGGGGGGCATTCTCGCCTTCACCCAGCTCATGAAGCGCGACGCCGGGCGCACCAGCCAGGACCAGGAGGCGCTGCAGCTCATCGAGGAGTCCGCCTTGCGCTGTAAGCGCATTGTGGAAAGCCTCTTGCAGTTCAGCCGGCGCAGCCGGGCCGAGGAGCGCCGCACCTTCGACTTGTCGGCCTGTGTCGACGACGCCTGCTTCCTCTTCCGGGGCCAGCTGAAGCAGGCCCCGTCGGCCACCCTCGAGACGCACATCGAGCGCGAGCTCCCCCAAGTCTTCGGGGACCCTTCGCAGCTCGGCCAGGTGGTGCTCAACCTGCTGCAGAATGGACTGCACGCCCTCTCCGGACGGCCCGGGACACTGAGTGTCTCCACCGGGCGGCGCGACACGGCCGTCTACTTCAGCGTCACCGACAGCGGCTCGGGCATCGCCCCCGAGGTGCTGCCCCACATTTTCGAGCCGTCCTTCACCACCAAGCCGCCAGGCCAGGGCACCGGCCTCGGGCTCGCCATTGCCTACCGCATTGTCGAGGACCACCGCGGCACCTTCGAGGTGAAGACCGAGCCCGCCCAGGGCTCCACCTTCACCGTCCTTCTCCCCATCCCCCTGACGTCGTTGTCCCCGAGGAACTGAAAGCAATGAATAAGCGAGCTGCCAAGGTACTGGTCGTAGACGACGACAAAGTCGTTCTGCGTGCCGTGACGGAAATTCTCCAGCGCGAGGGCTACCACGTGGTGGCCATCGACGACGCGGTGGAGGGCCTGGCGGCTGCCAGAGACCCCTCCATCGACGTGGCGATTCTGGACATCCGGATGCCACACCTGTCGGGGATGGACCTCCTCAAGGCCATCAAGCAGGCCCGGCCGGAGGTGGAGGTGGTGATGATGACCGCCTTCGCCACGGTGGAGACGGCCGTCGAGGCGGTGAAGGCAGGGGCTTATGACTACCTCACCAAGCCCTTCGCCAACATCGACGAGGTGAGCCTCACCGTGGCCAAGGCGGCCGAGCGCAAAGCCCTCAAGGACAGAACGCGCGTCCTGGAAGAGCAGCTCACCGCCAAGGGGCAATTCGAGGACCTGATTGGTCAGTCCAACCAGATGCGGGCCGTCTTCAAGCTGGTGGAGACGGTGAGTTACTCCTCGGCCACGGTGCTCATTCAAGGCGAGAGCGGCACTGGCAAGGAGCTGGTGGCGCGCGCCATCCACTACCGGAGCCCGCGCAAGGACAAGCCCTTCGTCGCCGTCAACTGCTCGGCCCTCACCGACACCCTGCTCGAGTCCGAGCTGTTCGGGCACGTGAAGGGCAGCTTCACCGGCGCCACCGCCAACAAGAAGGGCCTCTTCGAGGCCGCCGACGGCGGCACGATTTTTCTCGACGAGATTGGCGACGTCCCGCCCGCCACCCAGGTGCGCCTGTTGCGCGTGCTGCAGGAGGGCGAGGTGAAGCGGGTGGGCGCCAATGAAACCACCAAGGTGGACGTCCGCGTCATCGCCGCCTCCAACATCGACTTGGCCAAGGCCAAGGAGCAGGGGAAGTTCCGCGAGGACCTCTTCTACCGCCTCAACGTCATTACCGTGACGCTGCCTCCGCTGCGGGACAGGCCGGAAGACGTGCCGCTGTTGGCCCAGCACTTCTTGCGCATGTACCAGGCAAAAATGGGCAAGAAGGTGACGTCCATTGCGCCCTCCGCCATGGAGGCACTGGTGTGCCACCGCTGGATGGGCAACGTCCGGGAGCTGGAAAACGTCATCGAGCGGGCGGTGGTGCTCACCTCGCGTGAGGTGGTGGACGTGGAGGATTTGCCCCAGGGACTGCGCGACGCGCCGGGGGGCGGCGGGGACATCGAGGTGCTGAGCCTCGCCCACCTGCCTTACGCCGAGGCCAAGCGGCTGGCGATGCGGGCCTTCGAGCGGCGCTACCTCTCGGCGCTGCTCGAGAGGAGCGGCAACAACGTCTCCTCGGCGGCGCGTGCCGCGGGCGTGGACAGAAGCAACTTCCGGCGCCTGTTGAAACAGTACGAGGTGGGCAGAAACCCGCTCGGCGGCCAGCCGCAACAGTCCAAGGCCGAGCCGATGACGGCCTGAGGCCCCCTTGGCCTCAGCTGGAGGCCTGGGCTCCACCGGGAGGTGGCTGAGACTCCGGTGGGGACGCCGGTGGCGCCCCTCGGAGCCGGGGCGAACGAGGGGCCTTTTAGGGCCTTCGGGCCTTAGCCCAGCCTTAGCCCTCGTCGCCCGGTTCGCTCTTCTTGGTGCTGGCGCGCACGGTTTGGAGAGCTTTCAGCCGCTCGGAGAGCTCCTTCTCCCGGCCCTCCAGACCCGGCCGGTAGAAACGGGCCCCGCGCAGCGCCTCGGGAAGGTACTCCTCGGCCACCACGTGGCCCTCGAAGTCATGGGGGTACTGGTAGCCGCCCCCGTAGCCCATGGACTTCATCAGCGGGGTGGGGGCGTTGCGCAGGTGCAAGGGGACGGGCAGCGACCCAGACTCGAGGACGGCCTCCCGGGCCCGCCCGTAGGCGGCAATGACGGCGTTGGACTTGGGCGCGAGGGCCAGGTAGGTGGCCGCCTGGGTGAGGGGGAGGGTGCCCTCGGGGAGGCCCACCAGCTCGAAGGCCTGCAGCGCCGCCACCGCCACCTGGAGGGCCTGGGGGTCCGCGTTGCCAATGTCCTCCGAGGCGAAAATCACCATTCTCCGGACGACGAAGCGCGGCTCCTCTCCGGCCTCCAGCATCCGCGCCATCCAATAGAGGGCCGCGTCCGGGTCCGAGCCGCGGAGGGACTTGATGAAGGCGGAAACGACGTTGTAGTGCTCGTCGCCGGCCCGGTCGTACAAAAGCGTCCGGCGCTGCAGCGCCTCGGCCACCCGCGCCTCGTCCACCCTGGCCCCGCCGACGGCCGCCACCTCCAGCGTGGTGAGCGCCCGGCGCGCGTCCCCACCGGCTGCACGGGCGATGGCCCCCAGGGCCGCCTCGTCCGCCTCCACCTTCCCGGCGAGCCCTCGGGGAGAGGCCAGCGCTCGCTTCAACAGGGCCACCAACTCCTCCTCCTCCAGTGGGCGCAGCGTCACCACCCGGGTGCGGGACAAAAGCGCCGAATTCACCTCGAAGCTGGGGTTTTCGGTGGTGGCCCCCAACAGGGTGAGCGTCCCTTTCTCCACATGGGGCAAGAGGGCGTCCTGCTGCGTGCGGTTGAAGCGGTGAATCTCATCGAGGAAGAGCACCGTGCCCTGCCCCTGCAGCCGCCGGCGCTCCTCGGCGGCGGCCACCACCTCCCGGACGTCCTTCACGCCGGCGGAGACGGCGGACATGCCGACGAAAAAGGCCCCACTGCCCTTGGCCAACAGCCGAGCCAGAGTGGTTTTCCCGGTGCCGGGCGGGCCCCAGAAGATGAGGCTCGGCAGCTTCTTGGCTGCCAGAGCCGTCCGCAGCAGCTTTCCCTCGCCGGTGAGGTGCTCTTGGCCGACGAAGTCCTCCAGCGTCTGGGGACGGAGGCGCTCGGCGAGGGGGGCGCTCTCGGCGGTTTCCCTGTCCCCCGCCTGGGTGAAGAGGTCCATAACCAGACACGCCTTCTAGTAGTAGCCTCGGGCCAAGGTGAAGACGCTCGCGGTGGTGGCCAAAAAAGGCAGCGCCGAAGCGGCCGTCCTGGCCCGCCGGCTGCGCCAGCGCCACCCGGAGCTCACCCTGCTTGCGGACCCGGACTTTGCCGCTGAGCTCGGCTGGCCGGTGCACCCCCAGGAGGAGGTGGCGGCCCGCGCTGAGCTGGTGGTGGTGCTGGGCGGCGACGGCACTCTCATCCGTGCTGCCCGGCTTCTGGGGGGCCGTCCGGTGCCCATTCTCGGCATCAACCTCGGCAGCTTGGGCTTCATGACCGAGGTGCCAGCGACGGAGGGGCTGGACGTCATGGACGAGGTGCTCGCGGGGCGGGGCAGCGTGCAACAGCGCATGAAGCTGGGCTGCCGCGTCCTCCGCCGGGGGGCGGTGGCGGTGGAGGACGAAGTCCTCAATGACGTCGTCATCAACCGCGGGGCGCTGTCCCGCATTGCGGACCACGAGACGCGCATTGACGGGAAACTCATCGCCACCTTCAAGTCCGACGGCCTCATTGTGGCCACGCCCACCGGCTCGACGGCCTACGCCCTGGCCGCCGGGGGGCCCATTGTCCACCCCGGCCTCGACTGTGCCCTCATCGTCCCCATTTGCCCCCATGCCCTGACGCAGCGGCCGCTGGTGGTGCCGGGGGACCAGGTGGTGTCCATTCACCTCGGGGACGAGGCGGCGGACGTTTACGTCACCTTTGACGGGCAGAGCGGCCATGCCCTGTTGGCGAAGGACACCCTCGAGGTGCGGCGCTCCCCCAACCGGGTGCTGCTGGTGAGTAACCCACGCCTGGACTACTTCGCGGTGCTGCGTGAGAAGCTGCACTGGGGCGAGCGCTAGGCGTGCAAGGCCTGTGAAAGGACAACGTGCGGCGGACGGCAGGAACTCTTTTCACCCTGGTCGCGACGGTGGCGGCAGTGGCGTGCTTGAGCGCAGGCCCCCCGGAGTCGGAGATTTGTATTTCCCCCGACGGCGGGGAGTGCAGCATCGCTCTGTATGACGCGGGCTGCCCCGGTTTCCCCCCGGACGCTTCCGCGGCGTGTCCTGTCCCGGGGTTGATGTGCTCTTGGGGTGGCGACCTCCGGGCCGAGTGCCGCACCTTTGCAACCTGTGGAGACGTCGCCCCCGGCTGGCAACTGTCCGGCGGCAGCTGCACTCTCCCAGTCCCGTCTTGTCCGGCGACAGCGCCCCCCACGACTCCGGGCGGGGCGCCGTGCACGCAACGCGAGCTCGGCCTGACCTGCGTTTATGCGGCAACTGCCTACACCTGCGCCAACGGCTGCGGCGGACCGATTGTCACAGGGCAAACGGACGTCTGGTGTGTCAGCCCGCTGGACGCGGGGTGTCCGCCCTTTGTGCCCAACCTCGGCACCGAGTGTCAGCCGGCCGGACTGGCCTGCGACTACAACGCCTGCGCGTCGGGTGGAATGGCGGTGACCTGCCAGGGAATTTGGCAAATGCAGCCCATCGCCTGCCCGCTGTAGGGCCGCGCTGAAAAGGCCTTCCAGTAGCCCGAGACTAGCTCCAGCGGAAAATACGCAGGGCCAGGGCGAAGGCCAAGGCGCCCCACACCGCCAGCACCAACAGGGCGCCGCCTTGTGTCCACAAGGGGGCGGCGTCGATGGAGATGGCCCGAAGCGCGTCGATGACCGCGGTGAGGGGGAGCGCCTTCACCAGGGGCTGCATCCACCCGGGGAAGTGGCTGGCCGAGAAGAAGACGCCCGACAGCACCGTCATGGGGAGGGTGACGAGATTCATGAGGCCCCCGGCCGTCTCGGTATTCTGCGCGCGCGAGGCGACGAGGAGGCCAACACCGCCGAAGCTGAGGGCCCCGGCGGCGGCCACCAGCACGAAGGAGAGCAGGCTTCCGGCCACTCGGACGTTGAAGAGGAGGCGGGCAAAGGCCAGGAAGAAGCCCGTCTCAAACACCGCCAAAAGCAGCCGGCTCAGGATGAAGGAGGCCAGAAGGTCCGCCTTGCGCATGGGCGTGGCCACCAGGCGCTTGAGCAGCTTGCCGGTGCGCATATTAACGAGTCCCCAGCCGAGGCCCCACACCGAGGAGGACATCAGCCCGAAGCCGAGCAGCCCCGGAATGAGGAAGTCGATGTAGCGGCGGCCGGGGACGCTGACGTGCTCCTCCGGAATGCGCAGCGCGTCGGTGCGGCCGGCCTGCCGCTGCAGGCTGTCCAACACCAGGAGCCGGGCGGTGCGGCCCTCGGGGACGAGCGGGTCCACCACCAGCCGCGGCGGCGCGCCGGCCAAAACCACCAGGGCCACCTTGCCCGAGGCCAGTGCGCGACGGGCTTCTGGCTCGGGCAGCATCACCGTCTGAAGCCCGGGCGTCTTGGACAGCGTCGTCGCTACCAGCGGCCCCTGAGTTGGGCCCTCCACCACCGCCACCGTGAGGCGGGCCATGGACTGGTTGCGGAAGGCGAGGCCGAGAGCAATGGAGATGAGGATGGGGAAGATGAAAATCCAGAAGAGGGCCGAGGGCTCGCGCCACAGGGCCCTCAGGCGCATGAGAAACAGCTGCCAGAGTGGGTGGCGCGGCGTGCCCATGGGCCCTTTTTAGGACTCCTCGTCGCGCAGGCTTCTGCCTGTCAGGTGGAGGAAGACGTCATCCAGCGTCGGGGCGTGGGTAGACAGCTGAAGCAGCGTCCCGTGTGCAGCCTCCACCGCGCGCAAAAGGGCCGGCAAGGCCTCGGGAAGGCCCCGGACGGCCAGGCGCAGCGTGCCGTTGCGCGCTTGGACGTCGGAGCAGCCAGGGAGGGCACGGCAGGCTTCCAGCGACGGCATGGGCCTGGCTTCAAACTCGATGACTTGCGTGCCGCCGTAGGCTGCCACCAGCGCCTGGGGTGTGCCTTGGGCCACCACCTTGCCGTGGTCGACGATGACCACCTGGTCGCACAGCCGCTCGGCCTCTTCCATGTAGTGGGTGGTGAGGACGACGGTGCGGCCCCGCGCTTTGAGCGCTTCAATCACGTCCCACAGCCCGCGCCGGCTGGCCGGGTCCAGCCCGGTGGTGGGCTCGTCGAGGAAGAGGACCTCCGGGTCCCCCACCAGGGCGACGGCCAGGGCCAGCCTTTGCCGCTGGCCGCCGGACAGCTTTCCCACGCGCCCGTCCCGCTTTTCCTTCAGCGCCACCAGGTGGATGGCCTCGTCCACCGAGATGCCGGTGGGGTAGAAGCTGCGGAAGAGCGCCACCGTCTCACGCACCGTCATCTTCTCGTAGAAGCGGGTTTCCTGAAGGCAAATGCCGATGCGCGCCCGGAGGCGCTCTGGGTGCTCGACCCACAGCTGCCCCAACACGCGCACCGTGCCGGCGGTGGGCTGTTGCAGCCCCTCGAGAATTTCCACCGTCGTCGTTTTCCCGGCGCCGTTGGGGCCAAGCAGCCCGAGGCACGTCCCGGCGGGGACTGAGAAGGTGACGCCGTCCACGGCGGCCACGTCCTCGAAGCGCTTCACCAGGGCCTCGACGGAAATGGCTGGCGCGAGCTCCCCCATGGACAACCCCCTCTTATGCCCGCGTCGACTCTTCCGCGCCAACGAGAATGAAACGTTTCAAAGCCGCCCGAGCAGAGGGGCAGGGTAGCGTGTTACTTGAGAGGACTTGCCTTGAGTCCGCCCGAACTTCAGACCGCCGCCATTTCCGAGGAGGGCAGCTGGCTTGCCCTTCTGCGCGACGAGGTGCAGCCCACCAGCTTCAAGAAGGGCCGGGACTACGCCGGCCTGGGCCGTGTCTTGGGCCTCACCCGCTCGGGCAGCGTCCTGTCCGGCTCCATTGCCGGCTCCGAGGGGCAGCCCTATCTGTCCACCCTGGACACGGCAGCCCGCCCGCTTCTGTCCAGCTGCACCTGCCAGGCGTGGAACCGCTACGGCCCCCACTGCAAGCACGTGGTGGCGGTGGCGCTAGCCCAGCTTCAGGCCGAGCGCGCGGCGCCCGCGGCGGCCGAGCCGGTGGTGGAGCCCAAGGGGGCGGAGGTGGTGCCACTGCCGGCGGTGGCCAAGCTGGAGAGCTGGCTCGGACTGTCCTCGCTGCCGGACCATGCTTTCGTCTACCGCATCATGCCCGCCCACGCGCGCAGCGGCGTGCGGGCCTGGCTGGTAGACGTCCGGCGCAAGGAGGCCCAGACGGCCGGCCCCATTCAGGTGCGGCGGCTCCTCGGGCAGGGCGCGCGTCTTGGGCCGGTGGACGAGCGCGCGCTGCACGAGCTTGCCCGGCACGAGGCGCGCTACGACGGGAAGTTTCTCCTCTCCGACGAGGAAGTGGCGGACTTACTGGAGGTGGTGGCGACGGCGAGGGTGGTGTACCGGGGGACGCCTTTGGTGCTGTCCGAGGCTGCGGCGCTGCCCCAGGTGCACCTTGAGTCCACGGACGGTGGGGCCAAGGCGTCCTTGGAGTTCCGGCTGCCGGAGGGCGAGCCGGTGGGCATGCGCGAGTCGGTGTTTCTCGTCGGCAAGCGGACGAGTTACCTCCTCTTCGGGCAAACCCTGTACCCGGTGCGCCCCAACCTCCCGGCCCGGCTGTGGCGCAAGTGGCTGCTCGAGCCCTCCATGTCCTTGCCCCATGGGCAGCTGGACCGGGCACTCACCTTCTTCGCTGCCCACTTGCCCCGGCTCAACCTCTCGCTGCGGGCCGACGGGCTGGAGGTGGACGAGTCCACCCCGCCGCACCTCCTCCTCACCCTCGAGGGGAGTGCCGAGAGGGTGCGGGCCCAGCTGGGGGCCCGCTACGGCGGCACCACGGTGGCCGTCACGCCGGCCCCGGGCACATTGGGCTACGCCATCGGCGCTGCCGGCAACAAGCGCCGGCTGTACCGGCGCGATGAGGCCGCCGAGCGCGCTGCGCTGCGCCTCCTCGCCGCGCAGGGCCTTCGCTGGGACGGCGAGGCCTACGTGGGCCAAGGGGACGCCGCCGTCACCTTCTGGGCCCATGGGCTGAAGAGCCTCCCGGCCGCTTGGGAGCGCTTCGCCGCGCAGTTGCCCGAGGTGAAGGTGCGGACGGGCCTGCGCCCCCGCATCCGCGTCAGCATGGAGGCGCTGCACTGGTTTGACCTCGACGCCCGCTTCGAGGCCGAAGGCCAGTCGGTGGACTTGGGCGCGGTGCGGCTGTGGCTCGCCTCTGGGCGGCGGTACGTGCCGCTTCAGGACGGAAGCTTTGCCGAGGCGGACCGCGAGGAGCTACAGCGGGCGACGGAGCTTCTAGAGGAGGCCGGGGCCAGCCCCGGCAAGGCCACCACCCGGGTACCGCTGTACCAGGCGATGGCACTCGACGCCCTGGCCAGCCTCGGGGACGCGGCCGACATCGAGGCCCGCGCCCGGGCGGCCATGTCCGAGTTGCGGCTGGTGGACCAGGCCGCGCCGGTACCGCCGCCGACCGGGCTGGTGGCGACGCTGCGCCACTACCAGGAGGCGGGGCTTGCCTGGCTGTGGTTTCTGCACCGGCACCGTCTCTCCGGAATTCTCGCCGACGACATGGGCCTCGGGAAAACCCTGCAGGCCCTGGCCCTCCTCCTCAAAGCGCACAACGAGGAGAAGAATGCGCCCTCTCTGGTGGTGGCCCCTACCAGCGTGCTGGCCAACTGGAAGCGAGAGGCCGAGCGCTTCACGCCCGACCTCAGCGTGGCGCTGTGGCACGGGCAGGACCGGCGGACGCTGGCGGAGTCCTTCGCCAGCGTGGACATTGTCCTCACCTCCTACTCGCTCGTCCGTCGGGACCTCGAGGAGCTCTCCAAGACGCGCTGGAAGTACGTGGTGCTGGACGAGGCGCAGAATATTAAGAATGCCGGCTCGGCCACCGCCCAGGCCTGCAAGGCGCTGCCGTCTGAGCACCGGTTGGCGCTCACCGGGACGCCGCTGGAAAACAGGCTCGGGGAGCTGTGGAGCATCTTCGACTTCCTGATGCCCGGCTTCCTCGGCAGCGAGGAGGACTTCTCCGAGCGCTACGAGCAGCCCATCACCGTCGGCGCGGACCTGGGGGTCCGCGAGCGGCTACGCCGCCGCATCCATCCCTTCATCCTCCGCCGGCTGAAGACAGAGGTGGCCAAGGACTTGCCTCCCAAGACGGAGGTGGTGGCCTGGTGCGAGATGGACGCGGGCCAAGCGGCCTTGTACCGCGAGGTGCTCGAGCAGAGCCGCAGCAAAGTCCACGAGAGCATCGACAAGGTGGGCTTCTCGCGGGCGCGGGTGAGCATTCTGGCCGCGTTGATGCGGCTGCGGCAGGTGTGCTGCGACCCGCGGTTGCTCAAGCTGCCGCCCGGGACGCAGCTGCCGGCCTCGGCCAAGCTGGAGCGCTTCTTCGGGCTGGTGGACGACTTGGTGGCCGAGGGCCACCGGGCGCTCGTCTTCAGCCAATTCACCGAGATGCTGGACCTCCTCAAGGCCGAGGCGGACAGCCGGGGCCTCAAGTACCAGGCTCTGGACGGCCGCACCCGCGACCGCATGGCGAGGGTGGACGCCTTCAACGCGCCGGACGGGCCGCCTCTCTTCTTCATCAGCCTCAAGGCCGGCGGGACGGGGCTCAACCTCACCGCGGCCGACTACGTCCTGCACTTCGACCCGTGGTGGAACCCCGCCGTGGAGGACCAGGCGACGGACCGCACCCACCGCATTGGCCAGACGCGCGCCGTCATCAGCTACAAACTCATTACGCAAGGCACGGTGGAGGAGAAAATTCTCCAGCTGCAGCGCCGCAAGCGCGAGCTCGCCGCCGGAATTTTGGAAGGCACCCAAGCCGGCCTGAAGGGCCTCACCCAGGCCGACGTGGAAGACCTCTTCCGCGAGCCGTAGTCCCGCCGCGCGGACGCCCGGAGTCAGGCGGCCGTCGCCGTTTTTGGCCTCCCCAACTGCGGTAGTGCTCGCCGGCCTTCCTGCGGTAAGGCAGCAGACGCTGTCTTTGCCCGGGAGGGGGCTATGCACACACATCTGCCAAGGACGCTGGGGCTGCTTCTGGTGCTGGGGGGCGCGGCCAGCGCGCAACCCACGAGTGCCGTGCCGTCCCTCGACGACACGCTTCTCATCGTGGACTTCAAGGACGCGAAGTGGACGCCGTCGACGCTGGCCGGCGTCCCGCCGGGCATCCTGAACTGGCCCGTCGCTGGGGACCCGAAGACGGGACCCGCCATCAACTACGCGAAGTACCCCACCGGCTACGCCTTCCCCATGCACTGGCATTCCTATGCGGAGTACACCGTCGTCCTCAGCGGCTCGGTGCACTACGTCGCCGACGGAAAGCCCGCGGACGCCATCGCCGGCAGCTTCGTCATCTTCCCGGCCAAGGTGCGGCACCAGGTGACGTGCAAGGCTGGCCCCTGCGTGTTTGTCATCCGTCGTGCTGGGCCGACGGACTACCACTTCGAGAAGTAGCGGCTCGTCCAACTCGAGCAGTCGCCTCAGACGGCCCCGAGGCGACACACATTCCACCTGTCAGCGATGTCTTCGGTCCAAACCGTCAGCGATGACTCCGGTCCGTACCCGGCCCCACTACTGAAAA
Organism: Myxococcaceae bacterium; assembly: GCA_052143535.1. Lineage (GTDB taxonomy): Bacteria > Myxococcota > Myxococcia > Myxococcales > Myxococcaceae > JADGRA01. The sequence continues at coordinate 89,441 of JBKQSS010000088.1, read as the reverse complement.
TATGTACAGTGTCGGCTGGCAAGGTTAGGGTGCTCCAACCGCTCCCCGGTTTGGGCTTGGGGAGACAAAGGAGAGTCGCCCCCCATGTTGCTTGGCCTTCGCATTCACCACTTCACCGTCGTCGAGGAGGTGGAAGTCACCTTCGGCCCCGGGCTGACGGTGCTGACTGGGGAGACGGGGGCGGGCAAGTCCCTTCTCGTCGACGCCTTGGGGCTGCTTCTCGGGGCACGCGCGGACGCGTCCGTCGTCCGGGCCGGGGCGGAGGAGGCGGTGGTGGAGGCCGTCTTCCAGCGCACGGCGGCCCTGGCCGAGCGCCTTCACGCCCTCGGGCTTCCGGACGCAGGTGAGGAGGTTTCCGTCCGCCGGGTGGTGGGGCGCACCGGCCGAGGCCGGGTGCACATCAACGGGGGACTGGCCACCCTGGGCGTCCTCGGGCAGCTCCTGCAAGGGCTTCTGGACGTGGCCGGGCAGCACGCCCACGTCGCCCTCTTCCAGCCCCTCTTCCAGCGCTCGCTGCTCGACAGGGTGGGCCGCGTCCCAGCGGCACGCGAGGCCTACCTCAGGGCCTATGGGCTTTTGCAGGCGGTGGACGCTGAGTTTGAGGCCCTCGGCGGGGCGTCCGGGGCCGAAGAGCGCCTCAGCTTCCTCCGCTTCCAGCTGCAGGAGGTGGAAGCCCTGGCCCCGAGTACGGACGAGGAGGGGCGGCTCGAGGAGGAGCGCCGCCGGCTGGCCTCGGTGGAGCGCCTTCGGGCGGCGGCCCTGGAGGCCACCGCCCACCTCACCGAGGAGGGTGGGGCGGCCGAGTCGGCCGGCCGCGCTCGCGCCGCAATGGAGGAGGCCCTGCGCCACGACGGACAGCTGCAGCAGGCGGCTACAGCCCTGTGCACCGCCACGGCCGAGCTGGAGGAGGCCGCGTCCCTGCTGCGCAGCTACCTCAGCCGGCTGGAGGCGGACCCCCAACGCCTCTTGGAGGTGGAGGACAGGCTAGACGCCCTCCGCCGGCTGTGCCGCAAGCACGGCACGGACGTCCCGGGCGTCCTGGCCCGAGCGGCGGCGCTACGGGTTGAAACCGAGCGCCTGGCCGGACGGCACGAGGCGCTGGAGGCGCTGCGCACGAGGCGCGGCCTCCTCGAGTCCGCGGCGTGGGACGCGGCGCGGGCGTTGCGCGGGGAGCGCGAGCGGGGCGCGGCCACGCTCGGCCGGGCCGTCCAGGCGGTGCTGGGAGAGCTGGCGCTGGCTGGCGCGCGCTTCCGCGTCGAGGTGGCTGCCGCAGACGCGCTCGGGGCGGAGGGCGCAGACGACGTGGAATTCCTCTTCAGCGCCAACCCCGGCGAGGTCTTGCGTCCGTTGCAGAAGGTGGCCTCCGGCGGGGAGGCCTCCAGGCTTCTCCTCGGGCTGCGGCGTGTCTTCCTCGAGCGGGACGCGTGCGAGACGGTGGTGCTGGACGAGGCCGACGCCGGGGTAGGCGGTGCCGTCGCCGACGCGGTGGGGCGACTCGTCCGACAGGTGGCCCAGGGCCGCCAAGTGCTGTGCGTCACCCACTTGCCCCAGGTGGCGGCGCATGCCGATGCGCACCTCGTCGTCCATAAGAGCCTGGCCGCCGGGCGCATGTCCTCGGCCGTTACCTCCCTCGGCCCCGGGGCGCCCCGGGTGGCCGAGTTGGCACGCATGCTGTCCGGCGTCAAAGTGAGCGAGGCCGCCATGCAGGCCGCTGAAGCGCTGTTGCAGGGTGCCACCCCGGGCCGTCACCGAGTCTCCCCGGGGCGTCCTCGCCCCCAACCCAGCACACTACCCACACGCTAACCTTGCCCCTGCTTCCGGCGGTGCCGTAGCATCCCGGGCCGCGTGGGTGCCCCGGCCGAGCGAGCTCCTGTCCGGTTGAAGGCCGCCTCTGCAGGCCTAACGGACGTCGGCAGGAAGCGCGACCACAACGAGGACAGTTTCCTCATTGACGAGGAGTTGCAGCTGTACGTCGTGGCCGACGGCATGGGCGGCCACGCCGGCGGAGGCACGGCCTCCCGCATCGCCGTGGAAACCATTGACAAGCGGCTGCGGGACTTGCGGGCCGCCGAGCCGCGGAGTCCCGCGCCGGCCAACCTGCAGGACTCAGCCGTCCCGGAAACCATCCGTACCGCCGTGGAGCAGGCCTGCCTGGCCATTTTTGCCAAGGCCCAGGAGGACCCTGAGCTCGCCGGCATGGGCACCACCGTCATCTCTCTTTTGCTGGACGACGCGCATGCCTTCTTCGCCCACGTCGGCGACAGCCGCGCCTACCTCGTGCGCGGGGAGCTGATTCAGCAAATTTCGGAGGACCACAGCCTCGTCAATGAACAGATTAAAGCGGGGATGATTACGCCCGAGGAGGCGCGTCACAGCCGCTACCGAAATATTATTACCCGCTCGGTGGGCTTCGAGGAAGAAGTCCAGGTGGACGTGATGGGGCTGCTCGCCGAGCCAGGCGACGTCTTCATCCTCTGCTCCGATGGGCTGGCCAACATGCTCGAGGACACGGAAATTTTGGAGATTGTCCGTGCCAACACCCTCGGTGAGATTCCGGCGAAGCTCATCGAGCTCGCCAACGAGCGCGGCGGCGATGACAACATCACCGTCATTGCCGTGCGCGCGGAGCTTGACGATGGGCCTGAATCACGCACCAGCCGTGTAGTCCGCTCACCTTGACGTGTAAGGAAGCAGGTGCTACCGACGCCCACCTTCGCACCTTGTGCCTTCGAGAAACGGTGCGGGGAAATAGCGGCGCTCAGGGTATGCTGAGTCGTTGACGGTTTCGGGGGCAACCAGGGAGCCAGGGCTTTGGCCAAGAAGAGCTTCACCCTCATTGTCGTCCCCGAGCATGACCAGGCCGTCCGCCGCTACCAGGTGGACTGGAAGCTGTTGCGGCGACTCGTCGCCGGAGCGGCGCTCCTCTTGGTGGTGCTGGCTGCGGCGTCGGTCCACTACACCCACCTGTTGTACAGCGCCTCGGAGAACCGGGCGCTGAGGGATGAGAACGTCGCGCTGCGCACCCAGCTGAAGAGCTTCCGCGAGCACATCGAGCACATGGCCTCGACGCTGGAGCGGGTGGAACGCTTCGACCAAAAGCTGCGCGCGGTGACACTGCTTTCGGACCCCCAGCGCAACCTAGCCCTCGGCCCGACGGCCATGGAAACCAAAGGTGCGCCGCCCAGCAGCAGCGAATCCGAATTCACCGCCCTGGCCCAAGCCTCCGAGTCCCCCAAGGCGCTTGCCGCGAAGCTTGACACACTGGCCAGCGAGGCCTCCCGTCAGGAGGAAAGCCTCCAGCAGCTGCAAACCTATTTCCTCGAGCAGAAGAGCCTGCTCGCCTCGACGCCCAGCGTGTGGCCGGCCCGGGGCTGGATTACCAGTGACTTCGGCCAGCGGACGGACCCCTACACCGCCGAGCGCGTCATGCACGAGGGCCTGGACATTGCGGCCCCGCACGGGAAGGAAGTCACCGCCCCGGCCGATGGCACCGTCATTTTCGCCGGCCTCGAGGGCAGCTACGGCAACGTCCTGGTCATCGACCACGGCTATGGCGTGAAGACGCGCTACGGCCACCTCAGCAAGGTGGAAGTCCACCCCGGTGACCACGTGCACCGGGGCGACCTCATCGGCGCTGTGGGCAACACCGGCCGAAGCACCGGCCCGCACTTGCACTACGAGGTGCGGGTGAATGGGCTGCCGGAAAACCCGCGCAAATTCATTCTCGACGACGAGTAGCGGGCGAGCGCTCTTCGGGCGCGACCGCCACTCGGCCGTCCAACTCCACGGTGCGCAGAAGAATACCCTCGGCCCTTTGTGCCCGGGCCAGGACGTGCGTGCGTTCGGCCTCGGCCCACACCAATGGCCCCAGCACCTGCCAGTGGGAGGGGTTCACCACCCGCAGCCGCGCCAGGCCCAAGGTGAAGTCCAGCGGCGCCGGCGTCCGGGGGTGGGCCAAAAGGAAGTCCGCCGCCGTCCTGTGCAGCGCCGCGTGGGCCGCGGTGCGCACCTCCTCGGTGACGTCCGTCCCGGAGGAGGGGAGGAAGAGGACGCAGAAGCAGTCCGTGTGAATGCGCACCACGCTGGCAACGGGGAAGGTGGCCACAAGGCATCCCGCCACGGTACGCAACAAGGCGTCCCCAGCGCTGAAGCCGGCCGCCTGGTTGACGCGGATGAGCTCGAGCACGTCCACGGTGAGGAGCCCCACCTCCCAAGGCACGTGGGCATGGATGGAAATGTCGTACTCCGGCTTAAGAAGGGCGCCCTGGGTGAGGAAGAGGACGTTGAGGGCTCCGGAGACGGGGTCCGGCCCGCCGCGCCGGCAGGCTTCGGCGTCGAGGACGGCAGCCAGGGCGAGGGCTGGCTGCTCCTCCTTGGCCCGGCTGCGCACCCAAGGGTGCAGGCGAAGCAGCGTTTCCACGGTGGCGTCGTCGAGGGTGTAGGCCATGGCCGAGGCCCGCACTGTTAGCCGCCGCTGGCCCCGGGCGCGAGGCCTAACGGGTGCGCGCCACCACAGTCACCTCGTCCCTGTCATGGTACAGCTGCCGGAAGCGGGCAGCCTTCCAGCCGCCCTCCTCCAGGAGGCGTCGGGCCCGGGCCAGCGTCTCCACCTTGTCCCGCATGGGCAGCTTCAAATTCGCCACCAGGTGAAGCGCCCACCCCTCGCGTCCCCAGCGGGCCAGCAGCGCCGCCACTTCCAGTGGCCGCCAGGCCATGTCGCAGAGGAGCCAGTCGACTGGCTCCTCGGGCGCGTAGGCAAAGGCGCTTTGCCGCACCTGGCGAAGCCGCGGGTGGCGGGCCACCTCCGGCGCGAGCGCGGCCCTGTCCACGGCCACCACCCGGGCGCCGCGGTGAAGCGCCCGCGCCGTCCAGCCGCCAGGCGCCGCCCCCAAATCCACACACGTCTCGCCGGGCGAGGGCCAGAGGCCCAACGTGGCCCAGGCCTCCTCCAGCTTCAGCCCGGCGCGGGAGGGCAGCCCCTTCCCGCGGTGCATGCGCTGGCGGCCCGCCGGAGACCAACTGAGGGCCTCGTCCCGGGCCAGGGTGCCGAAGACGGCTGTCCAGGCCCCGGGCGCACCCAAGAGGGCCACTTCGCCGAAGGGCACAACGCCGTCGTCCCGGTGCTGGACGCCAGGGGCGCCCAGAAGCGCCACCTCCAGGGCGCGCGCCTCCTGGCCAAGCTTCATCCCTTCCTCGGTGTCCGCGCTCCACGCGCGCAGCGTCAGCGGGCCGGCGCGAGCCACGCGCTCGGCCAGCACTTCTGCCGCCGCCTCCACCGGGCCCTCGGCGCGGGCCCGGACGAGAAAGCCCGTCCGGGCAAACGCCGGCTCCACCTTGGGCCTCTGCGCCGAGGCGACAAAGCCGGTGCCCAACACCTCCGGGACGGCGCGCCCGCGGGCGAGCTCCTCATGCAGGTGCGTCTCGAAGCCTGCCCGACACGTCCACAGCCAAGCCCCGAGGCGCGGCGGACGGGGCGGCCCGAGCGTCGCCGGCGCAGGCCCGGGCCGACGCTGCGGACGAGGCGGCGGCCGTGTCAGCAGGGCCCCGGGCGGCGGAGTGGCCATGCCGTGGTACACCGGTGCACCCTTAGCCCCCTGGCTTGCGCGCTGCCGTCTGCGCTGTACTTTGGGGGGCTTTTTCATGGCGGACACGGGGCCCGGCGTGGAATAGGGCACAACACGTGCGAGGGCGCCTTTGGCAGGCCCCTCTCCTTGGGTAGGTGGAAGCCTGGCACATGATTGAGTGGACGCTAAAGAAGCTCATCGGGACCAAAAACGAGCGCGAGCTCAAGAAGACTTGGCCCAAGGTGGCAAGAATTAATGAGCTCGAGCCCAAAATGGCGGCGCTCGCGACGGCCGAGCTGCCGGCCTACACCGCCCGGCTGAAGGAGGAGGTGGCCAAGGGCCGCCCCCTCGAGGACGTCCTTTTCGAGGCCTTCGCCCTGGTGCGGGAGGCCGCACGCCGCAGCATTGGGCAGCGCCACTTCGACGTCCAACTCATCGGTGGCATGTTTCTGCACCAGGGCTGCATCGCGGAGATGCGCACCGGCGAAGGGAAGACGCTCACCGCGACGCTGCCCTCCTACCTCAATGCGCTCAGCGGACGGGGCGTGCACATTGTCACCGTCAACGACTACCTCGCCCGCCGCGACGCGGAGTGGATGGGCCGCATCCACCACACCCTCGGGCTGACGGTGGGCTGCATCGTCCACGACTTGGAGGACGCCGAGCGCCAGGCGGCCTACGGAGCGGACATCACCTACGGTCAAAACAACGAATTCGGCTTCGACTACCTGCGCGACAACATGAAGTTTCGGCTGCAGGACTACGTCCAGCGCGAGCTCAACTACGCCATCGTGGACGAGGTGGACTCCATCCTCATTGACGAGGCCCGGACGCCGTTAATTATCTCCGGACCGACCGAGGACAGCACCGAGCGCTACTACCAGGTGGACCGCGTCATTCCGGGGCTGGTCCCGGACCAGGACTACTCGCTCGATGAGAAAACCCGCAGCGTCACCCTCACCGACGCCGGGGTGGACAAAATTCAGCAGCGCCTCGGGGTGGCCAACCTCTATGACCCGAGCGAGGTGGAGTCACTCCACCACGTGGAGCAGGCGCTGCGGGCCCACACCCTCTACAAGCGCGACAAGGACTACGTGGTGAAGGAGGGCGAGGTCCTCATCGTCGACGAATTCACCGGCCGCCTGATGCCCGGCCGCCGCTGGTCCGACGGGCTGCACCAGGCGATTGAGGCCAAGGAAGGCGTTCGCATCGAGAACGAGAACCAGACGCTGGCGACCATTTCTTTTCAAAATTACTTCCGCATGTACTCCAAGCTGTCCGGCATGACGGGCACCGCCGACACCGAGGCGGAGGAGTTTGCGAAAATCTACAACCTCGACGTCCGGGTGGTGCCCACCAACCGCGACATGGTCCGTAAGGACGTGGAGGACGTCGTCTTCAAGACCGAGCGCGAGAAATTCGAGGCGGCGGTCAAAGAAATAGAGGAGCTGCACGAGAAGGGCCAGCCGGTGCTGGTGGGCACCGTGTCCATCTCCAAGAGCGAGGTGGTGAGTCAATTCCTGAAGCGGCGGGGAGTGCCGCACAACGTCCTCAATGCCAAGCAGCACGCCCGAGAGGCGGACATTGTGGCGCAGGCCGGCCGTCGGGGCTCGGTCACCATCTCGACCAACATGGCCGGCCGCGGTACCGACATTCTCCTCGGCGGTAACCCGGAGGTGCTGGCCAAGGCCGAAGTGGGTCCGCCCCCGGAGCCACCGCCGCCGGCCGCCGACGGGACGCCGGCCCCACTGGAAGCCCACCGCGCTGCAATGGAGGCTTGGGAAAAGCGCATCGAGGAGGCGGTGGCCAAGTACAAGTCCACCACCGCCCGCGAGCGCGAGGAGGTGGTGGGCCTCGGCGGCCTCTTCATCCTCGGCACCGAGCGGCATGAGTCCCGGCGCATCGACAACCAGCTGCGCGGACGCGCCGGCCGGCAAGGCGACCCGGGCGTCTCCAAGTTTTACCTGTCCCTGGAAGACGACTTGATGCGGATTTTCGGCTCGGAGCGCATCTCCGGCTGGATGGACCGCCTCGGGATGCAGGAGGGCGAAGTCATTGAGCACAAGCTGCTCTCCCGGGCCATCGAGAGCGCCCAGAAGCGGGTGGAAGGCCAAAACTTCGACATCCGGAAAAACCTGCTCGAGTACGACGACGTGATGAATCAGCAGCGGCGCACCATCTACAAGCTGCGCCGTCAGGTGCTGGCCGCCGGAGCTGGCATCGCCCTCGTCGAGTACGAGGAGGACACGAAGACCAAGGCCAAGAAGCGCACCGAGGCCACCGTCAGCTGGGAAGACTTCCGGGAGATGCTGCTCGACGCGCTGGAGGACGTGGTGGTGGCGCAAACCGACGCCTGGGCCCCGGCCAAAAACCCCGACAGCTGGGACCTCGAGGCGCTCGGCCGGGCGGTGAAGGAGAACCTCAACCTGGACATGAATTTCCAGGCCGCCGGGAGCCGCGAGGAGCTCCAGGAGCACATCTACAAGGCCGCCGAAAAGGCGCTTCTCGCCCGCGAGGAGGAGTTTGGAGAGGACTTCCGACAATTCTCCCGGCACCGCTACCTGGCCACCATCGACGCGCTCTGGAAGGACCACCTTTTGGCGATGGACCATCTGCGCCAAGGCATCGGGCTACGGGCCTATGGGCAGCGCGACCCGAAGCAGGCCTACAAAAAGGAGGGCTACGACGGCTTCGTGCAGATGCTGTCGGCCATCAACCACCAGCTGATGAGCCTCCTCATGCGCATTGCCCCCAAAGGGCAGGCCGAGGAGGCGGCCCGGGTGGAGCAGCAGATGGCCCGGGCGGCCCGGGCGCGCCCCATCATTGAAGGCCGGGGCGACGCCGACGGGCGCGTCCAGGCCGGTGCCCGCCCCAAGCAGGCTGTCCGGACAGGCCCCAAGGTGGGACGCAATGACCCGTGCCCCTGCGGGAGCGGGAAGAAGTACAAGAAGTGCCACGGCGCTGGGGAACAGCCAGCGAAGTAACCCCAGACGGTACGCCGACTTGCACGCACGCTCCCGGGGGTGGTAACGAGCCCCCTCCCCGGGAGGGTGAGCCTGGCTGCACGCACTCTCCGTTCCGGTTAAGTCGCATTCCCAAATTCACACACGCCCCGAGGATGTCTCCCCGGTGGCGCCAAGGGCCGTTCGCCCGAGGCGTCGAAGGAGCCAGCCGTTGACGGGTGTGGCGGAGCAACCGAAAACCTCATGGAAGCACAAGTTCAAGAGACTCCCCCGGCCGACGTCCAAGCGCAGGCCATCGCCGCTCCTGGCGGCATCACCATGAAGCAGCTGTTGGAGGCCGGAGTTCACTTCGGCCACCAGACGCGCCGGTGGAATCCGAAGATGAAGCCGTACATCTTCGGTGCCCGCAACGGCATCTACATCATCGACTTGCAGAAGACGGTGACGCTTGCCCGCGCCGCCTTCCGCTTCGTCGCCGATGTCACCGCCCGCGGTGCCTCGGTGCTCTTCGTCGGCACCAAGAAGCAGGCCCAGGACGTCATCCGCGAGGAGGCGCTGCGCTGCGGTCAGTTCCACGTCACCAGCCGTTGGCTGGGCGGAACATTGACGAACTTCCGCACCATCAAGCAGGGCATCGACCGGCTCAAGACGCTGGAGAAAATGTCCGAGGACGGCACCTTCGACCGGCTGCCGAAGAAGGAAGTGGCCTCGCTGCAACGGGAGCAGGAGAAGCTCGAGAAGAACCTGGGCGGCGTGAAGGACATGACCAAGCTGCCGGGCTGCGTCTTCGTCGTCGACCCGAAGAAGGAGCACATCGCCGTTCACGAGGCGAGCCGACTGGGCATCCCGGTCATCGCGGTGGTGGACACCAACTGCGACCCGGAGGGCATCGACTACGTCATTCCCGGCAACGACGACGCCATTCGCTCCATCAAGCTCTTCACCGGCAAGGTGGCCGACGCCGCGCTGGAGGGTATGGCGCGCTACAAGGCCTCTGGCGCCAGCGAGCGCGACGAGCAGGACGGCCGCGAAGAGCGCCCCCGCGAGGACCGGCGCTTCGCCAACGCGCGGCGCAGCGACCGCCGCGTCGGAGCCCCCGCCGGTGAGCGCCGCGGGCCGCTGGTTGAGATTAAGGGCCAGCCCACCAGCGGTACGCTAGACACGCCCCCCGAGGAGAGCCCGGAGGCTCCCGCCGAGGCGCCGGTGGACGCCGCCAAGGTCGAGCAAGCTTAGAGTTTCAAGGGGCCGAGGCTTTCCAGAGTCCGGCCCGGGAAACAACCCAAAGCAGGGCCCCTGGGGCCAGCACCGCGGCCTGTGGGTTGCCTGGGGGGGAAGCCCCTCCCAAAGCAAGCCTGGGTAGCCGCGGGGTGCCCGGTGCGCCGGAGACGAGTACAAATGGCAGACGTCAGCGCTGCAATGGTGAAAGAGTTCCGCGAGAAGACTGGCGCGGGGATGATGGACTGTAAGAAGGCCCTTGCCGCGTGCGACGGGGACTTCGCCAAGGCCGAGGAGTGGCTCCGCAAGCAGGGCATTACCGGCGCGGCGAAGAAGTCCGGCCGCACCACGGCCGAGGGGCTGGTGGGGGCTTACGTCCACAACGGCAAGGTGGGCGTTCTGGTGGAAGTCAACTGCGAGACCGACTTCGTCGCGCGCAACGAGGACTTCCAGGCCCTGGTGAAGGAGCTTGCCCTGCACATTGCCGCCGCCGCGCCCCAGTACGTCCGCCGCGAGGAGGTCCCCGCTGAGGTGCTCGAGGCGGAGAAGGACATCGAGCGGACGAAGCTGCGCGAGCAGAAGAAGCCCGAGGCGATGATTGAAAAAATCCTCGCTGGGAAGATGGAGAAATTCTTCGAGCTGTCCTGTCTCCTCGACCAGCCGTGGGTGAAGGACGACAAGAAGAAAATTCAGGACCTCATCACCGAGGCCGTCGCAAAAATCCACGAGAACATCGCCGTGCGGCGCTTCGCCCGCTTCGTGGTGGGCGAGGGCATCGAGAAGAAGAAAGAAAACCTCGCCGCCGAGGTGGCCAAAACGGTGGCTGGCGCCACCCCGGCCCAGACCCGCTAGCGCGTCCCAGAGGGGCAGCCCGTGCCCGTCGCGGTGGCCTCTCTTGGGCCCCCACGGCGGCAACTCGTCATTGCCTCGGCCCCGGCCAGGGGCGTACAAGTCAGGGACGTGTCCGCCCCGCTCCGCTACCGGCGAATCCTACTCAAGCTGTCCGGTGAAGCGCTGATGGCCGATGGCAAGTACGGCATCCATCCGCCGACGCTGCAGCGCATCGCCGGTGAGGTCAAGGACGTCGTCGCCGCCGGCGTGCAAGTGGCCATCGTCATCGGCGGGGGCAACATTTTCCGCGGGGTGGCGGCGAGCACCGACGGGATGGACCGCGCCAGCGCGGACTACATGGGAATGCTGGCCACCGTCATCAACGCGCTCGCGCTCCAGGACGCGCTCGAGAAGCAGGGCAACTCCACCCGGGTGCTGTCGGCCATCAAGATGGAGCAGATTGCCGAGCCTTACATCCGGCGGCGCGCGGTCCGCCACCTGGAGAAGCAGCGCGTCGTCATCTTTGCCGCCGGCACCGGGAACCCCTTCTTCACGACGGACACCGCGGCGTCCCTGCGAGCCATGGAGATTGGGGCCGAGGTCATCTTCAAGGCGACCCGGGTGGATGGCGTGTACAGTGCTGACCCCAAGAAGGACCCGCAGGCGCGCCGGTACCGGACGCTGACCTACATGGACGTCCTCAACCAGAACCTGCACGTGATGGACTCGACCGCCATCAGCCTGTGCATGGACAATAAGCTCCCCATCGTCGTCTTCGACCTCACCCACCAGGGCAACATCATGAAGGCGGTGACTGGGACGGCCGAATTCGGGACGCTGGTGGGAGCAGCCAAGACCGCCTGGGCCTGAAGGGCGCCAGCGGTGAGGGAGGAGCGAGGGAATGGCAGTGACCGATGACGTTGTGAAGGACCTCAAGGCTCGAATCGACCGCACCTTGGAGGACCTCAAGAAGGAACTCTCGAAAATTCGGACCGGGCGCGCCTCGCTCAACGTCCTGGAGGGAGTTCGGGTCAACTACTACGGTACGGCCACGCCCCTCACCGGGGTGGCCAGCCTGGCCGTTCCCGAGCCGCGTCTCATCACCATCAAGCCGTGGGAGAAGGGCCTCATCAAGGAGATTGAGAAGGCGCTGGGCGAGGCCAACCTCGGTCTCACTCCGATGAACGATGGCGAGCTCATCCGCTTGCCCATTCCTCCGCTCACCGAGGAGCGGCGCAAGGACATTGCAAAGCAGGTCCGCACCAAGGGAGAGGACCACCGGGTGGCAGTCCGCAACGAGCGGCGCGACGCCAACGAGCGTCTAAAGGCCCTCCTCAAGGACAAGAAGATTTCGGAGGACGAGTCCAAACGCACCGAGACGCGCATCCAGAAGGAAACGGACGGCGGCATTACGCAGGTCGACCAGATTGTGCAGAAGAAGGAGAAGGAGGTCATGGAGGTGTGACTGCCGCTCGCGTCCTTCTCGCCGAGCCCTCGGCGCCGGTGGCCAATGCCCTGCGCGGCTTTCTCGCGGGCAAGTACGCCGTGCGCATCGCCCGTACCGAGGAGGAAGCGCTGGCACTGCTCGTCAGCGAGGGCGCTGAGCTCGTCCTGGCCAGCGAATCCCCCCTCTTCGACGGCGAGGGGCTGTGCGCGGCGCTCAAGGCGCGCGAGGCCGGCCCGGCCGTGGTGTTGGTTTACCCCCCGGAAGAGGCCAACGCCGACGAACGCTCGTCCGCCGCCGGTGCCGACGGCTGCCTGGTGGGGCCGCTGAAGGCCGGGACCGTCCTCTCCTGCGTCAGGACGGTCCTCAAACTCCGCACTTTGGAAGGGCTTTTGCTTCCAGGAACCCCGTCCCAGCCTTTGGACGGGACCGAGCCGGAGCTGACGGCGCAGACGTCGGCCGACTTCCAAACCTTTCGCACCCTGCTTGTGCGCGAGGTGAAGCGCTCCCGGCGCTTCCGTTATCCAGTGTCACTGGTAGTGGTGGCCCTCGATGGCTTCGGTGACGCTGCCGACCCCGAGGAGGTGGCCCGCCTGGGGGAGCTTTCGGACGCCGTGCTGGCGGGGCTGGTGAGCGCCCTGCGCGAGGTGGACCTCGTGGCCCCTTACCGCCTGGCCAGCTGGGTGGCGTTTCTCCCGCATACCCCAGTGACCGGGGCGCAGGAGGTGGCGGCGCGGCTTCAGGAAGCGCTCAGCGGTCTCGGGGAAACCTTCATCACCGCCTCGGTGGGAGTCGCCAGCCACGACCCGCTTCGCGCCAACGGGCCGTTAAGCTTCGGAGCCCTGGTGGACGGGGCCGAGGAGGCGCTCGAGCAGGCGCGGCTCGAGGGTGGCAACCGGATTGTGGTCGCCGGCGCCGGCGGCGACGCTCGGCGGCAGAAGAGTCGCATCTCCATCGCCTGAAGGCCCCCGGCCTGGGGCCGGCTGCCTCCTCGGCGTCAGCCACCCCACTCCAGGCGGACTCCCGAGATGGTCTCCACCGCGTCGGCGACGAAGGCGAAGAGCTCCACGCCCTTCCCTTTGTCGTCCATCCACCGGCCATCCGGCGCGAAGGAGAAGTGGAGCCCGAGGCCCTTGCCAGCGACCCAGATTTGCCGCGTCGCCCGCTGCGTATTCACCACCACCTTCTGTCCGGCGGCAGAGGTGACTGTCACCATGTCCCCGGTGCTGTCGGCATCGAGGACGTCTGGGTCGACGGCGTCCAGCGCCCGCATCAGCGCCCCGAAGGCCCCGGCCACCAGCTGGTTGTATTGGGTCTCGTCCAATTTGGGCTCGGCGGTTTAGGTGCTGAGGGCGGTGGTCAACGGCTGGCCGGGCGGCGCGAAGAAGAGGAAGCGCGCCCGGCCGCCTTCGACGGCGGTACGCTCGAGGCCGATGACCGTTCCCGGGCTGACAGCACGTGGGAAAGCTTGCACCGAGAGCAGGTGCGCGGCCATGGCCGGCATCGAAGGGTTGTGGCCCACCAGGATTAAGTCCTCGTCCGGATGCTGGGCCAGCACGCCGTCCAAGCTGCCGACGGGCATGTCCGGGAGAAGGCTGCGGTCGGCGCGAAGTGGGACCTCCAGGGCTTGGGCCAGGGCTAGAATTTGAGCGGTTTGCACGGTGCGCACCAGCGGGCTGGTGAGGATGAGAGCCACTCCCTGCATGTGGGGCTTGAGCGCGGCGAAATGGGCATGAACCTTCTCCCGCGCCTTGGCCGTGAGCGCGCGCGCGCCGTCATCCAGCCCCTCGGGGATGTCCGCATCCGCGTCGGCGTGGCGCACCAGGTACAGCTTCACCGTTGCCTCCGAGCCGGCTGCTCGCCGTCTCTGACGGTCGTACACGAGCGTGCTGCCCACGGTCAAAGGCTGGGGCAAACGCTTGGCCTGTGCCTGCTGGTGCTTTGTGCGAGCGCCTCTTGCCGCGAGCGCCCCGCGGTGGCCACCGCCAGAGATGCGGGGAGTGCGGGCCGGGCGCCCGCTGCCGTTTCTGACGCGGGGCCCTACCGCCTCAGTGCTGCCAAGCTCGACGCCTTCCTGCAGTACAAACGCGAAGTGCTGCAAGAAGGCGAGCCATCGGGCGCCCGGCTCCGCGAGCTGCTGCGGGCCGTGGACGCCGGGGAGCCCGGGGCCGTGGACAGGGCTTGGACCGTGCTCCACGAGCAGGGGACACGCGAGGCCGCGGCGCGAGAACGCACCGGGTTGAGCCCGGCCGAAGTGCGCCTGATTGAGTCCATGGCGGCGGACGTGGCCGCAGCGCGCCTCTTCACACGCCCCATGGGACTCGGGAAGTTGTCCGACGACCTCGCCGCGGCGCGCAACAGCCTGCCGGCGGACAGGCGGGACGCGGTGGATGCCACGTTGGCGGCCCTCCGAGAGGACGAGGCACGCGTGGAGCACCTGGCCGACGAGCGGGAGGCGTGGGGCGACGCCAACGTGGACCTCCTGCTCACCCACGAGAAGGGGTTGGTGCGCCTTTACGAGGCACAAGTGCGCGGCGCCCGGGAGCGGCTCGGCGCGGCCGCCGACGCTGGCCGCTAAGCCCATAGGCTTCTCTCGTCAGCCTTCCGCTTGAAACCGCGGCTCGGGGCCCGTCCCTTCGGGTTGGACGGCCGCGACGGTGAGCGCCGACGCGGCCAGAACGAGAAACCAATAGTTGCAGAAGGACTGCTTGTTGAAGGCGAAGAAGACGCCGAGGACAAGCGTCACCGACATGGCGAAGCCTTGAGGCGTCCGAGGTGCGCGCCAGAGGACAAGGGCAATGGCCAGCGCGGTGAGTACCAGCAGCGTCGGGACGACGGGCAGCGGCGTAGCACCGAGGGCCACCAGCGCCGAGGGGAAGGACAATGCGTCCGCCCGGAAGGGCTGCACCGTCTGGAGCCACACCACCGAGCGCCAGAAGGCGCTGACGTCCCACAGCGCGAGCGGGAGGGTGAGGGCGAGCGTCGCCAGGAGCGCCGGAACCATGAGACGCGCCCAGGCTTTCCAGGAGAAGGGCCGAGGTAAAAGGAGCGCAGTTAGCGGCAGCAGTACCGCCGTGTACTGCTTCCAGGCGAAGAGGGCTCCGAGGGCCAGCCAAAGGAGGCGCGGAGCCCGCGCGGCCGAGACCAGCACCAGCCCGAGCAGCGCGGCGCCGAAGGGCTCTGTCCAACCTTGCTCGAGGACAAAGAAGGAGCGTGGGGTGAAGAGGAGCGCGGCGGCCGCCAGCGCTCCAAGACGGTCTGGTCGCAGGGCCACGAGGCAGGCACTGGCCACCACCATCGCGAGCAGCTGGGCCGACCGGTGGTCTCCCGTGGCGGCGAAGCCCAGAGTTGCCAGGAGAAGTGAAAAAGGCGGGTAGGGGAAGCCGAAGAAGAGCGTCCTGCCGTCGGTGACCTCCGCTCCGTAGAACTGGGTGTGCCCGTAGATGTTGGGGAAAGTGAGGGAGTAGGGGTTACGGCCATGGAGGAGCGCGTCGCTCGACTGCTGCTGAAAGAGGAAGACGTCGATGGCTGGCCGAGTAGAGGCGTGCAGCACCCACAGGCCCGCGGCCACAAAGCAGACCGCCAAAAGGGCTGTGCCAACCCGGGCCCAGGCAGAGCCCGCAAAGGCCAGGCTCCCCCCGAGAACGGCGGCAGCACCCAGCGCGGCCAGGAAAGCCGTCCAGCCGCCCACCGGGCGGAGGTAGATGCCGGGCGGATGGGTGAGGACCTGGCTAAATTGCAGCACCAGTCCGGCCAAAAGGACGGCCAGAGGTGCGCGTGGACCGAGCCGCTCGAGAGCGCCAATAGGTGGCGCAGCCAGCGCGAGGAGGCCCAGCAGGCTGCTGAGAAACAACCAACGGATGGCCTCCGGACTGTAGTGGCCGTCGCTGGCGAGCAGCATCTGCCCGAGTGCCACGACGAGGACTGCGAAAAGTGCGGTTCGCGTCCAACTGTCCGCTGGCCCGTTTGGCCCGAGGAGTCTGCGCATCGTCAACCGGAGGTTACCCGATTGGACGCAGACGTCGATGCCGAGGTGTTGACCGAGCCGTTCCTCTTCCGAGAATTCTCCTGGCCGACCGCATCTGCCAGGACGAACGCCACATCCGGCGTTGTCTCGGCCTCGACGAAAATTTGGTACGCGAACAGCGTCTTGCTCACCCAAATCAGCGCCTGGTTAACGGCCAGTGCGGCCCGACCGATGAAGTTGTCGCCCAGCGCCTTCGGGAAAGGCGCGGGGATGCCCCGAACACGTCGAATGCGCAGCCCGGCGTCTCGCAGCAGCTGCTCGAAGCTTCGGAAAGTGAAGAGCCGGGTGTGCGTCCGGTCGAGAATGCCGGCCTTCCCATAGTTGAATTGGCCGAAGAGGAGCATCAATCGCTGTATGAAAAAAGCGACATTGGGGGTGGTGAGCACGACGGTCCGGGTGCGGTAGTCGAAGTGGCGACGGAGGGTTGCAAGAAAACGCTCCGGGTCATGCAAATGCTCGACCACGTCGAGCAGCAGGATGACGTCGGTGTCCGCAAGCTGGAGGTCGAGTTGGTCAGCGTTCAGGTCCCGGACCAGCACTTGGACGCCGGCGGGAGCGCGTTGAGTGGGGTTTCGATCGACCAGCGTCAGTTTGCAGCCCTTTTCGACCAGCCGCTGCGCGAGTGGTCCAGGGCCCGCCCCAAGGTCGAGCACATTCGCATTGGACGGGACGGCCTCGAGAGCGAAGGTGTGGCTAGAGGCGTAGTCAAGCTTGGCGGCGTAGTGAGAGTTGTCCTCGGGCGGTGCGACATCGAAGCGGCGCGCATAGAGAATGCCGGAACGATGCGCCACGTTGGCCAGCGTGGCGCCGACAACGTTCCACGCATAGGCCAGCCCATTCACCCGCGAGATTTCATCTCCATAGTAGGTGGGGATGGGAAGTTCCTGAATGCGCGCCCGCGCGTTTACCAGCTGCAGAATGATCTCGGTGTCGAAGTGAAAGTCGTTCGAGTTGAGGTCAAACGGTAGAGACCGAAGCGTCGCCACGCGGTAAAGTCGATAGCCGGAATGGAATTCGGACAGCGCGGTGCCCAGCAGTCGATTCTGGATGGTCGTGAGAATCCGGTTCCCAATAAATTTATAAAAGGGCATCCCTCCCTTGAGCGCCCCCGAAGGCGGCATCATGCGGCTGCCGAAGACAGCGTCTGCGGTCCCGCTCCGCAGTGGCTCTAGGAGACGGGGGAGTTCCTCGGGGGCGTATTGGCCATCTCCATGGACCATCGCCACCACGTCGAATCCATTCGCGATGGCGTACGTGTAGCCCACCTTCTGGTTTCCGCCGTACCCTTGGTTGTAGGTGTTGCGCAGGACGGTCATGGGGAGGTCCGGATGCGCCTCTTTATGGGTGCGACCAACCTCAAAGGTCCGGTCGGCGGAAGCGTCGTCGACGACCAAAATCTCGCTCTCCCACTCCTCTAAGACCCTTGCCGGAATTCGCTCCAAGACTGCCGTGAGCGTTGCCTCCGCGTGGAAGGCGATGACGAAGATCAACAGGCGGCCCTTCGGCGGAACTTCTTCTGTCTCGCGAGATGTCATTCAGTTCGATGGTGCTGAGCGGCCGACGTTAGGCCCCGGTCACAGCTACGGCGTGCCAGGTGTGCGAGACGCTCCGACGCGCCGTTCGTCGCTGCGCCGCAGTAATAGTTTAGACCCATCTCGCAGGTCCACGTTAGGGTCGTCGTCTCCAGGGAGGTGTGCATCACAATTGCCCACCGCGAAGCGCAACTGGAGCTCGAGGGTTAGCCGCCAAAGACGCGACTTCGAACGAGTAAGAAGGCTCGTTCGTCACCATCGCCGGAAGCCGGGTCGGAGTAGCCGGTGCTTCCAAACCGGCCCGCGTCGAGGACCTCCCAGTTGGTCCTTTCGAGGATGCGGTTAAGCCCGGCGTAGGAGAAGATCCAATAGTTCGTCGAGTCGTTGTTGCACTCCGTCGGTCCAAGCAAATAGGCGATTGGAACCTGCTCGAAAAGCACCTGCCGGTCCGCCGTACCGCGTGCGATGCGGGTACTGATGAGTGCGTAGCGAGTGGACTTCGCCAATTCCTTCAGCGCGTAGAATGGGTTCTGCAGGTGGTAAAGAATTCCCAGGAAGAGAATGAGTCCATAGCTCTTCCGCGGCAACTGGAACTGCGAATCCAGGTCCACTTCGTGAATGGCGACTTGTGACCGCAGAGCCTCCTTCAGCTTTCGAGCGCCCGCTAGGCCGTTGTTGTTTGTTGGCCCGTTATCAACGATGTCGACCGTGAACCCCTGCGACTCGAGAAAGAACGCTACGTCACCATCGGCGGCGCCGACGTCGGCGATTGGCGCCCCACCCGCTAGCTCCGCCAAGTCTCGGTTCCGGCCGGTCAGGAACTGTTCGAGAATCTGAAAGTTGCTCAGAGAACCATAGGGGTACCAGAAGGACGGTGGGGCAAGGTTGCTCTTGATCTCTTTGAGCTGCTTGCTGAATCGCTCCACCTTCGGCAACACCTGGCGAATCTCCATCTGCGTCTCCCGTACGGCAGTTCATCCTTCACCTGTCGCTGACGCGATCAGCAGCAGTCGGCGTTGTCGGCGCGTCCCTACTCGCTCGCTCCACTTACGGACGCCCTGGCGGCACGCTGCGGTGTCCCTCAATTCCGTTTGGCTGAAGCTTGAAACAGAGCGTAGACGTTATTTCCATCGACGTCGATCGTCTGCACCGCGAGTCCGGCCTTCGGCGCGTAGGCGTGGGCGAGTGCTGGAGTTGCGGTCAGATCCCAGGTTGGCTTGAGCCCGTCGGCCTGGGTGCGAAAGACCGCCACCGACTTGCTGCCCGAGCGGTCCAGACACTCACTGAGGTCGGCGTACGCGGTCGATTGCGAGAAGTCCAGTTGCCAGGCCTGCGCTCGACAGACGGAAAAACGTTGGTCCCCTTGCGACACCTCCCAGACCTGGCACATCGGGTCGTGCAGATCTTGCCAGCGAAGGTGCCACCGCCAGTCGTGGTAGTGGCCAAAGAACATGACGAGATTGAATTGGTCGACCAGCACTGCGGGTGGCATCGCAAAGTCGCTCCGGAACCGGTTGATCTGCGCTCGCCACGCCGGCTGCTCCGCGAAAAGTGGAATGGACGACAGCGTGAGCCAAACGGTCGTGGCCACTGCCGCCGCGGAGGCTGTGGTCCATAACCGGTTCGAAGACCAGACGGAGGGCATCATCCGTCGCGCGCCATCGATGCCGGCGAAGAGGACCAAGATTGCAAAAGGAAAGAGAAAAAGCTCGTGTCGGGAATTTCCGCCGAACGGATAGCGGCCAGCGAGGCCAGCCACGACGTTGGCGAAGAGCAAGAGAACCAATGTCACTAGAGGGACCGCGGCCAAGTGGCCTTGGCGAAGACCGCTGAGGAGGATCCCGAAAATGACCAGACCAATGACGCTCCATATGCCCAGCACCAACCCAGCGGGCATTCCAAAACTCGGAACGAAGAGTTGCAACAGATTCCGGCCGTTCCGCAGAACGAATGCCCACCGTGACTCGGTCCCGGCCTCGAACATGAAGCCTGCGACGTGAGCCAAACCATTGTGGTAGCGGTGCACGAGAACCCAATAGACCGAGACCGCGACCAAGCAAGGGACTCCGAACATGGCGGCTAGGGCGGCGCCATGGCGCGAGAGCTCACGAGTCAGCTTGATGCGCCAGCGGCGGTGGCTCAGGTACAGGACAGGTGGGGTGGCCAGCATTGCGGCCAGAACGAAAAACCCGGAGTAGTGGGAGAGCACCGCGAACGAGCTGGCGGCTGCGAACACAATTCGCGTGCCTGGCGATGTTGCCCGCGGCATCTTGCCCAGCCATTCCAACCAGACCGCGGTTGCTGCCGCGACGGCCGCAAGGAAGATTCCATAGGAGCGGATTTCTATTCCGATCTCGATGGCATTGGCAGATAGCCCG
Source organism: Myxococcaceae bacterium (assembly GCA_052143535.1). Lineage (GTDB taxonomy): Bacteria > Myxococcota > Myxococcia > Myxococcales > Myxococcaceae > JADGRA01. The sequence goes on along the minus strand of JBKQSS010000088.1, from coordinate 69,487 downwards.
AAGGCAGCGGCCGCAACGATGGCCAGCGGAGCATTGCGAGTGGCCGTTGCAACCGCCAGAGCAATGAAGACAGTCGCGATGCCGATACCAGCGATTGGCACCGCCCGGTACACGAGGACGGATGTCCCGAAAAGACCGATGGCAGCCTTCAGCAGCAGGTGGAAAAAGGGTGGATGGGTATTCTCGAGGATTTCCCGCCAAAAGGCCGACCAAGTCTCCTGGCGCGCGACGAAGACATGCCAAAAGGAGTCGAATCCAACGAACTCGTGCTTGGACAACCAGGTGAGGACCGCCGCCGAGGCCAAGGCAATGAGTGCTCCGCCGGCAAGGGCCTGGAACGTGATTTTTTGACGGGCGGGCAAGGTCAAGTGTCGCACGACGGTGGCGCTCGCTGGGTCTGGTGGCCTGGCACGTGTCGCCGTCATAGGAGCGAAAGTCTAACTGCGGCGAGCCGATCGCCCGGACGGGAAGTTGCGCAGCTTGGACAAGCGTCGCGCTCTCGGCCTCCAGACAAGTTGCCGCTCCTTCAGCTTCACTTGGTGAGCCTCGCCGGGGAGGAACGACGGCCTCTTGAAATGCGATGAATGCGGGCCATCAGGAATGCCGAGTTGGCGTCTTCCAGTTGGCCTCGGGGCGAGAGCGCGAGCCGAGATTCTTCCACTGCTCAAAGCCGATCAGGTACGCGAGGATGGCCGGATAAGTAATCAGTTTGCCCATTCGCGCCACCAACGGTGCCACTCCACCTGGGGCAACCGTCACCGAGCTCTCCAGACGCCAGCGGAGGTGCTGGGCAAGTTCCGCGGTCGTTTGGACGGTTACCGGGAACCAGCCCAAATGCTCGTTGATTGCCAAGACCCCTTCTGCAGCGACGAAGTAGGGCAGAAGCTTCAATTTCCAGAAGCCTCCCTCGTTTGAGTAGATGGCGAAGACGAGATCGAACTTCGCGGCGCGCAGCGAACGCAGCAGCTGTCGTTTCGAACCTTCGTTGTCGAGGTAGTGAACATCGTCGCGAAGTGGGAAACGGTCCTCCATCCCACGCTGCCGCAGTACGGTCAGTTCCATGTGGGGTACCCGTGACCTGACCAAGTCGACGGCCTTAGCCAAGAGGTCGGGCGACCCCGTTTGAATGAGCAGCCCCCTGCGCACAGTGGCGAGGTCCACCCGGGCCGTGAGAAAGCGCAAGCTTCTAAGCATGAATCGGTTCCTCGAGAAGCAGGTGCTTCCGACGCAATGCTTCTCGGTACTCGTTCTCGATGCCCTCGACGACACGGGGTGAGTCAAACTCGTCGACGAAAGCGCGAGCGCGGGTTGCGATTGCGGCGCCTAGTTCGTGGTCCCGGAGAAGCCGCAAAGTCTTCGCGGCAAATTCATCAGGACCGTCTGCCAAGAGCAGCTCCCTCCCGTCCGAGACGTCGAGGCCTTCTGCAGCAAGCTGGGTGGCGACGACTGGAACACGCGCGGCGAAGGCTTCCAGTAGTTTCACTCGGACGCCGGCCCCGAAGCGGATGGGGGAAACCACCGCAACCGCCGACTCGTAGAGCGGGACTAAGTCCTCGACAAAGCCCATCACTTGGATGCGAGGATCAGCCCCGAGTTGCAACACTTCAGGTGGAGCGCCGGCCCCAGCGATCACGAGCTCCGCCGCCGGAAAGTCGCGGTGAATAATCGGCAGTATTTCTCGTGCAAAGTAAAGAATAGCGTCCACGTTCGGGGGGTGGCGGAAGTAGCCGATAAAGAGAATTCTGTGTTTAGTTGGCGCTCGGACAAGTCGATCGAATCGCGAGACGTCGAGCCCCGCGAACGAGGCCTTCGCAATCCGTACATTTCCACCGCAATAGGCCGAGAGGAGGTCTCCCTCAGCCTTATTCACCATGAAGATGAGGTCGAAACGACGAAGCGCCGTCAGCTCGTAATGGAACAGTCGTAGGTACTGCGAATAGCGTCCCAACTTCCCACGGAAGGTCGGTTCACTCAGCGCCCGTCGGTAGCCAGACACAAACGAGAGATCGACCTCGGTGATCGAGTTGACCCGACGTAGGGATGCGCCACCGTAGGGGGCCATTTGAGTGTATTCAACGTGCAGGACGTCGGGATCGACCCGCGCGATGACGTCGTCCAGCACTCGATGCAAGACAGGTTGGTCGAATTCCTCGACGACTCGCGGAGTCAAACCGAGCGGATCAGCCCGGCCCAAAGTCCCCGGTCGTATCTGGAGGTGGACTTCCTTGCAGAACTCCCTGAGACCTTGGCTTGCTGCGAGCTCGGCTTGGCTGTCGACGAAGCCCACAATCGAGATGTCGTGGCCCCGACGCGCCAGTCCACGAACCAGATTATGCGTGAAGACCGCCCCGCCATGGGTCGGCGGATGAAACTGGTATGGCGTGACCACCACCATGCGGAGGTTGCGGCTGGAACGGAGAACCTTTTGCGGCCGCGTCGGAACTCCTGGCGCGTCCGGAGCCGTAATTTGCAGAATCTCCGGGTCAGTTGGACCGGGTGTCCGCACCCGCAGTCGTCGCGCAAACGCTCTGGGAGAACGACCCAGGGCTTTGGCAAAGGAACGCACGCCCGACCACCCGTGCTGACGGACCTGCTGGTAGACCGTGTCTGGGAGATTCCAAAGGTGAGCGGCAAACATTGTTGGGTCGCGGATGTTGACCCAGTGAAGAAGGAAGGTGTTTCGGCGCAAGGTTTCGTTGACAAAACTCTCGCCGAACACTCGCCTGCTGGTGGCACGGTGCTCATGGTGCACGCGACTTCCGGGAGCGAACAATACCTTCCAGCCCTGTTGCCACGCGCGGAAGGAGAGATCCGTGTCCTCGCAGTAAAAAGGATCGAACAAGATGTCGAGGCCGCCGAGTTCGAGATATTTGCGGCGGTCGATGGCGCAAGAACCGCCTCCGGCCCAGAGGATCGGCACGTTTCCTTGCCCTAGCTGAGGGACCGGCAGGTGGGCCAGAGTCAGGCTTCCATCGACGAATCGCCCCGATGTCAAACCAGTCTCCTCACGCCGGCGATTGCGATCTGCGAAGAAGATCTGGCTCGAGACCGCAAAAATATCATCGCGCCCGTCGAAAGGCCTGAGCAGCGGCTCGAGAAAGTCAGGCTCGACACGCATGTCGTTGTTGAGCAGGACAATCAGGTCATGTGAGGCGACCCTGACACCTGCGTTGTTGCCCGCCGAGAAGAAATAGTTCCGGTCCAGCGCGAGCACACGGACTCCCGGAAATTCCTCGCGCAGCACCGCTACACTGCGATCCGTCGAGCCGTTGTCGACGACCAGAATCTCATGCGCCCGGCCCGTTCGAGCGACCGCGGCGAGGACTGACGGGAGGTTCCGGCGGAGGAGCTCTTCCCCCTGGAAGTTGAGGATAATAATGGTGGCCAAGCCGGCGTTTTGTATCGGCGAGGATGGTTGCCGTTGCGGCAGGAGGCTTGCGCCGAGTTCGCCGAGCGCGGCGGCGGCTCCCAGTGCCGGCGCAGCCGCAGCCGCTGCCCCAGCGGCCCCGAGAGCGAGGATGAGCCGCCCTTGTTCCGAAAGGCTTTCCCGGATGGTCTTCCCCAGCGACCGCTGAGTGCGCCTCGAGTTCTCCTCGACAGATTGGAGTCGGCCGGAGATTTCCTTGATGAGCTCTTCTAGATGGAGAAGGTGTTCCTCGTAGGTCCGGAGGGCGGCGAGCCGGTTGGAGAGTTCGGCCTCCGTCTGGAGGCCGGCTGTTGGACCAGGAGCCCGCGTCTTGAGTGCTTGTCGGTCCGGGTCCAAAGGAGCGTTGAGATGCCCCGTTGGGAGCGTCATCGCCTGGTGTCCTAGGACGTCGGTGAGCCCTTCCGCTTTCGCGTGGAGGGCTTGAGCCAGTTCGGTGCTGCTCCACTGACCCGCCTCGGCGAGTGTTTTCCAAGCGTTGAACAACCGGTTGTAGGTAGCGGTGCGCGCACGCAACTCCTCCTCAAATTGGAGGACTGCTTGTGCGTCAAGGGGTGGGCCCGCGCTGGCCGGCGAGAGCCGGGAAGCTGGCGCAGTGCCCTCCGGGGGCGCGTTCCTATTCGATGGCCCCCCCCAGTCTTCCTTTGGCACGTACGTTCCTTGGTCCAACTGTGCCGCCGAAGTCAAGCCCTGGAAGTGAGGACTGTCGGGAAACTCAGGGAGCCCTCGAAGCCGAGAGCTTCTGCTGACGGCATGGGAGCATTCGCGGTGCGAGAGACCATTTCGCCGCTAGAGCGAGCGTCGACTTGGCGGTCCATGGAGCAGAGGTCTTGGCTCGGAGCGCGCGACGCATCAACGGGGGCGATGCTATAGAGCAGTCACAATCTCGGAGATACATGCGGATTGCGGTCGGCGTCGTCGTTTACCAGAACGCGCGGGCACAGGTTCTTCGGGCGAAGCATTCGATCGACCGCGCCTGGCCAAGCGGCTTGGTGAGTGACGTTTCTTGGCGAAGCCACTCGCCGTCTCAGGAGGAATGGCTTCAGGAACTCGGACCATCCGTGTCCTGGCTGCCGAGCAATCCTGGCTTCGGTTCGGGCCACAATGCGCTCATGACGGCGGCTTTTGGACGTGGCGCTGACGCGTACGTGTGCATGAACCCGGACGCAGAACTCCACCGGGATTGCCTTCGTGAGCTTTGCGAGCTTGCGGAACTGAGCGGGGTCGGCCTGGTGGAGGCCAGAATCTTTCCTGAAGAGCATCCTAAGCCGTACGACAAGGTCAGTGGCGAGACGACATGGTGCGCTGGAACTGTGCTGCTGATCACGCGCTCACTATTTGAAAGCATCGGTGGCTTCGATGAGCGCTTTTTCTTGTACTGCGAGGATGTCGACCTCTCCTGGCGGGCTCGGGCATCAGGCTTTTCGCTGCGCGTCGCACACCGGGCTTTGGCGTTCCACTACGTGGAGGAACGACAGCGAGATCGGAGGCGGGAGCAGTCAGTCCATCGCAGCGCTGTCTTGCTCGGGCAGAAATACCAGTCCAAGGCGTTCGCGCAGGCCCATCGTCGTGCCTTCCTAGATGAGGGAGGAAGTCCACGCGAGTTGCCGCGGGCCGAGCACGAACCGTTGCCGGCCGGCATCGCCGACTTCCAGAATGGCCTTCGCTTCGCGAGGTCGCGTTGGTGACACTCACTGAACGGCTGTCGGCCCACTTTCCGTTCGGTCGAGTTCTGGTGTTGCTTCACGAGGACGGTTGGGAACTCGTATCCTCGGGTCAACTGACGGTTGAAAAATTCGGGGATTCTCTCGAGCGGGCGCTCGAAGTCGCCCACGTGGGCCAGGCTGATGTCGTGGTCATTGACGCAGCGCTCGTGGTCGCGATGGCCGGACTCGAGGGACTGCGGAGGTTCTTCGAGCAGACGGCGCAGCCCATCTACCTGCTTTACAGAGATGCAACTGCCGCGTCCTCAATCTTGCTGGAATGGGCAGGTGAGGCGTTGGTCGGGGTCGCTCCGATGCACCCGAGCGTTGTGGCCAGTGCCCTCGCCAAGGCTGGGCTTGGGTGCGGCTCGAGGCTCGGAGGAGGGTCTGCCGCCGAAGCCCGCAGCGGCCTCTCCGGCGAGCTGGAAACATTTCTGGGACAGGTGCGACCGCAAGCGATGGAGGAGTTTGTTCTTGTTCGAGTCGTTGCCGCGCCAGTCACCTTGACTGTGCCGCAAGCCGAAGGTGTGAGCGTCCTGATTTGGGCGAAGACGCCAGTCGCTGAGGAGCTCGACCAAGCCATATTTTCGGCCCTCCATCAGGAGGCGCCCCCGCTGGAGATAGTGCTTTGCCTCGGGAGGAGCGAGGAGCCTTTGCCCAAGGCACAGTGGGGTGAGGAAGCGGCAGCTGCCGGCATCCGCTTGCTTCGCGAGGAGGCCTCGGAACCATCCGGGGAGGCGGCGTTATTGAATCGCGGCCTGGAGCGGGTTCGAGGCCGCTATGTCGCATTCGTCGCGAGCAATGCCATCGTGTTCCCCACCCACTTTGCGCGGCTTCGCGCGGCCATCGTCGCCGGTGACCAAGCATGCGCTCTGGCCAAAGCTCAGCTGGCCCTCGTGACCCCCAATGCGGTGGGCTACGTCCAGGCGAAATTTCCGCACCATGGGTGGAGCGCGGTCGGTTGGCCACGCTTCGACGCGGCATTGCCCAGCCGATTGATGGTTGACCTGCGCCGCGTGGCTCCGTTCCACTTCCGGTTTCGTGAGGACGGCGAAGCCTGGCGAGACAGCCTCTTCCCGGCACTTTTCGGAGCGTGCGAACCCGTCGAGATTGACGACCCACCCAGCGTGGAGCTCCGGGTTGCCGAGGTCGAGTCCGAAGCGGTGGTGGACGAGCCCGCGACGGCGCCGGTGAGGGTGCTGCGTCCGGTTTCGCGGGAGCAGGTGAGGCGCCCCTCGGTGCTGCTCCGACACCGTGCGGCCGACGCAGTCAACACCGCGCTGAAATCGATGTTTCCAGGCGTCCACCGTCGACTCCGTAAGCTCTTTGCGCGTCGACTCGAAGAGCCTTAGCGAGCACGTTTCGCCCTCGACCACTTGACGGTGGTGCGAGGCACAGCTATGCGCGCGTGGTGATTAGGTTCCCCCGGACATGAACGTCCTCGTCACAGGTGCATGCGGCTTCATCGGGTCGAATCTGGTCCATCATCTCCGTGCCAAGCGGCCGGAGAGCATGGTGGTATCGCTCGACAAGCTCACCTACGCCGGCAATCTCGAGAATTTGGCCGCGCTCGAGGACGACAAGCGTCACGCTTTCATCAGAGGAGACGTCTGCAACCGCGAGCTGCTCGATCACATCGTCTCGAAATACCGCATTGACGCGGTCCTTCACCTTGCCGCCGAAAGTCACGTCGACCGGTCCATTCTTGGCCCCGAAATTTTTGTTCAGACCAACGTGCTCGGGACCCAAGTGCTTCTCGACGCTTGCAAGGCAGGGGGCGTTCGCCGATTCGTCATGGTCTCGACCGACGAAGTCTACGGTTCTCTCGGACCGAGTGGTGCCTTTACCGAGCTTTCACCACTGCAGCCTTCCAGCCCATACGCTGCTTCGAAGGCAGCTGCCGACCTGATTACTTTGGCCTACGGGCATACCTTCGGGGTCGACGTGGTCGTCACTCGGTGCTCCAACAACTACGGCCGCTATCAGTTTCCTGAAAAGCTCATCCCACTGATGATCGTCAACGCCCTTCACGACAAGCCCCTCCCGGTCTATGGCGACGGTGGGAACGTGCGTGACTGGCTTCACGTGGAGGACCACTGTGAAGCCCTGCTCGCCGTTCTCGAGCGGGGCCGAACAGGGGAGGTCTACAACATTGGCGGTGGTGCCGAGCGGAAGAACATCGACCTGGTTCGTGGGCTCATCAAACTTCTCGGCAAGGAGGACCATCTGATTCGCTTCGTTGCCGACCGGCCCGGCCATGACCGTCGGTATGCAATCGATTCGAGCAAACTTCGGAACGAGCTCGGCTGGAGGCCTGCTCACACCTTTGAGCAGGGCCTTGATGAGACGGTCCGCTGGTACGTGGAACATGCTGCCTGGTGGGAGCACATCAACAGCGGCGCGTACAAACAGTATTTCGAGACCCAGTACCGCGCTCGTCTAAGCGCAAGCCACCCGGACCCGTGATGCGCTTTCTGGTTACTGGCGCCAACGGGCTTGTCGGAAGCCGAGTCAGCGCTGAGCTGAGCGCCCGTGGCCACGCGCTTACCGCGCTCGGTCGAGGCCGTCGGCGGATCGGAGGGGCGTTTGAATACGCTTCTGTTGATCTCGATGATGCCGGAGCGCTCGCCTCGTCAATCCGTTCCGCTCGGCCTGATGTCATTATCAACGCGGGCGGAATGACCGATGTGGACGGTTGTGAAACCGCCGCCAGCGAGGCGTTCCGGGTAAACGGGGTTGCCCCGGGTACGCTCGCCCTGGCCGCCGCCGAAGTCTCAGCGCACCTGGTTCACGTCTCGACCGACTACGTCTTCGACGGCACTGCCGGCCCCTATGACGAGGATGCCATTCCGAACCCTCGCGGTGTCTACGCGCTCACCAAGCACATCGGAGAACAGGCGGTGCGGGCGCTAGCTCCCTCCTGGGCGATTGCCCGAACTGCAGTTGTCTATGGCTGGCCCCCGGCGGCCCGGCCAAACTTTGGGAGCTGGCTTCTCAGTGCGCTACGCAAAGGGGAAACGGTCCGGTTGTTCGAGGACCAATTTGTTTCCCCAAGCCTCGCTGAAAGTGTTGCCGAGCAGCTCGTCGAGATTGCCGAGCGGCGACTTGGAGGCATCTGGAATGTCTGTGGAGCGGAGGTCGTCAATCGGGTGCAGTTCGGCCACGCGCTCTGTGCGGAGTTTGCGCTCGATGCCAGCCGAATCCTCCCAGCGCGGCTCGCTGAGGGAACACTGAAGAGCCCTCGGCCGCCGCGAGGCGGACTGCGGACTGACAAAGCGACAGCCAAGCTGACCGCTCAACCGGTCGGACTGGCCGCGTCGCTCGTTCGGTTCCACCAGGCTGTGCGAGCGGCAGAGGGGGTAAAGGCATGAAGGGCATCATCCTCGCCGGCGGCTCCGGAACTCGGCTCTACCCACTCACTCGCGTCCTGAGCAAGCAGCTGCTTCCCATCTACGACAAGCCGATGATCTACTACCCGCTCAGCACGCTGATGCTGGCGGGAATCCGGGAGATTCTCATCATCTCTACGCCGCAGGACCTACCGCGCTTCGAGGAACTCCTCGGGACCGGTGAGCAGTGGGGTCTTGCGCTGTCCTATGCGCCACAGCCTTCACCCGACGGTTTGGCCCAGGCCTTCTTAATCGGCCGAGATTTCGTCCGGACGGACCGAGTGGCTCTCATACTCGGTGACAACATCTTCTACGGGCATGGCCTGAGCGAGCAACTGCGCCGAGCCACGACGCAGACCCGCGGTGCGACCGTCTTCGCCTATTACGTGAGGGACCCCGAGCGGTACGGGGTGGTCGAGCTCGGCCCGGCAGGAGAGGCGCTCGGGCTGGAGGAAAAGCCTTCCGCGCCGAAAAGCAATTACGCCGTCACCGGGCTCTACTTCTATGACAACGAGGTCTTGGACATCGCCGCAGGACTTCGACCCTCGCCCCGCGGAGAGTTGGAGATCACCGACGTTAATCGTGTCTACCTGCTCCGCCGCCAGCTGACGGTCGAAGTCCTCGGGCGTGGCTTCGCTTGGCTCGACACCGGCACCCACGAGGCGCTGCAGAGCGCGTCCAGTTTCATTGAGATCGTGGAGCGGCGCCAAGGGCTAAAGATTGCGTGTTTGGAGGAGATTGCCTTTCGGATGGGCTACATTGACGCCGTTCGTTTAGCTCAGCTCGCCGAGCCGATGCATAAGAACGCATACGGACAGTATTTGCTCGAACTGCTCAGGACCCGAGGTGCCCGGCGGTGAAGGTGACGTCGACCGACCTCCCCGGCGTGTTGATTATCGAGCCAAGAACCTTCGGCGACGCCCGGGGCTTCTTTTTGGAGACCTTCCAAGCTGAGCGGTATGCCGAGGCTGGCGTCGCGGGTCCTTTCGTGCAGGACAACCTGTCCCGTTCTAGGCGCGGAACTCTTCGAGGGCTGCACTTCCAGGAGCCGCGAGCCCAGGGGAAGCTCGTCCAGGTCAACCAGGGTTCAGTCTGGGACGTGGTGGTGGATGTTCGGTTGGGCTCGCCCAGCTTTGGGAAATGGATAGGCCTGGAACTCACCGAGGAGAGCCATCTTCAACTGTGGGTACCACCTGGCTTTGCGCATGGGTTCTGTGTCCTCTCCGAGTCGGCAGATTTCTTTTACAAATGCACGGAAGTCTATGTGCCCAACTGCGAACGCTCGGTGCGCTGGAATGATCCTGCTTTGGGGATTCGCTGGCCCATCAGCGAGCCGCGCCTCTCTGCGAAGGACGCGGCTGCTCCCACGCTCGCCGAAGTCCAGACGTTGCCGGGCTATCGGCCTTAAGCCCTTGATGGAACCTCGCCAGCACACGGTCTGCAACACGGCTTGCCCGACCAACCGGTACCCCGCCTTCAAGCGACGAAGCCGACCACACGGGAGCGTCATAAGGGAGAAACTTGTACCGAGACCTTAGAGTCATCGCCATGGCTCCGGTTCTCGACGAGGAGCTCAAGATTGGTGAGGTTGTTCGCCGGACGCCGCGTCCCCTGGTTGACGAAGTGCTGGTCATCGACGATGGAAGCACTGACCGCTCTCGTGAGGTCGCGCGCGAACTCGGAGCGACCGTCCTCGCTCTCGGTCGAACGGTGGGTGTTGGGGCCGCGCTGCGAGCCGGCTATCAACATGCGCTGCGGGGAAACTTCGATGTGGCGGTGGTCATGGCAGGAAACAACAAGGACGCGCCCGAGGAGATCTCGACACTGCTCGACCCGATTGCAGACGGCTACGCAGACTTCGTCCAGGGTTCGAGATTTCTGAAGCGGAATGCAAATTTTGGCGCAATGCCCGTTTACCGACGCCTAGCCACGCGGGTCCATCCTCTGCTCTTTTCGCTCGCTGCCCGGCACCGAGTCACCGAGTCCACGAACGGCTTTCGCGCTGTCCACCGACGGGTGCTCGCAGACAGCCGAATTTGCCTTGACCAGCCCTGGCTCGATGAGTACGAGCTCGAGCCCTACCTATATCTTCGCGCGATAAAGCTGGGCTACCGGACCTGCGAGGTGCCGGTGACCAAGGTTTATCCCCCGAAAAAGCTGGGACAAACGAAGATGCGGCCCATCACCGGATGGTGGTCAATTCTTCGTCCGCTGGTGTACCTCGGATTTGGCTTGAAGGAGTAACAAGTGATTCGAATCGCTGTCGTGGGCGCCGGACACTGGGGCCCAAATCTGATTCGTAACTTCCACAACAAACAGACAAGCGAAGTCGCGTGGGTTGTGGACCTGGATGCGTCTCGCCTCCAGCAAGTTCGGCAGCGTTTTCCCGACCTACAGGTCGGAAGCGACATCAAGTCCGTGCTGAGCGATCGCCGCATCGACGCAGTGGTCATCACCACGCCAACCAGTACCCATTTTGCAGTTGCCAAAGCCGCTCTCGAGGCCGACAAGCACGTTCTCGTCGAGAAGCCGTTGACCAACGATGCCGCGCAGGGCGAGGAACTGGTGCAGCTGGCCAGGAAGGCGAAGCGGGTCCTCCTCGTGGGCCATGTTTTCGTCTACAACGCGGCCGTTCAGCGCGTAAAGCAGTACCTGAGCGAAGGCGCGCTGGGACGCGTCTATTACATCTCGATGATACGCACCAACCTGGGTCCGATTCGGGTGGATGTGAATGCGGCCTGGGACCTCGCTTCGCATGATATTTCGATCGTCAACTATTGGCTCGGCGCCGAGCCCATCTCCGCGAGCGCAGTCGGCGGTGTCTACATCAACTCTGGCGTCGAAGATGCCGTGTTCGCGACCCTCCGTTATCCAGATGATGTGCTCGTCAACCTTCACGCTTCGTGGCTCAATCCACGGAAGGCGCGTGACATCACCGTCGTCGGGGACAAGCAAATGCTGACCTTCGACGATATGAATTTGAACGAGCCGCTTCGCATCTACGACAAACAGGTGGCCGATACCCGAATGCAGCCGAGTTTCATAGACTCGTTTGCCACCTTTCGTTCTAGCGTTCGGGAGGGCAACATCGTCATCCCAAAAGTTGCGATGGGCGAGCCGCTTCGCGCGGAGTGCGATCACTTTCTGGACTGCATCAACGGCAAGGCCGAGCCCCTCTCGGACGGCGCAGCCGGTGTGGCCGTAGTGCGCGCCCTCGAGGCGATCGTCCGGTCCGTGCAGAGCCACGGACGTGAGGAAAGGGTAAGGGCGTGATGGCGATTCCTCTGGTCGATTTGAAAGCTCAGCTCAAGACAATCCATGCCGAGGTACAGGTCGGCATGGCCCGTGTGCTCGAGAATACAAATTTCATCTTGGGCAAAGAGGTCGCGGAGTTTGAGGAAGCGTTCGCCGGCTTTACCGCCACCGCGCATTGCGTGGGTGTCGCGAATGGAACTGACGCGATTGAGCTGTTACTGCGTTCAGTCGGCATCGGCCCAGGGGACGAGGTCATCCTGCCGACGAATACGTTCATCGCAACAGCGCTTGCAGTCACCAGAGCCGGAGCGACGCCAGTATTGGTCGACTGCGACCCACTGTACTACCTGCTCGACCCGAAGGCAGTCGAGGCGGCGATTGGCCCACGCACTCGTGCAATCCTGCCAGTGCACCTCTTTGGCCAGCTCGCGCCGATGGAAGTCATCTCGGAATTGGCCAAGAGCAGAAATCTCCTCGTCGTGGAGGACGCTGCCCAGTCGCAAGGTGCGTCGCGCAACGGGAAACAGCCGGCGCATTGGGGCGTGGGGGCAGCAACGAGCTTTTATCCGGGCAAGAACCTCGGGGCGTTTGGTGATGCCGGGGCCGTGTGCACCAACTCGGAAGGCCTGGCAAAGAAGGTCCGTGCGTTGCGCAACTATGGAAGCGAAGTGAAGTATCACCACCCAGAGGTCGGCTTCAATTCGCGGCTGGACACTCTGCAGGCGGTTGTCTTGAAAGCGAAGCTGGCACACCTGGCTCGTTGGAATGCGCAGCGCCGGGAAGCCGCCCAGCGCTACTCCGAGTTGCTTGAAGGTCGAGACGACGTCGTCCTCCCGGAGATTCTGCCCGGGAATGAGCACATCTGGCACATTTATGCGGTCCGTGTGCCCCGTCGGGACGTGGTGCTCAAGGCACTGAATGCGGCAGGCATCGGAGCCGGGATTCACTACCCCGTGCCGGTGCACCTGCAGGGTGCCTTTCAGCACCTCGGCCACAAGCCGGGTGACTTTCCGGTCGCTGAAAAGGCAGCTGCGGAGATGATTTCTCTACCCATGTTTCCAGAGCTCACGGCCAGTCAGCAGGCGCAGGTCGCTTCGGAGCTTGTCAGAGCCCTTGCCTAATGGCCCGTGATCCAACCGTCTTCGTTCACGAGAAGGGCCTTTGCGAGTCTGAAGACGTCGGCCCGCGCACTCGGGTCTGGGCATTTGCTCATGTGATGAAAGGCGCCAGCCTCGGGAGCGACTGCAACGTCGGGGACCATGCCTTCCTAGAAACTGGGGCCAAGCTGGGCAACCGAGTTACAGTCAAGAATAACGTGCTCGTCTGGGACAAGGTCACCGTCGAAGACGACGTGTTCCTGGGCCCGAATGTTGTGTTCACCAACGACTTGTTCCCGCGTGTCGCCTTCAAGAATCCGCCCGAGAAATTTCTGCCCACTGTCGTGAGGCGTGGGGCGTCCATTGGCGCTAATGCCACCATTGTATGCGGGGTGACACTCGGCGAAAACGCGTTCGTCGGGGCCGGCAGCGTCGTGACGTCGGATGTTCCGGCGTATGCGCTGGTGGTAGGAAATCCCGCCCGGCGCAAGGGGTGGATATGTGCTTGCGGTCAGAAGCTTCCAGCGAGCTTGCGGTGTGGGTGTGGCCGGTCCTACGAACTCCAGGCAGGCCAGGCAGGTCTTCAGCTACGCTAAAGTCCTTCGGAAACTACTGCGCGGACTCGAGCCCTTCGGAAGGCGTCCTGACGGTCCAGTGATGGACGGGGCGGACCACGCCGAGGCTCGCACTGGCACTGCGTACCGCGAACCCGTGCAAGCCCTTTTGGAAGTCACAACACACGCTGCCACCTTCAGCGAAGAGAGCGACATCCAAACGGTAGTTGCCGTCGGCCAGGCCCAAGCGGTCGAAGGTCAAGGTCACGGCTGCCACTACCGCAGAGGGCATCCGGTGTGAGCCGCGCCACAGCAGCGTTCCGTCTGGAGAGAAGAGTGAAACCTCGAGGCTGAGGTGGGCCAGCGCCGTATCGGCGACCACCTCGAACGCCGCCTCGAGACCTTCCTCGTCGGTAAAGACTGCCCGCTCGCCTCCGTCGGGAAGGCGGAGCCGAACGCTCGTCACTTCCGCATCGAAGGTTCCCCAGCGACGCCCAACTGCGGCGGGCGGCCCAGTGCGTGGCTGGCGGCCGGCAGAATGGACGGGTGCCAGCACGGCTTGGCCCGGTGTCGTTTCCACCTGGACCTCTGACTCAGCGACAGCTTTCCGGTACTCGGAGACGACAAAGGCGGGGTCGCCATAGGCCTTGAGCGCTCCCCCATCGAGCCATGCCGCCTCATCGCAATGGGATTCGAGGCTACCCAAGTCATGGGTGACCAAGAGGATGGTCTTCCCGGCCCTGCGGAATTCCTCCATCTTCGCGGTGCTTTTCCTGGAGAAGTGCTCGTCGCCGACCGAGAGTATTTCGTCGATGATGAGCAGGTCGGGATCGACGTGCGTCGCAACGCTGAACGCTAGCCTGGCGTACATCCCGCTGGAGTAGGTGCGAACTGGCTCGTCGATGAAATCGCCCAGCTCGCTAAAGGCGATGATTTCGTCCATCCGGTCTCTGATGTCCCGTCGGGACATACCGAGGATGATGCCGTTGACTGTAATGTTTTCGCGACCGGAGAAGTCCGGATGAAACCCCGCCCCAAGTTCGAGGAGAGCGGAGATTCGACCGTTCACCTCGACTGTCCCGCGCGTAGGACGGTAGATGCCCGTGACCAGTTTCAGGAGTGTGCTCTTTCCCGACCCATTTCGCCCGACCAAGCCCACCGTCCGTCCGCGGGGGATGGTGATGGAGATGTCGCGTAATGCGGCGGTGACCGGAGCAGCCGCGGGTGAGGCTTTCCTCCGGTTCAAGAATTGAACCAGTTCGGATTTGAAGGTTGTGTATTCGCGCCGGACGGTCTGTTTCCGGAACTCTTTACTCACGTTGCGCAGGACGATCGCATCCATGGCTCAGACCAACTCGGCAAACTCCTCGCGCCGCTGCTCGAAGACGCGGGAGGCCAGCCAGAGCAGGAGAAAGGAAGCGAGGGTTACAGCCGTCAATGCCCGCCAGTGCGGCAGGCGGTGCTCGTAAAAGATGCCCTGGTAAGAGGTGATGATGACGGACATGGGGTTGGCGATGAGAAGCAGCCGACGGAACGCCGCCGGAATGTCGTCTGGTCGGTAGAGCACGGGGGTAACGAAGAACCAGAGGGTCAAGAAGTTGATGACGATTTGTTGAAGGTCCCTGAATGCAACATTCAAAGACGAAACGAGGAAGGACACGCCAAGCGTGAAGACTAACTGGACGAAAAGCACGACGGGAAACATCACCACATGCCAAGACGGCCAGATGCCGGCCGCCCCGCCGAGAGCCACCATCAACGGAAGCGCGAGGAGGTAGTTCACCAGATTGGTGAGGACCACCGTTGCTGGAAGCACCTGCGCAGGAAAGCGAACCTTGGTCAGCAAATCACGTCGATCGCTAATGGTACTCGCCCCAGTGCCGACGCTCGATGAGAACCAGAGCCAGGGAAGCAATCCGACGAAAATCAAATAGGTGTAGTGCGGTATCCGATTGCGCTGAATAATTCCGAACACCAGTGTGTAGACCGCCATCAGCAGCAACGGATTGAGGAACGTCCAGAGAAATCCGAGCGCCGACCCGCGGTAACGCGCCTTCAGCTCGCGCTGCGTGAGGTTCCAAAGAAGGGCGCGGTATTGCCACAGCTCGCGGAGGTTCCGAATCATCGGCCGGAGCGCGTCATATGTGAAAGCGTCGAGGGTTGCACGGTGAGTACACTCGGAGGCTCAGCGTCCGGTGCGTTTTGAGTTGGTGACTCGCTTCGTCGGCTTGGGCTGCTTCCGTGGCAGCTGTCGGGTGGCTGGCCGAGCCATGCGCTCGAGTTCAGTGACGCGGGCGCGCAGGGCGAGCACTTCCGTCGACAGCTGTGCGGCGAAGTCCCGGACGTGGACGTTGAACGCCCTTTGGCGGCCGAAAAGCTCCTCGAGCACTCCGCGTGCGGCGAAGCGCAGAAGTCCCCGGAGCCGCGCGGGGGACGATGCCAGGGGAGGCGGTTGCGCCGGGTCGGCATTCTCCTCCAGCGCCTGGACAAGGTAGCCAAGCGGCTCGACGGGGGCCTCGTCTTCGAGGGGGGCATCCGGTACGTCGTCGTGGATACCGCGGGCCCGGAGCCGCGCGCGGACCTCTTCCACCAAGCGCTTGCCGTCGATGCTTCGCCCGAGCAATTTCATTGCTCCTCCAGGATTCGGCCCATCTCCTCCCGGTAAGCCTGTACCACGTCGCTCCACCGGTGTTTCTGGGCGAAGGCGCGGCCCTTTGCCCCGAGTGAGGCACGCTTGCGTCGGGCTAGGTGGACTGCCTCTCGGAACGAGGCTGCGCTGCGGTAGATAGCTCCAGCCCCGCTGCGTTCGAGTTGTCCACGCATCACCTCGCCGGCGCCGTTCGCCACCACTGGCGTACCAACGGCAAATGCCTCCAGCGCAAGCAGCGATAGGCTCTCCAGAGCAGAGGGGACGACGACGGCCACGGCGCCCGCCAGAGCGTCCCACTTGTCCTGCTCTGGAATGCGTCCGAGCAGTCGTACACCTGCGCCGGCTACCTTCAGACTGGCGTCCCCGGCCAAGAGCAAATCCGGTGCGTCCGACTCGGTCGCTCGAAAGGAGGCGTGGAAGGAGAGGAGCTCCGGGATGCCCTTTCCGGCTTCCACACGGCCCACGTAGAGCAAGTACGGGCGAGCCACCTTGAAGCGTCGACGGAAGCGGTCGGGCTTCACCCGTCGCGGCGCTTCGACTCCGGCGCCGACGACGCGCGTCGGTGCGTGGTGATGGAAACGCGCGCTGATGAGGTCCAGTTCCTCGGGTGTACTCACCAGGAGCGCTTGGGGCCTTTCGAAGACCTCCCGGTAGCAGCCAAACGCAAGCGGCGGCTCGTCGTGTGCAGTTGGGACGAGCAACGTCCGCGAAGCAAAGAGGGGGACAGACCAAGCAGTGCACGCGTACAGGTAAGTGAAGGCCAAAAAGCCGTCATAGCGGTCGCTTTCCTCGGCCAGGTGCCGCCAGAGCCCCGGAACGAGCGGCCCCTGCATGGCCAGCCACTGTTCCTCATCCCCGCGGTCGAGGCCCCGGCCAAAGAGGCGGCGCGACAGCGTGTTGAAGCGCGTCATGTCCCGGGCTACACGGGTGGCAAACCGCCGGACGTGGACGCCGTCTAGCGTGGAAGCCCCCGGGGGAAAAACGTTCTTCCAGCTGAGATGGTCTTTGGCGCACGTCGTCAGGACACTCATGTCCCATTCGGGCGCGAGTCGCCGCACGACGCTGCGAGCCAGTGCCTCGGCGCCTCCAGTGACGTCGCCATAGCGCTGGACGACGACGGCGACACGCGGGCGGCGGCTCCGGGGGCGACTGGGACGCCGCTGCCCCTCGAGTCCGGCTGCCTTCAGTACGGCGCTTAGGTGCGACTCCGCGGCCGCGGGCGTGGCCTGGGCGAGTCGCTTTCGCTGGCCGGCCAGGAGGCGCGCTCGATGGGCGCCATCCTCGCCCAAGCGAACGGCGAGCTCTGCGAGAAAGGCAAACCGCTTCTCAGTGAAGGCGAGCCCCGCTCCGCCCAAGACCTCGGGGACAGCGCCCGCGGCGTACGCGAGGACGGGGACCTCTGCGGACATCGCTTCCAGCAGCCGCACGCCGGTGAGGTCATCCTCCGCCAGGGAGAGGAAGAGATGCGCGCTCCTCAATGCCGCAACGCGCTCCGCATGGCGACGCCCGGTAAGCACAAGAAGGCCCGGAAAGCGCCAGGCGTGCCGGCGTAGCCTTCGGAGCTCACCTTCTTCTGTGCCGGGTCCAAGGACCAGGAGCTGTACGTTCGGGCGCAGACGACGAAGTTCCCGATGAAGCGCGGGCACCTCGCCTGGAGAGGAGCCGGCCAAGAGACAAATGCAAAGGGGACGCCGGAGCGTTCTGAGCAGACGCGCGTCCGCGCGGTCCGTTCCGAAGCGCTCCGCCTCCACAAAGGGCGTCAGGCGGAAGGTCCGCCTGTGCCCGGCCGCCGCTAGCCGATTGGACCCAGCCGTTGAGGGTGCGAGTGAGAAGGCGACGGCCCCCGCCAGCGCCGTGAGCTGCGCTCTTCCGCCAATGTCTTTGACAGGCTGCGCATCCAGCACCAGCGCCCGCTGGCAGCCGAGGCGCAGAAGGCGGCTGGTGAGGGCGGAGGCGCCGGCGTGGTGGCCGAAGACCCAGTCGGTGCGGCGAAGTCGCACCGCGTCCAGGCGGCGCACGAGGGGACCCACCTCTGGGCCGGCCTCGAGCGCCATCAACTCCCCCCAGTGTCCGAGGCGACGCAGGAGCACCTGGAGTCGCAACGCCGACTCGGTGGCTGGCTCACCGCGACGAAATTCACTGAGCAGTTGGTGGACGACGGCCATCGAGCGAAGGAAGGCCTCGCCTGTAGCACAAGCCGCCGCCGTGCTAGAGCCTGTCGAGCGAGAGAGCTCCCCAACGTGCCTGCGAATCCGCCGACGGTGGCCCTCGACGCGATGCTCTGGGACGAGCCCACCACCGGTATTGGCCTCTACACGCGCCAGGTGGCCAAGGCGCTCGGCCAACTCGGCATCCCGGTGCTGCGCCTCGGCGCTCAGAGCTCCGGGGAGTACCCGCGCAAGCTGCGGAGCCGCAGCTTGTACGTGCTCGCCGAGTTGCCGCAGGTGCTGGCGTCACTCCGCCCGTCCGTTTTTCACGCAGTCGGCAATTTCGACCTTCCGCTGCGCCGGCTAGCAGGCACGGCCTACGTTCTCACCGTCCATGACCTCATCCCGCTCGAGCTTCCGGAAACGGTGTCCCCGGGGTTTTACTGGCAGTTCCGGCTCTGGCTCGAGCGCAGCCTCCGCATTGCCGACCACGTCATCTGCGACAGCGACACGACGCGCGAGCAACTGCTGGCCCGCTTCGGTTGGCTCGACGCAGGGCGCCTCAGCGTCGCCCACCTCGGCGTCGACCATGTCCGACCACCGGTACTAGACGCCACCAGTCGAGCCTTTCTCGACTCGCTGGGGCTGCCGGCGGAGTTCCTGCTTTACGTGGGGGCTCTCGACGCTCGGAAAAACGTCGCGCTCGTCCTCGACGCGCTGGAGCGACTTCGCGCCTGGCGCGTGGTGCCGTTCGTCTTGGTGGGGCAACGCTGGTACGGCTCGGGGCCGGTCGAGCGTCGCATCCGCGAACTCCGCAGCGCCGGCCATGACATCCGCACCTTGGGGTTTCAGCCGGAGCCTTTGCTGCACGCTCTCATGCAGCGGGCCACCCTCCTGGTGTTCCCGTCGCTGGGGGAGGGCTTTGGGCTTCCGCCGCTCGAGGCGATGGCGCTGGGGACGCCGGCGGTGGTGAGCACGGCGGGGGCTTTGCCGGAGGTGTACGGCCAGGCAGCCGTCCAAGTCCGCCCGGATGACCCAGCGGGGCTTGCCGCGGCGCTCCGCGAGCTGCTGCTCGAATCGCCAGCCCAGCGACGCTCACGTGTCGAAGCGGGGGTCCGCCACGCGGCAGGCTTTCGCTGGGCCAGGGTGGCCGAGCACCTCGCGGAGGTGTACCGGACGGTCTCCGGACGGTGACAGCGTGTGCAGAGGAGGGCGTGTGTGGAGATGGCGGCTCCAGGTGTGTGCATGCCACCTCTAGAGACGGCAATTTGGAGGGGTCCGAGGCCGCTGGTAGCCTGCGGCCGATGACGGAACGTCGAGTGCTTCCTCTTCTGGTGGGGCTGTGGGCCGCCTCAGCGGCCGCGCAAACCCCCGTCGCTGCAACCGTCAGCATTACTCTCGACGGTGGGAGTGGCGTGACCAGCGCCTACGTCGTCACCGCGGGCGCTGCGGCGTATGCGATGGCCAATGCCGGTCAAGACCTGGAAGTCTTCGCCACGACGGCCCCACCTACATTGTTCAACAGCCAGCCCGGAACGTTCAGCACCTTCGCCGTGGCAGACCAATTCCCTATCAGTAGCTCGGCGACAACGACGCTGGTGTTTGCCGCTGACGTCGGCGCCGGCGCCGCCTGCTCCCTCTCCGCCTGCGTCGACGCCTTCCTGTGGAGCGCGGCCGGCTTTTTTCCTCAAACCCAGGTCATTACCACTGGCATCACGGCGCCGCTGGCAATGACTGTCGACACCACGACGCCCGGCACCATTCGTGTTTACTTCAGCGCAGGGGGAAGCTTCGGGATGCTCTACGAGCAGGACTTCGTCCCCAACGCAGCTATGACCGGGTTGGTGGCGAAGGGCACGACGCTGTCCCGCTCAATCGCTACCACCGGGGGCATCGTGGGGCTGACGGTGGATGGTAACGCCTACCCGACTGGACTCATCTACATCAACGACGGCAGTGCGAACATGTACACCACTCCCAAGGACTACGTCAGCAACCCCGCCGAGACGCTGACTCCCCTCGCGACAGTCGTGTCGAGTGGGTACGACGCCCTCGAGGGCATTTTCTTCTACGTAGGCGGAGGCTACCTCCTCGGCGGGGGTGACCAGAGGCAGTTGGTGTACGGGCTCTCCGCCACTGCGGTCAACGACATGAGCAACATCGTCTTCGGCACTGCCATCGTCCAGACGCAAGGCGGCGGGCGAACCACCTCGCCGTTCTCCGTCTCATACAGCGCCCCGAGCGGCAACCCCTTGGCCGGCCTGACGCTGGTGACGGAGACCGCCACTCCAGCGTTAGGGCCCGACCCATTCCTGCACGTCGTTACCGGCAGTCTCTTCCCCGATGCTGGGCTGCAGTCACCGGATGCAGGGGGAGGCGTTGATGCTGGGACGCCTACCATTCCCATCGTCCCGCCAGGCCCTGGCCAGTTGACGGGGACTGCCAACGGCTGCAACTGCTCGAGCGCAGGAGGGGCGCCCGCGCTGCTTGTCCTTCTACTGCCCCTTCTGGCGCCGCGGCGCCGCAGGTAGCGGCGCCCCTGGGCTGCGTGGTAACGCTGCGCGCCTTCGTGCCTTCTCACCTCGCACGCCCCTTCTTCTCCGCTTCGCTGCTCGCCGGGCTGGCGTGCGGGACGCCGACCGCTGCGGTGGCGCCACCCGTTCCTGCACCACCCACCGCGCCGCTCCGTCTCACCATTGCAGGAACCAACGACTGGCACGGCTGGGCGCAGCCTCACCAGGCCCACGCGAAGGATGGCTCGACGGTGGACGAGGGGGGCCTCGCGCTCTACGCCTCGGTGCTGAAACAGCTGCGCCAGGAGACAGGCGGACGGCTCTTGGTGCTGGATGCGGGAGACATCTTTCAGGGAACGCTGGTCTCCAACCTGAGCGAAGGGGCGGTCATGGTCGACGCCTTCAACGCCCTCGGCGTGGACGCGGTCGCGGTCGGTAACCACGAGTTTGATTATGGGCCGGTTGGACCGGCCGTCGTTCCGGCGTCGCCGGGCGACGACCCGGTGGGCGCCCTCAAGGCGCGCATCGCCCAGGCGCAGTTTCCCTTCCTGGCGGCCAATGTTGTCGAGACGTCAACCGGTGCCCCGCCAGCCTGGCTCAAGGGCACTGCCATTCGGGATGTCGGGGGCGTCCGAGTCGGCATCATCGGGCTGATTACCCCGGAGACGCCCAACACCACCAACCCGGTCAACGTCGCCGGCCTGCGTTTTCTGCCGCTCGCCCCAACGGCCAAGGCAGCGGCAGAAAAGCTTCGGGCGCAGGGCGCCCAGGTGGTGGTGGTGGTGGCGCACGCCGGCGGGAAGTGTGAGGACCTGCGAGACCCCCACGACGTGACGAAGTGCAACTCCGGCGAGGAGATTTTCGCCATGCTCAACCAGCTTCCTCCGGGGACGGTGGATGCCGTGGTGGCAGGCCATACCCACCGCGCCGTGGGGCACTTCGTCAACGGGACGCCGGTCATCGAGACGTCCGCCTTGGGAAGAAGCTTCGGGCTCATTTCCCTCGAGCTCGACCCGAGCACGCGTCGGCCGCTCGCGGCTTCCACCCGCATCGAGGCCGAGGTTCCGCTGTGCGAGCGCGTGGTGGAGGGCACGGCACGCTGTGATGCGAGCGCCCTCGAGAAGGGAAAGCCGCTGGTGGCCGCAAGCTTTCACGGACAGCCCCTTCACCCAGACGCAGCCATGGAGCAGCGGCTTGCCCCGGCCCTGGCGGCAGTGGCGCAGGTGCAGGCCCAGCCTTTGGGCGTCGAGGTGCCAGTGACGCTGCGCCGAGAGGGCAACGGCGAGAGCGCGCTTGGCAGTGCCACCGCTGACGCACTCCGGCGGATGGAAGGTGCAGACGTCGGGCTTCTCAACGCGGGAGGTTTCCGGGCCGACCTGGCAGCAGGGCCGCTCACCTACGGACACCTTTACGAGACGTTTCCTTTCGACAACCAGGTGGCCACCCTCCAGCTCACCGCGGCCGAGCTCCGGTCACTACTCGGGGCAATCCTTGCCCATGGCCGCGTGCCCCAGCAGTCCGGGCTCAAGCTCGCGGTGGCGGCCTGTCCGGGAGGGCTGCAGGTGGCTGCCGTGGCGCTGTCGGATGGGACGGCCTTGCAGGACGGACGGCTGTACCGGGTTGTCCTGCCGGACTACCTCGCGCGTGGAGGGGACGGGCTCCAGGCCTTCATGAAGTCGCTGCCGCCCGAGCGGCTGGACCTGGGCGAACGACGGCCACAAAACCTGCGTGACGCCCTGGCGGCGGACTTGAGTCGCCGGGGTCAGCCATTGGCTGCCCCACCGGCGGGCCGTACTGAGGTGCTGAAGGGCAAGGCCGCCCGCTGCTCGATGTGAGGTGCCGCGCTCGCGCGCCGGTGTCAGATCAGCCTGCTCATCTGCCGGGCCGCCATGCTCTACAAAGTTACCCCGGCGATGCTTCCGGGTGCGCACAAGCCGCTCGCCCCAGCCCGCGGAGATGCCAAGCCCCGTCGTCGCCGCCCTGCCGCCATCTTCGATGGGGAGGGCAACGAGGTGCTGATTACGCTGATGTGCCTCAAATGCCACGACATTCGGCCGTTGGCCCAGTTCGGCCTTCGGCGCATGCCTGACGGCGCCATCCGCAACCAGCCGTGGTGCCGCAGCTGCCGCGGGGCTGCCACGCCGAAGCGCAAGGCCGCTCCGCCCGTAGAAGGCGACGTCGCGCCGCCGAGCGCCTTGTAGGCCGGCCGCCGCGGGCCCTCGGCCGAGCGGCACCCCGTCGCCTCGCATGTCCGCCCTGCGCCTTCGCGCAGCCGGCGGGGCCCTCCCAGAGCGGCCTTAACACCATCCCTGGAGGAAGGACTCGCTAGGTTTACAATACACTTTGCGCCAATCGGCCTGGTGTAAATTGCAGGGGTTTCCGGGACAAACGCGAGGCATGTAGGCCGTCGCTTGCGCTCGCCTACATGCCCGTGGCAGCATTTACACCGCACCAAGTCATTGTAGTTACTGATTAACAAAAACCCCGAATCCCGCCCCTGAGGAAGAACGGCCATGTCGATTGCGATGGTGATGAAGGAAGGGTCCGCCGCGCCGTCCAGCCCGGCAAAGAGCGACGCACTGACGGCGCTGCATTCCCGGCGTTTCGCAGGCATCACCCGGCCGTACACCGCCGCTGACGTTGAGCGACTGCGCGGGACGGTGCGGGTGGCGTACACGCTGGCAGAGCTGGGTGCCTGGCGGCTGTGGGAGCTCTTGCACACCGAGGACTACGTGGCCGCGCTCGGTGCGCTCACCGGCAACCAGGCGGTGCAAATGGTTCGCGCCGGCCTGAAGGCCATCTACCTGTCCGGCTGGCAGGTGGCGGCGGATGCCAACACCGCGGGGCAGATGTACCCGGACCAGAGCCTCTACCCGGTCGACTCGGTGCCGCAGGTAGTCCGGAAAATCAACCAATCCCTACGTCGGGCCGACCAGATTGACCACGCCGAGGGAAAGGCACAGCACCACTGGCTGGTGCCCATCCTGGCTGATGCCGAGGCCGGCTTTGGCGGCCCGCTCAACGCCTTCGAGTTGATGAAGTCGATGATTGACGCGGGCGCCGCCGGAGTGCACTTCGAGGACCAAGTCGCCTCGGAGAAGAAGTGCGGCCACATGGGTGGCAAGGTGCTCGTTCCCACCAGCCATTTCATCCGGACGCTGGTGGCGGCCCGGCTCGCCGCCGACGTTTGTGACGTCCCGACGCTGCTTGTGGCACGGACGGACGCCGACAGCGCGAAGCTGCTGCTCTCGGACGTCGACCCGCGGGACCGGGACTTCATCCTTCCTGGCGAGCGGACGGCCGAGGGCTTCTTCCACCTGCGCGGCGGGCTCGAGTGCGCCATTGCCCGCGGCCTGGCCTACGCGCCCTACGCGGACCTCATCTGGTGCGAGACGTCCAGGCCGGACCTCAAGGAGGCGCGTCTCTTCGCCGAGGCCATAAGGGCCAAGCACCCGAGCAAGCTGCTTGCCTACAACTGCTCGCCGTCCTTCAACTGGAAGAAGAACCTCGACGACGCCACCATCGCGCGCTTCCAGCGCGAGCTCGGCGCGATGGGCTACAAGTTTCAGTTCGTCACCCTGGCCGGCTTTCACGCCCTCAACTACGCGATGTTCGAGCTGGCGCACGCCTACCGCACCGAGGGGATGACTGCCTATTCGCGGCTGCAGACGGCCGAGTTTGCTGCCGAGGGCGACGGCTACACCGCCACCCGCCACCAGCGCGAAGTTGGCACCGGCTACTTCGACGACGTGGCCCAAGTCATCTCGGGTGGCCTTGCGAGCACGCTGGCGCTGCATGACTCCACCGAGGCACAGCAGTTCTGACGGCTCGAGGGGCCCCGAGGTAGCAGGCACATTCACTCTGCTTGCTACCCCCTTCAGCGGCGCTGCCGAGTTTCGCCCGTACGGCGTCAGCCGCGTACCAGCTGCACGCGGGAGTGGCCGCGGTGGGCGAAGTAGCGGTAGCCCGTCCTGGAGGTGGCGCTTGCCCCCCGGGCCCCCACCCGGACGTCCTTCGGGACGTGGAAGAGCTCGCCGTCGGCGAGGAAGCGGTTCTCTCGAACTTGCAGCATGCAGGCGAAGAGGAGCGCGGACTCGGCGCTGTCCAGCTCGACCTCGGCGTCCGGGTTGGAGAGCGCAATTTCCACGTCCTCGCCTCCGAGCATTGCCATCCCCAGCGTCCGGTAGGCCCGGCGGTCCTCGGTGAGGGCCCAATCCACCCACGCTCCGAAGGGGCGAGCGGTCAAGTCCTCGAGGTCCCCCAGGCGCCGCAGCGCGTCCTCCCGCGGGAGCGCCAGTTGCCCGGCGCGGTGCAGGATGAGTCCTCGCCCATGGGACAAGAGGAGGGCCCGGAGCAAACGCGAGGCCCGCCGCAGCGTGCCTTGCTCGGCCCATGGGTCGGGGAAGTCCGCGCCGAGCAAGCGGCGCTCGGTGGCCGGTTCCACGGGGGCGGGGACGAGCGCCAGGTGGTGGCTGCCAGCGGAGAAACCCGGAGGTAGCGCCCGGCGGTCGGCGCCGTCGAGCAGCCAGGGGCCGGCCGTCTCGGTGAGCAGCATGTGGGTGGTTGGCCAGACCAGCTCGACCAGCCTTCGGCCGGGGCCCTGTACCCCGTGCAGGGCGAGTCGGGGTTGAGGGCTCCCTATTCCCTTCAAGAGGGACGCGAGCTCCGCGGGCGCCTCGGGGAGGGACGCGTCGCGAAGCACCGTTACCCAACTCACGTCGGTCGAGGGCGCGCCGTCCGCTTTACTCGGGTGGGAGGGCAGGTGGACGCGCAGAACGGCGCCGTCCGGAGCGAGCTGCGCGACGACGGCCAAGCCTGGGGCGGGGACAAAGCCAGTGGCAGCCTGGAGGTGGAAGGGGGCCAGGGTGCCGTCGTTGAGCCGGAGCATGCCGGCTCCGGCGCGGACGTCGACGGACTCCACCTGCGCGCCAAGGCTTGCCACTTACGCGCCCGCAGCTCGCACGGGGTTCAGGTCCGCGCGGACCTGAACCCCCGGACGGCGGGTACCAGTGGAGGTGGACGGGATCGAACCGACGACCTTCGCATTGCGAACGCGACGCTCTCCCAACTGAGCTACACCCCCGGGACCCCGAACGGGCCCCAGCGTCTACTTCCGCACCTCCCGAGCTGTCAACGGACGCTCGCCCCTGCTGTGCTGGCGTAGGTACCGCTCACACCGAGCGCCTGCGTCTTCCAGCGGTAGCGGTTTCCCTCTAGATTGCCGGCCCCTGCGCATGACGCCCTCCCCAGTGAAGCCGCCGAGCCCGCAAGAGCTCGCGAAACTCGAGCACGCCTTTGCCTCGGACCCGAGTTCCGATGCCTATCGCCCGTTGGCCGAGGCCTACCTCGCCATGGGCCGCTTCATGGAGGCGATGGTCGTCTGCAAGAAGGGTGTGAAGGCCCACCCCAACCGGCCGGACCCCCGCGTCTTGTTGGCGCGCGTCTACTCTGACCAAGGCAAGGACAAGAAGGCCATCGAGGAGCTGCAGGCCGCCCTGCTGGTTGCTCCTGACGACCGCAGCATTCTTCGCCAGCTCGGCGGCCTGCAGATGAAGGCGGGAGACGTGGCCTCCGGACAGGCCACCCTCCTCAAGGCGTGGGAGAGCGCCCCGGAGGACGCCGAGACGCAGGCGCTCTTGGCTCAGTGGAAAGTCGAGCCGCCCCGGCCGCCGGAGCCCGTGGCGCCGCCGCCACCACCTCCTGCAGCTGCGGTGGCGCGAGCCCCCACCGGCCCAGGGCGCACCGGAGAAATTCCGGCCGCGCGCACCCCCGCCTATGGGGCTCCAGGGGCGACGGTGTCGCGGACGACGCTGCGTGCCACCGAGGAGGAGGACGAGCGTCTGAGGAAGCATGCCAAGGCCAGCTCGGGCGCCGCCAAGGCCTTCTTCCTGCTTCTGCTGGTGGGGGTGGTGACGGTGGTCGGCCTGTACGTCTGGGGCCAGTGGACGGCACGGCGGGCCAACATCTACAGCCGCAACTTGAAGGAGGCCAGCGAGCAGCTGAAGCACGACAGCTTCTCCTCGTACAAGTTGGCGTGCACCGCAGCCGAGCAGGCCCTGGAAGTCGAGCCCAAGGCAGTGCCTCCCCACGCCTACCTCGCCTACGCCTATGCTATCCGTTGGGGCGAGCACGGGGACGGGGACGACGCGCGGCGCTTCGCCGAAGAGCACCTGCAGGCGGCCAAGGCCGGCGGGGAGGTGGACAGTCACCTCTATGCCGCCGAGGCGCTGCTCCAGCAGTACTCGGGGCAGGGGACACGCGCTCTTGGCGAGCTGTCGCGCCAGGTGAAGGCCCTCGACGAGGAGGGCCATGCCTCCTCGCTTTTGTACCTCACCTTGGGTCTGGTGCAGATGAATGCGGGTGACTTAGAGCGCGCCCGGGAGAGCCTCGAGAAGGCGCAGGCGCTCGCGCCCAGTGACCCGCGCATTTACGCGGCGCTGGGGGCGCTGCACCGGCGTCGAGGGGACGCCCGGACCGCGGAGCAAGAGTTCGGCTTCGCGCTGCGCTACGAGAAGGACCACTCCGCCTCGCTGTTGGGGCTCAGCTTGCTGTTGCTCGAGCAGGACAACCCGGCGCGCTACCCGGCCGCGGCGGCCAACCTCAAGAAGCTCTTGGAAGGCGAGCCGCCTCCCTCTCCGCGGCAGCTGGCGGTGGCCCACATGGCTCGGGCGTTGCTCATCGCGCGGGTGCAGGCGGCGCTCCCGATGCTCAAGCCCGACGAGCAGAAGAGCCTCGCCGAGCGCACCAACGTACCGCTCGACCACACCGAGGCGGTGGCCCTCGAGGCCAAAGAGGAGCAGGAAGCCTTCACCCTGGACAGGAATAACCCGGAGCTGCGTCTCCTCAAGGGCAAGCGGTTAGTGGCCGACGGACAGCTCGAGGCCGGCATCCAGGAGATGCGCGAGGCGGTGAAGATGGACCCCACCCGCGCGCAATTCTACGTCGACCTGGCGCGGGTGCTGATGCTCAAGCCGGACGGCGCGCGCGAGGCGCAGGACGCGCTGGTGACGGCCATCCGGACGCTTCCCGACAGTCCGAAACTCATGGTGCTGCTCGGCCAGGCCTACCGGCGCCAGGGACGGCTGGACGACGCCATTGCGCAATTCAACAAGGCACTGGCCGACCCGAAAGCGCGCAACCCGGATGCGCGGCTGCAGCTGGGGATTGCGCTGCGCGAAAAGGGTGACTCGAAGGAGTCCGAGAAGCAGCTGGTGCGAGCCAGCGAGGAATACCTCGGGCAGGTGCGCCGGATTGCCGAGACGTTTACCGAGCTGGGCCGCACCTATGAGGCGCTGGGAGAGCGCGCCAAGGCCGATGAGGCCTACCAAAAGGCCCTCAATTCGGACGCCGAATATGCCGACGCGTATTTCTTCTACGCGCACCTGCTCGCCTCGGACCGAAAGGCCAAGGACAAGGCGCGGGCCAGCGCGCTCGCCTACCTGCGGCTCGACCCACGCGGCGAGCACGCCGCGGAGGCCCAACGCATTGCGCAATGAGGGCGCTGCGGGGGTTGTGCGCTCTGACTTCTTCGGGCTGAGTCTCCAACGGGCCCGTGGCCGTCGGCCCGCGGTGACGCAGGCCTGTGCTGCGCACCCCGGCCCCGGGGGCCTTGGCCGCTCGAGCCTCTGGCACGTGTCGCTGCAAGGACTCAGCCTTCCTCAGGCTGCGGTGAAGGACGGCGCGCAGCCTTGGGAGGTGCGGTAGGACTTGATGGAAGCCGCCGGGCCCGGTACACCTCTTGGCCCCGTCGTCACCCGTCGCCTGCCGCGAGGCTCTGCTGCCGTGAATGCCCAGGTGGTGAATCGCCCAGTCTCGGCCAGTGACTTGCTGTCCCTCACCAAGCCGCGGCTGTCGAGTCTGGTGCTGTGCACCTGCGCCGGTGGGGTGTGGCTCGCGCCGGGGGGGCTGACGCCAGGGCGGTGGCTACTGACGCTGCTCGGCACGGCCGGGACGGTGGGCGCGGCCAATGCCCTCAACTGCTACGTCGAGCGGGATGTCGACCGGGCGATGATGAGGACGCGCAACCGGCCGCTGCCGGCGGGCCGGATGGAGCCGGTGGTGGCGCTCCGCTTCGCCCTCGCCTTGGCCGCGGTGTCCCTTCCGCTTTTGGCCCTGGGGAGCAACCTGCTCACCACTGGGCTGGGGCTTCTGGCCCTGCTCACCTATGTCTTCGTCTATACGCCTCTCAAGGGCCACACCGACGCGGCGATGCTGGTTGGGACGGTGCCGGGCGCGCTGCCGCCCCTCATGGGTTGGACGGCCGTCACCGGACGGCTCGACGTCGGGGGGCTGGTGCTCTTCAGCATCCTCGTCCTCTGGCAGCTGCCGCACTTCCTCGCCATTGCCCTCTTCCGCAAGGCCGAATACCGCAGTGCCGGGCTGCAGACGGTGCCTCTGCACCTCGGGGACAACGCTGCACGCTGGTACATGCTGGCCACCACGGCGCTGCTGGTGCCGGTGACACTCCTCCTCGTCCCGCTGCACGTGGCCGGGCGCCTGTACCTGGTGGTGGCCGCGGGCCTCGGTGCGGCCTTTCTCGTCGTCCAGCTGTGGGGGGTGCTGAAGCGACTGGGGGCTGGCTGGGCTCGGAAGAGCTTCTTCTTCTCGCTCGTCTACCTCGCCGTCCTCTTCGCCGCCCTCTTCGTGAACGCCACGGCGCACCTCTGACGGCTGGGGCGAGGGTGGGCGGGGCAGCGCGGTGAGGAGTCGAGCGGCCCCACGGCGACTCCTCGTCGGTGGCGTCGGGCTGTGCTTCACCCTCGCCTTCGCCTCGGCCTTCGGCCAGGTGCGCGGGCTTCTCGGCCCCGAGGGCATTGCGCCGGCGGCCGGGCTGTTGCGCGCGGTGAGTGCGGCCTGGGGGCCCATGCGCGCGGGCTGGGCGGTGCCCTCGGTGCTGTGGCTGGACGCGAGCGCCGGAGCACTGCGGGCCCTTTGCCTGCTGGGAGCGCTGGGCGGCCTTCTGGCCGTGTTTGGAGTGTTGCCGCGCTGGGGACTCGCTCTCGCCCTCGTGCTGCATGTCTCTCTGGTGAGTGTGGGCAACGTCTTCTGGCGCTTTCAATGGGACGCGCTTCTCTCCGAGGCCGGATTCCTGACGCTGCTGGTGGCGCCGGCCGGGCTGAGGCCGCGGTGGAGCGACTCGCCGCCGCGCGCCAGCTGGCTCTGCGTCCAGCTGCTGCTCGTCCGGCTGATGGTGGCCAGCGGGGCGGTGAAGCTTTTGAGTGGGGACGTCACCTGGCGCAACCTCAGCGCCCTGCGCTACCACTTCTGGACGCAGCCCCTCCCGACGCCACTGGGGCTGTGGGTGGCGGTGTGGCCGCCGCGACTTCTCGATGCCGCCTGTGCGCTTTCTCTGGCGGTGGAGCTTCTGGCGGCCCTCTGCTTTTTGGGCCCGCGCCCGGTGCGCCTTTTGGGCGCATTGGCCCTCGCCGGGTTGCAGCTCGTCATCGCCCTCACTGGAAACTACGGCTTCTTCAACCTCTTGGCCCTGGTGCTGGTGGTGGCGATGCTGGAGGACTCGGACTGCGGAGCACTCGGGCGTTGGGTGTTGCGGGGTCGGCGGCCGGTGGCCGCAGCGCCCTCGGGCTGGCCCAGGCGCGTGGTCGCCGGAGCGCTGGCGGTGCTCGGACTGGCGGCCTTCGTCGAGGGCCTGGGTGGCCCGGCGCCGCTCGCCTTTGGCTTGGACGCACTGGCGCCGCTGGGCATCATCAACCACTACGGCCTCTTCGCGGTGATGACGACGAGCCGGGATGAAATCCGCCTGGACGTCAGTGACGACGGGAAGGCCTGGCGGCCGTTGCGCTTTCGCGACAAGCCGGACGACGCGGGCGCCTCCTGGGTGGCGCCGCACATGCCGCGGCTGGACTGGCAAATGTGGTTTGCCGCCCTGGGTCCGTGTCGTGCCTCACCCTGGTTTCTCTCCTTCGCGCGCCGGCTGCTGGAGAGGGACGTGCCGGTGTGGGGGCTTCTGGCGACGTCGCCGCCCACTGCGCCTCCGCGCTTTTTGCGCTCGGTGCGCCGCGCGGTGTTGCCGCCGGTGGCAGGCAAGCCATGGCCGGCCTTCGAGGGCCAAGGGGAGCCCTTCTGCCCGGACTTCGCTCTGCGCAATGGGCGGCTGGTGTCAGTCGAAGTGGGCCCTCCTGGATTCGAACCAGGGACCAATCGGTTATGAGCCGACAGCTCTGACCGCTGAGCTAAGGGCCCTTTGAGGAGCAACGTCGGGCTGCCCACACTTGTACACCGCGCGGCACCTCCTTGGGGGCGGAAGATTGCTTGCCCGCGTGGCCGAGCCAGGGTCTGATTTCTGTCTTGGAAGGCGCTCCGGCCGGCTTTGGGCAAGGGGGCGACTTCCGTCACGGAACAAGGGGCTGGATGATGCGAGTCTCGGTGCGTTGGGCAGTCCTGGCGACGGTGGGCGTTGCCAGCGTGTCATGGGCCCAAGCGGCCGGTTCGCCTCCGCGAATCTCGCTGGCGCCGGTGCACGGAGACAAGAACAACGCAGTGGGCAGCCAGCTCAACGGCGAGCTGTGCAAGGTGTACGACTGCGTCCCGTACTCCAAGGTGTCCAGCAACAAGAAGCCGGACTGGAAGAAGGCGAAGAGAGAGCGCGTCACCGGTATTTTCACGACCAGCATCACCAAGACGAAGAAGGGTTACACCGCGGGCGTCGCGCTTTTGACGGGCTCCTCGAAACCGACGCAGACCTGGAGCTTCGCCCTCACCTCGCACCGCAACCTGAGCGGCCTGGCGGTCAAACAGGTGGTGCACGAGACCGGGCCGGTCCTGGGCTTCTCAGAAGACCTCTCTGGCGTGGCCGCCGTTGCCGCGGCGGAGGCGAAGGCGACGGCGCCTTTGGCCACCACCACCCCCACCTCACCGATGGTGACCGCCCCCCCGCCGTCCAGCCTGAGCGCCAGCGAGACGGCGACGGCCATCCCGCCGCCGCCGGGTGGCCCGGAGCGCACGCTGGCCGACACGCCGGTCGCCGTCGATGCGACGCCCGTCACCAACGTGGGCGGGGTGCGTGGGCAGCCGATGTTCTCGGTGGAGGTCGGCGGCACCTTCCTCAACCGCCAGCTCAGCTACACCTACCCGACGGGCGCGAACGAAAACCTCCTCACCTACAACGCCAACGTCATCGGGATGCTGGACCTCGGCCTGGAATTCTTCCCCTTCGCCAAGTCGAATAGCTTCTTCACCGGGCTCGGGATTTTTGTCTCCTACCAGTTCGCCCTCGGCCTGCAGAGTCAGCAGCCGGCCACCGGCGCCCAGCAGACCACCAACTTCGGGATGGGGGCCGCGGGGCTAGAGGCCCGCATCCGGCCGATTAAGTACTCGGACTTCGCCATCGACATTCCGGTGGCCTTCCGCACCTACCGCTTCGTGGTGAGCAACGCCTCGACGGCCTTCCCGGGCCTTCCCGACTCCAACCTCCTCGGCGTCTCGGCTGGGCTGAAGCTGGAGATTCCCATCGGCAGCTGGTTCCTCATCCTGGTCGGCGGGGACTACGTCTACTGGTTCCAGAAGAACCAGCTGGTGGGCAACACCAACCCCGTCTTCTACAACTCGGGCAGCGCCTATGCCCTGGAAGGCGAGCTCGGCGTTGGCTTCTACATCATTGGACCGCTCAGCCTGCGGCTCTACGGCGAGTACTCGACCACCAACTACTCGCTGACCACCGACCCCACCGTCCAGTACACCGCCACTGGCGCCAAGGACCAGCTCATCGGCGGCCGGGCGGTGGTGCGCTTCGACTTCTAGGCCTTCTTCGACTTGCCCTCGGCCTCGAGGGCGACGCGGAAGGTGTCGAGGTCCTTTCGGCGCTTGGCGTCGAGGGTCGGGAAGGCCAGCTTCATTTCCTCGAGCGCCTGCACCAGCGTCCCGGCCACCACCAGCCGGGTAAACCACTTGTGGTCCGCAGGCACCACGTACCAGGGCGCCGTCTCGGTGGCGGTGTTGCGGATGGCGTCCTCGTAGGCCTCGAGGTAGGCGTCCCAATAGCGCCGCTCTTCGGCGTCGGAGGCAGCAAACTTCCAATTCCGCTTCGGGTCCTCGAGGCGATGGAGCAGCCGCTGGCGCTGCTCTTCGTGGGAGAGGTGCAGGTAAAACTTGCGCAGGCAAATGCCGTTGCGGTTGAGGTAGCGCTCCAGCGCCACGATGTCCTCGTGGCGCTGCGTCCAGATGTCCTTGCCCACCAGGGTGCGGGGGATTTTTTCCTTCCACAACAGGGCCGGGTGCACGCGCACCACCAGCACCTCTTCGTAGTAGGAGCGATTGAAGATGCCAATCCGCCCCCGCTCGGGGAAGACCTTGCTCGAGCGCCACAGGTAGTCGTGGTCCAGGTCCTCCTCGGAGGGGACCCGGAAGGAGGTCACTTCGCAGCCCTGGGGGTTCACCCCGGACATGACGTGTTTGATGGTGCCGTCCTTGCCGGCGGCGTCCATGCCCTGAAGGATGGCCAGCAGCGCCCAGCTGTCTTGGGCGTACAGCTTCTGTTGGAGCTCGCTGAGCAGCGCCACTTCCTCGGCCAGCATCTCCTTGGCCGCTTCCTCGCCCAAGCCCCCGGTGTCGCCGGGCTGGTAGTCCTTCAGCCGGAAACTCTTGCCGTTGGTGACGGTGTACGGCGCGATGAAGTCCCGGAAGCTTTTCGCCATGCGAAGCTCACCTCACAAGAAACGAGGCCCCGGGGCTGCCAACCTTTTGGGAGCCGGGCCGCTTTCCCCCGGGGGAAGGTTTTTGCAAAGCATAGGGAGAAGGCCGCTGTCCAGGCGAGACGGAGTTGGGCCTTGGCGGCGTTTAACGCCCGCGGTGGGGCGTGGCCTTGAGTGCGCGGAGCAGCCGCAGGTCTGCCACTTTGAGGACGTAGGCCGCCGGGACGCGGTCCCCTTTGCAGGCGATGCCCTCGCGCCGAAGGCGCTGCGCCTGCAGCGTGGCCACTGGCTCGGCCAGGGTGCGGTCTGCCCGTACCACCCGCCACCAGGGAAGCCCAGCGCCGCTGGAGGCGAGCAGCTTTCCCACCAGCCGCGCCCGCCCCGGCATTCCGGCCAGGACGGCGACTCGGGAGTAGGAGAGGACGGTGCCCCTGGGGATGGCCCGCACCACGCGGGCCACCTTTGCCTTCAGCCCGAGGACAGGGGGGGCCGCGGCTTTCCTCAGCCGCCCTCGACGAAGGAGCGCAGACGCTTGCTGCGGGAGGGGTGGCGCAGCTTGCGGAGGGCCTTGGCCTCAATCTGCCGGATGCGCTCGCGGGTGACCTCGAAGTCCTGCCCCACCTCTTCCAGGGTGTGGTCGGACTTCTCCCCAATGCCAAAACGCATGCGGAGGACCTTCTCCTCGCGCGGGGTGAGGGTGGCCAGGACTTTGCGCGTCTGCTCGGCGAGGTTCATGTTGATGACCGCGTCGGCCGGGGAGACCAGGCTCTTGTCCTCGATGAAGTCGCCAAGGTGGCTGTCCTCCTCCTCGCCGATGGGCGTCTCGAGCGAGATGGGCTCCTTGGCGATTTTGAGAACCTTCCGCACCTTGTCCAAGGGGAGCTCCATCTTCTCGGCAATCTCCTCCGGGGTGGGCTCGCGTCCAATCTCCTGCACCAGATAGCGGCTGGTGCGGATGAGCTTGTTGATGGTCTCAATCATGTGCACCGGGATGCGGATGGTGCGTGCCTGGTCGGCGATGGCGCGGGTGATGGCCTGGCGAATCCACCAGGTGGCGTAGGTGCTGAACTTGTAGCCGCGCTTGTATTCGAATTTATCCACCGCCTTCATCAGGCCGATGTTCCCCTCCTGGATGAGGTCGAGGAATTGCAGCCCGCGGTTGGTGTACTTCTTGGCAATGGACACCACCAGGCGCAGGTTGGCCTCCACCAGCTCGGCCTTGGCGCGTTCCGCCTTGCGCTCGCCGACGCGGATGGCCTCGTAGTTGCGCCGGAGCAGGTCCACCGGGAGGTTGGCCTCCTCTTCAACGCGCTTGATTTTGCGGACCGCCGTCCGCACGTCGCGGTCCAAGGCCTCCAGCTGGTCGTGCGAGACGTTGAGGCGCCGAGCTAGCTTCTTCTGCCCGGGCAGGTTGTCGCGGGACTCCTTGAGCAGGGGCCGGAGCTCGCGCATGGCCATGCCGTGCGAGCGCTCCATCTGGCGCAGCTCGTCCTCGGCCTTCTCCACCCGCTCGATGAGCGCCCGGAGATTGAAGACGATGCGGTCGATTTGCTTCTTGTTCAGCCGCATCTCCTCCAGCACTTCCATCATCTTGATGCGGGTGTCGCGAATCTCCTGCTTGATTTCCTTCTTGCGCACCTCGGAGAGCTTCTTCTTGGCGACGTCCTCTTCGAGCTCATCGACCGACGCGCCGTATTTCCGAATGCGGTCAATCTGCTTGCAAATCTGCTCGATGCGGTTGAGCTCGCTGGCGTTGAGCTGCGCCGCGCCGCCGTCCGCCTCGCCGGCCTCTGCCTCACCCTCGGATTCGCTCTCGGCCGCGGCGCCCTCGTCTGGCGCGTCCTTCACCACCTCGCGCACCCGCAGCTTGCCTGCCTTCAGCTTGTTGCCGACCTCGAGAATCTCCGCCACCGCCAGCCGGCAGGCGAGCAGGGCGCGCAGCACTTCCTTCTCGCCCTCCTCAATTCGCTTGGCAATCTCCACCTCGCCCTCGCGGGTGAGCAGCGAGACGCTGCCCATCTTGCGCAGGTAGAGGCGGACCGGGTCGTTGGACTTGCCCCCGGGTTCGTCGTCCTCGTCCTTCTCCTCCTCTTCCTCGGGAGCAGCCTGCTGCTCCTCAGAGGCGGCCACGGTGGGCTTGGTTTCGGTGCCCTGAGCGGCCTTCTGCGCGTCGACAATCTCGATGTCATTGTCGCCAAACATCGACATCACGTCGTCAATCTGGTCGGAGGAGACAATGTCCGCCGGCAGCGCGTCATTCACCTCGTCGTAGGTGAGGAAGCCCTTCTGGCGGCCCACCTCGAGGAGGTCCTTCACCTCCTTGCGGTCGGCAATGGGCTCCTCCTCCACCTCGTCGGCGGCTGCATCCGGGTCAACTTCGACCGCGGCGGCGAGCTCATCGGCCTGCTCCTCCGGGTCAACGTCCTCCGGCAGACGGCCCTTGCCCTTGGCTGCTGAGGCGTGCTCGGCCTTCGCCTTGGCGGCCAGAAGCAACAGCTTCTTGCGCTTCATCTCCTTCTCGCGAAGGGCGGCGGACTTGGCCTTGGGCTTCGCCTTGACGGCGGCGTGCTTGGGCGTGGACTTCTGCTTGGGCATACGGAGGGTGCCTGTGGTGGGGAGGGGGCAGCGACTGGTGGAAAGTCAGGAAAAAAGGTGAACGGGCGGATCTAGCGCGCAGGCCTGTGGATTTCAAACCGACTCGAGGCCGGGGGGTTGGAGGCGCCCCTCGCCCAGGACGCGGCGGCGTAGCCCGAGGAGCTCGACGCGCTCGGATTGAAGGCGGCGCGTCTCCTCGTCGAGCTCGTGGGCCGAGGCGTGTTCCCCCGTCACCCGGGCAATGTGGGTGAGCGCCTCGTCAATGCGGCGCAACTTCAACCGGCGGCAGAGGCGGCCGAAGGCCTCGGCCAGTGCGGCCTCATCCGAAGGGAGGGTGCGTCCCTGGGCGGCCACCGTGTCCAGAAGCCTCGGGGCGACGTCGTCCAGGGCGTCGGCCGAGGGGACTCCGCCGTGCAGCCGGGCCACAATGGTGCGGAGTCCGGGGTGGCGCAAAAGCTCGTCGGTGCTGTGGGCCCCCCCTTGGGTGAGGAGGCTGGGCATGCGCAGAGCGGCAGCCACCAGGGCGGCTTCCACCGCGTCCACCGGGCGGGGCGGCAGCACGGCCGGGGCTGGCCTGGCCTGGGTGCGGGCTGGCTCGCCGCGGCCACGCAGGGCGGCCTCCAACTCGAAGGCGGGCAGGCCGAAGCCGCGGGCCAGGGTGGAGAAGAAGGCGGTGCGGACGAGGCCCGCCGGCAGGTGGGCCAGCACCGGCTTGAGGCGCTCGAGGGCCTCCATTTTTCGCTCGAAGCCGGCGGCCGGGCCGTCTGGCAAGAGGGTGGTGAGGAGGTGCTCGCTGAGCGGCCGGGCTTGGGCCAACAGAGCGCGCAGTCCGGCTTCCCCTGTGTGGCGGGCGAAGGTGTCCGGGTCCTCCCCTTGCGGCAGCAGCGCCACCTTGGTGCTGGCCCCGGCGGCGAGGAGGGGGCCGGCCAGCCTTTCCACGGCGGCCCGGCCTGCCGCGTCCCCGTCCAGCAAGAGGACGAGTTCGCGGGCCTCGGCGCGCCGCAGCGCCTCGAGGTGACCGGGGGTGAGGGCGGTGGAGCACAGCGCCACCGCCGTCCGGTGGCCATGCTGGTGCAGCGCCATGGCGTCGAAGTACCCCTCCACCAGGACGGCGGTGTGTTGCCGGCGGACTTCGGCCTGGGCCATGTCCAACGCGTAGAGGGTGTCGCTCTTGTTGTAGAGGCGAGACTCGCGGCTGTTGAGGTACTTCGGCCCTTGCTCGCCGAGCAGAAGCCGCCCACCGAAGGCCAGCGGACGGCCGTCGGGGGCGCGTATGGGCACCATCAGCCGCCCCCGGAAGACGTCGTAGGTGCCTTCCCCCTTGGTGCGCCGCTGCAGAAGGCCGGCCTGCAGCGCTGGCTCCAGCATTCCCTCGCGGGCGAGCTCGTCGGACAGCCGGGTCCAGCCCTCGGGCGCCCAGCCGAGGCCGAAGGCGCGGGCCGTCTCGTCGGAGACGCCCCGGGCGGAGAGGGCCTCGCGCGCCGGGCGGCCCTCGGTGGGCTCCCACAACAGCCGCTGGAAGTGCGTCTGGGCGAGCTGCGTCACCTCGCGCAGCTGCTGGCGCTCCTTGGCGCTCGGGTCCTCCGGCCCCTGGAGTTCCACCCCCACCTCTTTGGCCAGCTCCCGCACGGCGTCGACGAAGGACTTGCCCCCAAAGCGCTGCAAAAAGGCGATGGCGTCCCCGCCCGCCTGACAGCCGAAGCATTTGAAGCGCTTAAGCTCCGGCGTCACGTAGAAGGAGGCGCTCTTCTCTTCGTGAAAGGGGCAGCGGCCCTTGAAGCTTCGGCCGGACTTCTTGAGCTCGACGTGGCGTCCCACCAGCGCGGCCAAGTCGACGCGCTCCAGCACCTCGTCGATTTTCTGCTCTGGAATCACCGCGGCTGCCTCTTGTACTCGCTTAGGACGCTACTGCAAGCGGCTGACCGGCCATTGGGGCGCGGGGCCCCTTGGTCGCTTACCCCAGCGCGGCGAGCGCGGCCTTCACCGCGTCGCTGACAGCCTTGCCCTCGGCGCGTCCCTGCACCTTGGGGAGAAGCGCCTTCATGACGGCGCCCATGTCCTTGGGCCCCTTGGCTGCTGTGGCGGTGACGGCGGCCTGCACCAGGGCGGAGAGCTCGTCCTTGGAGAGCTGCTGCGGCAGGTAGCGCTGCAGCACCACAATTTCGCGCTCCTCTTTGTCGGCCAAGTCATGGCGGTTGCCGTTTCTGAATTGCTCCACCGAGTCGCGCCGCTGCTTGATGAGGGTGGCAATGACGCTCAGCACGCCCCCGTCGTCCAGGGCCTTGGCTCCCGGCTCCACCTCCTTGTACTTCACCGCGCTCTTCAACATGCGAAGCACGCTGGTGGTGAGCTCCTCCTTGCCGCGCATGGCGTCCTTCAACTCCTGGTCGATGCGCTCCTTGAGAGTGGGCATGGCTGTTTGCTTTCCTTCTCTTTGCGGCAACTCGCCGCCTGACAAAAAAACGGCCCGGGGAGCGACGCGCTCTTCTTTCAGAAAGGGCGTGTCGCTCCCCCTGTCGTTGCTGCTGGAGGCCCGCCTCCACGGGGCCCGGGGGGGGGACCCCTTTCCCGACGGAGGGGGGGTGAGAGCGGCCTCTAGTACGTCTTTCGCTGCTTCTTCACGGCGCGCTTCTTCGCCGCCAGCGCCTTCTTCTTGCGCTTCACCGACGGCTTCTCGTAGTGCTCGCGTTTGCGAATTTCGGAGAGGATGCCGGCCTTTTCGGTGGCCTTCTTGAAGCGCTTGAGCGCGCTCTCGATGGACTCACCTTCCTTCACTCGGATGCCTGCCACGGGTTGCCTCTCACCTCCTCCCTGTAGGGGGACCCCAGCGGCGCCTGACAGCGTGCAGCGCCGCACTGTTGGGGGTGTTTCTTGCTGACTGCAGCCCCTTTGGGGGCCCGTCCGGGCCCCGTTTTTTCCAAGGGGGGGACGCACTCTTGCCCGCAAACGCCCTTGGAAGGCAAGGGGCTGCAAGCCGCTCCGTTGTTGGAAGGCCCGAGGGCCCCTGCCCCCCTCCCCCGCGTCAGCTGCGCTCGCCGGCCACCGACGTCTCGAGGTAGCGGCGCAGGGCGCGCGGCTCCTGGTGCAGGGCCAGCGCGCACATGAGTTTGGTGACGGCGGCCGGGGCGGTGAGGTCTCCTCCGTCGATGGCACCCTCCTCGCGGATGGCCGCCCCGCCTTGGTAGAGGCCGAGCTCCACCGCGTTGCGCGGCGCCTGGCTCACCACCAACACCGGAATGCCGCGGGCCCGCGCCGAGCGAAAGAGGGGTAGCAGCGAGCGGCCGGAGGCCGCCTGGACGGGCACGTTGCCCGCCCCGTAGGCCTCCAGCACCACGCCGCGCACATGCGGCAACAATAAGAGGGGCAAGGAGGGGTCGAGCCCGGGGAAGACTTTGAGGAGGAAGACGCGCGGCTCGAGCGCCTCGAGCAGGCGCTGCCGCCCGCGGGGCCGAAGTCCGGGAAGGAAGTGGGTGTGGACGCCCAAGGTGCCGAGCGGAGGGAAGTTGGGGCTAGCGAAGGCGTCGTACTCGGCCACCTTCACCTTCACCGTCCGGTTGCCCCGGTAGAGGTGGCTGTCGAAGCACACCGTCACCTCGGGCGGCCCCCGCAGGGCAGAGGTGACGGCGTCGATGAGGTTGAGGCGGGCGTCGCTGCGCACCTCCTGGAGCGGCCGCTGGCTGCCGGTGAGCACCACCGGCCGGCGCAACCCGGGCAACAGGAAGGACAACGCGCTGGCGGTATAGGCCAGGGTGTCCGTCCCGTGGATGACGACAGCCCCTTCCACCTCCGGCAGCCGCTGGTGGAGCCGCCGGGCCAGCCCCAGCCACGCCTCCGGCTGCACTTCGCTACTGTCGAGGTTGCTGAAGAGCTCGAGCTCCACGTTGGCCAGCTCGGTCAACTCCGGCACCCGGGCGCGCAGCGCCTCGGCAAAGGGGGCCGGCCGCAGGCTGTGCGGGCGGCCGCGCACCATGCCGAGGGTACCGCCGGTGTGCAGCAGGAGGATTGTTTTGCGCATGGGGCCCTTGGGGGCAGGCGTTCCACACCGGAGGGTTGCTTGACAAGGCCCAGGCCCGCTGGCGAGAACCACTCCCCTCCTTATGCGGCACCTCCGTGGACTTCTGTTGGCAGTGGTGTGGACCGCCGGCGCCGCGTCGGCCGCGGCGCCCACCGAGGCCGCTCCGTTGGACCTCTCCAGCCTCT
Source organism: Myxococcaceae bacterium (assembly GCA_052143535.1). Lineage (GTDB taxonomy): Bacteria > Myxococcota > Myxococcia > Myxococcales > Myxococcaceae > JADGRA01. The sequence goes on along the minus strand of JBKQSS010000088.1, from coordinate 29,313 downwards.
CCGAGTCCGCGCGCCGTGAGGTGACGGAGGCGATGGGCGAGGAGTACTGCGGCTGCGGGGCGCCGCACACCCTGGCCGCCTGCCTGCAGACGCATACCGGCTGCCGCCACTCGCGGCGGGAGGTGCAGCTGGCCGCGATTTTGGCCGAGCGCGGCGCCACCGCGGCGGAGCTCGGCGTGGTGCTGGCCCGCTACAACCTCTCCTTTCAACAGCCGCGCGCCAAGCTGCCCACGGACGCTCGGATGTGCCAGGGCGACGCACATGCCCCGGTGACGCTGGTGGAATACGCGGACTTCGAGTGCCCCATTTGCGGCGTCACTCGGCCCATCGTCGAGAAATTCGTCCAGGAGCGCTCGGGCCAGGTGCGGCTGTGCTACCTGCCCTTCCCGCTCCCGCAGCACCCCAACTCGATGCCGGCCGGGCAGGCGGCGCTCTTCGCGCGCGACCACGGCAGGTTTTGGGCAGTGCACGACGGCCTCTTCGAGAACCAGAAGCGCCTCTCAGCGGACGTCATTCGCGAGGTGGTGGTGAAAGCCGGGCTGTCGGCCAGCGCTTGGGACACGGCCCTGGCCCAGGAGGTGTACCGCGCGGAGCTGGAAACCCTCCGGGACTCGGGCACCGCCGCCGGTGTGCAGGGGACGCCCACCCTCTACGTCAACGGCCGCAAGGTGGACTTCCTCCCCCAGGCCAACCTGCTCCAGCTCACCCTGGAGGACGAGCTGGACTTCCAGGCGCACCAGGGGAGTTGGACGGTGGACGCGCCGAAGTGACGTCACGCTTCACCATCGACGCCCGCGGGGGACTCAAGCCCGACGCGTCCGCCACGGCGGCCGAGCTGGCGCAGCGCGCCGGCCAGTACCTCCTCATCCCCACCGCGGCGGACCTCCTGTGCGCGCTGCGCGTGCCCCTTTCCGGTGGGCGGGCCGCCTCCCCACGGGTGGTGCTGCTGGGGGACGCGGCCGGCTTTCCGGTGAGCGACCTCATTGCCTTCCTCAGCCAGTCCCGCTGGAGCGGCGTCTTGCGGGTGCACACCACCAACGGCGAGCGCAGCGTCGCGCTGAAGGAGGGCGAGGTGCGCGGGGCGGCCAGCGACGACGCGGCGGACCGCCTGAGCGAGGTGCTGGTGCGACTGGGACTGGCCAGCCGGGCCAGCGTGGAGGAGGCGTTGCGGGAGGTGCCGCCCTCCAAGGTGGGCCGGGCGCTGGTGGACAGAGGGGTGCTGCAGGCCCACCAACTGTGGGCGGCGGTCAACCACCAGGTGACGGACATTGTCCACGCCATGGTGCTGGCCCGCGAAGGCGTCTTCGTCCTTTTGGACCAGGACCTCGACGAGCGACTGCACTCCTCCGTCCAGCTCTCCACCCAGAGCCTGCTGATGGACGCCATCCGGAAAATCGACGAGCTGGCGCACTTTCGCGGCCGCATTCCCCACGGGCGCCTGTACGTCACCAAGAAGCGCCCGAGCGACGGCAAGCTGCACCCGGATGAGGACTACCTGTTGGGGCTGGCCACCGGGCGCCGGACGGTGCTGGAGCTCGCCGCCTCAGCGCACCTCAGCGAGTTTGAGGCCACCAAGGTGCTCTTCCGCCTGTTGGAAGGCGGCTATGCCTCGGTGTCCGAGGTGCCCGCGCCGGAGGCACCAGCGCCGGCGGCGGCCAGCGTCGAGCCGGCGGTGGCGGCGGTGCGCACCTTCAACGCCATTTTTGCCGAGGTGCTGGCCGAGGTGGCCCGCGGGGGCCGGGGGGCGGACTTCCTCAAGTCCGCCAACGCGGCCCTGGCCGGCCAGTCCCTCACCACCTTCCCGGTGCTGCAGGGGCTGCAGTTTGGCCAAGACGGCAAGCTGGCAGAGCGGGCGCTCCTCGAGGCGTTTGCCCGGGTGAAGGGGACGCTCGGCAGCGAGCCGGTGGCCAGCCTCAGGGCGGCCCTCAGCGACGTGATGTTTTTTCTCCTCTTTCAAGCCGGAGAGTTGCTCGAGTCCCGGGCGGACGAGGAGCTCGCCCGAAGGGTGAAGGAGCTGCTCTCGGCCCTCGGGGAGTAGGCCCGCGGCCATGGCAAGCAGCCCTTGGCCCCGGCTGACGGAGGACTTGCCGGGGACGGGCGGCCGGCTGAAGGAGGCCCCCGAGGACTTTCTGGTGGAGGAGGTGCCGGCCTTTCCACCCACCGGCCAGGGCGCGCACCTCTGGCTGTGGGTGCAGAAGCGCGGCCGAGAGACGGCCGAGGTGGCGCGGGCGCTGGCCCGGGCGGCCCAGGTGGACGTCCGCCAGGTGGGCTACGCCGGCCTCAAGGACAGGCAGGCCGTCACCTGCCAGGCCTTCACCGTCCCCTGGCCTGGCCCGGGGCCGTTGGGCGCGCTTGGCCTCGAGGGCGTCAGGGTGCTGCGCACCGAGCGCACCGAGAGGAAGCTGCGGACAGGCCAGCTGTGGGGCAATGCCTTCCGGTTGAGGCTGAGAGAGCCAACGAGGCCGGAGGCCGCCCTCCCGGTGCTTCAGCGCCTGGCCGAGAAGGGGCTTCCCAATTACTTCGGCCCGCAGCGCTTCGGCCGCAGCGCGGACAACGCCGCCCGCGGCCGGGCCCTGCTTCTCGGCCAGCGCCTGCCCGGCCGCGTCGACCGGCTGCAGCGGCGGCTGTACCTCTCGGCCTACCAGGCGCTTCTCTTCAACCGCGCCCTGGCGGCGCGGCTGTCCGCCGGCCTGTACGGCCGGGCACTGCTGGGAGACGTGCTGCGCCGCGCGGACTCGGGCGGCCTGTTTTTGTGCCTGGACGCAGAGCGCGAGCAGGCCCGGGTGGACAGTCTCGAGGTGTCCCCCACCGGGCCGATGTTTGGCTGGAAGGTGAAGCCGCTTCCCCAAGGGGAGGTGGGCCAGGCTGAAGCGGCGCTGCTGGCCAGTGAGGGCCTTCCCGAGGGGGCGCTGCGCAGCGGCAAAGGCGAAACCGAAGGGGCGCGTCGGCCTTACGCCTCGAGGCTGGGCGAGGTGGAGGTGGCAGCCGAGGGCAGCGACGTGTGGCTGTGTTTCCGGCTGCCTCGGGGCAGCTACGCCACGGTGCTACTGGACGAGGTGGTGAAGCCGGCAGGTCCGCTCGGCGCCGTAGGGCAAGAGGCTTAACGCCCCCAAACGGCGCGGTGTGCCCCGAGTCAGCCGAGGGCGTGGAGGAAGAGGGCACCCTGGTGGGCAATGTACGCGAGCAGGCCCACCTCTTGGTCGGTGAAGGTGGCCGAGGGCTTGCGGTTGATGAGCTCCAGGCACCCGTAGGCCCTTCCGGCGCTCACCATGGGCGAGCAGAGAAGGCTGCGCGTGTCGTACTGGAGCCGGTCGGCGATGGCTGAATACCAGCGGCGGTCCCGGTGGACGTCGGAGAGGGCCAGGCTGACGCCTTCGGCGGTGCAGAAGCCGGCAATGCCTTGCCCTGCGGGAATGAGGGTGCGGGCCTCGAGAATCTCCTTGGCCTTCGGCCCGCGCACTGCGACGAAGCGCAGGGTGCCGGTAATTAACTCGGAGGAGAAGGCGCTTCCGGCCTCGGCCGGAATTTTTTCCAGCGCCAAGTCGAGGAGGAAGTACAGGCCGCTGGCCGCGTCCCGGTACTGGTAGACGCCCTGCACGCGGTCAAACACCTCGGCCAGGACGTCCTCCACTTCCCGCGGAGGCCGGGGGGGGCGGGGCCGGCCGATGGCCCCGCGGACTGGCTGGGTGGGCTCGCTCAGCTCCTGAATGGGTAGCACCAGCGCCGGGGTGGACAAGGGCGTGGCCCGGGGCGCGCTTCGGCCCACCGGCCTGTCCGGCGCAGCCGCCGGGGTGGGCGGGGCAAGCGGCCTCTCCAAGGAGAAAATGGGCACCCGCACCGTGGGCTGACTACTGGCCTCGGGCGGCCGCACCACCACGGTGGCGGCGGCGCTACTGTCCGGCTGGGCCGCCGGGGGCTTCACCTTGGCCTGTGCCGCTTCCTCCTCGGTGAGCTCCCGGATGCGGAAGACGCGGCCACTGCCGCCCTCGGTGACGTGCAGCGAGCCGTCGTCGGCGACGTCGACGAGGACGTTGTGCACCACCAGGCCCGCCTCGCCCAGCTTGAGGAAGCCCGTCTTCAGCGCCTGCATCCAATTGGGCGCGTCGACACGAAAGGTGACGGTGCCAACCTCTGGCTGCGCCCCAGGAATGTGCACCTCGTAACGCGGCATCCCGTGTTGTCCACCTGCGGCCGGCCCGTCGCAACGCCGCCGCCGTAGAAGAAGAGGAGGGGACTGTAGCAGCCCCTGCGCCGCGGTCGTGGACAACCTGGGCGGTGGGGGGGCGGCCCTTCTTTTCGGCCCAGTGCCTAGTGCTGCAACCCGCCATGGCAGAGTGGACGCCGCGCCCCTGTTGGGGAGGCGCTTCTCAGAAAGAAGCAAAAGGGCCCATGACTCCCGACGAATTCCGACGGCTTGGCCATGCGCTGGTGGAGTGGGTGGCCCGCTACCGCGAGGCCGTGCCCAGCTTGCCCGTCATGTCCCGGGCGCGCCCTGGGGAAACGCGCGCGCAGCTACCGGCTGCCGCGCCGGAGTTGGCCGGGCCGCTCGAGGCACTCTTCCCGCTTTTGGACAGCGTGGTGCTGCCAGGCATTACCCACTGGAACCACCCGCGGTTTTTCGCCTACTTCCCCAGCAAGACGCACCTCGCCTCGGTGCTGGCGGACTTGGTGGCGGCCGGGCTGGGGGCGCAAGCGATGAGCTGGCAAACCAGCCCGGCGGCTACCGAGGTGGAGGAAGTCATGCTGAGCTGGCTTCGGCAGCTGCTCGGCCTGCCGGACACCTTCACCGGCGTGCTGCAGGACACCGCCTCCAGCTCCACGCTGGTGGCCCTGTTGTGCGCGCGCGAGAAGTCCAGCCGCCTGGCCCAGGCGCACGCCGGGCTGCAGGGGCCCCACCCACCCCTCGTCGTCTACACCTCGGAGATGGCCCACAGCTCGGTGGAGAAGGCAGCCCTCTTGGCCGGCTTCGGCCGGGACTACCTGCGGCTTTTGCCCACCGACGGCGCGCACGCGCTGGCAGTGGACGCGCTGGAGCAGGCCGTCCAAGCCGACGCCGACGCCGGCCTGGCCCCCTGCGCGGTGGTGGCCACGGTGGGGACGACGTCCACCACCGCGCTCGACCCGGTGCAGGCGGTGGCCGAGGTGGCCCGCCGCCATGGGCTGTGGCTCCACCTCGACGCGGCCATGGCCGGGACGGCCATGGTGTGCCCGGAGCTGCGCTGGATGTGGGCCGGCGTCGAGGCGGCGGACAGCGTCGTCCTCAACCCCCACAAGTGGATGGGCGTGGGCTTTGACTGCACGGCCTACTTCGTCCGTGACACCGAGCACCTCCTCAGCGTCATGTCCACCCACCCCAGCTACCTGCGCACCCAAGCCGACGCCGAGGTGAAGAATTTCCGGGACTGGGGCATTCCCTTGGGGCGCCGCTTCCGCGCACTCAAGCTGTGGTTTGTCCTGACGGCGCTCGGGGCTGAGGGGGTGCGCCAAGCGGTGCGCCGCGACGTGGCCCTGGCGCAAGCGCTGGCGGCGCGGGTGGATGCGGCCCCCTCCTGGGAGCGCTGCGCGCCCGTCCCGTTGCAGACGGTGTGCGTGCGCCATCTCTTGCCGGGCCGCACCCTGGCCGAGGTGAATGCCCACAACCTCGCACTGGCCGAGGCCGTCAACGCAAGCGGAGCGGCCTACGTCACCCCGGCGCTGGTGAAGGGCACCCAACTCATTCGCGTCTCCATTGGCGCGCTGGACACCACCTCCAAGGACGTGGACGCGCTGTGGGAGCTCTTCAACGAGCGCGCCACGGCGCTCGCCGTGTAGGGCCCCGGGCCCCCCCAGGCACGGACGACGGCACAAGGGGGGAAGTGGACACGCTTGCGCCGGGCGTCCCATGCTTCTGCCCCAAGCAGTAAAAGGCCAGCCCACCTTCCTTTGTCCCTCCCGTCCGCAGTCATCAGCCTCCTGTTGGCCGTCGCGCCCGTGCCCTGGCAGGGCCTGGACGAGGCGGGGCGGGCCCAAGCGCTGGCCGAGCTGCAGCCCTTGCCGTTGGGCCAAAGGCTACGGGCGGCGAGCGAGCGCTTTTTAGGGACGCCCTACGGCTTCTCGCCGTTGGGGGAGGGGACGGGGTTTGACGCGGACCCGCGACTGCGCTGGGACAGCGTGGACTGCGTCACCTTCGTCGAGGAAACCATGGCCCTCAGCCTGGCGCGACGCCCCGAGGAGCTCCTGCCGCTGTTGGACGCCATTCGCTACCGGGGAGGCAGCGTGGCGTACGAGACCCGCAACCACTTGATGGAGGCCGACTGGCTGCCGGCCAACACCAAGGCGGGCTTTGTCCGCGACGTCACCTTCGAGCTCGGTGGCGCGGACGCGGTGGCCGCGCAGAAGGTGCTGGGCCTGGCCGCCTGGGAGAGCCCGGAGGCGAAAGCGCTGGCCCTTCCCGAGGCAGCCCACAGCCTGGGCGCCTTTTCTTTTGGGCTTCTTCCCCTCAAGGCCGTGCTGGCCCATGCGCCCGGCTTCCCCACCGGCACCGTCCTGGTGGTGGTGCGCGAGGACGGGCCGGGACGCATTACCCGCGTCAGCCACGTCGGCCTCATCATCCAGGCCGCTCGGGGCACCTACCTCCGCCACGCCACCAGCGTCGGGGCGAAGGCGGTGGTGGACGAGGAGCTCGGCCACTTCCTTCTGCGCCAGGGGCACTCGGCGTGGAAGCTGCTCGGGGTCAGCCTGTGGGAGGTGCGGGACCCGCGGGCCCCCTCGGGCAGAGGCGCCTAGCGGCGGTGGTGGTGCTCGCCTTCGGCTTCCTCGCGCTCGGCGGCCTTGCCTGCCTCATCGGCGCCGGCCTCCAGCCGCGCTTGCTCCTCCTGCAGCAGCTGGGTGGCCTTGGCTGCAAACTCCTCGGGCACTTGCACCTCGTACAGCCGGCCGCCGAAGCCGTCGGTAATGCCGCCCACCATGCCCTCGTCGTCGAGCGACAGCACCGGAATGGAGGCGGCGTGCAGGACGCGCTTGTAGGCGTCTAGGGTGAGGGGGTCATCCACCTGGGCAATGCGGGTGAAGCGGCGCTTGTCCTGGGCCATGGCCGAGCCACCCTAGCAGGCCTGGTGCGGCCTTGGGGGTGCCCCAACCCCGGAGGGGCCCTCCCCCCGGCCAGCGGCCGTTTGGCGCATACTGCAGCAAAAGCTGAGTCCCCCCGTTTAGACGAGGGCCTCCTCCTCGGGGGAGGAAGCGAGGTACCAGGGGCCGCATGCAAGTGCTTTTGCGAGGCGTCCACCTCGAAGTGGACGAGTCTTTGCGCAGCTTCGTCGAGGTGCACCTGGAGCGCGCGCTGCATCGCATTTTCCAGCAGCAGCCGCTGTCGGTGGAGGTGCATTTGGTGGACACCAACCGGGCCAAAGGGGGCGTGGACCAGTGCGCCCGGCTGACGTTGCACGTGCCCGGCGTGCCGGCCTTCCACGTCGAGGAGACGTCCGACGACGTGCGCAAGGCGGTGCTGGGCGCGTGCCAGCGCCTGGAGCGCGCCGCCAAGCGCTGGCTGGACAAGCACCACCACCACGCGGGCGGCGCGGCACTCGCGGACTTCGAGGTGGAGGAGCCCTAGGGACGGCCGGCCCCCAAGGGCTTTTTGCGTCGCTGGATGTTTTTTTAAGGGCTGGGGCGCACAGCACTCGCTTGTCCCAATTTGCAGGGCATGCGTATAAGCCCCTGTTTACTAGGCATTTCTTCCCGCCTCGATAAAGGAAGGCGATGCCCCGCCTCTGGCCGTTGCTCGCATTGCCGGCGCTGGTGCTCTGGCTCGTCGAGCTCTCCATGACTGCTTCCTCGGTAGGCACTGCTGCCGAGCAGCAGGCCGAGGCCTACGCCGCGCGCGCCGTGGACGCAGTCGGCGTCCGGGTGGCGGCGCGCCGCGCGGAGCTGCAGGCGCTGACGCTCCGGCTGGCCGCCTCCTCGTCCACCTGGAGCACCCTCGAGGCGCTGCGCTCCGGCAAGGCCGACGTCGCCGCCGAGCGCATGGCCGGCGTGCGCCGGGTGGCCCAGGACGCCGTCTCCACCGGCCTGCGCGGCGTCCTGGTGCTGGGGCTGCGCACGGACAGCGGCGGCAGTTACGTGCGAGGCGGCGACAGCCCTGGGCCCACCCTGCAGGGCGTGGAGGTGGACGTGCTGGCCGGCGCCGGAAGCGACGGGCAAACGCGCGACGCCTTCGGCAGCCATGACTTGTTTTTCAGTGTCCCCCTCACCGGCTCGGACAAGGACGCCCATGCCCTGGGCACGCTGGTGGTGGGCGGCCCGCTGCTTCCGGACGGCACCGCGGACCAAGTGGCGCTCGAGCTCGGCTTGGCCGCGGTGGGGTTTGTCTCCGGCGGAAAGCTGGTGGCCTCCGGAGGTCCGGACAGAGGCGTGCTGCAGGCGGCGCTGCGCGAGACGCCGGTGGGCAAGAGCGCGGTGGCGGTGCGCGGGAGCGCCTCTGCTTTGGGGCCGTTGAAGTTGCCCCTCTGGACGTCCGGCGGGGAGCCCCCCTTGCGCCTCGCCGTCCGCCGCAGCCTCCCCGGCCAGCCGGTGGAGGTGCTGGCCGTGGCGACGCTGGAGCCCTTCATGTCCGCCCTGGCCGACTCCCAGCGCTTCGCACTCAGCTGCATTGCCGCGCTGGCGGTGGCGCTAGGCGTCGCCACCGTCTGGGCGCGCCGCACCCCTGCGTCTCGGTCCCGGGCCGACGAGGACACCCAGCCCCCTCCTCCCCGGCGCCTCACCCCGCTACCGCGGCCGGTGCCGCCGCGAGCGGCAGAGCCCGAGCCCGAGCCGGCAGCGGCGCCGCCGCCGCCGCTGTTTGCACCGGCTCCTGTGCCCGCTGCGCCCAGTGTCTTCGACGCGGCGCCGGCGGCCCTCAGCGCCGCCGTCCTGGACGTGGAGCCTCTTCCGCCCCCGTCGGGCCGCCTGCCGCCCCCGCCGACGGAGGACCTCTCCGCCCTCTTGGACGCCATGCCGCCTCCTCCGCCACCGAGGACGCCGCCGCCCGGAGGCGGCATGCAAAGGACGCCCTCGGCCCCCATTGGCGGCCGCTTCACCCCCGCCCCGCGGGCGGCGCCCCCGCCGCCGCCGCTCGACTATGACCATCAGCCGACGACGGCCTACCCCATTCCGGAGCTCCCGGACTTCAACGCGCCGCCGGCCGGCTTTGCCGCGGTGGGGCCGCGGGCCAACGCCATTCCGGACACCACCCGAGTGGCGGACATTCCTCCGGAGTTGTTGCAGGAGGCGGCCCGGCCGGTGACGACGCCCGTCCCGCGCGCCCGCCTGGCGCCGCCGCCGGACGAGGAACACTTCCACGAGGTGTACCGGGACTTCGTCGCGCAGCGCGAGAAGTGCCACGAGTCCGCCGACGGCCTCACCTTCGAGCGCTTCGCCCAGAAGCTGCGAAAGAACCGCGACCAGCTGATGGCCAAGTACGCCTGCCGCACGGTGCGTTTCGCGGTGTATGTGAAGGATGGGAAGGCGGCCCTCAAGGCCACGCCAGTGAAGGACTAGCCCCCTGCCGCTGAGGTGGAAAGCGGAAGGCGCAGCCGGAAGAGCGCCCCGCCCCGGCTTCCTCGGTGCACCGACAGCGTCCCACCGTGCTCGGTGGAAATGCGCCTTGCGATGGCCAAGCCGAGGCCGCTGCCGCCCGGTTTGCGGCTGAAGGCGGGCTCGAAAATGCGCTCCGCCGCCGCCTCCGGGACGCCCGGGCCAGCGTCCTCCACCTCGAGGACGGCCCACGGGCCCTCGGCCAGCACCCGCACCGCCACCCATGGCTTCTGGCCAGCCAGGGCCTCCTCGGCATTCTTGAGGAGGTTGTGCAGCACTGCCGACAGCTGGTCCTTGTCCCCAAGGACGCTGAGGCCCCGGGCCAAGGAGGCCTCGAGTCCGCCGTCGGCGAAGCTGTAGAGGGCCAGGGCTTGCTCCGCCCACAGGCCCAAGTCCAAACGTCCGGGGCGTGAGGCGGGCAGACGGGCAAAGCGGGCGAAGGCGTCGACGGTGCGCTTGAGGCGCTCCACCTCCTCGCGCATGGCCGGGGCGCTCTCGCGGAAAAGCTCGGCGAAGCGGGGGCTGTTGGCGGCCTGCGCCGCGGACAGCGTCTCGAGGGACATTTGCAGTGGGGTGAGGGGGTTTTTCAACTCATGGGCGAGGCTTTTGGCCACCTCCTCCCAGGCCGCCACGCGCTCGGCCCGCACCAGGGCGCGGGTGGTGCGGGACAGCTCGGCCGTCATGTGGTTGAAGGCCTCCAGCAAAACACCCACCTCGCCCTGGGCGCGCGCCTCGACGCGGGTGTCCAGCTGGCCCTGGGCCACCGCGCGGGCCCCTCGGGTGAGGGCTTCCAAAGGCAAGGTGGTGCGCCGGGCCAGAAGCACGCCCAGGACGACGGCCAGCAACAGGCCCGCGCCCACCACCGCCGCCAGTGCGGCCAACAGGGCGGACTCGGCCTCCACGCTGGCGGCGTCGCCCACCGCCACGAAGGCGGACGCCTTCCCGCCGAGCGGCACCTCGCGCCACAGACGCCGCCCCGCGGCATGGCCCGCGCTGCCCAGCACCACCTCCCCCTCGCGCAGCTCCACCTCGGCGCCACTCTCGGTGGCCAGCTCCGCCGCCAGCGCGCCGTCCAACAGCACCCCGCCCACCAGGAAGGCGCCCAGGGCGCCCTCCACGCCCCTGGCCGCCACCAGCGCCGGCCAGGCACGTGGCCCCTCCGGCGCAGGCACTTGCACGAGGGCCAGCACCACCGTCCCGGGGGGCGCCTGGAGGGCGGCGAGGAGGCCACTGTCCACGTCCCCGGCCCGGGCCGGAAAGTGCGCGCTGTTGCGCACCCGGCCTTGGGCGTCCAAGAGGCCCAGCACGGAGAGGCCGCGGCCCTCGGCCAGGGCGGCCGCCGCGTCCGGCGGGGGCAAGGGCCCCGGGCCCCACAGGGAAAGCGCCAGCTCCTCGGCGCCTCTGTCCCTGGCGGCGGCACTCACCGCTTGCGACACCCGGGCGCGCAGGCGCTCCACCGAGGCGCTCACCAGGGCCGCCGCGGCGTCCCCCCTTCGCTCCAACTCGCGGTCAAAGCTTGCCCGCAGGCGCCTGGCGACGAAGGGCGCCGAGACGAGGAGGGGCAGCACCGCGAGGGCGGCGAAGGCCAGGGCGAGTCTCGTGGAGAGGCGCATGGGGTGAGAGGGGTGCGTCCTTTTTTTCAGCGGCCCAGCCAAGCCTCGTCCAAGACGAGAAGCCCGAAGCCGTCCCGGCGCGCCTGCAGGAGGGCCACCGAGAGGCCGGCGCGCAGCCCCCGGACGTACAAGGGAAACACCGGCAGCTGGGGCAAAAGCGCTGCGGCGCGGGCCGAGGTGCGTGCGGCGCGGGCCTCGGCGTCGGGCTCGGCCCCGAGGCCGGGCAACTCCCGGTGCAACAGGGCCTCGTCCTCCAACAGCCCCAGCACCAGGGCCAGGGCTGGGCCTGCTACGGGGGGCAGTAGCACCGAGACGAGGGCCGCCTGCAGCGTGCCGGCGCGGCGCGCCGCCCGAAGCCGCGCTGGGCTGTCCGCTACAAGGCGCACCGGGTAGCCCGCGTCATGAAGCAGCACCTGCAGCCTCTCGGCGACGGCTTTTTGCTCGGGCACGCCTGCCGGGTAGCCGAGGGTGAAGGGCCTTGCGGCCGCCGGGGCCGAAGGCCGGCTGGGCCCCGGTGGCGCAGGCGGGGGTGCCGGCTGCAGCGGGGGCGGCAGCAGCGTCCGAAGCGCCACCGCTGGCCCCGGGACGAAGGTGCGCACCAGGGCCTCTCTGTCCACCGCCTCGAGGGCGGCGCGGGCGCCCTCGGGAAGGCTGCCTTGGCTGTAGACGAGGTAGGTGGCAAAGAGGAGTGGGCCGGCCTCGGCGCCGGAGGCCTCGCCCAGCACGGCGTGCACCAGGCCCCGCTGCAAGGCCCGGGCGGCCGCACGGGCAGCCAGGGTGGAGAAGGCCAGGGCGGCGGGGAAGGGCGGGCCGCCCGGCGCGGCGGCGGAGGCCAGAAGGCGGCCTCCCGCCCCGGGCCCATACAGGCCCACCCCTTGCGCACCGCTGCCGTTGCCCCCCAGGCGGAAGGGGGTGAAGGCGGGGTGGCACAGCGAGGCCTCCAAGTCCGGCCAGGGGAAGGCCAGGCGCAGGTGCAGCCCGGCCTCGGGCGCCTTCACCGCGGCCCGCAGCGTCTCCGCCAGTCCAGCCACCGGGGCGAGCAGCGCGAGGTAGGGACTCTCACTGCGCAGTAGCGCAAGCCAGGCCTGCGCCACGTCGCTTGGGCGCAAGGGACTTCCCTCCCCAAAGCGCGCCGACTCCTTGGGCAACAGCTGCACCTCCTCGGCAGGGCCTTGGCCAACGCGCTGGAAAGTGGCCAAAAGCGGGACGGCCTCGGGAAGTAGCCGGCACAAGGGAAGGGCCAAGAGGGCCCGTGCGCTGGCCGCTTCCGGGCCCTCCTCTTGGCTGTCTGCAGCCGGTGGCACAAGGCCGACGAGGCCCACCGCCAGCGTGCCGCCGAGGTGCGCCCGGACGGCCCCTGCCGCCGGCGCGGCGGCCAGCAGCAAAAGCAGGGCCCACCTCCGTTGTGGCCTCACCGCGCCCCCCGCACCACCCGCAACTCTGCCCCGCCCTCCGGCCGCCATACCCCCAGCACCAGCGCCTCGGTGCCGTCAGCGTCGAGGGTGGCCGCGGCGAGTTGGAGAATGCGTCCTTGCACCTCGAGGAGGGCCTCCTCTGTCCCCCCGGACAGGGGCAACAACCGCAGGGTGTCCACCTCCGGAAATGGGGCGGCGGAGCTGGCCGCAAGCCGCAAGGCGCCGTCGCCGGCGACGTCCCACAGGGCCGCGCCGGCGCCCACGCCCTCAAACGTTTTCCAGCCCTGGGGGCCGCCGGCCAGGGCCGTCCCGTCCTCCAAGAGAAGCAGCACCACCTCGCCCTGGCCACTTCGCCTTGCAGACAGGCCCCAGGCCAGAGGGCCCGCCGGCAACACCGGCCAACCCGGGCCGGCCTCGGCCAGCCGCGCCACGCCGGGTAAAAAGGAGGCTTGCAAGGGAGGCTGGCCGCAGGCCACCACCGGTGTCGCCAGGGCGCCGCGGGGGACGAGGGCTTTGCCCTCCAGGGCCAGTACCTCGCCCGCGGCGCGCGCCGCCGAGAAGGCGTACAACAGCCCCTGGCAAATGCACAGCGTCCCGAAGGGGTCGCGGCTTTCCGGCCGGGCCAAGGGCAGGCCCTGGAGGCTACGGCGGGCCAACAGGTGCCCGTCCGGGCCGAGCACCTCAACCGCCTCCTCGGTGAGGACGGCGAGCTCGGCCCGTCCGTCACCGTCCATGTCCCCGGCGGCCAGGGCCGCGGTGCGCAGAGGGAAGCGGGCCAGCGGGGCAGCCGCAAGCAGGAGGGCCGGTGCGTCCGGAGCCCGAGCCAGCGCCCGCACCGCGCCGTCCACGGCCACCTCGGAAAACACCACCGCCGCCGGAGCCTCGGGGACGGAGGCCTTGGCCGAGAAGAAATTCTCCCAAACGCTGAAGACGTCGCCGGCCGCGGCCAACCTCCCGTCCAGGGTAAGGCGCAGCCGCAGCAGGGCCCGGGCGCCAGAGGCCCGGGCGCTGGCCTCGGCGTCCGGGCCGGCCGGCAGCTTTCTGGGCAAAAGCCCCACGCCGTCCAGCCGGGACAACACCAGCGTCAGGAAGGCCGCCTGCAGCGCCGGGTGCCCGGGCGCGGACACGGACACGGCCATGGGCCCCTTGCCCCCAGCGTCGCGCACTTGCGCCGCGACGGCGGAGGCCAGCTGCTCCAGCGCGCCCGGGGCTGGCCCTTGCAGAAGCACCAGCGCCCACAGCGCCGCCCTCACAGGTGGGCCTTGTCCGGGTCCTCCATGAGGAAGCGGTCCGGGCTGGCCTCGTTGGCAGCTGGGGCCTCGGACGTCGGGGCGGTGCCCTCGAGAAAGGCTTCCTGGCGCCCGGGCAAACTGGGGCCGGCCAAAAGCCCAGTGCTTGGGTCCACCCGGACAAGCACCACCCCTTGGGGGACGGCGAAGTCCGTCACCGGGGCGCTGTCCGTGGCGGCCTTCATGAAGCGCAGCCACACCGGCAGCGCCGCCTTGGCCCCGGACTCGCCCTGGCCCAAGGAAGCATGGTCGTCGAAGCCGACGTAGGCCGAGGCCAACAGCGAGGGCGTGTAGCCGTCAAACCAAGCGTCCCGGTACTCGTTGGTGGTGCCCGTCTTGCCGGCCGCCGGGCGGTTTAACTCTCTCACCGCAGCAGCCGTCCCCTCCTCGACGACGCTGCGCATGAGGGAGGTGATGAGGTAGGCCACCGCCGGGGAGGTGGCGTCCTGGAAGGCGGCCTGGTGCTCCTCCAGCACGCTGCCCGAGGCGTCCGTGACGCGCACCAACAGAAGCGGGTCGGCGTAGCGGCCGCCGTCGGCGAAGGTGGCGTAGGCGTTTGCAATTTCCAGCTGGGTGACTTCCCCCGTCCCGAGCGCCAGCGTCAGGTTGTTGGGCATCGGGCTGTGGATGCCCACCTTGGCGGCAAAGTCGATGGCCACCTGCGGGGTGAGAGCCTCAATCAACCGGATAGAGACGGTGTTTTTGGAGCGGGTGAGGGCCTGGCGCAGCGTCATCGGCCCCTCGAAGCCGGTGCGCTCGTAATTCTGCGGCTTCCACACCTTGCCGGTGTAGGGGTCCCGCACCGCCTCCGGGGCGTCGTTGAGGATGCTGACTGCGCTGAAGCGCTGGCTCTGCAGGGCCGCGGCGTAGAGGAAGGGCTTGAAGGAGGAGCCCGGCTGGCGGTGGGCCTGGGTGGCGCGGTTGAAGGGCGAGAGGCGAAAGTCATACCCGCCGGAGAGCGCCACCACCCGGCGGGTGGCCGGGTCGATGGCGGTGAGCGCCCCTTGCACCTCCGGCACCTGGTCGAGCGTCACCTCCAGTGGCTTCGGGGCGAGTGGCGCCTGCAGCACCCGCACCCGCACCACCTGGCCCACGGCCAGGACGTCCGACAGCTTCTGCGGAGGCTGCGTCCACTTGCCGACGCCTCGCGGCCGGGCCCAGCCCACGGTGGAGAAGGACAGCACGCCGGTGCGTCCGACGAAGTCCAGAGTGGCGGTGCGCGCCGCGTCGTCGACGCGCGTCACGTAGCCCCCCAAGGTGAGGCCCTCGTGCACCGGAAGCAGCGGCACACTTTGCGCCAGCGCCTCCTCCGGCGCCGTCTCGCCCTCGCCCTCGGCGTCCACCTCGGCCGCCTCCGCCTCCTCCGAGCGCGCCTGGGCGCTCACCAGCGGGCCCACGTCGGCCACCAGCGAGTTTTCCTTCTCCCTCAGGCCGGTCTCGGCCAGCCTTTCTTCCAGGAGGCGCCGGTAGGCCGCAAAGCGCCCGGGCTCCAGCGTCCCGAGCGCCCCGCGGTAGCCCATGCGTCGGTCGAGCGTCTCGAGGCCGTCGCGCAGCGCCTCGTCGGCCAGGGCCTGCAGTCGCGGGTCCATGGCAATCTCCACCCGCAGCCCACCGCCCAGCACCCGCGCGTCGCCGTAGCGGGCCACCAGCATGCGGCGGATTTCCTCGACGTAGTACAGCCCCCGCGCCGGCGGCGGCCGCGGCGCCAGCACCAGTGTCTCGGCGGCGGCCGCCTGGGCCTCGGCCTCGCTGAGGAAGCCGTGCTTCACCATTTGGCCAAGCACGTAGGCCTGGCGGGCCTTGGCCCTGGTGAGGGAGGTGAGGGGGTTGATGCGGGCGGGCTGCTGGACGGTGCCGGCCAGCACCGCTGCCTGGGCCACGTCCAGCTCGGAGGCGTGCCTTCCGAAGTAGAAGAGCGCCGCCTCCTCAATACCGTAGCGGCTGTGTCCGAAGTTAATTTGGTTGAGGTAGAGGTTGAGGATTTGGTCCTTGGTGAGGGCTCGCTCCATGCGCGGGGTGAGAATCCACTCCCGAATTTTCCGGCTCACCTTGCGCTCTTGCGTCAGAAGCAAATTCCGGCAGGCTTGCTGGGTGATGGTGGAGGCCCCGGTGAGGTGGCCGCCCGGCCGCAGCGCCTTCAGCCCGGCGCGCAGCATGCCCAGGTAGTCGAGTCCCTCGTGCCGGTAGAAGTCCGCGTCCTCGGCGGCCAGGAAGGCGTTGCGCACGTGGGCTGGAAGCGCTGATGTGTCCACCAGCGTCCGCCGCTCGAGGAAGTACTCGGCGCACACGCTGCCGTCGGCGCACAGCACCTTGGTGACTTGGGGCGGCCGGTAGTCGCGCAGCGCCTCCACCGAGGGGAGGCCACGGCTGAAGTAGAAGTAGGCGGCGCTCCCGCCGACAAGGCACAACAAGAAAAGGCCGGCGCTTGCAAGCAGCGGCAGCAGCAGCCACCGGGGTCGCGTCGCGGGTCGGCGCGGCGGGCGGGTGGGGGTGGGGGTGGAGAAGGCCATGCTCTCTGTTTAGGGGCGCTGCTTCGGGCTTCAAAAAAAACGAGGTGGCGAGGGCACCCCGGCTTTGTGGTGTGCGGGGGGAGACGGGGGCCCAAACGGGGGGTTTACCGGTCGAGCTTTTTTGCGAGGGGAGGACGGCCTTGGGGCGTCAGGCTAGCAGAGGGGCCCCGGTGACTGGGCCCCCCCCCGGTCCCGACGGGCGCTCCTTCTGCCAGGGCCCCCTTGGCCGCCTACTCCTCGCCTCCGTCCGCATCCGCCTCGGGCGCCGGGGTGCCGCCGTCTTCTTGGGTGCGCAGAAGTGCCAGCCGCGCGCGGTTGACGAGGGCCCGGGTGTAGCCCGGCGCCAAGGTGGCGGACTTCTCGAAGGCGGCGCTCGCCTCCGCGCTTTGCCCAACGCGCTCGAGGGCCACGCCCAGGTTGTTTTGCACCAGCGCCACCTCGGGCAAGAGCTCCGAGGCCCGCTGCAGCGTCTCCAGCGCCTTCGCATTCTCCCCGGCGCGCAGGTAGGCGAAGCCGAGGTTGTTGAGCACCCAGCCGTGCGCTGGCGCCAGGGTGCGTGCCTGCTCCAGCCACTCGATGGCGTGCCGCACGTCTCCCTCCACCAACGCCGCCCGGCCCAGCACCTGGTAGGCCTCGACGTTTCCCTCGTCGCGGGCCAGCGCCTGTGCCGCCAGCCGCGCTGCGCCCACCTCGTCGCCGGCCAAGAGGTCCATGCGCGCGGCCTCAATGAGAGGCGAGGCGTCGTCGGGGTGGACACCGGCCAGCCGCTCGAAGGCGGCCGCCGCCAGGCCAGCCTGGCCGAGGGAGCGCGCGGCGCGCCCCACCATCTCGAGCGCGTCCTCGTCCAGGGGGCTGTCCGCCAACTGCCGGCGGGCCTCGGCCAGCGCCCCCAAGGTGTCGCCCTCTTCGCGCAGTGCCTTGGCCCGGGCCAAGTGGTTGACGTCCACGCTGTCCACGTGGGCAAGGCCCAGCACCCCCTTCGCCGCCACCCTCGCGGCGACACTGTCCGGCGCGGGCTCGGCGCCGGCGTCTTCTGCGGGTGGGAGGGCGGGCGCCTCGAGGCTGGCCCGCGGGGCCGCCTCGACAGGAGGCGGCGGAGGGGCGACGGGGGACGGCTTCTGACAGGCGGCCAGCGCCCAGAGAGCGCCTAAAAGGGCAAGCGTGGAGCGGTGCATTTTCTTGAAACCTCGAGTCTCTTTTTTTCTCTTGGCCCCTTGGGGACAGCCCCCAAGGGCGCCAGGCAGGCGCACTTGCGCGCCGCGTGCCAGCGGCCCCTGAGGGGTTGGTGTCTGCAGAGTGCACTGGGGGCGCAGCCCGGGCCCTCCTGCTCGAAAGCCAAGGGGGGCCTTTCTGGGGGACGGGACGTGGCCCTCCGCCCGCACCCGTGAGGCGGTGGGGGCGGCCGTGACGCCGCGCCCGCCCCGCCAAATTTTTTTTCCGAGTGCTCGGCTGCGCTGGTTTGCCCTAAGAAAGCGGAAAACGAGGGGCCTTTGCGGCACTCGGCAGAAAGGACGTCCCCCCCTCGGGGAAAGACGTGTCCCTCACCATCGCCAGCTGGAACATCAACTCCGTCCGGGCACGCGTCGAGCGGCTGGAGGCCTACCTCGCCTCGCGCCGGCCGGACGTCTTGTGTCTGCAGGAGCTCAAGTGCACCGAGGAGCAATTCCCCAAGGAGGTGGTGGAGCGCCTCGGCTACCAGGCAGCGGTGTATGGCCAGCGGACGTACAACGGGGTGGCCATCCTCAGCACGCAGCCCTTGCAGCAGGTGGAGCGGGGACTTCCAGTGGCGGAGGACGACGCCGAGGCACGGGTGCTGGCGGCCACCGTCCAGGGCGTCCGAGTCATCTCCGTCTACGCGCCCAATGGCCAGTCCGTGGACTCCCCGGCCTACCAGCGGAAGCTGGCCTTCTACGCCCGGCTACGGCGTGCGCTGGACGTGCGCTACCGAGACGAGCCGTCCCTCGTCCTGTGCGGGGACTTCAACGTCGCCCCCGAGGAGCGGGACGTCTGGGACCCGGCCCTCTGGGAGGGGCAGACGCTTTTCTCGCTTCCGGAGCGCGCGGCGCTGAAGGAGCTTCTGGCCTTCGGGCTCCAGGACACCTTCCGTCTGCACCACCCGGAAGCCGGCCGCTACAGCTGGTGGGACTACCGGATGCTCGGCTTCCCGAAAAACCATGGGCTGCGCATTGACGCGCTCTACGCCACCCCCACCTTGGCGGCTCGCTGCGAGGCGGCGGACATCGACCGGGAGGCTCGCAAGGGGAAGCTGCCGTCGGACCATGCCCCGGTTTGGGCCCGCTTCGCCCCGGCCCAAGGCTAGGGACGCCCGAGGGGCTGGCGGGTGGTTGCCCTGGAGCAGCGAGCGGTGGGGCGGGCCAGTTGCAAGCGCCCCCCAAGCCGGGTGTGAATACGGACCCCGGGGTAGGCGTCTGTATGCCAGCCCGTCGCTCATGCTGCCGGGCCCATTCACTGGAGTCACCATGCGCCAGCTGCTTCGTGTCCCTTTGTTTCTCCTCCTCGCCCTCGGCTGCGCCGGCACTCCCACCCCGCCGCCGCCTCCCCCCGTCTGGGCGTTTGCCTCGGCCACTCCGTCGGCGGGCAAGGAGATGCGCATGCGCTCGCAATTCCGCTACATCCAAATCTCCATCGAAGGCGACGCCATCTTCGGGGCGACGTGGCAGCTCAAGCACGGCGGCACGTACATCCGCGGCCAGGGCGCGGGCAACACCCAAGTCAACATCACCCTCAACGGGACGAATGC
The DNA here is from genome assembly GCA_052143535.1 of Myxococcaceae bacterium. Classification (GTDB taxonomy): domain Bacteria; phylum Myxococcota; class Myxococcia; order Myxococcales; family Myxococcaceae; genus JADGRA01. The sequence continues at coordinate 10,176 of JBKQSS010000088.1, read as the reverse complement.
CACTGGCAACGTGCGCAATACCCCCTTCAGCGTGGACTTGAAGTCCCTCCCGGAGGGCGTCACCGAGGTGACGGGGCTCTTCGGAGGCGTCATCTCCTATTACAAAATCAGCCCGAAAATTTTCCAAGGGAAGCTGGGGACGTGCAGCTATGACTTGACCTTCAACGGCACGCGCTACGAGGGCTCCTCGAGCTGCGCCGGAGCCGTCAGCTTGACGTCGCTCGAGCTTCCGGCCGCCATGGCCGGCTGGACGGACCTTGAGTCCGCCACCGTGCTGGCCATCGTCCTCGGGACGTAAGCCGCTTCAAACAAGAGGGAAGTGCGGGCCCTTCCTTGGGGGGCCTGCTTCCCGGAGCGAGGACGAATCCAAGTGACAGCGCCGAGGGGCAAGACGCATGCTGCCCGGCGCCTTTGCAGTGGGGGGAGACGTCCTGCCCCTTTTCTGACTACCCGTTGGGAGGACGCTCACATGCGCTGTTTACACCTCGTTGCCCCGCTGTCCTGTCTCGCGTTGTTGGCCTGTGCCACCTCTCAGCCGGCCATGCCGGCCGGCCCGCCACCGGACTGGAAGCTTGCTTCGGCCTCCATGTCGACGGGGAATGACTTCCAGGGCGTGGGAGGAAACGGGGGCCAAATCTCCAACTCCATCGTCGGCCGTTCCATCAACGGGCCGGTGGCGAGCATGGACGTCACCGGGGGCCACATCCGGGGCACCGGCAATTCCGGGCGCAGCGTGGACGTCACCATCAAAGGCAACAAAGCCGAGGGGCTGGTGGGCCAAATCCCCTTCAGCGCCATCATCGACATCAACCCGGACGGCAGCGCCCACATTGTCGGCGCCATGGGCATCGGCAACAGCGACTGGATTTTGAGCCCGAAAGTCATCAACGGCCGCATCGGCGCCGCCACCTACAATCTCCAGTGGAGCGGCACCAAGTACGAGGGGCAGATGGTTCCGAGCGGCTATGCCTTCGTCCAGCTGCCGGCGGTGATGGCCACCTGGAGCGACTACGAGGTGTGCACGGTGCTGAGCTTGCTGTTGATGGGGGCCTAAAGGGGGCCCACCCCAAGGCGGGGCGGGGCCTTTCAGCTGGCGGCGGGCTCTCCTTCGGGAGGCCCGCGGCGCACCCCGAGCGCCTTCATCTTCTTGTAAAAGTGGCCCCGCTCGAGGTCGAGCAGCCGGGCCGCCTCGGTGACGTTGTCCAAGGTGAAGGCCAGGGTGCGGACAATAATGTCCCGCTCGGCGTCCTCCACCAGCTCGCGAAAGGGCTTCTGGCCCACCTCCGGGACGGCCCGCGGCGCGGCGGGCGTGGACTTGGCGGTGGCCGCGGGGACTGGCTGGCCTTGCCCCATGGGGCGGGGCCGAGGGAGGAGTTCCGCCGCCTCCTCGGCGGACACCTCCGGGCCGTCGGAGAGAATGGCCAGCCGCTCGACAATGTTTTTGAGCTCTCGGACGTTGCCCGGGTAGGGCTGGGCGGCCAGGAGCGTCACCGCCTCGGGGAGAAGCCGCAGCGGCCGGCGGCCGTTGCGGCGGCAGGCCTCGGCGAGAAAGGTTGTCACGAGCTCGCCCAAGTCCTCCCGGCGCTCCCGCAGGGCTGGGGTGTGCAGCTGCACCACCGCCAGCCGGTAGTAGAGGTCCTCCCGGAAGCGCCCGGCTCCTATTTCCGCCTCGAGGTCGCGGTTGGTGGCGGCCACCACCCGGACGTCGACGCGCAGGGTTTCGGTGCCTCCTACCCGCTCGAACTCATTTTCCTGCAGGACGCGCAACAGCTTGGCCTGCATCGCGGCCGGCATGTCCCCCACCTCGTCGAGGAAGAGTGTCCCCGCGTCGGCGAGCTCGAATTTGCCCCGCCGCATGGCGGTGGCGCCGGTGAAGGCCCCCCGCTCGTGGCCGAAGAGCTCGCTCTCGATGAGGCCCTCCGGCACGGCGGCGCAATTCACCCGGACGAAGGGGCCCGAAGCGCGCCGGCTGTGGCGGTGCAGCGCGCGGGCCACCAGCTCCTTGCCGGTGCCGTTCTCCCCGCTGATGAGGACGCGCCCCTCGCTGGGAGCGGCCCGAGCCAGAAGCGCGTACAGCCGACTGATGGCCGGGCCGTGGCCCACCATCTCGTACTGCCCGGCCTCGCCCTGCAGCTCAGCCAGCTCGGCCACCACCGCCTGGTGCTCGAGGGCGTTGCGCAGCGCCAGCAACAGGCGCTCTCGGGCGATGGGCTTCTCCAGGAAATCCCGCGCCCCGAGCTGGGTGGCGCGCACCGCAAGGTCGATGGTGGCGTTCCCGGACATCATGATGGTGGGCAGCCCAGGGCGCAGCGCGAGCAGCCGTTCGAGCACCGCCAGCCCGTCCAAGTCCGCCATCCGCACATCCAGTAGGACTGCGTCCACCGGGCGGGAGCTGGCCACCTCCAGGGCCAGCTGGCCGGTGTGCGCCAGCTCGGTGTGGTAGCCGGCCAGCTGCAGCGACTGGCTCAGGGTGAGCAGGATGTTCTTCTCGTCATCGACGATGAGAACGCTACGGGCCATGGCGTGCTCCGGGCGGGGGTTGCCGCCGCTGACGTGTCATTCTGCCCACACAGAGGTGTGGCCAGATGGCGGCAATTTGCGAGAATTCCTTTGACCAGGACCGGCGCGCGGCGGTACAGCCTTTTTCGGGGTTCGGTACTCCGAGGGAGAGAGCATGCACCGCAATTCGTGGTTGGTGGGGCTGGCGGCGGCAGGGGCCGTTCTCGTCCTGAATGCCTGTGGCCCGACGTACCCCAAGTGCGACTCGGACGAGAATTGTAAGGACCACAACGAGGTCTGCGTCCAGGGCCAGTGCAGGGAGTGCGCCACCGACCAGAATTGCAAGGCGGGTTTCGTCTGCCGGCAAAATGCTTGCGTGCCCAAGCCGGAGTGCACCGACGACGCCAGCTGCGGCAATGGCCGCAAGTGCGACAACGGCAAGTGCGTCGCCAAGGGCTGCGCCCAGGACCCGGACTGCGGACCGAATGCGCGCTGCACCAACAACGTCTGTGTGGCCAACAGCTGTGCCACCAACGACGACTGCCGCACCGGCGAGAGCTGCCAGGCCGGGGTGTGCGTGAAGTCCGCTGCCAGCACCGGCTGCGACTGGTCGCCCATCCACTTCGCCTTCGACAAGAGCAACCTCGACGAGGCGGCGCGGGCTCAGCTCGACGGGCTGGCGGCGTGCATCAAGAAGTCCAGCTTCACCCAAATCACCATCGAGGGGAACTGCGACGACCGCGGCACCGAGGAGTACAACCTCCACCTCTCCGTCCGCCGCGCGGTGGCGGCCAAGAAGTACCTGGTGGACCTCGGCGTCCCGGCCTCGCTGCTGCAGACGGTGGGCTACGGGAAGCTGCGCCCGGCAGTCCAGGGCAATGACGAGGCGGCCTGGGCAGCCAACCGCCGGGATGACTTCGTCGCCAAGTGAGGCGGGGCTCGGCTGTCCTGTGGTCGGCCCTCGCTCTCGGCGGGACCGGTTGCTACACCTCCGAGAAGGGCCACCAGCTTGAGCTGCGGGTGGACAAGCTGTCCGCCGACAACGACACGCTGCGCGCCGAGCTGAAGGCGCAGCAGGACAAGCTGGCCGAGTCGCTTCCCAGGGTGGACCAGAAGCTGGCCGAGGTGCAGAAGGCGCTGGACGGCCTGGACCAGGCCGCACGGCGCAGTGACGCCGACATCGGCGTCCAGCTGCAAAAGACGGTGGAGGACATGGCCACCTTGCGCGGCCAGGTGGACGCCTACGTCCACGAGCTCGACCAGCTGCAGACGCAAGTGAATGCGCTGCCCGGGGTGCAAGCCGCCAAGCCGCCACCTCCGGTGGCGGTGGACGTCCCCCGTCCGGCGGACAAGCGGGAATTCTTCGCCCTGGCCCAGAGCAAGCAGAAGGGGGGAGAGGTGGCCGTGGCGCGAGCGCTGTACGTGGACTTCATCAAAAAGTACCCCCGCGACGAGCTCGCCGGCGAGGCGCACTTTGCCCTTGGCGAGTCCTACTTCGTCGAGGACAAGTGCTCGGAGGCGCTACCGGAATTCGGCCAGCTGGTGAAGTCCTTTCCCAGCAGCAAATCGATGCCCATCGCGCTGTTGCATTCGGCCGACTGCTTCCAGCGGCTGAAAAACCTCGACGCGGCGCAGGCGGCGCTGGACCAAGTCATCAAGCGCTACCCGGGCACCGACGCGGCCAAGAAGGCCAAGGCCAGACTGGCCGAGCTGAAGAAGCCCGCCCCGCGGCACTAGGCCTAAAAGGGGGGGCGGTTGGCCCCCGGGGTTTACTGGTAGTCCTCGGCCAAGGAGTGCAGGAAGGCCTCCAGCGGGGGGAGGTCCTCCGAGGAGAGATTCATCCCCGCCAGCCGCTGGTCGCCATTGCGCAACAGCCCGGCGCGCTCCAAGTCGGAGACTTTCTGGTACTGGCTGAGCACCGCGGTGAAGTCATCGGCGGAGCCGTTGTGCAAATACGGCGCGCTGTCATCGAGGTCGCGCAGCCCGGGCGTCTTGAAGAGGGACAGGGTGGTGGGCAAGAGCCCCTCGGCGGTGCAGTCCTCGGCCCCGGGCTCCGGGCACAGGACGTCCTGGAGGGCCGGTTGGGGGTTGGGCATTTCCGGGTTGGCAAAGACGTTCCACAGGCCCAAGTCGGCGAGGCTCGGGTCCTCGGCGGTGGGGATGGCACGGAAGCGCCCCACGGCGGTGGGGTTGGCCACTGAGGCCGGTAGGTAAGCGGCCTGGTTGGCGTTGCGCGTTTGCAAGTCCGGCACCGCCAGTGCGGAGAACGCGCCGTTGCCGTGCAGCGCGTCGTACTCCACCTGGGCCGCACCGGTGTTGTGGAAGAGGTGGTCGGTGAAGTCCGGCGGGGGGTGGCAAGCGAGGCAGTTGCCGACGCCGCCGCCGCCGGCGCCGCCCGTGCCCGGCGGCTGGAAAGGCCCCAACGGCTCGGCCAGAAACACCTGGAGCCCCTGCAGCTCGGTCGGTCCGAAGGCGAAGGGTGCGGAGTGGTGGAGGTAGCGGCCCATGTCCGGCGTCACCCACTGCGGGGCCTGAAGGGACTCGACGGCGGTGCGCAGCCGCCGGGCGTAGGCCAAAGCCGTCTCGCCCGGGTTGGGCTTTCGCGGCAGGCCGTTGCGCTTGAGGAAGACGTCGAAGGGGGAGAAGTTGTAGGCGCCGGTCGTGTCGCGGCTGTAGCGCAGGCCGTTGACATAGGCCGCCACCACCGTCGTCACCGCCGTCAACACCTCCTCGTCGGTGGCGGTGAAGACGTCGATGCGGTCCTCCGCAGGAAGCCGCAGCCGGGCGAGAATGCGGTAGTCCTGGCCGAGAAAGTCGGCCGCATAGCTTTCCCCGGCCAATCCCGGGTCCGGGCCGATGAATTGGGTGCCGTCATCCCGGCGGATGATGCTCGCCAGGTGGGCCACTGCCTGGTTGTACTCGGTCGGAAGCCAGCCCAGGTTTCGTCCGGTGAAGGTGGTGGCGATGAGGTCCTCGGGGGTGACGAATTGGCCGTCGAGGTGGAGGAAGAGGGGGCCCTCCCGCGGCACCAGCGCATCCACCATCGGCGGGCTGTTGCGCGGGGTGGTGGACTGGCCGTCGCCGCGGTCCGGGATGGGGCTGCGGCGCGCGTAGTCCGCGTAGGCGCGCATGCGGGTGGCGTCCGGAAGCGAGTCCTGCTCCACCAGGTGGCAGGCGGAGCAGGCCACCGCCGAGCCGGCCAGCGAGCCAGGCAGCGCCGGCCCGAGCGCATTCACCGAGACGGCCACCGTTGGGTCCCCCGGGCTGGGGGGCGCATTGACGTCGGTGGCATGGGTGGCGAAGTACTGGGAGAAGCGCGGGTCACGAAAAATCCGCTCGCCCAAGGCCTGGTCGGCGGGCTTGAAGGGGTCGACCGGCGGCGCCCCGGGGCCTTGCAGACAGCCCGTCCCCAGAAGGAGGGCCCAACTGGCGGCGGCGGCCGCCTTCGCCACCCGGTGACTCACAAGTCAAACCCGGCCAGCAGTCGCACGTTGAGGCGCTCGTGCTCGTCGAGCTCCAGGCCGCCGACGGTGCCACTTCCAAAGCCCACCACCTGCGGCATGACGCTGAGGGCCACCCACCACGTCTTCTGGACGTAGGACACCACCGGCCCGAGGAAGACGGCCCCCCCGACGAAGCCGGTGCCGCGCTCCCAGACGGCGTTGACGCGCGCCTCCAGGCCCAGGTGGAAGCCCGCGCCGAGGTTGTACTCGGCGCCGCCGCTCGCCTCGAGCTGCTGTTCCGCAAGCCAGCCGGAGAAAGTGTTTTCCCACTCCGCTTCGCCGATGAGGTTGAGCGCCAACAGCAGCCTGCCATAGCGTTTGTCGAGGATGAGCTTCGCCTCGAGCTCCTCCTCGCTCACTCCCACCGTCACCTCGCCGTACAGGGCCAGGCCCAAGACGTCCGCCACCGGGTCGAGCAACTTCCACTTCCACTCGTTGCTGATGCTCCAATTCTGCACGGTGATGCCGCTCGGCCCGTCGTAGACGGTGCCGAAGTTGAGGTACACGGACGTCTGCAGCTGGTCGACCAGCCCCATCTCCAACTCGGCGCGGTTGTCGAAGGCGCTGTAGCCCTCGGGGCGGCCGAAGCGGCCGGTGCTCCACAGTTCGAGCTCCTTGGAGCCCGGCGGCAGGACATTCGAGTCATACGTCCAGGTGAGGGTCCGCTCGCTGGCCAGCGCCGAGGCGCCAGCAAGCAGCGAGAGGAGGGCGGCGAGACGGCGCATGGGGACCGGGGGCGGACTAAAATGACTTTGCGACTCATTATTATTTTCGTTTAGAGGGGTCAAGCGCTTTGTTTTCCAAGGGGTTTCCCTCCGGCAGGCGCCTGTGGGCGCTTGCCGGCCTGGCCTTGGGCTGTTAAGAGCGCGGGCCCTGAAAGCGAAACGGGCCGTCCAGAACCTCGCGCCACTCCCGGCGCGGGAAAGCGGCGCTCCAAGAAGAAGTGGAAAGCACCATGAAGCCGGAACTGCACCCCGTCTACCCGCCCAGCCGCATTGTCTGCGCCTGCGGCAACGTCATCGAGACGCGCAGCACGCGCGGCTCCTTCCACGTGGAAATCTGCTCCAACTGCCACCCCTTCTTCACCGGCAAGTACAAGCTGGTGGACACCGAGGGGCGCGTCGAGCGTTTCCGGAAGAAGTACGAGACCAAGCCGGCTGCTGCCGAGGCGAAGAAGGCCAAGCCAGCGGCCAAGGCCAAGGCCTAACTGCAAGGCGCTTCAGCGCTGTAGCATTCCGAGCGAAAACTCGCGCCAGCTCTCCGGGCCCGTACGGTGGGCCCCAGACGGCATGGCCAGCGCCCAACACCAACTTCGCGAGCGCCCGTTGGACGGCGGGCTGCTGTCGGCCGAGAGGCACGCCGCCGGGCCGGACTGGACGCTGGCCCTCGGAGACTGCCGCGAGTTGCTTCAAAAGCTTCCGGCCGCGTCGGTGGACTTGGTGTTTGCCGACCCGCCGTACTTCCTCTCCAACGGCGGCTTCACCTGCCAGGCCGGCCGCCGCGCGCCGGTGCGCAAGGGCGCCTGGGACGCCTCGCGCGGCCTGGCCGAGGACCACCGCTTCAATGTGGCCTGGCTGACTGCCTGCCAACGGGTGCTGAAGCCGGAGGGCACGCTGTGGGTGTCCGGGACGCAGCACGGAATTTTCTCCGTCGGCTTCGCCCTGCAGTCGCTCGGCTTCAAGCTGCTCAACACCGTCACCTGGTACAAGCCCAACGCCAGCCCCAACCTCTCCTGCCGTTACTTCACCCACTCCTCGGAGCTCCTGTTGTGGGCGGCCCCCCGCGCCCCGGGCCCGCGACTGCTTCACACCTTCCACTATGCGGAGATGCGGGCCGCGGCCGGCGGCAAACAAATGCGCGACGTCTGGGCGCTTCCCCGCCCGGGCGAGGAGGAGCTCGACGCGGACGGCCTGGGGCGGGTGTGGACGCTGACTGGGCCCAAGGCGGAGGAGAAGGCCCACGGCCGACACCCCACCCAGAAGCCGCTCGCCCTCCTCGAGCGAGTGCTTTTGGCCAGCAGCGCCGAGGGCGCCCTGGTGCTCGACCCCTTCTGCGGCTCGGGCACCACCGGCGTCGCCGCGCTGAGGCTTTCCCGGCGCTTCCTGGGCCTGGACAGTAGCCCCGAGTACCTCCGCCTGGCCGCCGCGCGGCTCAAGGCCGAGCGCCTAGGGCGCTCTCCCCAGGGCGGAGCCGCTTAAGCCAGCCGCTGCTTCGTCCGCGGAAGCCCCGACCGGCCATACGGGAAGTCCCCAGTAGCGAGAGCGAAGGGCGCTCAAAAACGCCACCAGCGTGGCCAAGGTACTGAGCGCGACACACGGGGCAAACAAGAGGGCCGAGCGCGGCAGGGCCAGGAAGAATTCCTCAGTCACCGAGGCGGCCACCACCAACACCCACCAGCGGCGCCAGACGGCTGGACAGCACAGCCCGAAAAACGGGAGCGCGCTCATCAAATACCAGGACTGAAACTTCGGGCTGGCCAGCGTCACCAGCGCCACCACGAAGGCCCCCGTCACCAATGCCAGCCGCTCGTCATCGAAGCCCCGCCGCAGGGACAAGGCCAGCCCCAAGAGCGCCCACAGGGCGAGCAGCCCCATCAGCGCCTGGGCCACTCTCCACACGCCCTCGCGCCGCGCACGCTCGCGCTCCACCAGCTGCACCACCGGCAACGTGGCGTCCGACACCACCCCGTGCAGGGCGTCGGAGAGCGCGCCCACCCCGTCCACCACCGAGCCGCCCGGCACCAGCGTCTTGGACTGAAGGGCCCGAAAGGGAGCGGCCACGCTTTGCGGCCCGCGCCAGAAGGGCGCGTAGGCCAGGGTGCCGAGGCAAGACAGCATCGCCAACAGAAGCGCCGGGCGCGCCAGCCGCTGCCGAAGGGTGTGGGTGCCGGACAGCCAGAACCAGGGCAGGGTGAAGGCGAGGTTCCACTTGCACAAGGTGGCCAAGGAAAAGGCCGCCGCGCCGCCCAATGCCGGTGAGCGGCGTCGCAGGAGAATTCCCGCTGTCACCAGCAAGACGCCGAGCAAGTCCGGGTGCAGCTGGCCCATGCCCTCCACCAACCACAGAGGATTGAGCCAAAGCATGGCGTGAAAGTGCGGCCGGTGGGCAAAGACGCGGAAGGAGGCCTCCATCACCGCCAGCAGCGGCAAAAGCCAAGCCAGCCGCAACAGGAGCTCCACCAGCAACGGGTTTGTCCCTCCGAGAACGCTCGGCCACGCCGACAACAGGGTGAGGGGGCCGTACGGGCTTGGGTTGTCGCGCCAGCGCTCGCCCACCCACGCAATCCAGGCGCCACTTGGGAAGGAGTCGGCCGAGGTGTAGACGTCCCGGCCGTGGGCGGTGAGAAAGGCCTGGTTGAAGAGAATGAAGAGGTCATTGCTCAACAAGGGCAGCATGAAGCAGACGACGAAGAGGCCCGCGTAGGCCAGCCGCCGCGGCCGTTGGGGCGGACGCTCGAGAATTTCGGCCCAGCCCCACACCGAAAGTCCCCATCCAGCGCACATCGCCAAAAGAAGCAGCGTGCCGAAGCGCTCGGTGGGGTAGTTCTCGTCAATTTTGACGGAGCCCGTGCCGAGGAAACGCGCCCAGGAGCACAGCGTCAGGACGGCCAGCCCGAGGAGCCAGCGCACGTTTTCTGGGCGACCGCGGCGGGAGGGCAGGGCCATGTCCTAAGCCTTGCGACCGGCGGCGTCCAGGGCGGCCACCATGCGTTTGAGGGCCACCCGCCGGTAGCTGGCCACCACCAGCTGCTGCACCTGTGGCCAGTCGGTTCGCGCGTCCACGCGCATCGCCGTCCAGCCGTGCTTGGCCCCAAACTTGGACAGAAAAAAGCGCTTTGCGTCCACCAGCCGCCGCTGCTCGGCGCGTGCCAGTTTGAAGACGAGGCACAGCATCTGCGGCTGCTCATGGTCGTCGAGGACGACGAAGGTGCGCCGCGGGCCGGCTTGAAACGTCGGATGGCCGAACGTCTTTGTCTCGAGGGCTTCGGGAAGCGCCCGGCACAGTGCGCGCAGCTTGACCTGGGCCCCCTCCACGTCCACCGAGAGTGCCGGGGGCTTGCTCAAAGGGGGTGTCCCTTCCAAGCGGACGTCGGGGTGGGACGGCACTTTCCCCCCCCCAAAACACGGGGGGGGCCGAAGCGGACCCACAAAGCCCCCGGGGCCTCGACGCCGGC
>JBKQSS010000087.1:0-71012 GCA_052143535.1 Myxococcaceae bacterium | reverse complement strand
CGCTGCATTCGGGAAAAAGAGGTCAGTCGCCACCCGGACCACCAAACGATACAGGTCGGCCGGTTCCTCCGAGCATCGAATGACGGCATCCGTGATTACGTTCTAGCAGACGGTCGGTCGTGCTGCTGGAGTCTAGCGCAAGCAGGAATCTGCGATTCTCAGGTGCCCGTTAAGTGCCCAGAATATCCCGTTTTAAGTGGTTTTTACGGCTGAGAAGAAGAGCTAAGTCGTTTGAATCCGGCAGAGCCAGGTGACGTTCGGAGCGTTATGAGCCCGACGAGCTACCAGGCTGCTCCACCCCGCGTCGAAGGCCGATGCTTGTACCGGCCCGATCAGCGCCCGTCAAGGGGATGCACGACTCTTCTCGCGCTAGAGCTTGCGGCCCTTGAGCAAATCCCCGAGGGTGCCGAAGCCCTTGCCTCCCGAGCCGGCCGGCTGTTTCCTCTTCCAGGCCTCCATCTCGGCCCGCTCCTCCATCCGCTGCGCCGCCGGAATGGAGAGTCGAATTTTTCCGGCTGCGTCCACGTCGAGAATGGCCGCCTTGAGTTCCTGGCCAAGAGAGTACTGGCGCCTCAGGTCGGTGCCACGCTCAGTCCCGGTCTCGCTTGCCGGAATCAGCCCGCGGCCTCCTGGAAACACCAGAAAAACGCCGTAGGGTTCGATGCGGTCCACCTGACCGGTGACGACTTCACCCACTTTCGGGCGCGGCGCAGGCGCGGCCCGTGCGGCCACCGGCTTCTCGGCCACGTCCGGACTGGCTGCAGGAGACGGGGTGCCAGCGCCGACAACCTCGCCGTCCCGAACCAGGCGTAGACCCACTCGCTTCTCCGCCGTATCGATTTTCTCGACTTGCACCAGGACTTCGTCGCCGATGCTGACCGCGTCGCGGGGGTGCGCGATGCGACGGTCCGACAGGGCCGAAATGTGGATGAGTCCATCGACTCCCGGCCGTAACTCGACGAAGGCTCCAAACGGCTGCAGACGAACGACCTTACCGGATAGCCGATCTCCGTCGTGTATGGCGGACGCCGCCGCCTCCCACGGGTCTTCTTGCCGCGCCCGCATCGAGAGCGTGATGCGCTCTTTGTGTTTGGTCTTGTCCGGCGAGTTGAGCTGCGCGGGCTCGATGCGAAGGACTTCTACCTCCACTTCGTCACCGACCTTGCACACGTCCGATGGACGCCCGACCCGGGTGTGACTCATCTCACCGACTGGCACCAAGCCCTCGATGCCTCCCAAGTCGACGAAAGCGCCGAATTCGCGCACTGCTGTCACCCGGCCGCGGAGCACCTTGCCGACATCGAGACTGGCTCGCGTCTGGGCGGCGAGCGCCTTCTGCTCTTCCTCGAGCAGTGACCGTCGGCTGAGCACGACCTTCCGCTCGCGAAGCTCGGTAACGCGAAACTTGAGTCGCTCGCCGATGAATTGCTCGGGCTTGTCCACAAAGCGAAGGTCCATCTGGCTCATCGGCACAAACGCCCGAGCCTCACCGACCGCAACTTCGAAGCCACCTTTGTTGACGGCGAGCACTAGGCCCTCGACAGGCAAGCCGGACGTCCTGGCTTCTGCCAGCATCGCTAGGGAAGCGGAGCCCTTGGACAGCGTCCTCGTCAACAGAGTGCCACGGGCACCCGATTCGAGGACGTAGGCCTCGACGGTGTCTCCGACGCCCAAGCGGAGGATGCCCTCCTCATCCTTTAGCTCGCGCAGCTCAATCATCGCCTCGGACCGCCCACCGAGAGAGACAAAGGCGGTATCCGCGCCAAGCTGGAAAATAGTGCCGGTCACCTTTTCGCCGACACGCACTCGCCGGACGGGCGCTTCATGTTTCTCTGAGGCCGCCAACATGTCCGCGAAGGAGCCATCGTCGGGCTGCGGCTCCTCGACCTGCCGAGTTTGCGGTCGGATCGGCGGCACCGCCTCCGCGGCCGGGCCAGGTTCAGCCGCTACCGGGGCGGCAGCTGCGTCCCCTGGCGTGGCTGAAGCCTCGGGCCGCTCGGTCAGCTCCCGCGTTTCAACGACTCCGGTGGCCCGGCGGACGACAACCAGTGGCCCCTGGGGGCGCCTGCGCTCCGGACGCCGTGGCTTCGCAACCGGCGTCGGGGCGGCTTCCTCTGCCGGCGCAGCGCCCTGCGCTGGCGCAGTGGAGGTAGCGGGGGGCTGGCTTGGACGGCGGGTGCTTGCGCCACGAGCTCGACCCTTTTGGGGCCGCTCCTCGCGCTCTCCGCCTCGGCCGGCAGGGATGCCCAGCATCACATCCCCAAACGTGGGTCGGGGCTTGCGCGGACCAGACCCTCCAAATCGCTCGTCGCTCACGTCGGCTAAAACCTCGTGTTGCCGCGCCTCAAGGCACGCCCCTTTGCCGGAGCGCCTCCTCGGGTCGCGAGGGCGCGGGCTATGACACAACCAGCCCCGAGAGGCAAACGCCACGACACCATGTGGGACGAGCACTTCCGCGGGTTTCCGTCCCGCAGGGCACCTCGCACCTCAGCGTCGCAGCCGGCACCGGTTTCCACCGTCAGGGCACGGAATTCTCAGCGCTTCAGGAAGCGGAAGCGAAGCCTAGAGAGCTCCGACACCTGCAGGGCGGCGGTCAAGGTCAGGTAAACAGCGCCGTACAGGGGGAGCAGGACTGCTGCGGTGAGGACCGGGTTCAACGCTGGCGCGGGGAGCACCCACCCTCCCCAGGATGCCGTCGCGGCGGCGGACGCCCCCAGCTGGCGGACAAGCAACCCCTTGGCGCCGAGCGCCACGGCAGCGGCCGCGAGGGCTGAGCCCCACAGTCGAACCACGCGCGCTGTCCCAACGCCGGTCGCGCCCACGCGTCTGGTGAGCGCGCGCCGGAGCAGCAGGAATTCAAACCACGCGGCAATACCGCTCGCTGCGGTGATGCCGGCGCAGCCGACGAGCGCGGGGGCGCCCAACCATTGGGCAAGGTGTCGGACGGCGAGGTAGGCCAGGCCGGCGGCCACCAGCACACGCACCGTCGCGAACCGGAATGGAGTCCGGGCGTCGTGCAGCGCATAGAAGGCTGACGCGTAGAGGCGCGCCAGAGTGCCGGCCAGGAGTCCCACCGCCGAGCCCATCAGCAGGTACCAGAGCTGTCTCGTTTCTGCCGGCCCAAACCGGCCAGTCTGGACCAGCAGCCCGCCCACCACGTCGCCCAGGCCGAGAAATGCCATCGCCGACGGAACGACGAAGAAGGCGATTCGGCGGAGCCCCGCATCGAGCCGCCTTCGGAGGCGCTCCTCAGCGCCCTGCTGGACGCTCGACTCCCGTGAGAGCTCGGGAAGTTCGGCCGCAGAGACGGACATCCCGAATAGGGACACTGGAAGGACGCCAATCAGCTGGGCGTAATAAAGCGCGGACACGGCCGGCGCCGAAATAAGCGACGCGTAGAAGGTGTCCACGAGGGCGCTCACTTGCACCACCCCACGGCCGAGGACCACCGGAAAAAAGTTGCGCAGCACGGTGCGCATGGCGCGGCTGGCGGTGTCCAGCGAAGGGCGAAACGCGCCGAGCAGTCGAAGCACAGACGGCAGCTGCACCGCAAACTGGAGGAGGCTTCCGCCCACCACCGACCAGGCAAGCAGGGTTGCGAGCCGGCCCTCCCCTACGCGGCCTCCAGCGGCCAGAAGAAGCCCAATCTGCGCCGCGTTCCAAACGACCGGGGCGGTGTAGGAGAGGAAGAAGCGGCGATGGCTGTTGAGGACACCGAGACACCAGGCGCTCATCACCAACAGGCCGGTGCTCGGGAAGAGAATGCGAGTCAACTCGACGGTCTTGGCAAACGCCACCGGGTCGGTGGTGGCGTAGCCACCGGCAACCAGCCGAGCAAGCCAAGGGGCACCGGCGACTCCGAGGACAACCAAGACAGCCGTAGCCGCCGAAAGGAGACCAAACACGGCTCCCGCGACCCGGTCTGCCGCCTCCTCGTTTTTTTCCCCCAGTAGCCGGGCATACACCGGAATGAAGGAGGCAGAGAGCACCCCCTCCCCGAGTAGGTTTTGCAGGGTGTTGGGGATGCGCAAGGCCGCAGAGAAGGCCCCAGCCACTGCTGAGGTCCCAAAGGCGTGGGCAAACACCCGCGTGCGGATGAGGCCAGCTAGCCGCGAGAGGAGAATCCCCAGCGCCACGCGGCTGGCGCCGTGAGCCGAGGCAGGTGGGGCGCTGTCGGAGTTCTCGGGCACCGTGGACGACTTCTGACTCTAACCGGAGCAACCCACGTGCCCGCATGCTATCCGGCTCTCAATGGCGAAGGTGCTGGTCATCGACGATGAGGCCAACCTGCGGAAGGTGCTCGCTGCACTCCTCCGGCGGGACGGGTATGAGGTGACTGTCGCTCAGGACGGAGCCGAAGGCTTGGTCCAGCTCGAGAAGAGCGGCGCCGACGTGGTTGTGACGGACTTGGTCATGCCCAAGCTGGGGGGGATGGACGTCCTCAAAGCTGTAAACGCCACGGCTCCCGACGTGCCCGTCATCATCATCACCGCACACGGGACGGTGGACTCTGCGGTCGAGGCCATCAAGCTGGGCGCTTTCGACTACGTCACCAAGCCCTTCGACCAGACTGAGCTCTCGGCCGCCATCGCCAAGGCGGTCCGCAGCCACGAGATTGCCCGGGCCAACGCGCGCTCGGACGCCCGCGGCCGGGCCGCGCTGGTTGGCGACTCGCCCACCATGCAGGAAGTGCTGCGCATCATCGACCGGGTGGCAGACACACCCTCCACGGTGTTGATCACGGGCGAGAGCGGCACCGGCAAGGAGCTGGTGGCGACCGCTCTCCATGAGGGCAGCTCCCGTCGAAACCGGCCGTTGATTCGCATCAACTGCGCGGCGATTCCCAAGGACCTGATGGAAAGTGAGCTCTTCGGGTACGAGCGGGGCGCATTCACCGGAGCGGTGACCAGCAAGCCAGGCCGCTTCGAACTCGCGGATGGCGGCACGCTCTTCCTGGACGAGATTGGCGAGGTTCCGGTGGAGATGCAGGTGAAGCTCCTCCGAGCCCTGCAGGAGAGTGAGTTCGAGCGGGTTGGAGGCATCAAGACGACGCGCGTTGACGTGCGCCTGGTGGCGGCGACCAATCGGGACCTGGCAGAGGACATCGAAGCCGGGCGTTTCCGCAAGGACCTCTTTTACCGGTTGGCGGTTGTCCCCATTGTCCTGCCTCCACTTCGCGATCGAACCGAGGACATTCCCACCTTGGTCCGGCACTTTCTTCAGAAGTACAACCGGCGGCTCAATAAGGAAATCGACGGCCTCGAGCCGGAGGCTTTGGCGGTACTCCAGGCATACTCTTGGCCCGGAAACATTCGCGAGCTCGAGAACCTCATCGAGCGCGTCCTGCTTTTCGCTGACGGCCCCCTTATCCACCTCAAGGACTTGCCGGAGTCGCTGCGCGGCGCCACCCTCAGCACACCCTTCCCTCCCCTCGGCTCGACAACGTCTTCGGAGACTGGCCTCAAGGACATCGTCCGGATGCATGCGGCGGAGCTCGAAAAGGACCTCATCACCCGCGCCCTCGAGGAGACTGGGGGCAACGTCACCCGGGCGGCAAAGCTCTTGCAAATCAGCCGAAAGTCTCTGCAAACGAAGATGAAGGAATTCGGACTGCGCGGGGGCGAGGCGGACGAGTGAGGGAGAAGCCGTGGCAGTAAAAATGCCGGTGCTCGGCGACTCCAGCCGTCGGAGGAGACGGGCGCCGGCGACACGTTGGGTAGTCCTCGCCGCGGCGGTCGCAGCCACAGGCTACGCCTGGCGCTGGAGGGCCCAGCACCGTCGCCTGGAGGCGACGAGTGTGGTTCGCGTGCCACTGGAGCTTCAGTTGGTCTCCCCACCGAGTACCCCGCCACTACCGGAGGCGGCGCCGCCCCCCCCGGAGGCGTCGACCGAGGGGCCGCACCAGCTGTCGGTGGTGCTGGATGGCGCGCTGGAAACGGCCTTGGTTCAGGCCGCTGGACGGGAAACGGGCCCCGCCCTGGCGCAGGTGGTGAAGCGGCTCCTGGTTTGGTGGATGCGGGTACCGGCGGACCTTCAGCGAGGAGACCGCGTCGAGTTGCTGTACGAGGAACGAGCCGACGCGGAGCCAGTGGTCCAGGCACTCCGCGTGGTGAGCGGCAAGCTGCAACGCACCCTCGAGGCGTTTCGCTTCCGCAGCAGCTCCTCGGAGTTTCCCCGGTATTACCTTGCCGACGCTGAGGAGTTGGAGCTCCGCCTCGACCCGTCACCCCTGGACAACTACGAGCAGGTGACGTCCCTCATCCGCGATGGACGGGGACACAAGGGCGTGGACTTCAAGACACCGGTGGGCAGTCCGGTCAAAGCTACCTTCGACGGCACCATCACCCGAAAGAATTGGGCCTTCCATGGGAACGGCAATTCGCTCGAAGTCACCGAGTCCGCCAGCCCCCACCGCCGAGCCATTTTTCTCCACCTCTCGGAGCTGCCCAAGAGTCTGACCCGCGGTACCACCGTCAAAAAGGGAGAGGTCATCGCCCACAGCGGCAACAGCGGACACTCCTTCGCCCCGCATCTGCATTACCAGCTCGAAGCTGAGGACGGCCGCGTGCTCGACCCGTTCCAGGAACACCCCACCACGCGCGCCAGCGTTCCCCGCAGCGAACGCGCCGCCTTCGACAGCCTGGTGGCCGCGGCCCGCAGCCAGCTTGCGCAGACCTCTGTCGAAGCCACGTCCTCGACGCCGAGGCACTGACGTTTGTGCCGTCCAGGACTCTTATTGGCTGCGCTTGACGGCGTTGGCCAGTCGGTAGACTTCGGTGCTCGGCCAACCCGAGGCCCGCGCCAACTCCGCGGACAGCGTCTTGAGCCTCTCCCCTCGGGACAGCCCAGCGGTCAGGGCGGCGCGCATTTCCGCCTCGGCCCACCGCTCGACCCCCGTCCGGCCCTCGACCACCAGCACCACCTCGCCTCGAGGCGGCTCGGCCGCGTATTTGTCGGCCAGCTCGGTCAAGGGCCCGCGGACGAATTCTTCATGGACCTTAGTGAGCTCGCGGGCCACCACGCCGCGGCGGTCTCCCAGCGCGCCGGCCAGCTCCCGCAGGGTCTCTGCGAGTCGGCGCGGGGATTCGTAAATGACCAGTGAGGCCCGGAGGCCAGCCACCTCGTCGAGCATGGCGCTGCGTTCGGGCCCCTGCCGGGGAAGAAACCCGAGGAAGTGAAAGCGCCCCGTCGGCAACCCCGAAGCAGAAAGCGCGGCCAACACTGCGCTGGGCCCTGGAATCGGCACCACCCGGAGTCCAGCGGCCAGCGCCTCGGCCACCAGGTACTCGCCTGGGTCGCTGACGGCGGGCGTTCCTGCATCGGTCACCAGCGCGGCGTCCTGGCCGGCCACCAGTCGCTCGAGAATGCGCTCGGCACGAGCCTTTTCGGCGAACGCCGGCAGACTCACCGTTGGCTTTTTCAGTCCGAGCGAGGCCAAGAGGTGGCCGGTGTGTCGGGTGTCCTCGCAGATAATGAAGTCCGCACGGGCCAGCGTCTCACCCGCGCGCGCCGTGAGGTCTCCGAGGTTGCCGATGGGCGTCGCGACGAGAAACAGCGTTCCAGGCACATACCCCCCTCTCATGCCCGAGCGCTCCATGGGCCTGGGAATTGCTCAAAACGCCGCCCCGCCTTCCGGTGTGGCAGCTCAGACGTTGGCCGACCCATCGGAGAGCGAGTTGAACACGGCGTGCCCGGTGACGTGCAGCACCTGCGTCAGTGACCCGAGGTGCTTGAGCATTCGCCCCAGCAGCGGCAGCCGGGCCTCGTCCAGGGCTGGCGCCAAGTCCTCGAAGAGCACAGTGTGCGGGTGCTGGCCGGCGGACTTCTCGATGAGGGTGAGGCGCAGCGCGAGGTAAAGCCAGTCCAAGTCCCGGGCAGCGAGCTCGCCCACTCCCATTCGACGACCGCTGCCGCGCACGAAGGCATGGCCCGAAAGGTCCACCTCGCAGTGCTCGACCCGCCGCTCGGTGAGAGCGGACGCATACTGCGCCCAGCGCTCCTGCACCAGCGCCACCACTCCCGGAATGTCGAGCGCCAGAAGGTCAGCTGCCGGGCTGAGCACCGCCGGCATGGGGTCCTCCAGAGGCTCGATGGGGACCGGTGTCCGGGAGGGCGACGGGGAAGCTGCGGGCGCCGGAGCCCGGGAACGAGCCAACCCCTCCCGCAGCCTCGCCAGCTCGCGCTCCACGTCGTTCGGGTCGCGCACGTAGGAGCCTTGCTCCAGCAGGCGTGCGTTGAGCGCCTCCTGCTCGGCCCGGAGCTCGGCGAGCTGCGTGGAGGCGGCGACGTACTCGGGCGCCTCCTTGGCCCCGTTGAGCTGGCCTTCCAACTGCAGCACGCGGTTCCACAGCTCTTCGCGTTGGGCCAGAGCAGCCACCAGGTCCTCGGGCTTCTCCACGCCCACCACCTTCATCGCCGAGCGCAGCGGCTGAGTCTCGAACTCGAACTGGTCGCGAATTTTCTTCTCGCGCTCCGCCAATCGTTCGCCTTTCCGCACCGCGTACTCTGACCACTGGACGTCCTCCACATGCTTGAGGGCGACCAACGCCGCAAGCCCGAAGGCTGGGATGTCCAGCAAGGACACGTACTGCCATGGGGCGGAGGTCAAAAGACCGCCGAGCAGGGCGGCCGTCCCGAGCCCGATGCCAGTCCAGAAGCGTCCGTCTCGGGTGATGGGCACCGCGTCGGGGGGCGCGATGGCAGCGTCCATTTGACGCTCAGTCTCGAGGCGGGCCAGCGCCTCGTCGCACTTCGTCACCAGCACGGCGTGGTTCCGGGCCTGTGCCACGACGTCGTCAGGGAGGCCGAGGTTCCTCGGCGAGGGCGCAGCGTCAAAAACAGCGCGCGCCTCGGCCACGGCCGTCTCAAGTCCCTCCACACCCTTCACCCGAAGCTCGAGCTGGAAAATCTGCCCTGCGATGCCGTCCAGGCGGTATTGAAGCTTTTCCACCTCGCTCGCCAGCGCCAGCTCCTTGGTGAGCTCCCCAATGCGAGCCTGCGCTGCTCCGGCGTCGAGCGCCGGCTCCGGCATTGCGGCGCTCGGAGGCGGCGCAATTCTGGTGGCGCCCGGAGAGCGCCCGGGCTTGGGAGGACGCCTGCTGGGGAGCTGGGAAGCGGTGAAGGTGAAGAGCTGCTCGTAGACGCCACGCGCCGGCAGACCCACTTGCCCTCGGAGGAATTGCACCAGTTCCGCTGGGTCTTCAGTCACCAGGTCGTGCGCCCGGGTGGAGGGGTTGACCTTGTGAAGGGCTCCCCCCCGGCCGAGGTCACGCATCACCCGGTAAGTGCCTCCGTCACGCGCGGAGAACCAAAGCGCGGCCCGCGACTCCTGCCCTGGGGTGGCAAAGGCCGCATCCCCGCCCCGTCCATCTGGGTAGAGCATCGCCGAGGTGAGCCCCACCAACGGTGCACCCGGCGCCTGTGGCAGCAGCGTCCAGTAGCCTGGCCGCAGCGAAATGCGAACGCTCGGCAGGAAACCGCGAACGCCCTGCAGCGCAAACTCGACCCAGTGCACAGGCCGAATACTGTACGACAGAACGTCCGGCGGCGGCGCGGCTCAGCCGGCCGACTTCTCGCCCTTGGCCTTCTTGCCCTTCGCCTTCTTGCTGGGCTTAGCCGCAACGGCACTGCCCTCGGCGACGGCGACCGCGGCACCCTCGGCTACTGGCGCCGCGTCCGGGGCCGCCACTTCGAGCGCCTCCTCCTGGACATCCACGCGCGAGGCCTTGCCTTTGAGGTCGCGGAGGTAAAACAGGCGGTTGCGGCTGACGCTGCCCCGGGTGACAACGTCAATCCGCTCGTAGCGCGGGCTGTGAAGCGGAAAGATGCGCTCGACACCCACTCCGTAGGAGATTTTCCGCACGGTGAAGGTGGCGCGGTTGGCCCCCTTCGTCTTACGGATGACCACCCCTTCAAAGGGCTGGACCCGCTCCTTCTCGCCTTCCTTCACCTTCCAGTGGACGCGGACCGTGTCACCGGTGCGGAAGTCGGTAAGGTCCTTCCGAAGCTGCTTTGACTCGACGTATTCGAGGGCGCTGAGGCGCATGGCTGCTGACTCCGACTGCTCCTGGGATGGCCACCCCGAGGCGACAGGAAACCCCGACCACGGAGGAGCCGGCCTACCTAGCAGGAAGGGGCCGGGCCCCGCAAGCCCTTGGACGTACTAAGCATGAGACCGCCAGGGCCACCGGAGACCTCCGCGGCCCCCCTTCGGCCTCTATGCTCAACGGTGGGCCCACTGGCCGAGGTTGGACTGAGGCGTGGCGTCACAACTCCTCCTCCCCCAGCGCCAGCAGGCGCTGGTCCTCGGCGCTGAGGGTGACCCGGGCCAGAAGGTCCGGCCTCCGCTCACGCGTCCACTTCAAAGCCTGCCACCGTCGCCACCGCGCCACCCGGGCATGGTCGCCGCTCTGAAGGACGGCCGGCACTTCCACCCCCCGAAACAGGGCCGGCCGGGTGTAGTGCGGGTACTCCAACAGCCCTTCCTCGAAGCTCTCGGACGCCGTCGAGCCCGCATTTCCAAGCACGCCGGGGAGGAGCCGCGCCACCGCATCGACAAGGCACAGGGCCACCAACTCCCCACCGGTGAGCACAAAGTCCCCAAGCGAAACTTCCCCGTCAACATAGGCACTGACCCGCTCGTCGACGCCCTCGTAGCGGCCGCAGACCAACACCAAGTCCGTTGGGCGTGCGGCCAGAGCCCGGGCCATGGGCTGGTCGAGCCTGTCGCCGCGCGGAGAGGTGAGCAGGACCCGCGCCCCGGGCAAGCGCACCCGAGCAGCCTCGATGGCGGAGACCAACGGTTCCGGCTTGAAGACCATCCCCGCACCGCCGCCGTACGGAGCGTCGTCGGTGACGCGATGCTTTCCCTCGGCATAACTGCGGATGTCGTGAGCAGTGACCTGAACGAGGCCGCGCTCGACTGCCTTTCCGAGGATGCTCTCCGAGACGTACCCGGTCACCATTTCCGGGAAAAGCGTCAGAACGTCCACGTGCCAAGCGCTCATTGGGGTCTCAACTACTCGAAGAGTTCCATCGGACGGACGAGAATGACGCCCGCCTCGAGGTCCACCTTCGGAACGAAGTCCTCGGCAAACGGGACGAGTAGCTCTCCGGCGTCCCCGCGGATGACCAGCGTCGGGACCGGCCCGGCGTTCCAGACCTCCGCCACCGTGCCCAGCGCCTGTCCCTCCGGGGAAAGGACACGAAGGCCGACCAGGTCGCCTTGGAAAAATTCCCCCTCGGCCGGAGGCTCCAAGTCCTCCCGGTACACGAGCACTGTCGAGCCTTGCAGCGCCTCAGCCGCCGAGCGGCCCTCCACCGAGGCGAGCGTCAGGAGCACCTCGCGCGAGGCGGGCCGAGAGCCAATCACCTCGAAGTTCCGCTCCTGGCCATCCCGGGCGCGCAGCACCACTCGTTCAACACCGTCCAAGGCCTGCGAGGCTGGGTCAAACGGGCGGACGGCCAGCTCCCCAGCAATGCCGTGGGCCCGAGAGACGTAGCCCACCACCAGAGTGGCCGAGCCCCTCACGGGACCACGGACGAGGGGCCGCCTCCAGCGTCGGGTTCACCGGACGGGGCGGATTCCGAAGGCCCCGCCGGCAGCACCGACGAAGGGGCCGCCGGCCCGCGCCTGTCATCCAGGACTTCCAGACGGACCTTGGCACCTCGCCGGAGTGCAGCCACCGCAAGCACTGCACGAATGGCGTTGATGGTTCGCCCGTCGCGTCCGATGACTTTGCCCACGTCTTCCGGCGCGAGCTTGAGCTCGAGCACCGTCCCACCCTCCACCGCCTGGGTCCGCAGCTCGACCTGCTCCGGCCGGTCCACCAGGGCTCGCGCGAGGTAGGTGACGAGCTCCTCCACCGAAAAGCCTCTAAACCTTGGTCGCCGCCGGCGCTGGATGTACGGCGCGTTTGATGAGACCGGCCACCGTCTCCGAAGGCTGCGCTCCCACCTTCAGCCAGTGCTCGAGCCGCTCCTGGTTGAATTCCACCTTGGGGGGATTCAAATTCGGGTCGTAGGCGCCGATGGCTTCGATGAATTTGCCGTCACGCGGGTTGCGCGAGTCGGTGGCAACCACGTGGTAATACGGCATTTTCTTTGCGCCCGCGCGAGCAAGGCGAAGCACGACGGCCATGACACGACTCCTCTTAAGGGGCGCGGGGTGTAGCTCCCTCCCCCGTCAAAGTCAAGAAGCCTCAGTGATTCAGAGTGTTTGCCTCAGCCGCGCCTGAGAGATTGGCCAGCTGCCCACACGCCGCCGCAATGTCTCGTCCCCGGTTGGCCCGGATGAAGGCGGCCAGGTGGCCGGCGGCGAGAATGTCCCGAAACGCCTCCGCTCGCGCTTCCCCAGTCGACGAAAAGCCCAGACCGGGGTTTTCGTTGTACGGGATGAGATTCACCTTGGCCGGGACGTCGCGCAAGAGCTCGACCAGGCGCCGCGCATCCTCATCGGTGTCATTGACGCCTTTGAGCAGCACGTACTCGAAGGTGATGCGACGGCCCTGCCGCAGGGGGAACCGGCGACAGGCTTCGACGAGGTCGGAAATGCTCCACTTTCGATTGACCGGCATGAGCTCGGACCGTTGCGCGTCATGGCTGGCATTGAGCGAAATGGCCAGTTTGACGTCGGTTTCGGCGCCAAGGCGCTCAATCATCGGCACCAGCCCCACCGTCGAGACGGTGATGTGGCGGTGCGAGAAATTCGGACCCTCTTTCGACTGCAGAATGGTGAGCGCCGTCTTGAGGTTCTCGAAGTTGTGCAGCGGCTCCCCCATCCCCATGAAGACCAGGTTGGAGATGGGGCGCGGCTGAGCAAGCGCCTCCTCGCGCGCGACTCGTCGGTTCACCACATGGACCTGGGCGACAATTTCCCCGACCGTGAGGTTACGTTGCAGCCCCAGCGTCCCGGTCATACAGAACCGGCAGGCCATGGCGCAGCCGACCTGGGTCGAGACACAAAGCGTTCTTCGATCGGCGCTGGGCATGTAGACCGCCTCGATGAGGCGGTCGTCCCTCGTGCGAAACCGGTACTTGACCGTCCGGTCGATGCTCCGCTGCTCGAGGTCCACCTCCAGCGGGGTGAAGTCTCCGAGCTCACGGAGGCGGCTCCGAAACCCGAGGGGCAAGTCCGTCATGCGCTCGAGGTCAGTCTCGCCGCGCTGGTGCAGCCAGCTGAAGAGCTGCCGCGCGCGAAAGGGCCTTTCTCCGAGCTGGTCAGCGACCAGCGCGGTGAGTCCCTCCAAAGGGAGGCTCAGGAAATCCGTTCGACGTTCTGTGGGCGCGGGCTCCATCACCAGCCGGGGGCTTTCGCACGGGCCTGGAGGCGGAGTCAAAAAGGTCAGCCCCAGGGGGTCCGCCGCGTCGCCGCCAACTCGCCTAGAGCGCGCTCCATCCTTCGACGGAGCGCCTCGGCCTGCTCGGCCAGGGCGGTGCCCTCCAGCTCCGGGGCCGGTGGTGCTTCAGACGAGAGAAACCGGTAGTCGATGCGGGTGGGGTTTGGCCAAAAGGCCAAGGCCAGTGCCACCCCCACGGCATAACCGGGGAGCAGGCCCGCCAGCCAAGCGGCGAAGACGCCGAGCACTACGCAGCCACCGAGCGGAAGTGGCCAGGTGGCGAGGCGCAAGCGCCGCAGGCCGAGGAGTCGGGCGATGAACGGTCCGCCCGGCAAGAGCGTGTATTGGGCATGGCTGCCGGAGATGACCAGCGGGACCACCGGAACACGAGCGTCCCGCGCGGTCCGCAGAAAGCCGTGTCGGCCGCCCCACACCACCTGGTCACGTGCGCTGAAGGGGCGCAGCGCGTCCAAGTCCCCTCCGGGAAAAACCAGCACCGGAAAGCCCCGGGCCAGAGGGTCGAGCCCAGCCGCACTGCTGGCCCGGACTCCGCCAATGCGCAGCACGACGAGACGAAACGGCCACCACAGTCCAAGGTCATGCGCCAAACCGACCACCGGGCGCGTGAGCCCACAGCGCTCCACCCAGAGACAGAGCAAGGTCAGGATTTCCATCACGCCGTAGCCGCTGTGATTGGCGACGCACAAGAAGGGCGTCTCCGGAAGGTGCTCCCAGCCGGAGACGGTAGGCCTAAACCACAGACGTGCCACAGGCAGAAACCACCGCTTGAGCCCGAGGACAAACGCCGCGCTGTAGGCGGCAGTCGGCGCCAGCTGGCTAGTCCCCACACTCCGCCGCCGGCGACTAGCGCCGGTAGACGTAAGGGTGGAGCTCGGTCTCGCGGAAGAAGTACGCAATTTCGGCCTTCGCCGTGTCTGGTCCGTCCGAACCATGAACGGTGTTTTTCTCGACGTCGGTGGCAAAGTCCTTCCGGATGGTTCCCGGGGCAGCATTTGCAGGGTTGGTCGCGCCCATGATGTCGCGGTTGCGCTGAATGGCGTTTTCACCCTCCAGCACGATGAGCACCACCGGACCCGAGGTCATGAATGTCACCAAGTCCTTGAAGAAGGGCCGCGTCCGATGGACAGCGTAAAAGCCCTCCGCTTCTCGGGGCGAGAGGTGCGCGAGTCGAATCGCCACCGGCTTCAGCCCATGCTCCTCGAAGCGGGCGAGGATTTTTCCGATGACGCCCTTCTCCAGGCCGTCCGGCTTGATGATGGACAGCGTCCGTTCGTTGGCCATTTCAGTCTTGTTCCCTTCGTTCTTTGAAGCGTCAGCTGCGGGCACGCCGCGCAATGGCGGCCTGCAGGGTAGTCCCGAGCTCAGTGGGAGAGGGCGCCATCAGGACGCCCGCCGCCTCCATCGCCCGAATCTTCTCTGCTGCGGTGCCCTTGCCGCCAGCGATGATGGCGCCGGCATGGCCCATCCGCTTGCCAGGGGGAGCGGAGACGCCAGCGATGAAGCCGGCGATGGGCTTCTTGAATTCGCGCCCGATGTAGTCGGCCGCGGTCTCCTCGGCGCTCCCGCCGATTTCGCCAATCATGATGACGGCGTCGGTGTCGGGGTCGGCGTTGAAGAGCCGCAGACAGTCGACGAAGTCCGTTCCGTTGACGGGGTCGCCGCCAATCCCCACCGCGGTGGACTGGCCGAGGTCGAGTTGAGTCAGCTGGTAGACCGCCTCGTAGGTCAGCGTCCCAGAGCGCGACACCACGCCGATGCGTCCGGGCCGGTGAATGTGGCCGGGCATGATGCCAATTTTGCATTTTGCCCCGGGCGTGATGACGCCCGGACAGTTTGGACCGACCAGGCGCACCGTAGGGTAGCCTCGGAGCGCGTACTTGCAGCGCACCATGTCCAGCACCGGGATTCCTTCGGTGATGGTGATGATGAGGGAAACACCCGCGTCCGCGGCCTCCAGGATGGCATCGGCTGCGAAGGCCGGCGGAACGAAGATGACGCTGGCCGTTGCGCCTGTCTCTCGGACTGCCTCGGCGACGGTGTTGAAGACGGGAACCTCCTCCTGAAAACGGGTTCCCCCCTTCCCCGGGGTGACTCCCGCCACCAGCTCGGTGCCGTACTCCAGCATCTGGCCACAGTGGAAAGAGCCGGCCGCGCCGGTGATGCCCTGGCAAAGCACCCGGGTTTTCTCGTCGACCAGGATGCTCATGACTTCACCCCGCGCACGGCGGCCACGGCCTTTGCCGCCGCCTGGCGGAGGTTGTCGGCGGGGGTAATGGCCAGTCCTGAGGTGCGAAGGATTTCCTTACCCTTCTCGACGTTCGTGCCTTCGAGCCGCACCACCAGCGGCACCCGCAGTTTCACCTCGCGTGCCGCCGCAACCACCCCGTCGGCAATCACGTCGCACTTCATGATGCCTCCGAAGATGTTGACCAGTACCGCTTTGACTCCGGGGTCATCCAGAATGAGTTTGAAGGCGGCCGTCACCTTCTCGCGGGTTGCACCTCCACCGACGTCGAGGAAGTTGGCCGGAGTGCCGCCCACCAGCTTGATGGTGTCCATGGTGGCCATGGCCAGCCC
Source organism: Myxococcaceae bacterium (assembly GCA_052143535.1). Classification (GTDB taxonomy): domain Bacteria; phylum Myxococcota; class Myxococcia; order Myxococcales; family Myxococcaceae; genus JADGRA01. The sequence continues at coordinate 55,077 of JBKQSS010000087.1, read as the reverse complement.
GGCGCCGTTCACCATGCAGCCGATGTTGCCATCGAGTGCGATGTAGGCCAGGTCAAACTCCTTCGCCTTGGCCTCTCGCGGGTCTTCCTCGTCGACGTCTCGGTAAGCGGCGATGTCCGGATGGCGGTAAAGCGCGTTGTCGTCGAACGTCATCTTCGAGTCGAGCGCCATGACGCCGCCGTCCTTCAGGACAACCAGCGGGTTGACCTCCGCCAGGCTGGCGTCGGTTTCCTGGTAACAGCGGTCCAGCGCGCGGCAGAAGGCAACGAAGCGAGAAACCGTCGGACCGCTAAGGCCCAGCTGGAAGGCCAGCTTTCGACCCTGGAAGTCGCAGAAGCCGGCTCCCGGGTCGATGGATTCAACGTGAATCCGCTCCGGATGCTTCGCTGCCACTTCCTCGATTTCCACTCCGCCCTCGCTCGAGGTCATCAGGCTGACGCGCGCCAACGCACGGTCGAGCGTCATTCCCAGGTAGAGCTCCCGGGCGATGTCGAGGCCCTCCTCGATGTACACCTTCCGGACTTTTTGGCCGGCCGGGCCAGTCTGGTGGGTGCGGAGCTGCATCCCGAGAATCTCCGAGGCGAGCTTCCGGGCCTCCTCGGGGGAACGAGCGAGCTTCACGCCGCCCCCCTTCCCGCGACCGCCGGCATGAATTTGCGCCTTGACCACCACCACCGGTGTCTTGAGCTGGCGGGCAGCCTGCTCGGCTTCGTCCGGCGTGTGGGCCAGAATGCCGCGCGGGACGGGCACCCCGTACTTTCGGAACAGTTCTTTGCCCTGGCACTCGTGGATCTTCATCGTCCCTCGCTCGAGTTGGCTCTCTTTCGGCTCAGAGCTTGACCGCGTCGACGGTCTTCTTCACCGACTGAACCGACTTCTCCAACTCGGCCTTCTCCTGGGCATCGAGCGGCAGTTCGAAAATCTCTTCCACGCCACCCGCGCCGATTCGGACCGGCACGCCGACAAAGACACCGCGGATGCCGTATTGCCCTTCCAATAGCGCTGCCGCTGGCAGGATGCGCTTGCTGTCGTGCACGTAAGCTTCGGCCATCGCGATGGCAGAGGCGGCTGGCGCAAAGTAGGCCGAGCCGGTCTTGTACAACTCCACCAACTCGGCGCCACCTTTGCGGGTCCGGTCGACAATTGCAGCCAGTTTTTCCTTTGGGAGCAGGCTGCTCAGTGGTGCGCCGCCCACCGTCGCCGAGCGGAGCAGAGGCACCATGTCGTCTCCGTGACCGCCCAGCACCAGCGCCTGGACATCACGCGGCGAGCAGCCCAGCGCTTGGGCCACGAAGCACTTGAAGCGAGCGGTGTCCAGCACGCCCGCCATGCCCACCACGTGGCTCTTCGGAAAACCGGTGATTTTGTGTAGCGCGTACACCATCGCATCGAGCGGATTGGCGACGTTGATGACGAAAGCGCGCGGACAGTGGCTCTTGAGGTTGGTCGCCACGTCCTTCATGATTTTGAGATTCGTCTCCAGTAGGTCCTCGCGCGACATGCCCGGTTTGCGCGGAATGCCGGCAGTGATGATGACCACGTCGGCCCCGGCCACGTCTTTCCAGTCGGTGGTTCCCGTGACGCGTGCTGCGTAGCCGTCGACGGCCGCCAGCTGGTTGATGTCGAGGGCCTTGCCCTTCACCAGCCCCTCGGCGGCTGGGATGTCGTAAAGCACCACGTCGCCCAAGTCCTTCTGGACGGCGAGCAGGGCCAAGTTGCCTCCGATTTGCCCGCCGCCGACGAGTCCAATCTTCTTCTTGCTCATGGATGCCTTCTTGGTGTGGTGGACGCAGGCGTTAGGTGACCGCGCTCACATGTGCTGGATGATGGCCTGGCCGAACTCGGAACACTTCACTTCCTTCACCCCGGCGTAGCCATCCTGTTTCATCAACCGTGCGAAGTCGTAAGTCACACTGCGCGCGGCGATCGCGCCGCGAATCCCTTTGATGATGAGGTCTGCCGCCTCGTGCCACCCGAGGTGCCGAAACATCATGTCTCCGGAGAGGATGACGCTGCCCGGGTTGACCTTATCCTGGTCCGCGTACTTGGGCGCCGTCCCGTGGGTGGCTTCGAAGACTGCATGCCCGGTGACGTAGTTGATGTTGCCCCCAGGGGCGATGCCAATCCCGCCGACTTGAGCGGCCAGCGCGTCCGAGAGGTAGTCGCCGTTGAGATTGAGCGTCGCAATGACGTCGAACTCGTCCGGGCGGGTGAGCACCTGCTGCAGGGTGATGTCGGCGATGGCGTCCTTGATGAGGAGCCGTCCTGCAGCGAGAGCCGTCTTTTGCTCGGCATTGGCCGCCTCCTCTCCGGACTTGGCCTTGGTCGCCTCCCAATGCTCCCAGCTGTACACCTGAGGACCGAATTCGCGCTCCGCCAGAGCGTAGCCCCAGGCGCGGAAGGCCCCTTCCGTGTACTTCATGATGTTGCCCTTGTGGACGAGCGTCACACTGCGGCGCTTGTGCTCGAGGGCATAGCGAATGGCCGCCCGGACCAGCCGCTCCGAACCTTCGCGCGACACTGGCTTGATGCCGAGCCCACACTCGCCCGGGAAGCGAATCTTCTGGAACTCTTTCGGAAACCTTTCGCGGAGGACGGACAGCATCTCCAGGTTGGCGGGCGAGCCTGCCTCGAACTCGATTCCAGCGTAGATGTCCTCGGTGTTCTCCCGGAAGATGACCATGTCCACCTTCTCCGGCTGCTTCACCGGCGAGGGGACGCCCGAGAAGTAGCGCACCGGGCGGAGGCATACGTAGAGGTCGAGCAGCTGGCGGAGGGCCACGTTGAGCGACCGGATGCCGCCACCGATGGGTGTGGTCAGAGGCCCCTTAATGCCCACCAGGTAGGTGCGAAAGGCTTCGACCGTCTCGTCCGGCAGCCAATTCTGCGTCTTTTTGAAGGCCTTCTCGCCTGCCAGGACCTCCAGCCAGGCAATCTGGCGCTTTCCCAGGTAAGCGCGCGCCACGGCAGCGTCAAAAACGGCCTGAGAGGCGCGCCAGATGTCCCGCCCCGTTCCATCGCCCTCGATGAAAGGGACAATGGGGCGGTCCGGCACCGACAGCTTCCCGCCGGCGAGACTAATCCTGTCTCCGGCTGCGACCATGGATGACCTCCGAAAAGCCCCCAATGGGGCGGCAGGGTATAGGCTCCTCGCGGAAGAAGCCGCAAGCCTTGCCGCGCCGCCCTGCCACTTCCACACTCGAGCGCGCCACTGGCGCCTTCGAGCAAAATGGGTTGGCACTTTTTTGGGGTTGCAACGGAGCCCCGCACGGGGAATGAGGACAGCATGTCGAAAGAGACACTCACCGTCACTGACAACCGCACCGGCAAAACCTACGAGTTGCCGATCTCCCAGGGCTGCATCCGAACGGCCGACCTCCGTCAAATCAAAGTCGGTCCGTCAGACTTCGGACTGATGGGCTACGACCCGGCGTTTTTGAACACTGCCAACTGTCGCAGCGCCATCACCTTCATCGACGGCGACAAGGGAATCCTCGAGTACCGGGGCTACCCCATCGAGCAGCTCGCCGAGCAATCCACCTTTCTGGAGGTGGCCTATCTGCTGATGAATGGAGAGCTCCCCAGCCGCCAGCAGCTGGCCGACTTCACCCACGTCATCACCCACCACACCTACGTCCACGAGAACGTCAAGACGTTCATGGACGGCTTCCGCTACGACGCCCATCCCATGTCGATGCTGGCTTCAACCGTGGCCGCCCTCTCGGCCTTCTACCCGGAAGCGAAGCACATCCAGGACCCCCAGGTCCGTCGCATCCAGATGATGCGCATGGTGGCGAAGATGCCAACGCTCGCAGCGTTCAGCTTCCGACACGCCATGGGCTTGCCCTATGTCTACCCAAACAACGACCTGTCCTACGTCGGGAACTTCTTGGCGATGATCAAGAAGATCGGCACCGACAGCTACCGACTCAACCCGGTGCTGGAACGCGCCCTCGACGTGCTCTTCATCCTGCACGCCGACCACGAGCAGAACTGCAGCACCACGGCCGTCCGTCTGGTGGGGTCCAGCGAGGTGGACCCCTACTCGGCGGTCGCCGCCGGCATCACGGCGCTCTACGGACCGCTTCACGGAGGCGCCAACGAGGCCGTGCTGAAGATGCTCCGCAGCATCGGCCATCTGGACAAGGTGCCCGAGTTCATTCGACTGGTGAAGAGCGGCGAAGGGGAGACGCGCCTGATGGGCTTCGGGCACCGCGTCTACAAGAGCTACGACCCCCGAGCGACCGTCATCAAGCGGGTCGCGGACGAAGTCTTCGAAGTCACCGGGAAAAACCCACTCCTCAACATCGCCCTGGAGCTCGAACGCATCGCTCTGCAGGACGACTACTTCATCAAGCGCAAGCTCTATCCCAACGTCGACTTCTATTCGGGTCTCATCTACGAGGCGATGGGCTTTCAGCAGGCTTTTTTCCCGGTGCTGTTCGGCATTCCCCGCACCGTTGGCTGGGTGTCCCAGTGGGAAGAAATGGTGCTCGACCAGGAGCAGAAGATAGCCCGGCCCCGACAGGTTTACGTCGGACATCCCCGGCGGGACTACGTGCCGTTCGACAAGCGGTGAGCCACCATGACCATCGACTTCACCTGCCAGAAGTGCGACGCCAGCTTCGAGATCGACGTGCAAGACCTCATCGACGGCTCCGAGAAGCTGGTCTGCACCAGCTGCGAGGCCAAAGCGCCCGCCAACTTGGTTGAGGATTTCGTCGCAGCGCTCACCGAGATGCGCACCCAGGTGGCTGCGCTGGGGAAGAAATTCAGCCTGGCGATGGCCTTCGAGACCGAGGATTTGGAGGACCTCGACGCCAAGACCGAAGAGGAAGAGGATGAGGAAGACGAGGACGACCTCGACGAGGATGAGGACGACGACGACGACCTCGACGACGACGACGACCTCGACGACGACGACGACGAGGAAGACGCCGACGAAGACAAGGCCTGACGCAGGCTGGACCCAAGTGCCGGGACAGGAAAGCCCGGCCCCCCCTCCCAGAGTGGCCGGGCTTTCAACGGCAAACCAGAAAACCAGAAGTCCGGACTAGGGTGCGGACACTTCTCCTCTGGTGAAAGCAGCGCGGCCTTGCGTCAAAAAGTCCGGCGTTCGTATGACGGGGGCGGCCGAACTGTCAAGACTTCCCGAGGCCATTGTGGTGCCGGTGCCTCAAACCCGCGCCCGCAGCACGGCAGCCTGGTCCCGGAAGGTGGCCAGCATCGAGCGCACGTCCAACCGCGCAGTGCGTAAGAAAACTCTCAGCGCCCGCTCGGCCGCCTGGGCGAGGGTATTCATCCGTTCCAGACGGACGAGGCGGTCCCTGTCCACGCCAGGGGCACTGGCGGCGACGCGCCGGGCTTCGGACAGCTCAGCGCGAATGCGCGAGAGAAAGGCCAGCTCGCGCTCCTCGATGACGCGGCTCACCATTCGCACCAGGTCGGTCTCGGATCGGTAATGCCAAGCCCCTGCGCCAGGCTGTCGCACCCTATGCACCACTCCCCAGCGCTCGAGGTCCCGCACCAGCATGGACACGGCGCCCTTGCTGAGCCCGAGGGCCGCTTCCAGTTGAGTGGCGCTCATGGCGCTCGCCCGGAGGTAGAGCAGCGCCCAGACCCGGCCCTGGTTGTGCTTGAAACCCCAAAATTCAATGACGTGGCCCACCGCCTCCACGGCGATGGACTCCCAGCGGGGCAGCCCACCCTCCAGCGGCTCGCCCGGGGAAACCATCGGCGCATCGGACCAGCCGTAACCCTTCATGCTTGGATTCCCTCTTCGAAGGCCTGGCCGAGGGCCTGCGCCCAGGCCACCAACTGCTCCCCGCCGGGCTCCTGGGCATAGGCGCCCAGCGCATCCAAAGCGCGGGAGATTTCCCGGTGCAGCTCGGCGCGGGCCTCCCCCATGGCCAGGCTGGCGAGCACCGCGTGGCCCACTTCGCGCACGCGCTCGTCGGGCATCGAGCCGAAAGCCCACAGCTCCTTGAGACACCGTCGGACGTCCGTGTCGCCGGCAGCGGCGAGGAGGAGGGGAAGTGAGGGTGTGCGCGAGCGGATGTCCGCAAAGGGCGGCTTCCCGGGGTCACCCCCGGTGAGGTCCTTCAAGTCGTCGGCAATCTGAAACGCCACGCCCAAGTGCCGGCCAAAGGTGTCGAAACGCCGAGCCACCTCCGGTTTGCCGGCCAAGGTCGCCGCGGCCGCGCCGCAGAAGCCAAACAGTGCGCCCGTCTTTCCCTCGGCAATGGCCCGCAGCTGTCCCGGGGGAAGCGAGAGGTCCCCGCGGGCCTCGACTTCCCCGATGGTGGCTCTCGTCATCTCCGCCACGGTGGCGACGGCACTGGCCGTCACCGCCCGGTCGAGCGTTGCCAGCTCGTCGAGCGCCACACACAACAGGAGGTCTCCGCCCATGACCGCGACGATGTTGCCCCAGAGGGCATTCACCGTCGGTCGCCCGCGGCGGAACATGCCTTGGTCCACCACGTCGTCGTGGAGGAGGCTGGCAGAGTGCACCAATTCAGCTGCCACCCCCACGTGCAGCAGCGAGGCTGGGGAGGCGCCCACGGCCCGCCCAAAGAGGTGCACCATCAGCGGCCGAAGCCGCTTGCCGCCTCCGCCAATGCACAGGTGCCGGGCGGCATTACTCAGTGTCTCGGAGCTGGCCGCCCCGCCGCTTCCGCCATTCAGGACTTGACCGAGCCGGTCCTCGGTGGCCCCCAAGAATTCGTTCGCGGCGGGCGTCAGGTCCATGGAAAGTTCACTGCGTTCAAGACTACGTGAACGTAGCACCTCGCGCTGCCGTCCCCACCCCTCTCGCTTCTGGCTCTCACAAGGCCCTCTTCCCGTGTGCTGGTTTCGCGTCGCTGAGGTGCGCTGCAAGCTGCTCTCGCAGCGCAACCCGGTCCACCTTTTCCGCGGCCGTGCGGGGAAGCCTCGCCACGGCCACCACTTCGGCCGGTACCTTGAAGCGCGCCAGTCGGCCCCGTACCCACTCCAGAATCCCGTCCGCCCGCGCTCCGGCCCGAAGTACCACCGCCGCCACGGGGACTTCGCCCCAGGCGGCGTCGGGCCGCCCCACCACCGCCGCCTCGGCCACCGCCGGGTGCGCGCTGAGTACCGCCTCCACCTCGGCCGGATAGACATTTTCCCCGCCGGACAAAATGAGGTCGAGCCGCCGCGCCAGCACCTCAAGCCGTCCCCTCCCATCGAGTCGCCCGACGTCCTGTGTGTGCAGCCAGCCGCCAGCCAGCGAGCGCGCCGACGCCTCAGTGTCATCGAGGTACCCCGTCATGAGGGTCGGCCCTTGCACTTGAATCTCTCCCTCTTGCCCGGCGCTGGCCTCTGTCCCCCCCGCGCCGCCAATGCGCACCCTCAGTCCCGACAGTGCAGGGCCAGCGGTGGTGCCGTCGGCCTCGGCCGGGCGCTCGGTAGTCACCTGCGAAGACGCCTCGGTGAGGCCGTAGGTTTGCAGCAGCGGGAAGCCTGCTCCACGGGCTCGCGCGGCGAGCTCCGGTGCAAGCGGGCCGCCACCCACCAGCACCGCCCGTAGCGCGCCCGGGCGCGCACCCGCGTCCAGGGCAAGCGCCAGGGTGCGGGCCACCAGGCTGACGTGGGTAATGGGTTGCTCGGACAGGGCGCGCGCTGTCTCCAAGCCGTCGAAACGGCGATGGAGGACGAGGGCGGCGCCGTCCACCGCGCACCGCACCGCCATGGCCAGGCCCCCGACGTGAAACAGCGGCAGGTTGCACAGCCAATGGTCTTCCGGGGTGCTGCCCAGGTTGGCGCGGGACGCCGCTGCACTGGCGAGAAAGGCGCGCACGGAAAGCCGGGCACCCTTCGGCTGTCCGGTGGTGCCGGAGGTAAAAAGCACCGCCCAGTCCGCGTCCAGCGAGAGTGTTTCACCGCCGGGAGGTGGGCTGGACAGCTCCCTCGCGAGGGGCTCCAGCTTCTCAGCGTCCGGCAGGCGGTCCGCAAGCGCCTCCTCAACGAGCAACGCCTGCGGCCGCAGCCGCTGGACGAGCGCTTCGAGCTCCGCCCGGGCGAGGCGTGCATTGAGGGGGGCCAACGCCGCGCCGAGACGAGCAGCGGCAAACAGGAGTGCCACTGGCGCGAGCCCATTCCAGGCAAGGAGCGCCACCCGGCTGCCCGGGCCAACCCCGCGCGCATGCAGCCGTCCGGCCCAGGCAGCTACCTCTGCGTCGAGCTCGCGAAAGGAGAGGCGCCTCTGGCCCACCACCAGGGCCGGCCGCTGGGGGACGCGCAGAGCCCCAGTGCGCACTGGGCAGGTGCTCACCATCCGAGGGCCTCGGGGGCAATGCCCAGGCCAGGCTCGTCCGTCAGCTGCAGGGCACCCCGCAGCACGGGGTGTGCTCCTGGGTCCTCCAGCAAGAGCGCTCCTGTGGCCAGGCCATGGGCCCGCCCGCCACCCAGGGCAAGGGCCAGGTGGCCGCCGGCGGCCCGTCCCACCGCCCCGTCCATTGCGCTCGTCACCACGGCGCCTACCTGGCGAGCGCGAGCTCGGGTCCCCAGTCGGAGGGCGCTGAGGAGTCCGCCCAGCACGGGCAGTTTGAGAATGAGGACGTCCGCGGCCGGGCCCTCCTTCGCCTCGAGGAGCGCCGCTGCAGCACCCTCGAGGCCAAGGGCCTCGTCGGCTGCGACGGGTAGAAGCGTCCGAAGCCGCCTCAGGCCGGCAACATCCCCAGCGGCAACGGGCTGTTCCACGTACTCGAGCCCCAGCGGCACCAGTGGTGAAAGCCGCTGGCGTGCCTCTGCCTCCGTCCAGGCCCCGTTGGCATCCGCCCGGAGTGCGATGGCCCCACCCACCGCCTCTCGCACGGCGACCAGCCGCTCGACGTCGCCTTGCACCGAGAGCGCGCCGACTTTGAGCTTGAGTGTCCGGAAGCCCAGCGCCACCGCGCTGCGCGCCTCCTGGACAACCTCTTCTGCCGTCTCGCCCCGAAGCAAGGCATTCACCGGTACCGGCCGGAGGCGTGCACTTCCAAGCAGTTGCGCCAAGGGAAGTCCTCGACGGCGCGCCACCAAGTCCAGCAGTGCCATCTCGACGCCGGCCCGCGTCGCGGAAGCCCGCCCGACGAGAGAGAAAGCTTCCGAGACGTCTTCCACGCCCTCTGGCACCCGGTGGAGGCGAAGCGTGCCCAGCGCTTGCACCGCCTGCTGTAGCGACTCGGTGCCGAAGTGGGGCAGCGGCGTCACCTCCCCGAGGCCGAAGCCCCCGGAAGCGTCCCTCAGTAGCAGCCTCAGGCCTTCGACCGCCACCTGACGTCCATGCGCCGTGCCCAGCGCCGCGCGCAACGGCAGACGGAAGGGCCGCATTTGCAACGAAAGGCTCACCCCGGCCCTCCCCGCCAGAGGCCAGCTGCGAGCAGCAGTCCATGGACGAGTTGCAAGCGCGCGCTGCCCGCGAGCGCACGGTTGAGCATCGCCCCTCTTTCGGTGAGGACGAGGCGCAACGGAGGCAACGCCAAGGGAAGTGCCGCGACCGACACCAGCGCGGCCCTCCCCACCTGCCCCAGGGCCCAGGCCAGCACCGGGGCGAGGAAGGCCACGGCCAGCACCAAGAGGTATTCGGCCCGGGCGAAGCGCTCGCCGAAGCGAGCTGCCAAGGTGTGTTTGCCGGCAACTCTGTCGGTGGGAATGTCTCGCAGGTTGTTGACGACAATGAGGAGAGTCGCAGTGCAGCCTACTGACAGGCCGCAGAGAAGCGTGCCGGGGGGCAGCCGCAGGGCTTGCACCCACGCCGTGCCAGCCACCGCGACGAAGCCGAAGAAGAGCAACACGAAGAGTTCGCCGAGCCCGAGGTAACCGAGCGGCGCCGGGCCCCCGGTGTAGGCCCACCCAGCGAGAATGCTGCATAAGCCAATGGCCACCACCGGCCAGCCCCCAGCAGCCGCCAGGAAGAGTCCGACGCCCACCGCGAAGGCGAAACAGAGCGCGGCGGCGGTGAGCACGGTGCGGGGCGCCACCAGGCCGGCCTGGGTAACTCGCACCGGCCCAAGCCGTTGGGGCGTGTCCGCTCCTTTGCGAAAGTCGTAATAGTCGTTGGTGAGGTTGGTGCCAATTTGGATGAGCAGCGCGCCCACCAGCGCAGCGACGACCAACGGCCAGCGGCCGGCCCCAGCGCCGAAGGCCAGCCCGGTGCCCACCGCCACCGGGGCCACCGCCGCCGTCAGCGTCTTGGGGCGAGCGGCGAGCAGCCAGGTGCGGAGGCGCCTTGCGGGCGCTGGCGCTCCGAGAGCCGGCGAAGGGACATTCATGGACGTCGCGGGAACTTCGAGAAGTCCGGCCGGCGCTTCTGGATGTACGCGTCCCGCCCTTCCTGAGCCTCGGCAGACATGTAGTAGAGGAGCGTCGCATTCCCGGCGAGCTCCTGGATGCCCGCTTGACCGTCGAGGGCGGCGTTGAAGCTGGACTTGAGGAGCCGCAGCGCCAGCGGGCTGAGCTGCAGCATCTCCGTGCACCACTGCAGCGTCTCCGCTTCGAGCTCGGCGAGCGGCACCACCGCGTTCACCAGGCCCATCCGCAGGGCCGCTTCGGCGTCATACTGACGACAGAGGAACCAAATCTCCTTGGCCTTCTTCAGGCCTACCAGCGAGGCCAGGGTGCTCGCGCCGAAACCACCGTCGAAGCTTCCCACGCGGGGTCCGGTCTGCCCGAAGCGGGCATTGTCCGCAGCGATGGTGAGGTCGCACACCACGTGCAGGACGTGTCCCCCGCCGATGGCGTAGCCGGCCACCATCGCCACCACCGGTTTCGGGAGACTGCGAATCTGCCGCTGTAAGTCGAGCACGTTGAGCCGAGGCACCCCGTCCTTGCCGAGGTAGCCCTCGCTCCCGCGGATACGCTGGTCACCTCCCGAGCAGAAGGCCCGTTCACCCTCGCCGGTGAGAATGACGACGCCCACCTCCGGGTCCTCACGCGCATCCTCGAAGGCGGCGCTCATCTCGAAGAGCGTCTGTGGTCGAAACGCGTTCCGTACCTCGGGGCGGTTGATGGTGACCTTCGCGACGCCCTTCCACTTTTCAAAGCGAATGTCCTTGTACTCACGTACCTGCTTCCAGGTTGCCTTCATCCGTTGCTCCCGCTGTCGCTCTCCACGAGCGGTCGTTCAATCCACGGCGTCGACAGAAACCCGCTCACCTCAAGGGCCCAAGCGTCTGGGGCCTCGAGGTGCGGCGCATGCCCCACCCCGGGAAAAACGTGGCCCCAAACCACCGGCAGCTCCGCGGCCATGCGCCCGGCCACTTCGGTGAACTTCTCGTCGCGCGCTCCACTGAGCAGCAGCGTCGGGGTGCGGACGTTGGGAAGGGCCGACCAGTAGCTCGGCTGGGAGCCGAGCCCGAGCCGCCGCAGGGACCACGCCAGTCCCTCGGCATCTCCGGCCAGGCGTCGGCCGCGCAAGGCCTGTTGCACCTCGGCGCTTAGGGCCCGCACGCCGGAAAAGAGGGGAAGCGCCTCCCAGTGCTCGACGAAGGCGTCCATCCCGTCGGAGTCGATGCGCGCGGCGAGCGCCTCGTCCTGCCGACGGCGCTCGGCGCGGTCGCGGCGCCGACGCAGCCCGGGCGAGCCGCTCTCCAGCACCAGCCGGCGCACGCGAGGGCCGGATTCCACTGCCAGCCCGAGCGCCACCCGTGCTCCCAGCGAGTACCCGGCGACGTCCACCCAAGCCAGCCCGAGTGCCTCAAGCAAGGCGAGGAGTGCGGCCAGCGTGGAGGCGAAGGTGGTCTCCGCGCTGATGGGGCTCTGGCCATGGCCCGGAAGGTCTACCGCCACCACCGAGGCGTGGGGTGTCAAGCGCTCGCGCAGGTGCGCGAAGGTGCTGCGGTTGCCGGTGAAGCCATGCAAAAGCAGCAGCGGGGGCCCGTTTCCAGCCCAGGTTTCATGGGCGAGCAGACTCACAGGGCCTGCTCCGCGGCCCGCGCGGCCCGCTCGCCGAGCTCCTGATGGAGTGCGACGTTAGCCGCCCGACTGGGCAGCTTGGCCTCTACCAGGTGAAGTCCGCCCTGCAGGCCGGCCCTCACCGCCGCCGACAGCTCCGCGGCGCTTTGCACCTGGACGTGCTGAGCGCCAAACAACGCCCCAGCGTGAGCCAGCTCGAGCCCATGCGGGGTCGCGAAGAGCGGCTCAAAGCTTGCGCCCACACCGGCCACGGGAAGGAAGGAGAAAATTCCCCCTCCGTCATTGTTGGCCACCACCACCGTCAGCGGAATGCGGGAACGCCGAGCGATGAGGAGGCCACCCAAGTCATGGAGGAAGGCGAGGTCTCCGAGGAGCACCACCGTGGGTGCGGCGCTTGTCGCAGCAACCCCCAGCGCCGTGGAGAGGGTGCCGTCGATGCCGTTGACGCCCCGGTTGGCCAGCACGCGGAGGCGCGCGGCTTGGGCGGGGGCAAACGCATCGACGTCCCGAATCGGCATGCTGGAGGCCACCATCAGGCACGCGCCCTCCGGCAGACAGGACAGAAGGCGATGGGCGAGCTGGGGCTCACTGAAGGGGCCCGCAGTGGTGAACGCCTCGGACAATAGCGCGTCGGCTCGCGCGTCGGCTGCGTAAACGGTTTCCGCCCAGGCCGCGCGCCCGGGCGCAGCAGAAGCCGTCAGCGCGGCACAGGTGCTGGCAAGGTCCCCCGCCAGCAGAAGGCTGGCCCGGTGCGCGGCATCCACTGGGTTGTCGTCCTCAGTCAGCAGCACCGTCGTCGCGCCGCTCTCGTCCAGCCACTGGCCGAGCCGCTTCGAGGTGAGCCCGCCCCCCAAGCGCAACACCACGTCTGGGCGAAGCGCTGCCCGGAGGGCCTCGCTGCGCAGAAGCACGTCTGCATGCCCCACCACGCGCCCCGCCCCGCGCCAGCGGACGTTGGAGGCGGCGTCCGCCACCACCGGGTAGCCGTACGAGGTGGCCAAAGCCACTACGGCTGGTGCCAGGCCGTCCCGGGCGGCGCGAGGCCCCACCACCACCAGGCCCTTCTCCGTCGCGGTAAGCCGTCTTCGTAGCTCGGCCAGTGCCGCTTCGGGCGGCTTGCGGGCTGGCGCCGGCGCGTCCAGGAAGGCCCCCTCACGGCCCTCCCACGCCAGCGCCTCCAGCCCAACCACGTCCGGTGCGCCTGGCCCGGGCACGAGGGGCTCCCGGAAGGGCACGTCCAGGTGCACGGGCCCGCACGGCGACGTCTGGCACGACGCTACGGTGCGTGAGACGACGGCCCGGAGGTGCACCAGGGCCGTCGAGCTGGCTTCAGGCGCCGACAGCGCCACCGCGGTGCGGGCGAAACGGCCGAAGAGGCCCTCCTGAGGCACCGTCTGAGGCGCGCCGAAACCATGCAGTTCCCAGGGCCGGTTGGCGGTGAGTACCACCAGAGGCACGCGCGCGGCCCAGGCTTCCATGACGGCGGGCAGTAAGTGCGCTCCGGCCGTCCCGGACGTCACCACCACGGCGGACGGTAGCCCCGTCTGCAGGGCCATGCCCAGCGCAAAAAAGCCCGCCGTCCGCTCGTCCACCACACTCGTCACGGACAGGCCAGGCGCCGCTTCCGCACAGGCCAGGGCAAGTGGAGCGCTCCGCGAGCCCGGCGACACCACCGCATGGCGGACGCCCGCGCGCACCAACTCCTGCACCACCGCACGGGCCCACAGCGTATTCAGAGAGGCCACGTCGCCTCCCCCAATAATGCGTGCAGCATGGGCAGCGCCTTTCGGCCTGTCTCCGCCCACTCGCTGGAGGCGGTGGAACCCTCCACCACCCCCGCGCCGACAAAGAGGCGCGCCGCGGAACCGCGCACCAGTGCGCAGCGCAGCGCGACGCGTAAGTCCGCGGCCTCGGCGCCTACCCACCCGACGCCTCCGGCGTACCACCCCCGGGCCAGCCGCTCGTGGGCACGGAGGAAGCCACGGGCGCGGTCCCGCGGGGCGCCGCTCACCGCTGCCGTGGGGTGCAGGGCCAGGGCGGCCTCTGCCGGCGTCACCCCTGGGCGCAGCGTCCCGGCCATTGGGGTGTCCAAGTGCGTCACGTAGCCCAACGCTAGGGAGGTGACTTCTCCGACTTCCAGCCGCTCAGCAACCGCGTCCAGCGCTGCGCGGACGTCCTCCACCACTGCGGTGTGCTCGCGCACCTCCTTCGGGCTTCCCGCCAGCTGCTCCGCGTCGCCCGGGGCGGCGCTGCCGGCCAAAGCCTGCGTCCAGAAACGGCGACCCACCACGCGCACCAGGCGCTCCGGGGTGGCCCCCACAAAGGACGTCCCGTCTCCGGCGGTGACGGCGAAGACGACGGCCCTGCCGGCGGCGGCCTGGGCGCGCTCCACTGCCTGGGCAACCGCGAAGGGGGCTTCCGCCGAGACCTCCAGAGCGCGCGCCAGCACCACCTTTCTCAGCATGCCCGAGCGCAGGGCCTCGAGGGCCTTTTGGACGAGGACTTCCCAGGCCGCGCCGTCCTGGCGCACAGACGCGCTTCCCAAGGCCGGCGCCAGTGCGGGCGGCGTCCAAGCACTGGCCAACGCCCGCTGCAGGGCAGCGTCGGCACGGGCGCGGGCCGGCGCTTCACCGTCCTGGGTTACCGCCTCGTAGGCGGTGAGGCTGGCCCCCTCAGGCCCCTCGCCCAGCAGCAACTGGGGGACGAAGGCACGCGCTGCGGGGAAGCTCTCCCACCAGGCGTCGGTGGGGGCAGAGGCGTCGAAGGCGAAGCCGCAGAACCAAGGAGCCGGCGGCGCCACGGCCGGGCCCGTCACCTGCACCTGCGCCTGGCTGGCGGCAGCGAGGACAGCGGAGGCGATGGCGCCGGAATGCGCCGCCGCCTCGCCCGTGCCGAAAAAGCGCACCGCGCCGTCACACCAAGCGAGGGAGAGTGGACGCAGGCTCGTCTTGAGGCGGCGGTGCTCCTCCTCGCCCAGCCTCTGGGCCAGGCCCACCACCTGCGCGACAGCTGCCGTCACCCCTTCCATCAGCCCTCACTGCTTGTGGTTGGCCAGTTCGGGTTGTTTTCTACGCCGCCCGTGCTAACCAATGCACCAAGAAGTTCAAGACGCCTTGAACAGCGTGAACCTCCTCTGATGAACCGGAGCAGCCAAGAGCCTGACCCCGCGCTCCCGCGGCGCGTGCTCCGGTCGGCCCGGCCGGGCGGGACGCGCGTCATGGTGGGCTCGGTGGAGGTGGGCGGCCCGGCCTTCGTCGTCGCCGCCGGGCCCTGCGCGGTGGAGACACCGGCCCAGCTTCAAGAGGCCGCTGCAGCGGTGTCCAATTCCGGGGCGCACCTGCTGCGGGGCGGCGTCTTCAAACCCCGCACCAGCCCCTATGCCTTTCAAGGCCTCGGAGAGCCGGGCCTGCAGCTTCTGGAGCGGGCTCGAAGCCGCCATGCCCTGGCGGTGGTGGCGGAGGTGCTGGACACCGAACAACTCGCCTCCCTCATCGACCACGTGGACATGCTCCAGGTGGGCGCCCGCAACATGCAGAATTTCCCTCTGCTTCGCGCCCTCGGAAAAGTACGCCGGCCGGTGTTGCTCAAACGGGGGCTGGCGGCGACGTTTCAGGAGTGGCTGCTCGCCGCCGAGTACTTGCTCGACGGGGGCAACGAGCAAGTCATCTTGTGCGAGCGCGGCATCCGCACCTTCGAGCCTTCCATGCGCAACACGCTGGACCTGGCCTCGGTGGCCTTGGCCAAGGCCCGCACCCACCTTCCGGTGATGGTCGACCCGAGCCACGCCACCGGGAACCGCGAGCTGGTCATCCCGATGGCCCTGGCCGCGGCCGCCGCTGGCGCCGACGGGCTCCTCGTGGAAGTGCATCCGCGTCCCGAAGACGCCCTGTGCGACGGCGCCCAGGCCCTCACCCCGGAGATGTTTGCGGACCTCATGCGGAGACTGCCTCCGGTGCTGCACGCCGTCGGCCGGACGCTGCACCCGCGGCCGACGCCCGCGGCCAACGTGAGGGCGCTGTGAGCGAGCAAGTCCGCGAGATGTTTTCCTCCATTGCGCCCCGCTACGACGTCACCAATGTGGTGCTCTCGCTGGGGGTGGACAGGCTCTGGCGACGGGTGGCCGTTCTGGAAAGCGGCGCCGCCGCCGGCGCACGCGTCCTCGACTGCGCCACCGGCACGGGGGACTTGGCACTCGCCCTCAGGCGGGCAGTGGAGCCTGGGGGGGCGGTGGTGGCCATGGACTTCTGCGCGCCGATGCTCGGCCCGGCCCAGGAAAAGGCCCGACGGGCCGGCCTCGGCGACATCCGCTTCGAGGTGGCCGATGTCCTCGCCCTGCCCTACCCCTCCGGCTCGTTTGACATAGCCACCATCGCCTTCGGTATTCGCAACGTCGATGACCCGGTGCGCGGCCTGCAGGAGATGTCGCGCGTGGTGCGGCCCGGCGGCCGGGTGGTGGTTCTCGAATTCGGCCAGCCGAGCGGCGTCTGGGGCGTGTTTTACCGCTTCTACTCCCGGGTGCTGATGCCGCGCTTGGGCGGGCTCCTCACCGGAAACCGCTCGGCCTACGCCTACTTGCCGCGTACTGCGGCCGCCTTCCCGGCGGGGGAGCGCTTTCTCGGGCTGATGGACCAGGCCGGTACCTTTTCCACCCGGCGTGCCCGCTCCCTCAGCGGCGGCATTGCTTTCGTCTACGTGGGCGAAGTCCGAGCCACTGCCTGAGGGCTCCTCACAGTCGCGACTGCTCGAAGTCGTAGATTTTTTCGACCGCGATTTGCCGGTAACGGTCGACTTTCATGGCCCGCTTGGCCGCCTCCCACACCAACTCCTGGCGCGGGCGCTCCGGCTCCTTTTTCTTCCTTCGCTTCACCTCGCGCTTGATGGCCTTCACCGCCTCGCGCGGGTGGAAACAGAAGGCCGGCGAGAAAACCAGACTCCCGTCCTGGGGGATGAGGCGCGCCTCGAGGACGTCGCCCTTTTGCAGACCGGCCAACGCGCGGCGCTCGGTGACCTCATGGTCCGCGCCGCTGAAGAGCTCCCGCAGACGCACGAAGCCGGGCCCGAGCTTCCGCACCTCGAAGAGGCCATGGATGGTACGCACGAAGCCTTCGACGACGGCCGCGTCGGGAGCCCCGGCACTCAGCTTGGCCGCGTGAAAATCCTCCGCCGGCGTCCGTCCCGAGCTCTTGGAGCGGTAGTCAAAGACGTAGAAGTCGAGGAAGCAGGCCATGCGCATCTCGAAATTCCGGTCGTCTTCGAAGACTTCTCCGGTGAGCCGGAAGTACTCGGCCTTGGCAGCCAGCACGTCCGGCTTGCGCTCCTCGTGGCTCGCCAGAGCAAACAGCGAGTCCAGGAGCGGCGGGTAGGAAGCGGCCTCCATCTTCGTTTTGGGGGTCGAGTCTAGCGCGCCATCGCACGGGTGAAGCGAGCGAAGAGGTGGCGTGCGTCGTGTGGCCCAGGAGACGACTCTGGGTGGTATTGAACGCTGAAGGCACGCCCGTCCGGGACGTCCAGGCCCTCGACGGTGCCATCGTTGAGATTGAGGTGGGTCACCACCGCTCTGCCCTTTAAGCTCTCCGCCTCCACCGCGAAGCCGTGGTTCTGAGCGGTAATCTCCACCCTCCCCGTGACCAGGTCCTTCACCGGCTGGTTGGCCCCGCGGTGGCCGAACTTCATCTTGTAGGTCCGTCCGCCTACGGCACGGGCGAGGATTTGATGACCGAGGCAAATGCCGAAGACGGGCAGCCGCCCGAGCAACGCTGAGACGGCGGCCTCGGCCCCGGGCACCGCGGCTGGGTCGCCAGGGCCATTGGTGAGAAAAACGCCATGGGGCTTTCGGGCGAGAACCTCCGCCGCCGGCGTCGCCGCCGGGACGACCGTGACGCGGCAGCCCGCTTCCACCAACAGCTGGAGCATGGCCCGCTTCAGGCCGAAGTCATAGGCCACCACGTCGAAGCGCTGGGCGAGCGGCGGCCGCTTGGTTCCGAAAATCTCCGGCATCCCTTCGGTGAATTCATAGGCAGCACTGGCCGAAATGCCAGTGACTAAGTCTCGCCCCTCCATTCCTGGCGCCTGACGAGCACGCTCCACCAGCGCCGGCGCGGAGTGGCCCTCGCTGCTCACCACCCCCATCTGCGCTCCTTGCGTCCTCAGGTGGCGCACCAGCCGGCGGGTGTCCAGCCCAGCGATGCCCACCACCCCGGCTGCTTTCAAATAGCTGTCCAGGGATTGCTCGGCCCGCCAGTTGCTGGGCGCCTCGCTCAAACTGCGCACCACCATTCCCACCGCATGCGGACGGACCGACTCTTGGTCCAGCCCATTGGTGCCGACGTTGCCCATCTCCGGTGCGGCCATCGTCACAATCTGTCCGACGTAGCTCGGGTCAGTGAGAATTTCCTGGTAGCCGGACATCGAGGTGTTGAAGACCACTTCGCCGACGCGCTCACCTTGCGCCCCGAAGGCCCATCCTTCGAAGACCAGTCCATCGGCCAGAGCCAGGGTGGCGCGTTTCAAGGTGTCTCCTCCTTCTGCAGCGCACCCTCGAAGAAGACGGGTCGGCCGCCCACGAAGGTATGGACGACTCGGCCGACCATCGGCATTCCAGCAAACGGGGTATTTCGGCTTCGGGAGTGAAACCGGTGCGGGTCCACCATCCACTGGGCCGCCGGGTCCAACACCGTCACGTCCGCCGGCGCGCCGGCCAGTAGCTGCCCCCCGGGAAGCCCGAAGGCTGCCGCCGGCCCTGCGGAGAGCAGCTCCACGGCCCTTGCGGCGGTGAGGACATTGGACCGCACCAGGGCCAAGGTCAGCGGGAGGGCAGTCTCCAAGCCGATGATTCCGTTGGCAGCCTCGGCAAAGGGCAGCTGCTTGTCGAGGATGCCGTGGGGCGCGTGGTCCGTGGCGATGGCATCGAGCGTGCCGTCAGCGAGGCCCTTCCGGATGGCTGCGACGTCCTCTGGCCGACGCAGAGGCGGTGTCATTTTCGCGTCGGTATTCCACTCGGCCACCGCCTCGTCGGTGAGGGTGAAGTGGTGAGGAGCTGCCTCGGCGGTGACGTGTAGCCCCCGCGCCTTGGCCTCGCGAAGCAACCGGATGCTCTCCGCGCAGCTGACGTGGGCCACGTGAAGGTGCCCTCCCACCTCCTCCAGGAGAACCAAGTCCCGCGCCACCATCGTCACCTCGGCGGACCGCGGGATGGGCAGCAGCCCGAGCCGCGTCGCCTGAGTCCCCTCGTTGGCCGTTCCCCCCGCCGACAGGCTGAGGTCCTCCTCGTGCACCATCACCGGACGGCCGAGCGCCCGGGCATACTGGAGGACGCGGCGCATCAGCCCGGCATTCATCACCGGACGGCCGTCGTCGGTGAAACAGACGCAGCCGGCGGCCGCGAGCTCCCCGAGCTCGGCCATCTCCTCACCGGCCAAACCCTTGCTGATGGCCCCGGCCGGCCACACCCGGGCCAGGCCGGCGGCCGCCGCGCGTTCCTGGACGAGCCGTGTCACCAACGCCGAGTCATTGGGCGGCCGTGTGTTGGGCATGGCCACCACCGAGGTGTACCCGCCGGCCACCGCAGCACGCGTCCCGCTGAGGATGGTCTCCTTTCCTTCATCCCCTGGCTCGCGGAGGTGGACGTGCAGGTCGACGAAGCCCGGGCAAACCCACAGGCCGGTCACGTCCACCTCCTGAGCGCCGTCGGCGGCCAGCGGCCGGTCCGAAGTGGCCACCACCTGGCCTCCCCGAAGCAGGACGTCCTGCACCGCGTCGACGCCGCGCCGGGGGTCAATCAGCCGACCGCCGCGCAGGAGAAAGGCCGGGGGGCTCAAGCGCAGGCCTCGAGAATGGCCATCCGGACTGCGACGCCGGAGGAAACTTGGGCGAGAATGACGTTGGCCGGGCCATCGGCCACTTCCGGGGCCAGTTCCACCCCGCGGTTCACCGGCCCTGGGTGCATCACCAGGGCGCCCGGCTTGAGCCGGGCGGCACGCTCGGCGGTGAGGCCATAGAGCCTTGCGTATTCGCGAACCGAGGGCACATAGCCAGCCGTCTGCCGCTCGCCCTGGACTCGGAGCACCATCACCGCGTCCGCCTCGGCGAGGGCTGCCTCCAGCGACGGTGCCACTCGACCTCCCAGCTGGTCTAGCCCGGCGGGCATCAACGTCGGCGGACCGGCGAACAGCACCTTGGCCCCAAGCGTGGTGAGGCAATAGAGGTTGCTGCGGGCGACCCGGCTGTGGAGCACGTCACCGACGACGGCCACCGTCTTCCCCTCGAGCGAGCCCCAGCGCTCGTGCAGCGTAAAGGCGTCGAGCAAGGCCTGGGAGGGGTGGGCGTGGGTGCCATCGCCGGCGTTGACCACTGCGCACCGGACGTGGCGGGAGGCGAGGTAGGCAGCTCCCGAGGCGGCATGACGGATGACCAGCGCGGCGACGCCCATCGCCTCCACATTGCGCACCGTGTCCATCATCGTCTCGCCCTTGACCACGCTCGAAGTCTGGGTGGTGAAGTTGAGGACGTCGGCGCCGAGGGCTTTGGCCGCACGCTCGAAGGACAGCCTAGTCCGGGTGCTGGCCTCGAAGAAGAGGTTGGCCACCACCTTGCCCTCCAGCGGGCGCACCGAGCGGCCGGATTCGATGCCACGGGCGTGGAGGCGCGCACGCGCGAAGAGGGACTCCACCGCGTTCCGGGACATCCCCTCGGTGGTGAGCAGACTCTGCCGGGAGGGCGGCTTCACCTGGGCAACGTCCCTACCTTCTCCACGTGGAAGTCCAAGGTCTTGAAGGTGTCGCTGGGCCACAGTCGAATTTCGCGCTGGTAGTCCACTTGCACACTTCCGGTACGGTCTGCAAAGGACTCTCGGTCGAGGACCAGGTCCGCCTCTGTCAAGCCGAGACCGGGCTTCTCCACCCGCACTCCGCCTTGCGTCTCCCAGTGCGTGCCAATGGCGTTGGTCCGCGAGAGCAGGAAGGCTTTGATGCGTCCATCGTCTGGGTCCGTGCCCATCCGGTTGAAAGCCGCGACGACGGCCTCACGCATGTCCAGGTTGTCCAGATAGACCGGAATGTAGAGCCACCCCGCGTACGCCGCCGCAAGCACCACCAGCAACAGGGCGAGGGTGACGAGACTGACCGCTCCGCGGGCTCTGAGCACGGTGAGGCAGTAGGTACAGTGCCAGTCCGACGCTCGTCAATGCCACCGCCCCGGGAGCCACCCCAGGGGCTACCGCACTGGGTGAAAAAAGCGGTCGGTGCGGATGCCGGTGCCTCCGAAGAGTCCGGAGAAGAGTCCCCCGTGCCCGAGCGACAGCCAGACAATCATCGCCTTCCCCTTGATGTTGCCGTAGGGGACATAGGCCGGACGCTCTCTGCCGCCAAAGCCAACGCGACTGTCGGCGCTGTCGTCGCGGTTGTCGCCCATCACAAAAACCGACTTGGCCGGCACCCGGAAGGGCCCGTTCTCCATGGACCGTGGTTGTAGCGGCCGCTGCAGCGTGGGGTGCAGGTGGCCGCTCAGGTTTTCCTCGTAGAGCTGGTCCGACTCCATTCTCCAGTCATTCTCGAAGAGGCCGAGCAGCCACCACTCCGCCCGGCTTGGTTCCTCTTTCCAGGCCGGGAAGTC
The DNA here is from genome assembly GCA_052143535.1 of Myxococcaceae bacterium. Lineage (GTDB taxonomy): Bacteria > Myxococcota > Myxococcia > Myxococcales > Myxococcaceae > JADGRA01. The sequence goes on along the minus strand of JBKQSS010000087.1, from coordinate 33,555 downwards.
CTCTGACTTCAGCGTCCGTGGCTGTTCGTGACCGTTGATGAAAACGACGTCGTCGCGAATCTCCACCACGTCCCCCGGGAGCCCCACCACCCGCTTGATGAAGTCCTTCGAGGTGTCCGCCGGGTTGTTGAAGACGATGACATCTCCTCGTTCGGGCTCGCGCACCAGTGCGAAAGGCACCACGTTGAGGAACGGGATGCGGACCCCGTAGATGAACTTGTTCACGAAAATCTGGTCGCCGATTTCCAGAGTCGGAATCATCGAGCCGGAGGGAATTTTGAAGGGCTCCACCAGAACCGTTCTGATGAGGAGCGCCACGGCCAGCGCCTTGGCGAGCCCCACCACCAAGTCCGCGGTCTCGTTCCGGCTCTTGCCGGGCAAGGCGGAGCCGGCGTCGACCAGGGCCCGGAGGTGCTTTTCCAGGGCCTCGGCGTCGCCGCCCAGCATGCCCCCGTCGACGCGGGCTGCCATCTCCACCAGGCGTTCGCGCGCGCGAGCGTCGATTTTTGACCCCCGGGCGCGCAGCGCTGCATCGACGTCGGCGGTCGCCTCCCGCGCCTCGTGGCGCAACCGACGCAGCCGGGAGGGCTGCCGCGCCACCAGTCGAAACATCAGCAGCACGGCGAACCACAAAAAGGCGAGCAACCCCAAGCCCCGCATCGCCGGCGCAGCCCAGCGCCCAGTCGCCGGAAACAGCTCGACCAGCAACAGGTAAGGGATGAGCACCAGGGCCAGGGCCGTCACCGGCGCCCAGAGACTGGAGAGGAGGTCGCGCGCATACAACAGGCGCCGAAGGCGCTCCTGGTCCTCGGTGCGGCGCGCCGAGAGCAGCCCGAGCAGGCCGACCCCCTCTTGGCCGCCGGTGGCGCTGGCCATGGGCGCGCTCATTCGTCCGTCCGGAGAACGGCGAGGAACGCTTCCTGGGGAATCTCCACACTCCCCACCTGCTTCATCCGCTTCTTTCCTTCTTTCTGTTTTTCCAAGAGCTTTCGCTTTCGGCTGATGTCGCCACCGTAGCACTTCGCCAGGACGTTCTTACGCATCGCGGAGATGGTCTCCCGCGAAATCACCCGGCTGCCGATGGCTGCCTGGATGGCCACCTCATACATCTGCTTGGGGATGACTTGCTTGAGCCGGGCGCAGACGTCCCGCCCGCGTTGGTAGGCCCGCTCGCGGTGGACAATCACGCTGAGCGCGTCGACCGGGTCACCGTTGATGAGGATGTCCAGCTTCACCAGTTCCGCCGGCTGGTAGCCGGCCAACTCGTAGTCGAGTGAGGCGTAGCCGCGGCTCACACTCTTCAGCTTGTCGAAGAAGTCGAAGACCACCTCGGCCAGCGGCATGGCGTAGGTGACTTGCACCCGTTTGCCAGAGCTCCCGAGGTATTTGATGTCCTTCTGCACGCCGCGGCGGTCCTGACACAGCTTGAGCACGCCGCCCAGGTACTCGTCGGGGACGTGGATGTGACAAGTCAAGAGCGGCTCTTCCAGGTGCTCGATGTTTTGCACCGCCGGGAGCCGCGCGGGATTGTCCACCAGGAGCTGCTCTCCCTGGTGGGTGAAGATTTTGTACACCACCGACGGGGCGGTGGTGATGAGGCTCAGGTTATACTCGCGCTCCAGCCGCTCCTGGACAATCTCCATGTGCAACAGACCCAGGTAACCGCAGCGGAAGCCAAAGCCGAGCGCGGTCGAGGTTTCTGGCTCATAGGTGAAGGCAGAGTCATTCAACCGCAACTTCTCCAGCGCGTCGCGCAAGTCCTCGTAGTCTCCGGCGTCGATGGGGAAAATGCCGCTGAAGACCATCGGCTTCACTTCCTGGAAGCCGGGAAAGGGGACCGCGCACGGCCGGTCCGCCTCGGTCACTGTGTCCCCCACCTTGGCGTCGTGAATGACTTTGACACCGGCGATGAGGACCCCCACCTCCCCGGCCTGAAGCTGCGACACCGGTTGGCTGAAGGGGCTGAACACGCCGAGCTCCTGGACCTCGAAGGTTTTCTGGTTGCTAAACAACAGAATCGCCTGCTTGTTCCGCAGCGTGCCCTCCAGCACCCGGACCAGCATCACCACCCCCCGGTAGCTGTCGTACCAGCTGTCGAACACCAGTGCCTTGAGTGGCGCGGCGGGGTCCCCCTCGGGGGGCGGCACCCGCTGCACCACCGCCTCCAGGATGTCGGTGATGCCGATGCCCTCCTTGGCGCTGGCCGGCACGGCAGTGGAGGCGTCGATGCCGATGACGTCCTCGATTTCGGCGCGCGTCCGCTCAGCGTCGGCCGAGGGCAAATCTATTTTGTTGATGACGGGAATGACTTCCAGCCCCTGCTCCAGCGCCATGTAGACGTTGGCCAGTGTCTGGGCCTCCACCCCTTGGCTCGCGTCCACCACCAGAAGCGCACCTTCACACGCCGCCAGGGACCGACTGACTTCGTAGGCAAAGTCCACGTGACCCGGTGTGTCGATGAGGTTGAGGACGTAACTCTTCCCGTCCTTCGCCGTGTAATTCATCCGCACCGACTGGGCCTTGATGGTGATGCCGCGCTCCCGCTCGAGCTCCATGTTGTCGAGAAACTGGGCTTGCGACTCCCGCTTGCTCAGCGTGCCGGTGACTTCCAAGAGGCGGTCCGCCAGAGTCGACTTGCCGTGGTCGATGTGGGCGATGATGCAGAAATTGCGGAAGTGGGCGTTCTCGGGCGGCATAAAAAAGCGCTGCGGCGGGCGGTCACCTAGCACACCCTGGGGGCCAGCGCGTAACGCCAGGCGCTGGGGGAAAGGCGCTGCTCAGTCCCGGAACCAAGAAAGCGTGCGCGCCAACCCCTCCGCAAGGCCCACCGATGGAGTCCAGCCCAGCACCCGCGCTGCGAGCGCCACGTCCAGCGATGAACGCTGCTGCTCGCCGGGCTTGGCCTCGGCATAGCGCGGCGGCTCGGGCCGGCCCGCCGCCTCGGCCAAAAGCGAATGCAGCCGGGTGATGTCCGTCTCCACCCCGGTGCCAATGTTGACCGGCCCCTCCACCGGCTGCTCGGAAGCGAGAAGGTTCGCCCTGGCCACGTCCACCACGTAGACGAAGTCGCGGGTCTGCCGGCCGGTCCCGTAAATGGTGCACGGCTGGGCACTCAACAGACGCTCGCTGAAGATGGCCACCACGCCCGCCTCGCCGTGGGGGTTTTGACGCGGCCCGTAGACATTCGCGTAACGCAGGGAGACCGAGCGCAGCCCGTACTGCGCCCGGTAGTAGCCGAGGTACAGCTCTCCGGCTGCTTTGGATACCCCATAGGGCGAGACCGGCCGGATGGGGTGCGTCTCTGGAGCCGGAAAGACGTCCTGCTCCCCGTAGATGGCTCCGCCGGTCGAGCTGAAGACGACTTTCCTCACCCCTGCCGTGCGCGCCGCCTCGAGCAGGTTCAGGAAACCGAGGATGTTGGTATCTGCGTCGAAGCGTGGGTCGGCCACGCTGCGGCGGACATCCATCTGCGCCGCCAGATGGCAGAGGATGTCAGGACGCTCGCGCCGCACCAGTGCTGCGGCCTCCGGGCTGCGGATGTCCTCCACCAGAAGCGCCACGTCCGGCGCAAGGTTTTCTCTGCGGCCGGAGGAAAGGTTGTCCAGCGCGACGACATGGTGCCCGGCGGCGAGAAAGACGTCACACACGTGCGAGCCGATGAAGCCGGCTCCACCGCTCACCAAGACCTTCACTTGCCGGCTGCTCGCCGGGTGCCGATGCTCGCCAGCCCAACGCCTTCCTGCCGGCGAAACCAGGCGATGGTTTCCTGCAGCCCCTCGGCCAGGTGCACTCGCGGCTCCCAGCCGAGCAGCGCCCGCGCCTGAGCAATGTCCGGCTGACGTTGCTTGGGGTCGTCGGTGGGCAGCGGCCGGAAAACAATCCGCCCGCCGCCCCCGGCGGCCGCCCGCACCGCCTCGGCAAACTGGAGAATGCTCATTTCGATGGGGTTACCGAGGTTGACCGGGTCCTGGACGTCCGACTGGGCCAGCCGCAGAAGCCCGTCCACCAAGTCGCGCACGAAGCAGAAGGAGCGAGTCTGGCTCCCGTCGCCGAAGACGGTGAAGTCCTCTCCGGCCAGGGCCTGGGTGACGAAGGCCGGCACCACCCGGCCATCGTTGAGCCGCATTCGGGGCCCGTAGGTGTTGAAGATGCGAACGATGCGCACCGAGAGCCCGCGGCTGCGTCGGTAGGCCGAAACCAGCGCTTCGCCGTAACGTTTCGCTTCGTCGTACACCGCCCGTGGCCCTACTGGGTTGACGTTGCCCCAGTAGTCCTCGCGCTGGGGGTGCACCAACGGGTCCCCATACACCTCGGAAGTGGACGCCTGGAGGAAGACGGCCCCTGCCGCTTGGGCCAACTGCAGGCCGTGCTCCGTCCCTCGCGAGCCCGCGCGCAAGGTCTCCAGTGGCAGCTGGTGGTAGTCCACCGGCGAGGCCGGCGAGGCCAGGTTGAAGACGACGTCCAGGGGGCCGTCCACGGCGAAGGGCTCGGTGACGTCAGCCCGGACGTCTTCAAAGCCCGGCCGCTCGCGGACCCCAGCCAAGTTGGCGCCGCTGCCGGTGATGAGGTTGTCCACCGACACCACCCGGCTGGCACCCTCGGCGAAGAGGCGCTCACAGAGGTGCGAACCGATGAAGCCGGCCCCACCCATCACCAGGCACCGCTTTCCCTGCCAGGTGCCTCTCACCTCCGCAACTCGTCGAAGCTAGACTGACCCGGAAGCTGAGAACGGTACTTCTCCAGCACCAAGTCGATGCCCTGGCGGATGTACTCCGCCACCGGAACTTTCGTCTTGTGGTTCAGCTGCTTGAGCAACTCACTCTGCTCGGGCGTAATGTAGATGGTGGTGGACAGCTTCTTGCGTGGCATGGCCGTAGGTAAAAGTACATGAAGGGTCACCCCGGTAGCCAGGACGGCGCGGGCGTGGGCCCGAGGAGACGAGCAGTGAGCCCAAGGTTTGCCCGGCAACTTCCCTTCCTCGCCGCGGTCGCGCTCGCCGCCTGCGGAGGCAACAAGGCAGTCCAACCCGACGCCCAGGCCACGGCCGCAGGCGCGGCTCAGCCAGTACACCAGGAGAAGCGCAGCGACGAGAGAGTCGTCCAGTATGACCTCAACCGGGACGGCAAACCGGACGTCTGGGAGTACTACGTCACCGTCAAGGACGCGAGCGGCCATGCCACCGAGCACCTGGTCCGCAAAGAGATGGACCTCAACTTCGACGGGAAAGTCGACGCGGTGTACTGGTACGACGACAACGGGGAAAAGGTCCGCGAGCAGCTGGACTTGGACTTCGACGGAAAGGTCGACGAGACCATCTTCTTCGAGAAGGGCCAGGTGGTGCGCAAGGAACGGGACCTCAACGGCGACGGCAAAGTCGACACCTGGCTCTTCTACGAGCACGGGCAGCTCGTCCGCAAAGAGCGAGACACCAAGGGCACCGGCAAAGTCGACTACTGGGAGTTTTGGGAGAATGGGCAGATAGACCGCATTGGCGAGGACCTCGACGGCGACGGCAACGTCGACCGGTGGACCCGCTCGCCGGAGTCCGTCTCCACCGCCACTCCGGTCACCACCCCGGCCGCGCCCAGCCCCGGCAAATAGACAGCCCCCAGCGGGACCCTTTAGGGCGCGCTCGTCCCGGCCCGCCCGTAGGCGTCCTCGAGCCGCACCACGTCGTCGAGCTCGGGGGTGCTCACCTCGAGCACCTCACAGTCGGTAACGCCCACCATGCGGTGCTTGGTGAGTGGGCGGATGTGGTAGCTCTCGCCCGGCCGGAGCGTCTTTTCCACCAGCCCCGCGCCCTCGTCCACCACCAAAAGCAAGGTGCCCGCTTGGACGTGGACGGTTTCGTCCTTCCGCTGGTGGTACTGCAGCGACAACCGCTGGCCCTGGTTGATGTGGAGCAGCTTTCCCACGTACCGCTCGGTGTGGGCCCAAATCAACTCGTAGCCCCACGGTTTCTCGACGCGCTTCGGTTGGTGCATCCCGTCACTTGGTCGAGGCAACAAAGGCCTCGGTCTTGGTTTCTCGCCGGAAGTCCTCCAGGTAGCGGCCGGCAGCCTCGCGTGTCGCGAAGCTTCCCATCCTTACCCGGTAGTACGTCCCCTTGCCGGGGACCTCTGCGGTGACGATGTAGGGCGCATAGCCCTTCTCGCGCAAGCGCGACACCATCCGCTCAGCGTCCTCCCGACTCTGACTGGCCCCAAGTTGCAGTGTGAAGGCTCCTCCCGCCACATTCCCGTCGGGCGGCTTGGCAGCGGGCGGCGCAGGCTGGGCGGCGGCGGCGCGGGTCGCAATTGCCCCAGCGTCCGCTGGCTTGGAGGACGCCGACGCGGCCTTTTTGTCTACCGGCTTGGCAACCTCCGGCTTGGGCTCGGTGGCCTTCGCCGCTGGCTCCGTCTTCGCTTTGCCAGCGGTCGGGGTGGCGCCGCCGTCCGCGGTGAGCTCTTCCTGAAACGTCAACGTGGGCGCAGTGCGCGCTCTCTCCAGCGCGGCGGACTTTTGGTCGAGCGCGGACAACAAGTCCGGCGCACGGTCCGTTCGCGGGGCTCCGGCCAACTTCTGTCCGACCAAGACGCCCAGGGTGAAAACCGCACCGAGCACCACGATGCCAGCGGCGAGCAGCGTCACCAGCTGCCTACTGTCCAGCGAGAGGTCGTACTTCTCCTTCATCCGGTGCGAGTCGCGCATGGGCCGCCGTTCTCTCCTTCGGATTATGCCCGCGCTGCAGCTTGGTCAAATTCCTGGGAGCGAGCACGTCCGAGCTGGTCCCAGGCTCCGCAGCCCGGGCAGCGGAAGAAGAACGCTGGAAACTTGGCTTGGCAGGCGCGGCAGACGAAGGCCAACACCGGCTCCCCTAAAGTACGCAAGACGTCCCGGTAGGCGTCGCGGAGGGACTCGACGGGGCCCCCGGCCAGGAGAAGCTCGCCCACCGCCCGGCGAGCTTCGAGGAAGCCGGGCTCGCGCTGCAGAAGCCTCTGCAGCGTCTCCACCGCCTGGTCCGCCCTCCCTCCGCGCACCAGGGCCTCCGCACGAGCCAGCGTCAGAGGGCCAGCGGCCGGTACCTTGCGCTCAGCCTCGCTGGCAAACCAGCTGGCCGCCTCCGCTGGCGAGAGGCCCGCATCGAGCAGCAACAGGCCAGTCGCGGGCGCCAGCTCTGGCTCGCGCTCGAGCGCCTCGCGGAGCGCGGATTGGGCACCGGACTGGTCGCCCAGCGCCAGCGCCGAGCGCGCTTGCTCCACCCGCGGATGAGCCGAGCCTGGGTCCAGAGACGCGGCCCGGTCGGCCAGCGCCCGGGCACCCTTGGCGTCCGTGGGCCGCGTCACCGTCGCCAGCTCGCACAGCAAGTGGGCGAGCACGCTCTGGCCCTCGTTGGAGACCGCCAAAAGCCGTTCTTGCACCTCCACCGCACGCGGCCAGTCGCGCGCCTCCTCGAGCAGCTGGCGGTAGGCGAGCAACGCCTCGGCGTCGGCCGGAGCCTCCGCGAGCAGCCCCTCGAAGGTGTCGCGGGCGCGGTCCTGCATTCCGGAGCGCCGGAAGTCCAAAGCGAGCTCGAGCTGCGCCCGGCGGCGCACCTCGCGCGGGAGGGCGGGCTTAAGCAGCATATTTTGGGCGAGCCGGATGGCCCAGGCCAGCTCGCCCTTTCTCCGCATCAACGCCGCCAGCGCAAAATAGGTGTCATACGTCGCCGTATTCATCCGCGCCGCGCGGGACAGCTCGGCGAAGGCGGCGTCCGGCTCGTCGGAGAGCACGTAGCGCACGCCCGCGAGGTACGCCTTCGAGGCGTCCTCCGTCTTTTGCTTGCGCGACAGCACCAGCACCAGCGCGAGCAGGGCGGTCACAGCGGTGGTGGCCAACAACAGGACCAGAATGGAGTCGGACGCCAAGGGGAGCCTAGGCCGACAGCGCCTGGTCAAAGCGTGGGCGGAGGGCCTCCCACGTCTGGTCGAGGTGCTCCACCATCACCTTCGTCCCGGCCAGCACCGGCATGAAGTTGGTATCTCCGCGCCAGCGCGGCACCAGGTGCCAATGAACGTGGCCCACAATTCCGGCTCCGGCGTCGGCGCCGAGGTTCATCCCGAGGTTGGCCCCCTCCGGACGGTACTGGGCCTGCACCACGCGCACCGCGGTCTGCAAAAGACGGTTCAGGTCAAGCATCTCCGCCTCGGTCAGCTGGGTAAAGTCTCCGAGGTGGCGCTTCGGCACCACCATCAGGTGGCCATTGTTGTACGGAAACCGGTTGAGCACCGCGAACGAATGCTCGGTGCGCCCCAGCACCAGGTTCCGGCGGTCATCCCCGCTGAGGCATTCGCCGAAAAAACGGCAGAAGATGCAGCCCTCCGGCTTTTCCCCGGTGACGAAGTCCCGCCGCCACGGCGCCCAGAGGTGCTCCATCGTCAACGCGACTCGCCCGCTGGACCAACCATGCGCGCTTGAAGGCCCGCACTTCCCACCAGCTCCTCCACCCGCGCTGCGGCGCCCTCGAAGAGACTCTGCGCGTCGTCGCCGAAGAGCTCGGCGAAGACCCGCCGGTCCTTGCGCGGGTACTCCATCTTAGGCTGCCCTTTGATGCCGCCCATGCGGCCAGCCTCGGCCACCGCATCCTCGAGTCCGCCCATCTCGTCCACCAGCTTGAGCTCCTTGGCCTGCCGTCCGGTGAAGACCCGCCCATCCGCAACCGGCTTCACCTGGTCCACCGTCAGGCTGCGCCCCTTGGCCACCGCCTCGATGAATTGGTCGTGCACGTCATCCAGCACCCCCTTGAAGTAAGCGCGCTCCTCGGGCGTCATCTCGCGGTAGGGACTCCCGGCGTCCTTCATCTTCCCGGCAGTGAGCGGCGACACCTGGACGCCCGCCCACTTGAGCAGCCCCTGGACGTTGTAGAAGTTGAAGATGACTCCGATGGAACCGGTCAGCGTGCCCGGGTCCGCAAACACCTTCTCCGCAGCGCAGGCGATGTAGAAGCCCCCGGAGGCCGCAATGGAGCCCATCGACACCACCACGTGCTTCTTCCCGTGCAGCTTGCGCACCGCTTCGTAAATTTCCTGCGACGGGGCGACCGCGCCGCCGGGGCTGTCCACCCGAAGGACGATGGCCTTGATGGAATCCGCCTCGGCAAAGTCGCGCAGCTCCTTCAGCGTCTTTTTGGAGTCGGCGATGACGCCGGTCACTTCCACCACCCCAACCCTCGGTCCGGCGTTGAAGGTGGCGCCACGCTCGCCCTGAAAGGCGTACCAGGTGAGTGCCAGAAAGGCGAAAAGGCAGAGGAAGAGCCCGCCAAAGATGATGCCAATAATCCAACCCGCGCGACGGTCCATGTCCCCTTCCTAGCCGATCCAGCCACCTCCGAGCACTTCTGCCCCCCGGTAGAAGACGGCCGCCTGCCCCGGCGTCACCGCACGCACTGGCTGCAGGAGCTCCACCGACAGCTTTCCACCTTCCAGCGGCGAGACCCGGGCGGGAGCCCCTGCGTGGCGGTGCCGAATGCGCACCAGGACGGTTTCATCAGCAGCCGGGCACCCATCCACCCAAGACGCCTTGAGCAATGTGAAGCGCTCGCGCTCCAAGGCCGAAGCGGGTCCCACCACCACCTGGCGCCGCTCAGCATCGATGCGCTCGACGTAGAGTGGAGCCGCCGAAGCGAGCCCCAGCCCTCGACGCTGTCCCACGGTGAAGCGGTGGATACCGGGATGGCTGCCGAGCCTCTCGCCTGCCGCATTCACCACCGCGCCAGGTGGTTGCGGGCCGGCCACCCGTTCCACAAAACCCGCGTAGTCTCCGTCCGGGACGAAGCAAATTTCCATGCTCTCCGGTTTGTGGCTGGTGGGCAGCGATCGCCGCTCGGCAACGGCTCGCACCTCGGCCTTGCTCAGCCCTCCCACTGGGAAGACGACGTCGCGCAGGGCGTCCTGGCCGAGGCTGAAAAGGAAGTAGCTCTGGTCCTTGGCCGGGTCCGCGGCGCGAAGAAGCCGGAGCCGGCCCCCCTCCTCTGCAATCCGCGCGTAATGCCCGGTGGCCAGCTTCGCGCCCAACGCACGCGCCCGCTTCAGCAAGAAACCGAACTTCACGTCCTCGTTGCAGGCCACGCAAGGGACGGGTGTCCGCCCTTTGAGGTAGCCGTCGACGAAGGGCTGAACCACCCGCTCGCGAAACAGCTCCTCGGCGTCGGCCACGTAGAATGGAATGCCCAGAGTGTCGGCCACACTGCGGGCGTCGTCGATGTCCTCCGGACTGCAGCAGCTGCCGCACCGCGCAGCGTCGGAATAGCTCCACACGCGCAAGGTGATGCCGAGGACCTCGTGCCCAGCCTCTTGCATCAGCACGGCGGCCGCGGACGAATCCACCCCACCGCTCATGGCGACGACGACGCGCATTTTCGGTAACGGCATATGTCAGCCCATGCCCCCCGGCTTCAAGCCCCTGGCCTCCGCCCAAGCCGAAAGGAGCTCCTTCAGGGCAGACTCGGTGTTGCGCTCGGGCGTCTCCAGCACCTGCTCTAACAGCCAGCGGGTGGCCTCCCCCACCACCGGGGACGGGCCAACGCCGAGGACCTCCATGACGCCAGCGCCGCCCAGCGACAGCGCGCGAACCGTCAGTGGCGGGTGGCTGGCCAAAACCTGCTCGACGTGAGCGCGCACTTGAGACGCCTGTGGCAAGCCCGCCGCCGTCGCCAGCGACAGCGCGTCGGGCACCCGCTCTGCGCCGAGTCGCGCCACCCACCGTCGCACCTCGACGTCATTCCAGGCATTGGCGCTCTCCGGAAGTGGGGAGGCGAGCAGTGCGCGGACTTCGTCCACGGTGCGGGTGGGCAGCCGCAGCCGTTCGAGCACTGGCTCCGGCGCCTCCGTCGAGAGGAGTAGGGCGGCCAGTCGTACCTCGACGCAGCTCGGCACCGCACCCACCCGCGCCGCCGCGCCCCCGCGCACGGTGCCCAGCAGTTCGGGAAACGCCGCACCCAGGAGTCCGGTGCCTTCCAACAGCTGCAGACCGCGCTCGACGCCCAGGGCGAGGAGCAGCTTGAGAAACTCGTCGCGCACGCGCTCCGCGGCAACTTTCAGGAAAACGGGAAGGGCGCCCGGGATGGCCGCCTCGGTGAGCGCCTCCAACTCGAAGTCCAGCACCGTGGCAAAGCGCACCGCGCGCAGAGGCCGCAGCCCATCTTCTCCGAAGCGGGCCACCGCGTTGCCCACGCAGCGAACCGTGCGCCGAGCCAAGTCCTCGAGGCCCCCGAAGGGGTCTCGCAGCTCCCCGGACTTGGGGTCGAAGGCCATGGCGTTGATGGTGAAATCTCGCCGCGCAAGGTCTTCCACCAAGTCTCGGCGAAACTCCACCCGGTCCGGACGGCGGCCGTCGGAGTAGCCGGTCTCCACCCGGTAGGTAGTGACTTCCACCTGCCCTCCCGGCACCAACACTGTGACGGTGCCGTGGGCCACGCCCGTTGGAATGACTTTGCGAAACAGCCGCTGGACGTCGGCCGGGAGGGCTTGGGTGGCGACGTCCCAGTCGCTCGGAACTCGGCCCATGACGAGGTCCCGGACGCAGCCGCCCACCAGGTAGGCCTCGTGTCCGGCGTCCTGCAAACGCCCTAGGACTTCGAGGACGCCAGCCGGGACGCGGGCGGCCTGCAATGCGGGGGGCGGAGTTTTCGGCACGCGGTTACCCATGCTAGGGACCCCACCCTCGCGTGTCCTCACCAGCGACGTCCACTCCCAGCCTCGCTCTCTCGGCGCCGTCCCAACGCTCGTACCGCTTTGCCTTTCTGGCGACCGCGCTGGGCGCGGGACACCTCACACTGACGTCCCTCACCAGCGGCATTCGCTGGGAGCACCTGCTGGTGGATGGGCTCTTCATGACATTGCCCTGGTGCGGGACGAGGGCGCAGGCCGTTGCCCGGGCGTGCGTCCCGTTGTGGCTCACCGGTGTACTGGTGGACGGGCAGAGGTTTCTTCCACTGTTAGGGCCAATTCGCACCGGAGACTTTCGCGCGCTGGAGTTGAGGTTTTTTCGTGCCGGCAACCCGCCCGTTTCTTGGGCGGAGTGGCTCTACCTCAGGCCCTTTCTCGCGCTCGACCTCCTCTGTGGCGCAGCCTATGCCCTCTTCATCTACGAGTACCTGGCCGTGGCCGTCGACTTCTTCTTCCGAGACCGGGTGAAATTCGACGCCTTCCTGTGGGCCTTTTTCATCGCCGTCCTCTCCGGGGCAGTCATTTACGTGCTCTTACCGGTGGCGCCTCCTTGGTACATCCTCGAACATGGCCTCGGGCCTGCTGACCCCCATGCGGTGGGCAGCGCGGCCGGTTGTGCGCGCTTCGACGCCTTCTTCGGGATTCACTACTTCCAAAGCTTCTACGCTCGAAACCCAAGCGTCTTCGGAGCCATGCCCTCACTCCATGTCACCTACCCCTTCCTGGTGACCCTCTTCACCTGGTCCCGCGGGTGGCGGTGGCGACTCCCCACGCTCGGCTTCACCCTGCTCGTCTCTTTCGCCGCCGTTTACCTCGCACACCACTACGTGCTGGATGTTCTCGCCGGCTATGCCGTGGCAGTCTGGGCTGCTCGGGCGGGCCTGTACCTCGGCCGGCGCTTCGGCTCGGCACAGGCCGCCGTCCTTTCCCTCCCGCGCGTCTCCACCACATGACCGAGAAACAGCGCACCTCCGTTCGTCCGGCCAGAGGACGCCTCGGCGTCCTGACCCCCGGAATGGGCGCCGTGGCGACCACCTTCTTCGCCGGTTGCGAGGCCGTGAAGCTGGGTCTCGGACTTCCCGTTGGCTCGCTGACACAGATGGGCACCATCCGTCTCGGCCGACGCACTGAGCACCGGCAGCCCTACATCCGAGACTTCGCGCCGCTCGCTCAATTGAAGGACCTGGTCTTCGGGGGCTGGGACATTTTTCCAGAGGACGCCTACCAGTCAGCCCGCAAAGCAGGAGTCCTGGACAAAGAGCTGCTCCAGCAGCTGCGCCCCCAGCTGGAGGCCATTCGGCCGATGACCGCCGTCTTCGACCCGCATTTCGTGAGGAACCTAAGCGGACCCAACGTGAAGCACGGCCCCAGGAAACTCGACTTGGCGGAACAGCTTCGCGCCGACATTCGTCGCTTCATCCGGCACCATGAGCTCGACCGCTGCGTCATGGTGTGGTGCGCGTCCACCGAAAGCTACCTGGCGCCCGGGCCGGCACATGCCTCACTGGCTGCATTCGAGGCGGCGCTTCGGGAGGACGACCACTCCATCGCCCCGTCCATGGTGTACGCCTACGCCTCGCTGATGGAAGGCGTTCCATTCGCCAACGGAGCGCCCAACCTCACAGTGGACATCTCGGCGCTTCAGGAGCTGGCCAAGAGGCAGCGGGTCCCCATTTCAGGAAAGGACTTCAAGACTGGCCAAACGCTGGTAAAGACCGCCATTGCGCCGATGCTCAAAGCCCGAATGCTTGGGCTCAATGGGTGGTTTTCCACCAACATTCTCGGAAACCGAGACGGGGAAGTTCTCGAAGACCCGGGCTCCTTCCGGAGCAAAGAAGTGAGCAAACTGTCCGTGCTCGACACCATCCTCGAGCCGAGCCTCTACCCGCAATTGTATGGCGACTTCAGCCACAAGGTGAGCATCAACTACTACCCGCCGCGCGGAGACAACAAGGAAGGCTGGGACAACATCGACCTCTTCGGCTGGCTCGGGTACCCGATGCAGCTGAAAATCAACTTCCTTTGCCGCGACAGCATCCTGGCCGCCCCCATCGTCCTGGACGTGGCCCTCTTCAGCGACCTGGCGGCCCGGGCAGGAATGAGTGGCATCCAGGAATGGCTCAGTTTTTATTATAAGAGCCCAATGGCCGCCCCGGGGCTTGACCCAGAGCACGACCTCTTCATCCAGCAGATGAAACTCAAAAATAACCTCCGGCACCTGATGGGTGAGGAGCTCATCACCCATCTCGGCACCGAGTACTACGAAACGTAAAGCAGGCTTTCTGCAGCACCGAACTTCGCCGCCCTGCTGGGAGCGGCAGACAAGAAAAGGGCCCCGCCAGGGAGACAACGGCCCGGCGAAGCCCATCGGCCGACTTCAGGCTTCCTGAGAGCTCAGAGCACCCCACCCCAGACGAAGCCAAGGTAGATGCCGAGCCACTGCTCGAAGGGAATGCCCCCAGACTTGAAGGCCATGTTGTAGCGCGTGCTGAGCTGGACCCCCGACCCGGCGTCGATGGGAATGAGGACGCCCAACTCCGGAGCCACCCCAAACTGGCACTGGGTGGTCGAAAATGAGCTGAGGCCGATGCCCAGCTGCTGGGTGGTGATGTAAGCGCCGATGCCCAAGCCAAGAAATGGACGGACTCCATTCTTGAGCTTGGGTAAAAACCGAAAATCCGCCAGCAGTGGGAAGAAGTTGAAGCTCCGGTCCTGATTGCCGTACACCGCGAAGCCAGGCTTCGACTGTCCCGGCAGGTACGTAATCAGCTTCGTGGTGTTTTGATAGAAGACGTTCCAGCCAAGGGCCACACCGATGGAGATGGTCGGCTTCACCATCCAATCCAGGTCGAGGCCGATGCCGCGCCATTCCACGTCGGAGATGTAATTGTACGTATTCCCGATGGGAATGCCGAATTGGTACTGCACCGACCCGTAGAAGTTGGTCGGTTGGGTGCTCGGGGTGTCGCCGGTGTAATAGGTTTGGGCGGCGGCTGAAACAGAGGCGAGAAGGACTCCGAGGAGTGCAGTCGTCCGTAGCGTTCGCATGAAGGCTCCCGGGCTCACTGCGCCGCACCAAGGTAGGGGGATTGATTGAACGCCTGCTCGATGCCCGCGGCGACGGTTGCCGGTGCGATGTTGGTCGACGTGACGACGCCGTTGAGCGCCCCGCCCCAGACGGCATCAATCGAACCACCATCCGGCGACGAGTCCGCCGTGGGTTTCACCATGGTGATGACCAGGGTGCCGATGTTGTAGCTATACGTATAGGTCGGCCCCCAAGGGTAGTAGTAGCCCCAGCCACCCCACGGGTAATACGGGTAATAGCCGCCCCAATAGCCATACCAGGGGTAGCTCACCCAGGCCGTGTAAGCCTGGTTGAGGGCGCCGATGGTGACGATGAAGCTGGGCTCGGTTTGGCCGGGCCCGGTGGCCGGGTCGACCAACGTGTAGCCAATGGCGTTGAGCTGGTCGACAACCGTCGAGCAAATTGTGGTTGGCAGGGCCGGGTTGTAGCCACCGCCCGGTTGAAAAAAGGCGCCGCCGTCCCCCAAGTCTTCGACGACACAATTCTGCGGGTTGGCGACTGTCGCGCCTGGAATGGAATAGGTGCTGAGCGTCGCAAAATTGAAGGACGTGTCGTAGGCGGTGCTGACGGTATTGTATTGCGACACGTTGGTGACGCCGCTTGGGTAGCAAGCTGTGGCCAATGCAAGAAGGCCGGCGACGCACGGAAGTCCGCGCATCACGAGGGCCGGGTGCGAGTATGCTGCGAGCTTCCGTGTCATGGTCCTCCCTCCAAAAACCGTCGAAAACGTCGATGTAAACTGCCACCCGGAGAGCAGCTCTGGCAAGCCACCCCCCCGCTCGGAGGCCACACGGCCAGGCGAGGCTTCCTATTGCGTCTTGGTCTGGCCCTTTTCTCCGGCTTGCTTCACCGTTCCCTTGTTCAGCCGATTAATCAGCCCGTCCATTCCCTCCTTCTTGATGATGCGGCCAAAGCTCGACCGGTAATTGTCCACCGTCGAGACGTCGTCAATGACGATGTCGACGATGCGCCAGTCCGCGCCCTCTCGGCGCATCACATACTCAATACGCGTCGGCTCGCCTTTGATGGTGACGTCGGTCGGGACCTTGACGCCGCCTTCCTCCGCCACCTCCGGGAGGTACTTCACCTCGCTCGAGCGGTAGTCCTCGGTGAACTGGTCGGCGGTGGCCTTCCGGAAGCGCTGTTTGAAGGCGTCCAGGAAACGCTTCCGCTGAGACACGGTGGCCTCGTCCCAATTCTTGCCGAGCGCTGAGCGCGCGACGCCCTCGAGGTCCACCGCCCGGGTGAGGATGTTTTCGAGCTTCTGCCGGGTCGCAGCCGTCAATTCCGTGCCCTTCGCTGGCAGCACGGCCCGAACCTCCGCGTCTCGGGCCTTCAGGGCCTCCGTGGCGGTGGATTCCGCCGCGCCAAGCGCCAGGACTGCGAGCAGAATTTGCACTGGACCTCCGGGAGCTCGGCGGCTTCGACGTCCGGCCCGCACCGCGGTATTCACGGAGCACCCCGGCGTCCCTCAAGCTTCGGGACCTAGCATTCACCAGGCACTTTGGGGGCGAAATCCGTTGTCGGTGCAACGGAACGCGTGCGCCCTCACCTCGGGGATGCAACACCGTCCTCGGGGACGGCCGAGACGCGTTGACTCCGGCGGTGGAGCCGCTATGTGCTGACGCCGCGAGCTCCGTGTGACGCTTGCGCAACGGATGACCGGGAACCTCCCCAGCCTCGTCGCTTTGTCCATGCTTGCCGGCGCCTTCCTGGTGGCCTTGGGGGCCTTCGCGCTGAAGACGGCCCTCAACGGTCGGTCGCAGAGCAAGCGGGTGGCGCAGCAGCCAAGGGGCACCTCCCTGGGCGCCTACTTCATGGAGTATGGGCTGTGGGTCTTCCGACCGGCTGTGCGCGCGTGCGTGCGCTTGGGCATCCGCCCAGACACCCTTTCGTGGACTTCTCTGGTTTTCCACTTTGGCGCGGCAGCCGCGCTGGCCGCCGGCTTGTTCGGCCTCGGGGGCTCCCTCCTCGTCGTCGGGGCCATGTGCGACTCGCTCGATGGCGGCGTCGCCCGCGAGCAGGGCCTCGCCTCCGACGCCGGTGAGGTGCTGGACGCTGTCGTGGACCGGTGGGCGGAAATGGCCGTCTTCTTCGGCCTGGCCTACTACTACCGCAATGACTCGCCCGGCTTCCTCCTCGCAACCGCGGCCTGCGCCGGTGCGGTGATGGTGTCCTATGCCCGGGCAAAGGGTGAGGCGATGGGAGTCCAGGCACGCATGGGCCTGATGCAGCGGCATGAACGCGCGGCGTACCTCTGCCTGTCCACGGTGCTGTCTCCGCTTGTCGCCTGGTGGTGGGAGCCGGGCGCTACCCACCCGCGCTACCCGCTGGTGCTCGCGGCGCTGGCGCTTATTGCTGTCCTCGCCAATGCCACCGCCATCCACCGCACAGCCTTCGTTCGCTCAGAGCTGCGCAAGCGTGGCCGCTAGGCGGGCGGTGAGCGACGTCTCCAAAACGTCCGCCGCCCATCGGTCGGCGTGGCTGGGCGAAGTGTGGCGTTTCCTCGCCTCCCAGGCCTCGGCGACGGTGGCCTCGGCCCTCGACGTGGTGGTGATGGAAGGCCTCATTTTTCTCGGGACGGCCTATGGCTGGGCCATCCTGGCCGGGCACTTGGCCGGCGGCGCCAGCGACTTCACAGCCAAGCGCCATCTCATTTTTCGCACCCGGAGCCAGCGCCCCTTTCATCAAGCACTCCGCTACCTGCTCGCCTGGGGTGCCTCGTTGGTTCTCAACCTCGGGTTGGCGCAGCTGCTGGTCGAACGCGGAGGCCTCGGTCCGGGGCTCGGGACTCTCGCTGCGGCGGTGCTGGTGGGCTTGGCCTGGAATTACCCCATGCACCGGCTGTACGTCTTCCGTCGCCGTGCAGGGTGAAGCCATGCCGAGGGTACTCCTCAAGACCGAGATTCCGGGGCCACAGAGTCGTGCGCTGGTCGCCCGCGAGGCGCAGCATCTGGCGCCCGGACTGCAAGGCTTTGCCCTGTGGGCTGGCCTGGCCATGGACCATGGCCAGGGCAGCCACGTCACCGACGTCGACGGGAACAGGTACGTCGATTTGATTGGCGGCATTGGCGTCAATTCTCTCGGCCACGCCCACCCCGCCTATGTCGCTGCGCTGACTGCGCAGCTGCAGAAACTCACGGTTGGAAGCTTCACCAGCACGCCTCGAGCGGAGTTGGTGAACCTCGTTACCGCGGTGGCCCCGGCCGGCCTCGACCGACTTCAGCTGTACTCTGGCGGGGCAGAGGCGGTGGAGTCTGCTCTGCGGCTGGCCCGGGCGAAGACCGGCCGCCTGGACGTGGTTGGCTTCTGGGGCGGTTTCTACGGGAAGACTGCGGGCGTGATGTCGCTCATGGGCACTGACGCCAAGCACGGCTTCGCGCCCCTCCTCCCGCACACCACGTCCATTCCGTACGCGGACTGCTACCGCTGCCCGTTCGGGCTCCAGTACGGAAGTTGTGGCATTGCGTGCGCCGACTTCGCCCGCAAGGCCCTGAAGGCGCAGCCTCAGGGGCCGGTCGCTGCAGTACTTGCCGAGCCGATGCAGGGCACGGCCGGAAATGTCATCCCACCCCCAGAGTTTCTGCCGGCTGTGGCCGATGCTGCGCGCGAGGTGGGGGCGCTTTTCATCGCCGACGAGATGATTACGGGCTTCGGACGCACCGGTCGGCAATGGGGCGTCGACCACACGCCTAGCGTGATACCGGACGTGGTGACACTCGGCAAAGGCTTCGGGTCCGGCTTCCCGGTGAGCGGAGTGCTGACACGCTCGGACATCGCCGAGACGCCACCCTGGAACAAGCCCTCTGGCGCCTCCAGCAGCTACGGGGGCAACCCCTTGGCTGCGGCGGCCGCTCTGGCCTCCGTCGACACCATCCAGCGTGAGCGTCTGGGGGAGAACGCAGAGCGCGTCGGCCGTTTCATGCTCAGGCGCCTGGAAGAATTGCGCGACCGGTACCCTTTCATCGGCGAGGTGCGTGGCAAGGGGCTGCTTCTCGCCATCGAGGTGGTGCGTGACCGGACGAGCAAGGAGCCGGTCCCGGCGGCGGTGATGAAGGAGGTGTACCTGTCTGGCGTCCGGCGCGGGCTTCTGGCGATGACCCATTCACCGCACATCCGCCTTCAGCCCGCGTTGACCATCGACGAGGCCACCGCCGACGAGGGCCTCGGCCTGCTGGCCGAAGTCTTTACCGAGCTCGAGCGGAGCGGCCGTTGGCGTTGAAACGTCAGTCGAACGGTCTCCCCCCGCCAACGCCGCCGCTTCGCCGAGCCTTACGAGGCGGCGTGGTGGGCTACGGCTTCATCTGCGCCCATGGCCACGTCCCGGCGTACCTGGAGCGCGCGCGGCGTGCACACGACGTCGAAGTCGTTGCCGTGGCCGATGTGTGTGCGCGACGTCTGGACGCGGCGCGGGCCGCTCTGCCCGAAGCCCGTCTGTACACGAGCACCGAGGCACTCCTCGCGGCAGAAGCCAGCTCGCTCGACTTCCTGGACATCTGCACCCCACCCTGCGACCACGCTGCCATCGCCCACCGAGCACTGGACGCCGGCCTTCACGTCTTGTGTGAGAAGCCGCTCGCAACCACCGTGGCCGATGCGCGGGCCCTACTCGAACATTCCCGCCGGGCTCAGCGCGTGCTGTTCCCCTGCCACAACTACAAGCACGCGCCAGTGGTGAAGGCCATTCGTGACATCCTCCTGTCAGGACGCATCGGCCGCATCAGGAGCGTCACCTTGAGCACATTTCGCAACACCCACGCCAAGGGGGTGCCGGAATGGCAACCCGACTGGCGCCGCGAGCGGCGCTACTCCGGCGGGGGCATCGCCATGGACCACGGGAGCCACAGCTTTTACCTGGCCTTCGAGTGGATGGGCGCCTACCCCAGCACGGTGACCGCCAAGCTCTCCAACCTCAACTCGGCTCGCTGGGACACCGAGGACAACATCAGCCTGATGCTCACCTTCCCTTCGGGCTTCGCCCAGGCGCACCTCAGCTGGACGGCCGGCGTCCGAAAGGTCCTGTACACGCTGCAGGGCGAGCACGGCGCCATCACCGTGGATGACGACAACCTCGAGTTGGCGGTCATCGAGCCCAGCGAGGGGCCGGCCCTCACCCAGAGTGCCCTTCACTGGCGCACCGAGCGCAAGCGCGTTTCCTCGAAATGGATGGATGCGAGCCACCTCTCCTGGTTCAACTCGCTCTTCGAGCAGTTTCGGACGGCCATCGCCGAAGGCCTCTGGGTGGGCACCGAGGCCGAAGATGCCTTCGTCTGCGTGCAGCTCATCGAGGCCGCCTACCGCTCCGCCGCCGCTGAGTCTCGCGAGCTTCCCCTCGGCGGAGCCGGGGAGACCACGAGGTGAGGGGTGGCCTTGGGCTGGCTGGGGACCGGCTCGTCTCCTGGCTCATTCATCGGCGACGGGGCGTGCTGGGCGCAGCGGCCTTGACTCTAGTGGTGAGCAGCGTCTTCGCCGCGAAGCTTTACTCAAACCTTCGAAGCGACCTCGAGGAACTCCTCCCCGAGACGGCGCCAAGCGTCCTGGCGACGAAGAGCATCGGCCCCAAACTCAACCCGGTCAGCAACCTCTACCTGGTCCTCGAAGGAAGTCAGCCAGAGGCGCTCCAGCGCTTTGCCAATGCGCTTGCCGACCGCCTGCGCGCCCTCGGCCCGGACCTGGTGCGGGACGTCACCTACCGGACGGATGAGCAGGAGGCGTTTATCCAACGCTTCGGGGCCTTCTACCTAAGCCAGCAGGACTTGCACACACTACTCGGCCGCATCCGGGCTCGGGTGGCCTTTGAAAAGCGCCAACACAACCCGGTCCTCCAGCTGGTGGAGGACGAGGAAGCGCCGGTCCCTCCCCCGCTCGACTTCTCGGACCTCGAGGCCAAATACGGCCTGGAGGGCCAGGAGCAGTTCCGCGACGGCTACTACCAAACGCCGGACGGCCGTTTGCTGGCGCTCCTGGTGGCCCCCTCGGAGAATATTCGCGGCTATCTCCAGAGCAAGCGCTTCGTCGAGCGCGTGCGCTCCGAAGTGCAGTCGCTCCAGCGAGCCCGCTATGACGCAACGTTGCAGGTCGGCCTCACGGGCGAGGTGGAAACTCCCCTCGAAGAACAAGAGTCGCTCATCTCGGACCTCGCCGCGTCCACCGCGTTGGTGGTGGTCTTCGTCCTCACCGCCCTCTACCTCTTTTACCGCCGATGGATGCCCGTCCTCGCCCTCAGTGTGGCGCTGGCCGTCGGAACGGCGGCGACCTTCGGGTTGGCCTGGTTCCTCATCGGTTATCTCAACGCCAACACCGCATTCCTCGGCTCCATCGTCCTCGGCAACGGCATCAACGTCGCCATCATCGTCGTCGCCCGCTACTGCGAGGAACGCAGCCGTGGACTCGGCCTCGAGGGCGCGCTGCGCGCTGCCTGGTCGGGTTCGTTGGCCGCAACCTTCATCGCCTCCTTCGCCGCCGGTCTGGCCTACCTCTCACTTTCCACAACCGACTTTCGGGGCTTCAGCCAATTCGGAATAATTGGCTTCCTGGGGATGGCCTTCAATTGGCTCGCGGCGTTTCTGGTCCTGCCGCCCCTCATTGCCACCTTGGAAAGTTGGCGACCGGGAAGCTTCGTGCCCAAGCACCCCGGCCATCCCTGGGGCCTGCTCGCCGCCAACCTCGTCCAGCGCCACGGCGTCGCCCTGCGCAGTCTTTCTGTCTTCCTTCTTGGCGCCTCCCTCGTCGCAGTGCTGTCCTACCGAGGTCCCCTCTTCGAAACCGAGGTGGCTCGCGTCCGCTCGCAGAGGAGCCTCGAAGCGGGCGCCACCTTCTGGTCCGGAAAGCTCGATGCCATTTTTCGCACCTACCTGAGCCCGATGGTGCTCCGGGCGGACACGCCTGCCGACTTGGACAGGACGCTGCAAGTGCTTGCCCGGAGGCGGGCGGCACTGGGTACAGCCGACCCGCTTCGAGAGGTCCGCACCCTGAAAACCGCCTTGCCGGACGACGCCGCCAGCAAGCTGACACTGGTGGCCGAGTTGCGCGACGCCCTGAGCGACGCCCGGCTCGAGCAACTTCCTGCAGCCGCTCGTTCCCAAGCCCGCCGGCTGCGGCCGCCAGAAGGAGCCCGGCCGCCGACCTTTGCTGACCTCCCGCGCTCCGTCCGCCGTGCGCTGAGCGAGCGGGACGGCGCCACTGGAGGCATCGCACTCGCCTTCCCCCGCAAGGTGGGCGTTCTGAATTCCGACGAGTTGGAGGCCATTGCTCAGCTGCTGCGTGGCTCCATTGCCGACAGCGGCACTTCGACCCAAGCCATCGCCCAGCCGCTGCTGGTGGCCGACATCAACGCTGCCATTCTCCGTGACGGCCCGCGCGCCACGGTGCTGGCCCTCGGTGCGGTGTGCGCGTTGGTGGCTCTGGTATTTCGACGATGGAGCCCGACGCTGCTGACATGCGGCAGCCTCTTGGTAGGCGTAGCGTGGCTCGTCGGGATGGCGGCCGCGGCGCGGCTGCGCGTCAACTTCCTCAACTTCATCGTCTTGCCTATCACCTTCGGCATCGGCGTCGACTATGCAGTGAACATTGTCCAGCGCTACCGCCTGGCCGGTCCGGGAGCCATGCACCGCGTCCTCAAGGAAACCGGCGCGGCGGTTGCGCTCTGCTCTGCCACCACCGTAATCGGCTACGCCTCTTTGCTTTTTGCCGACAACCGGGCACTCCGCGGTTTCGGGCTGCTTGCCTCACTGGGGGAGCTGTCCTGCCTGGGCGCAGCTCTCCTAGCACTCCCGGCGTGGGCGGGCTGGCGCAAGGCGGCGTTTGCCCAAAAGGCGGAGGACGCCCAGTCCTCCTTCCCCTGACGCGTCCATTGTTGCGGGGCTTTGGCCCCGCGCCTCGAGGGGGCTGTCGGGAGGCCCAGAGGAGTTGCTTCACCTTGGCGGCCCTGGCGTGCGACGCTCGCGCCGACTCCGGCTGGCCCAGTCCTCGGCGCCAGCGAAACACGAGCGTTGCGAGGGTGACACGCGTTCGGACATCGCCACGCCCCTGCAGTCGCGCTCGGCCGGGGAGACGCCGGAACGCCTCCTGTTGGCGGCATGTCTTCTCGCCCTGGTTGTCCTCGCCACGCTCTGTGTTGCCCGGCATGCTTCAGCCCTGGCGGTGTCGCGCACGCCGGCCCCCGTCATGTCGAGTCCGCCGCCAGCGACGGCGCCACCGCCGCTGGTGCAGGTCGAGCCCCCAGTGGTTCCACCAGCGCCAGCCTCTTTCAGAGTCCAAGCCGAGCTGGACCGGCTCCTCGCCGGAGGAAGCATCGAATTCCAAACGGGGAGCGCAACCCTGCACCCCGACGCCGCGCCCCTCCTGGACGCCATCGCCGCGCAACTGGCCTCGGCCCCCGAACTCCAGGTCGAAGTCGAGGGCCATACCGACGCCCGGGGAGATGCCGCCGCCAATCAGCGGCTCAGTCAGCTGCGGGCCCAGGCGGTGAAAGCCTACCTCGTTGGTAAGGGCATCGCCCCGGACAGAATCCGCACGCTCGGCTCCGGCTCGTCGCGACCTCTCGTCCGGTCGCGCACGCCCGAGGCGAACCAACTCAACAGGCGCATCGAATTCCGCGTCGTGGCACCAGGGAGTCGGTAATGGCCGACGTCGTGGGGGAAATTCTCCTCTGTCTCATTCTCGCTGCGCTTCTCGGCCTCGCCATCGGCTGGCTCGCCCGCGACCTTGGGGCTCGGCGTGCGGCCGCGGGCTTGCGCCAAGCCTTGGACGAGGTTCGAGCCGAATTGCATGCCGGGCGCGCGGCTCGCTCCGAGGAGCAGCTCAAGGTGACGGCGTTGCAAACGGCCGCGGACAACCTGCGCCACGAAGCCGACACCCTTCGTCGCGAGCTTAGAGAAACCGCGCTGGCGCGAGACGCCGCCCGTCATGACATCTCTGGCACCCGTGAACAGCTCTTGAGGCTGTCCGCTCAACTGAAGGACGCCGAAACGGCCCGCGTTTCCAACCTTGCGGCAGCCGACACTCTGCGAGCGGCTGTTGCCCACGCCGAGGCGCGCCTCGCAGAAGCCGAACGCGAGGTGAACGTTCAGCGGCAAAAGCTGGAGCAGCTGCAGGCGGCACAGCCTTCCGGGGCGAGTGCCGAAGCCACACGCCAACGCCTCGAAACGCTGAGAGCAACCCTTCAGGCCGCCGAGGCAGGGTGGGACTCTGCCCGCGCTCAGGCAGAGGCGTCCCATCAACAGTTGGCTGCCACCCGCCGTCAGCTGGTGGATTCGGAGGTGGACCGCCAAGCGCTGGCAGCACGGCTGGTGGAGGCTCAGTCCCTGTTGGTCGAGTTGCGTTCAAAACTCGACTCCAGGCCCTCTCCCTCGGAGGCCGTCGCCCGGAAAGACGAGCCCGACACAACCGCGCCCGAACCCCGCCCGCCCCCTAAGTCCGCAGCGGGACCCGTCCGGGACGACCTGCAACAAATTCGTGGCATCGGCCCGGTGCTCGAACGTCGACTTCACCGCAGTGGCATCTACCGCTTCGCGCAAATCGCGACGTGGACGCACGCGGACATCCTCGCCATGAGCGAGCGCCTGCCTGGATTCCATGACCGAATTGTGCGAGACCGATGGACGACGGAGGCACGACGGCTGCACATCGCCAAGTACGGCGGCCCCCCCTAGACCCAAACGCCCGGTCAGGGCGACGGAGGCACTCATGGACCTCATTGGAACCCTGTCCTCGCAGCTCGGGATGACGCCGGACCAAGCCAAGGGCTTGGCCGGTGGCCTCCTGGGCGTCGTCAACGGTGCTGTACACCACGGCACCGGTGCCGACGCGGCGGGCCAGCTTCAAGCCGCCATCCCAGAACTCAAAAACTGGATGCAGACCACCGCGGCCCATCAGGGCGCGGCCGCCCCTGCGGGCGATAGCGGCGACCTCTTGGGAATGCTGGGTTCGCTGCTTGGAAGCGCCCAGGGAGCCAACCTAGCTGCCCAGCTCAAAGGCAGCGGTGCGGCGACCGCGATGACGACCGTCCTTGCCAAGTACGGCGTGAAACCAGAGCAAATGGCCGCCGTCGGTCCAGTCCTCAGTCAGTTCCTCCAGCATCGAATGGGCGCGGACGGGGCGCAGTCCATTGTCGGCCAGGTGTTGCCGATGTTGACCGGCGCAGCGCAGGGCCAAGGACAGAGCGGGCTTGGGGGCATCGCCTCGATGCTGGGCGGCCTCTTCGGTAAGAAGTAGATAAATCCAGCATTCCCCGCAGAAGCTGGACGTCTGGGGACACCGGCACCACCTCCGCCGGCGACGCCCCCGTGGCCGAGGCCCTACTTCAGTAGCACTTGCGCCAGGGCACACCCTCCAGTAGTTCTCCCTTGCCGCCGTCTGACGAGCTGTCAGGTGAAGCTGTTTGCCGTCAACCAGGGTGCGGGCGGTCCTCCCCTGCCGGTCTTCAACCCTGGAGAACCCACGGACAAGGCGGTCGGTCGAAACCCCCACTTAGTGCAGGGGTCGGGCCGAGCCGGTTACTCCCCTCTCGCCGATGCCCGAGGGACGTCATTCGCTAACAAAGCCAGCAAAAGCAGTGGTATGAGGCCCGCGCCCTTCCTATCTCCCCACCCAAGATGCATTGACGCGCGAATTTGACGCGCCGACCGCCCTACAAAGCGCTTATTCATGGACGGCGTGGAGCAAGCCTGCCGGCGCGTTCCGAGACGACTTGCCGTTGTTGCCTGAGAGAGCTGAATGATACCCGCAGCAAAACTCCCATCCTTCTCCCCCCGGGAGGCGATTGCCCCGCAAACCATCGCCCTGCCGGACGCCTGGCGTCGCTGGAGCGTCCGGGCCGCGGTGCTCATCATCGGCGCCACCCTAGTTCGCCTCCTCTTCATCGCGACCACCGAAATCGCGAACGGCGAGGCCTACTACTATGTGTGGTCGCGCTTTCCAGCGCTGAGCTACTACGACCATCCGCCCCTCATCGCATGGCTGACCTGGTTGACGACGCAGTTCTCCCACAGCTCCTTCGCCATCCGCTTCGGGCCGGTCCTGTATTCGACGCTGTTTGGCTTTTTGGTCTACCGCCTGGGCGAGCGTCTCTTCTCCCCCCGAGCGGGCTTCATCGCGGTGGCCATCGTCACGGCCATGCCCATCTTTCTCGTCTCCAACTTCGTTCTCAACCCGGAGAGTCCCCTCGCGCCGCTTTGGGTTCTCGGCCTATTGCTGATTGAAGGGATGCGAACGCACGACGAGTCGTGGCGGCCACTCGTTGCCGGCTTGGTGGTGGGCCTCGCCTTCCTGGCGAAGTACTCGGGCGTGGTACTGGCCGCGGTCGCGCTCCTGTACCTCATCGCCTCACCGCAAGCGCGGCGCTGGCTGCGGCGGCCATCCCTTTATCTGGGCGGCCTCATCGCGTTGGCGGTGGCGTCACCGGTGGTTGTCTGGAACTACCAACGCCATTGGCCTTCCCTGGTGCTCCACTTCGTCGAGCGTACCGGCCCGACAGACCTGGCCACGTGGTCGGTCAACGCCTTTCACGCCTTCCTCGGGCAGTTTGGGCCCTTTCATCCGCTGATGTTCCCGGGCCTTCTGGTCGTCATGGCAATTGCCATCCGCCGCTCCGCTCAGGACGACCGCTACCGGTTCCTGGCGCTTGCCAGCTGGCCCGTCCTGCTCTTCTTTCTCGTGATGATGGTGCGCGTCCGCGACCCGGAGCATCACTGGACCATGGTGGGCTACATCCCCCTCGCGTTGGCAGCGGGCGGCGTGCTCGATGAGGTGCTCGACAACCCCCCCAGGGCGCTTCGGGTCTACCTCACAGCGTGCATTGCAGTCAGTCTGGCCATCATCGTTGGGCTCTATGCCTATTCGCAGGACCGTGCCTTTCGACGCTTCGTGCCCGCCTCGGCCTATGACGCCAACCATGACTTCTTCAATGAGATGGCCGGCTGGAGCGAACTCAAAGACGCGGTGGACGCGAGCGCCGCCGCGCTCGGACCCAACACCGTCGTCGCCAGCTGCCAATACGCCCTGTGTGCCCACATTCTCACTGCGCTCGATGACCGGCCGAGTGTCTACTGCCCAAGCGTCCGGCGCACCGAGTTCGACTTCATCGGGAGGCGCGACCCCCCAAAAGGTGTCCCCGTCCTCTACATCACCGACGACCATTACCATGATGACCCTGCGCAGCTCCTGCCCGAGCTGAACTGCCAACCGCAGCGCGTGGTGAGCATCGACCGCGATGGGGTTCCGCTGCAGCACTACAGACTGTGGGCCTGCCTACCCCAGGGGCGGTGAGTGAACGAGCACGCGACGCCCACCACCTATGAGCCTCCTGCCCGGTCGGCGCCTGCAACGCTGCAGTCCCGGCTGGAACGGGCGGTCAGGCGCCTGGTCGAGTGGCAGATTCAAAGGCCGCTGTCGGTCTTGGTGGTCATCGCCATGGTCACCGCGGTGTCTCTGGCGCTTGCCAGTCGGCTCAAGCTGCTGACCGACTTCGACATGCTCTTGCCGAATTCCCGGCCGAGCGTCCTCGAGCTCCATCGGGTCGCCTCGAGAACGTCGAGCCTGTCGACCATCTTCGTTGTGCTCGAGGGCCAGGACCCGGCTGGCCTACGGCGGGCCGCCGACGCGCTGGTTCCGGCGCTTTCCGCGCTCGGACCGCCGTGGGTCGGACACATCGAGACCGGGGTGCAGCAGGCGGTCGACTTCATTAAGCCCCGCACCGGGCTCTATACCGACCTGAAGACGCTGAAGCAGCTTCGCGATGAGGTCGAGGCCCGCTATGCCTACGAGGTCGGCAAGCGCAGTGGCTTGTCGATGGACCTGGACGACAATCCGCCACCAGCCATTGACCCGGACTCAGTGAAGGCCCGGTTTGGCGTGAAAACCGATGACGAGAAGCGCTTTCCGGGCGGCTATTACCAGAGCGCCGACGGGAAGACGGTCGTGATTGCCATCCGCAGCGGAGTGCTTGGTGCGGACTTCAAGCATGCCGAGGAAGCCATCAATAAGGTGGGCGCGGTGGTCGCGCGCGTCAACCCCAAGCTCTTCGACCCCGGAGCGAGATGGGGGCTGACTGGCGACCTCGCGATTGGTCTCGCCGAATACAAGCTCATCAACCGCGACCTGACCGCGATTGGCATCGTTGGGGCGGTCCTGATTCTGGGCGTTGTCTTCCTATACTACCTAAGAATTAGAACCGTGTTTGCGATGGGTCTCGCCATCGGCATCGGCCTCTCTTGGACCTTTGGACTGACCGAAATTATTTTTGGCCATCTGAACCTGGCGACCGGCTTCCTGTTCACCATCATTGGCGGCAACGGCATCAATTTTTCGATTCTCTTCATGGCCCGCTACCTCGAGGAGCGCCGACGAGGTGAAACGGCCGCTAGCGCGGTGGTGCAAGCAGCTCGCCAAACGTGGCGCCCGACATTGACGGCCGCCGCGGCTGCCTCGGCGGCCTACGGCGCGCTGGTCGTCACCGAATTCAATGGGTTTCGCGAATTCGGCTGGATTGGCGGCTTGGGCATGTTGATTTGCTGGACGGCCACCTACCTTGCCCTGCCCTCCATCCTGATGGTGATGGAGCGGCTCGTTCCTCTGGACAGCTCGCCACCGAAGTACCTGCGCCGCCTTATCCGCGCCACCGCCGAGGGTGTTCCCTTTGGACGGCCCTTTGCAAGTCTCGTGGCGAGGGCGCCCAGGTTCATCACCATCGCCGGGGCGCTTCTCGCCGCGGCGGGAGTCGTCCTCAGCGTCTTCTACATCCGCTCTGATCCCATGGAGTACGACACAAACAAAATACAAAGCGACCGTCGCGCCGTCGCTGAGGTCCACCGCCTAATCCACCTCGCCATCAACCTCACCGGCTTCGTCGGGTTGGACGGGATGGCGATTATGACGGATCGCCTCGACCAAGTCGCTCCTTTGAAAGCCGCGCTTGAGGCGCGACGGGACGCGGCTCCACCGGATGCCAAGCCATTCAAGGCGGTCCACTCGCTTCAGGATTATGTCCCGGCAGACCAGGAAGCGAAGATTCCCATCCTGAGGCAGCTGAAGAGGCGGATTGAGAAGGCTCACCAGATGGGCTTCGTCAGCGACTGGGACAAGATTGCCCCCTACCTGCCCCCCGATGACCTCAAACCCTTCACGATGGCCGAGTTGCCGGAGGCGATTGCGCGGCCGTTTACCGAGAAGGACGGGACGCGCGGGCGGATTGTCTACATCAGCCCCCTCGACGGCGACGTCACCTCAGATGCCCATTACTTGCTGCGCTGGGCGGATGCTTACCGAAGCACTGTGCTGCCCGATGGAAGCGAAATCCGGGGCTCCGGTCGGGCGGTCATCTACGCCGACATGTGGAACGCCGTCTTGGCGGATGTGCCGCTGGCGGTGGTCGTCTCGTTTCTGGCCACCCTCGCCATCGTCGCGCTTGCCTTCCGAGACCGACGTTCCACCGTCAGGGTCATCCTGTCCCTGCTGGTGGGCGTCTTCTGGACCGTAGGATTGCTTGCGCTTCTGAAGGTCAAGCTCAACTTCCTGAACTTCATCGCCCTGCCGGTTACTTTCGGCATTGGTGTCGATTACGCGGTGAACATCGTGCAGCGGGAGCTGGATTTGGATGACCCGCTAGAAGTTCTGAGGCGAACGGGCGGTGCCGTCGTCCTGTGCAGCCTGACCACCCTGCTCGGCTATCTCGCGCTCGTGCGCTCCGTCAATTTTGCGGTGAGGAGCTTGGGGACTGCAGCGGTCATCGGGGAGATTTCCTGCCTTCTCGCCGCCGTGCTCGTCCTTCCTTCCGCTCTGTTGTGGATGCGCGCTCGTCGCGCTGCCGCCCCAGTCGCAAGTAGCGCTCGCCCGGCCTGAAAGCGCACGGCGAGGCCCACACGGAGCGCGGCCCGATGGCTCAGCGGGCTCAAGCCTCGCCACGCCTTAGCCAGTGAAGCTCCAACCGACCCGAGGGGCGGCGGTTGCCTGCCCGAGTGGCGATGCTTCGGCCAGATGGGCAAGAAACACACATGATTCTAGGCGCTTGCGTTTCGTATGGCCCAGCGCGTCAGCCCCGTCTATTAATGCAGCGCGTCACGTCTCCAGGGAGCACCCCTATGCTGTTTCCTTTCCGTCGGACCAGTTCGTCTCGACGAGCAAGACTTCGAGACGGGACTCAAGTCACGCTGCGGCCGGTGCGCCCGAGCGACGTGGGCGCGTTGCGCGCCTTCGTGCAGCGTCTCTCGCCAGAGTCCCGTTACCTCCGCTTCCATGGGACGGTGACCGACCTCACCGATGAGCAATGGGAGTACCTGGTCTCCGCCGACGGATGGAATCACGTCGCTGTGGTTGCCTGGATGGGACGCAATGTCGTCGGCGTCGGACGGTACATCCGGCTGGAGCAAGCGCGCGACACGGCGGAGGTTGCCTTTGCAGTGGCCGACCCTGTGCAAAAGCGCGGTCTGGGCAGCCTTCTGCGCGATGAGCTCGTCACCGCTGCGAGGCGAGCGGGCATCCGAGCGTTCCGCGCGGAGGTGATGCAGGAAAACAGAGGCATACGCCAGTTGCTGCGGACGTCGTCTCTGCGGCTCGTCTCGGATGCCAACGACACAATAGAGGTCCGCCTCAATCAGGAACCCGGGCCAGATTCGCTCGTGGCCTGAGCTCCACAGGATGGCGACCAGGTCCCGCTCAGGGCCAGGGTTTGCGCCAGAGTCCAAGTGGGCCTCGAGGCGAGCGAAACCGCCCACGCTACTTGACCAACTCGACGCCGGGTGGACTCCAGCTGCCTTGGCCCGGCGGGAGGATGGAGGGCGGCGTCGTCTTCGGCCAGTACAAGCGCATCACCATGTAGATGGGGCCATTCGGCGCGGGCAGCCAGTTGGACTCGTTCGCTTTGCCCGGCGAGTCCTTCTGGATGTAGAGCGTTACAGAGCCGTCCTTGTTCTTCTTCATGCCCGGCAGCATTGGCGAGTTGATGAGGTAGCGGTTGATGGGATTCTCAATCAGCAGCTGGGTTTTGCCGTCGTACATGGTCACCGACCAGAAAGCGTTGACCGGCGGGAGTTGACCAGCCGCGAAGGTGAGCGTGTACTTGTGCTTGCTGCCGTCAAGCGTTTCTCCCTTGCTGTCTGTTCGGGTCAGGGGATACGTCGCTTCGACGGGGTCATTCGCGTAGATTCCGGCCTTCGCCACGGCCGCGCGCTCCAGCCAATCACCGTGGAAGAAGGCGCGGTCTCCCCCGGCCAAGCCGCCTACTCGCCAGCCGTTGATGTTTTTGCCGGTATTGGCGATTGCCTTGTCAACGTTGTTGTCGCCCTCCTTCATCGCCAGGAGAATCGCAGCTCTGTGCTCAAGCGAGAGGTCTTTGAACTCGAAGGTCTTGCCCGCTCCGATGCCAATGCGGGCGAGCTTTGCGCGAATGGCCGTTTCCTCTGGACTCGGCGGCGCAAACTGCAAGACGAAGTCGAGGTAGTCAAAGAAGCCGGTCTTCACCATTTCCTTGTCGATTTTCGGGAAGTTGACCGCAGCAGCCGCCGGTGGCGCGGGCTGCTTGAGGTAGGCCGACAGTGGCCGCACCTTGTAGCCAGCCTGGACCTTGACAACGTTCGGCATGTCTTTCGCGTTGAAGAGCTGGGTCCGATAGGCCACGGCTGAAAACTGTGTGGATGACCGGAAGACCTTTTTGATTCCAGCCGGTGTTTCGCCTTTCCAGCCGGGGCCAACGACCAGGTAGTCACCTGCCTCACTTCCCGTGGCCCGGCTACCAATGTACCCATAGTTGAAGGTGTTGCCGTCGCAGAGCATGACTGAGTAGTAGCGTGATTTCTCCACGGCAGGAACCGACAGCACCAACGGCTCGGCTCGCAGGTCCATAAAGAGGATGGAATAAGGAGTGTCGCTGTTCGGCGTAATGACCGCCGTGTCCTTGTAGGTGAAGACTCGGGCCTCGTTGCTGATTTCGTTAAATGGGGCCTTGAACTGGCCGGACGCGCGGTCAACCGCGTATTCGTACATGACGGCGTAGTTCATGACGATGGGCAGGCCATAGATAAAGCCTTCCTCGGCGATGGCCTTCGTCTCGGCGATGCTGGGACCCGGTCCAGCGTCGGGGGCCTTCTCTGCCTGGGAAATGGAGTCGTTCGCCTTCGAGCAGGCGAGCAGCAACGCACTGCTTGCTAGGACAGCGAGCACTGCGGTCCGCGGACGGAGTGCGCCGGTCAACCCGTTTGAGTAGTAACGCATCATGTTCTCCTCGGTCGCGCAGATGACGCTGCACCGCCGCGCCTTGTAGACCCCCCGCGAAGCGGAGGCGAGCAGAATTCTCTCTGGTTGCGGCGCCAAGCCGACCGGCCCGCGCAGCGGTGAACGCCGCCGGTCATTCCTCACCTCGATCGCCCCGAGTGTTTCTAACGAGGCGCGTCGGCCGCCGCGGGTTGGTGTGTGCCTATCGACAGTTCGCCAGACCCAGTGCTCTGCTATTGTCTGAGATCTATATGGGTCATGATACGGCCGTGATGGTATCCCGCACCCCTCTGAAGTCGGGCCACCCCGGCCAGCTCGGGAAAATCTGCGACTGTAGTTTACTGCGAGTATCCCCACGTTTCGCTCGCACCAACGCTCTGCGGAACGCAACCTGCGGAGCCACACGAGCTGCAGCCAGTGATGTACCCAGTCCGAATGAAGGAGAGTGCTCCGTAGAAACCGGACGCGATTGAGCGCGTTATCGCGCCGATGGACTGGGGCACAAAGGTAACCGTCGAGCCACATTGTATTCCGGCGTCAGACGGGGGTGGGTGGGACACAATATTTGCGGCCCAGTACGGGTTGTTATCGCCCAAGCCGACTGCCACAGCATTATATAGGTCCATTGGCTGCATCGTAACGCCAACACCCTGCACACCAAGATAGTTGTCCCCCGCGATCGTGCTCATTGCGAAAGGGCCATCCGAATTGGCCAGAGCGCCCTCATCCTGTGATTCGCCTTGCGACCAATTAACTTGTAGGCGGACGCTCTCGAAATACCACGGTCCATAGTCATACGGATCTTCGCCGGCCGTCGCCCAGGTCTGGACCCAAGTAGCCCCACACGGGACCGAGCCGTTGGACAAAAACCAACTGAGTTGGCCCGGCGCATAAAAGCCAACGCTTGGGGCGGTGCAATTATTTCCAATGTTCGCGACGGTGAAGCTGCCAGAGCCCGAGATGACAAGCCAACTCTGAGTTCCACAGACGGTATTAACGGCTGTGACATTGACTGGATCCCAGACCCAGCTAGTCGTGTCGATAGTACAGTTGTAACCAAAACCCTCCAAAGAGAATGAATCTCCCATGTTGAATTCTAGCGAGGGTGTTGTTATGTAGCCCGTCACATTATCTTGTGTTTTCAGTTCGAGCGAATTCATCCAGAAGGCCTTGGTATTATCTGTTTGGCTAAAGTTTGTTTGGCTTCCGGTCGTGATGCCCTTTATCACCGTTCCCTGTCCGGGATTCCAGCTTGTCCCGTCCCAGCCCGCAACTTGACCATTGACCGTCCAACCATTGGCGTAGGTCTGCCACGAACCAGCGAACCCTGGCCCTCCATCCAATCCCTGCACACCCTTAAACGTCATAGTCGCTCCGTAGGTGCCTGCGCAGCCAACGGCAGTCCCAGTCGCGACAAGTGTGACCATATTATCGCTGAGTGTCACTTTTGTGGGTGGTGTCTCTAAAAGTGTGTAGTTGATGAAGTCGCAGTCGACGGAAATGACGGGGAAGCTCCTCGGGAAGTTCAACCCGAACTGGTCTCCCTTTAGCGAGGGAGCCGAGGAGTTCCCCGTGGAT
>JBKQSS010000086.1:0-4897 GCA_052143535.1 Myxococcaceae bacterium | reverse complement strand
CGTCATCCGACTCGCCGTCGAGGAGCCCTTCAGCCGGGTGACGGAGGGGTGCTTCGCATCGCCTCCGGAAGTGCTGGCCCATCTGCACACCCCCGCCCTGCCCACCGCTTCCTTGGACGGCGGCCCTCCCTCGGCCAAACTTGAGCAGCAAGTGCTGGCCCCGGACGTGCGGCTCGGGCAGCGTGTTCTGGGCGACGTGCATGCGCTTCTGGACTCGGCTGCGGGCTGTGAGCTGACGCTCGGCTCGGAGGTACTCGTCGGCTTCGTCCTCGAGGTGGACCCCGGCGCGCGCACGGTGACGTTCCACAGCGAAATGCCACCGCCGCCTAAATTCCAAGCCGAGCAGTCCGTGGTGCTGGAGCTGACGCTGGACCCGCGGACCGACCGGCCGTCGCTGGCCGTGCAGCTTGGCACGCAAGGCGCTCCACTCACCGTGCCCATGGTGCTGGCCACGGCCACTGAGCGCATTCAGCTTTCCGCGGCCGCCGGCAGAGCGCTCGCCGGGAAGGACGCACGGCCGGAGGGCCCCGCCAAAGGCTGGGTCGCGCTGAGGTGGCTCGCGCTGGCCCCCAGTTGGGAGCTTCACCACGTCGTTGTCTCCGTCCAGAAGGAGGAGGCGCCAGCGGACGGTGTCGAGTCCGGCCCCGCCGAGGCGCCTTCGGGACTTCTGGGGGCGGACGCCTGGGGGCACTACCGCAGTCTCATTGACTTGCGCGGCCGGCAGCTGGTGCTGTACCGCCGGCCACCCCCGGTGGAGGAAGGCGACGGGCCCCAGTCCTGGACGCACCTGTCCTCGCAGTCGACGCAAACCGGCACCCTGGTGCGCTTCATCTCCTGGCAGGCGCTTGACCGCGGAGGCCAGGTGCCCCTGGAACCAGTCCACGGCAGCCTTTTGAGCTGCCGCGTCGGGCTGACGCTCGGTCCAGAGGACCCGGGCTACGGCCTCGAAGTGGCCATCCCCTGGCAAGGGTTGCAGGAGGCGTTGCCCGAGTGCGCCAAGGAGCTGGCCGCCGTCCCGGCCTGGACCGGGGAGCTGGCCGCGGCTGCGGCGCAGCGGCCGTGCAGCGGGAGTTGCCTGTATGCGCAAGCGCTCCCCAGCGGGCGCACCGTCTGCGCGTGCTCGAGCCGGCCGCCGGCTGTCCTACCCTCTGCGGGTGCGTCCGTGGCGCCGGCGGTGGCCCCTGGCCCTGGGCCGGAAGCCGGAGAGCCGGAAGACCCGGCCGCGCCCCGGCCACCCGAGGTGCGCTGAGGAGGCCCCAGCCCTTCAGGCCGAGGCAGCGAGGCTAGGCCTTCGCGGAGGCGCCCCGAGAGGCTCGGGGCGCTCCACAATGTGGCCGACCAAGTCGTAGTCGTGAGCCTCGGTGACCTCGACGGTGACAAATTCACCCGGGTAGGCGAAGCCGTCGTTGATGTAGACCTG
Organism: Myxococcaceae bacterium; assembly: GCA_052143535.1. Taxonomy (GTDB): domain Bacteria; phylum Myxococcota; class Myxococcia; order Myxococcales; family Myxococcaceae; genus JADGRA01. The sequence continues at coordinate 3,477 of JBKQSS010000086.1, read as the reverse complement.
CCCGTCGATTTCCGGCGCTTGGCCTTCGTGCCGGCCAACCAGCAAATGCTCGGTTTCGGGGCTCGGGCCCTCCACCAAAACGGTGAGGCGCTTCCCGATGAGGGCCCGGTTCTGCTCGCGGTTGATGCGCTTCTGCAAGGCCATCACCTCCCGCCAGCGGCGCTCGATGAGGTGGGTTGGCACCTTGTCGGGGAGGTGGAAGGCGGCCGTCCCCTCCTCGTCGGAATACTGGAAGCAGCCCATCCGCTCGAAGCGCATGCTGCGGACGAAGCCTTTGAGCTCCTCAAAGTCTTCCTCTGTCTCGCCCGGCAGGCCGGCGATGAGCGAGGTGCGGAAGGTGAGCCCCGGTACCCGGGAGCGGATTTTCGCCACCAGCGCTTCGAGGAAGGCGCGGTCTCGACCCCTGCGCATGGACTTCAAAAGGCGGTCCGAGGCGTGCTGGAGCGGCATGTCGAGGTATTTGGCAACCTTGGGCTCGTTGGCCAGAACGTCAATCAACTCGTCTGGAAACACCCGGGGATAGGCGTAGTGCAGGCGAATCCACCGCACGTCCACCGTACACAACGCGCGCAACAGGGCGTGCAGCTTGGGTTTGTCAGGAAGGTCGTGGCCGTAGGCGGTCAGGTCCTGGGCGACCAGGTTCAGCTCACGAACGCCCGAGGCGGCCAGCGCCCGTGCCTCGACGAGGATGTCGTCCACTGGCCTCGAGCGCTGTGCTCCTCGCAAGGTGGGGATGATGCAAAAGGCGCAGGCGTTGTCGCAGCCCTCGGAGATTTTCAGGTAGGCGGTGTATTTCGGACTCGAATTGAGCTTCGGCGTTTGGGCAGTGTGGATGTAGTCCGGGTCCGGAATGAGCTGTCGGGGCGCAGCGTCGGCAGCCAAAAGGTCGCCCAGCTGCACATACGCTGAGGTTCCGAGAAAGTGGTCCACCTCCGGCATCTCCAGGGCGAGGGTGGGGGCATAGCGCTGGGAGAGACAGCCGGTGACGACCAGGGTGCCGCACTGGCCGGTCTTCTTGTACTCGGCCAGCTCGAGGATGGAGTCGATGGACTCCTGCTTCGCCGGACCGATGAAGGCACAGGTGTTGACCACGATGACCTCGGCCCGGGCCGGGTCATCCACCAGCTGGTACCCCCGCTGGCTGAGTGTCCCAAGCATGACCTCGGAGTCGACCCGATTCTTCGGGCACCCGAGCGTCATCATGTACAAGGACCGCGTCTCGCTCTTCACAGGCTTCCGTACTCCGTTCGCTCGAAGTGGTCGCGGCTCCAGATGAAGCGCACGGTGGCGCCGCTCGAGTAACCAACCGTCAATTCGCCGCTCGGGTCTAGCGACACCGAGAGTGCCCGTCCGAGGGCGCAGCTGCGGGCAGGCCAGTCCAGCACCCGCTCCCCCACGCGTCCCTTGACCCGGTACAGAAGGAAGCGCACCTCGCGGTCCGGCGAGCACGCGTCCTCTGCGTCGAAGGGGTCGGCCCCGGTGAGGACGGCGAGGACTGCGCCCCCATCCGGAAGCGTCATGCGGTCCGGAATGTAAAGGCGCAACGCCGTGGGGTCGAGCGAGCTCTCGCTCACCAACGCTCGGACAGCGGGCAGAGTGAGCGGCTTGTCGGCGAGAATCCACCGGGGCTCAACGCGCTCGCCGAAGCCGACGAAGCCCCCCGGCCTGGCCTCGAGCGCCACCACTTCCGGGGGGGCGCGCTGGCGCACGGCCGACAAGAGCGACTCCGGCAACTCCAAGTGGGCGGGTGGCGGAGCTCCGGCAGGGCAGGCGGAGAGCCGCTGGGCGGTAGCAGTCGCGCCTTCCGGCGCGCTATCGCCGACGCACAACTCCAAAAGCAGCGGTCCGTGCGCTGGCAGCCGGGGAAGGGACAGGGGAGGGAGGGCAATCTCGAAGGCCAATCCCCGTGGGGTGCGCAGCACGGCGGCCTCCAGCGCTGCCTGCGCATAGGCCGGCGCCTCCTCCGCCGTGGAAGGGCGCTTGCCCTCCGGGCCGAAGTGGAAGAGATGGCCCGGGGCGGCAACGCCTGCTTCGGGCGAATGCAGGCCCAAAATCAGCGCCGCCGCTTCGTCCGGAGGCTCAGAGGTGACTTCAATGGACAGGTAGAGGCTGTCCCCATAGACGCCGGCGCGGACGCTGACGCCCGCGCTGCGCTCTGTTGGCCCGAGGCTCAACACCTGCGTCGCCCCCAGCATGTCGCGGAGGTCGCCGTCCACGCGTGGCCGTCGGGGAAGCTCCGTCACCTTTCGGACAGACGGCTCCTCCCGCGGGACTGCGGGGGCCGACGCGAGCGCGAGCGCCGCGAGAAGCGCACCAAAGGCGGAAGGGAGCATCAGAAAGCAGAAGGCTAGGAATTCAAGGGGTTTTCACGGTTGCCGCCCCAGGGCCGCAGGGCTTCTATCAGAGCTTGAAGACGAGGGGCACTACCGGGGGGCGCCGGCCCGTCCGTTCCCGAAAAACCCGGCGGACGACGCGGACCAGCTCCTCGCGCAACCAGGCGTCGTCTGCCCGAAGCGCGGGGCTGACCTCCTCGAGCAGCCTCTGGACGTCCCCGACTGCCCCCTCGAGGAGGCGCTCCTCCTCGAGGGTGAGGCCCCGGCCGGACAGCCTCGGGGCCCCGGCGAAAGAGCGCCTGTCGGCGGCCAACACCACCGCTGCGACCACCACGCCGCCCTGGGCCAGTCGCCGGCGGTCCGCCAGCGCCTCGCTGGAAACGTCGCCACCTCCTCCACGGCTCTGGGCGATGCGCCCTGCCGGGGCGCTCCCCACCAGCCGTCCTTGTCCGGAGGAGAAGTCGAGCACGTCTCCATCCCGCACCAAAAGGCGCTGGTCGGCGGGGACGCCGGCCATGCGGGCCAACTCCAGGTGAGCGGCGAGCTGGCGCAGCTCACCGTGGATGGGGACGAAGGCGCGCGGGCGGACCAGGTCCAGCACACGGCGCTGCTGGGCGCGCGCCGCGTGGCCGGACACGTGAATGCCCGGCTCCACGCCGGCGTGCACCACGTGAGCGCCGGCCCCAATCAGAGCGTTGAGCAGCGCGTGCACCGCGCGTTCGTTGCCAGGGATGGTGCGTGCCGAGACGAGCACTGTGTCCCCGGCCCGCACCCGTAAGGGTTCGGCCTCGGGCTGCAGCATCTGGGTGAGAGCGGCGAGCGGCTCCCCTTGAGCCCCGGTGGTGAGGATGCAAACCCGGACCGGGGGAAGGGAGGCGCCCTGCTCGGCGTCGGCAAGCAGTCCCTCCGGGATGCGCAGGTAGCCAAGCCGGGAGGCGAGCTCGACGTTGCGTGCCATGGCCCGACCGGCCAGCACCACCCGCCGTCCGGTGCGCTCACAGAGGTCGAGGAGGTGCTGGATGCGGTGCAGCTGCGAGGCGAACATGGCCACCAGCACTCGGCCCGGCGCCGCCGGGAGGAGCCGCGCAAACGTCTCGGCCACCAACCGCTCGGGAGGCGTCTCCCCCTCCACCTCGGCGTTGGT
>JBKQSS010000085.1:0-7993 GCA_052143535.1 Myxococcaceae bacterium | reverse complement strand
TGGCTGACGCGCTGGCCTCTGGAGAGCCGCGCTGCTTAGCGGTGGAGGAGGCGGCCGGCCGCGGGGCGCTGCTGCGCGCCTTCACTCTCACCGCCGAGTCGCTTCAGGCGCTGGGAAAGCGCCTGCGCGCCGAGGTCCGCGCCCACGGCGCAGGCAAGGGCAGTCCCGGCCGGCACTCAGCTTGAGTCGAGCAGCCGCCGGGCTAGTATTTCCAGGCAGTGGCTTCCGACACTTCCGCCCGCCTGCTGCTGCTGCTCGAGCCCGAGCCAGCCGCCGCGCGCCGTCTGCCCGCCCGCGAGGTGTTGGTGGAAAAGGCGGCTGCGCTGGCGCAGTCGCTCTCGCGCGAGCTGGGAGTGCCGGTCCGACTTTCGGTCACCGACAACCGGAGCACCATGGTCAGCTTTCGCCGTGCTCCAGCGGCTCTGCGCCTGCGGCTCCACCACATGTTTCTCGACGCCCCGGCTCCCGTGGTGCGGGCCGTGGCCGACTATGCCGGCCGCGGACACCGTCGGGCGGGGCGCCTGTTGGACGACTTCGTCCGCCGTGAGCAACCGCGCATCCGACAACACCGAGATGCCGGAGACGAAGTCCTCTCGCCGCGAGGCCGCACCTATGACTTGCGCGAGATATTCGAGCGGCTCAACGAGCGGCATTTCCAAGGTGGCGTGCGGGCCTCCATTGGCTGGGGACGCAGCCCCGGCCGCCGGCGTCGCAAGTCCATTCGGCTCGGTGTCTACGACCACCAGACGCGCGAAATTCGCCTGCATCCGGCCCTCGACCAGCCAGCCGTGCCGTGCTTCTTCGTCGAGTTCATCGTCTTCCATGAGATGCTCCACCAAGTCTTCCCGAGCTCACACGGACCGGGGCGCCGAATGCACCACCCCCGCGCCTTCCGCGACCGGGAGAAAGCCTTTCCCCAATACGCCGCCGCTCTGCGCTGGGAGCGCGAGAACCTCGGCGTGCTGCTCGCCCGCTGAAGCACAACTGGGGTTGCGCACTTGCGCCTCTCCGGCTTGCGCCGCACACTTGCACTCATGCGTCGTGCCAAAATCGTCTGCACGTTGGGGCCCGCCAGTCTCGAGCCCGCGATGCTGGAGAAGCTCCTCGCCGCGGGGATGGACGTGGCGCGGCTCAACTTCTCGCACGGGACGCACGACCAGCACGCCAAGACCATCTCCATGCTCCGCGCCGCCTCCCTTAAAGTGCGCCGGGGGGTGGGCATCCTGGGAGACCTGCAGGGGCCGAAGATTCGGACGGGAAGGCTCCAGGGCGGCAGCGTCGAATTGGTGCCGGGAGCGACGCTGAGCATCACGACCGACGAGGCGGTGCTTGGAACGGCTGAGTTGGTGTCCACCACCTACGCCCACCTCGCTGCCGATGTGAACCCCGGCGACCGCATCCTCTTGGACGACGGGCTGCTCGAACTGGTGGTGATGGAGAGCGACAAGAAGAGCAGGGTCGTCACCGAGGTGATTCACGGTGGCACGCTGACCAACAGCAAGGGCATCAATCTGCCGGGCGTGGCTCTCCGGGCCGAGGCGCTGACCCCCAAAGACCGCGAGGACCTGGTCTTCGGCCTCAAGGCGGGCATCGACTTCATCGGCTTGTCCTTCGTGCGCCAGCCAAGCGACTTGGACCAGACGCGAGCGGCGATGGCAGAGGCTGGCCGGCAGGTCCCCATCGTCGCCAAGCTAGAGAAGCCAGAGGCCATCGCCCGTTTGGACGCCATTCTCGACCGGGCCAACGGCGTGATGGTGGCGCGAGGCGACCTCGGCGTGGAGATTCCACCCGAGGAAGTGCCCGCCATCCAGAAGGACATCATCCGCCGGGCCAACACCCGCGGCCTTCCAGTCATCGTCGCCACCCAGATGCTCAATTCGATGATTGAGCATCCCCGCCCGACGCGGGCCGAGGCATCGGATGTCGCCAACGCCATCTTCGATGGGGCCGACGCTCTAATGCTCTCCGGAGAGACCGCCTCGGGCGCCTACCCGGCCGAATCGGTGCAGATGATGGACCGCATCATTCTCGCTGCCGAGAGCGCGGCGCGGATGCAGGGACGGGTTCCCCAGCGACTGCCGCTCACCGCGCCGGCCTCCTTTCCGGACGTCACCGCCGCCATCGCCTGCGAAGCGGCGCGGCTGTCCAACGCCGTGGCCATTGCCGCCTTCACCCTCTCCGGCTCGACCGCCCGGTTGCTGAGCCACTACCGACCGGCCGTCCCGGTGGTCGCCTTCTCACCCAATCAAGAGGTGCGTCGCACCCTGTCCCTTCTGTGGGGCGTGGTGCCCCGGGTGCTCGAGCCGCTCGACCGCGCTGAGGACATGGTCCGCCGGGTGGAAGAGGAGCTGGTCAGCCGAGGCTTCGCTCGTACTGGCGACCGAGTGGTCGTGGTCTTCGGCTCCCCGGTGGGGAAAGCCGGCAACACCAACACCGTCCGCCTGCACACGATGTCCTAACGGCACGCCCGCCGGCGGCCGCTTCTGAGCGACTAGCTGCTCCGGACTGCCCCGAGCGCATTCCTTGGCACTTCCGCTTGGACAAAGACGCGGAACAGCTCCTCGTCGAGCATGCCGGCCTTCGACTCCTGCTCGATGATGGACAGGGCCTGCACCATGGGGACGGCCTTCTTGTAGGGGCGGTCCGCGGCGGTCAATGCGTCGTAGACGTCGGCAATGGCCATCATCTTGGACTGCACCGGGATTTCCTGTGCGGGGATGGCGCGCGGGTAACCCCGTCCGTTGAGCCGCTCATGATGGGCATAGGCGATGGCCGGCACGCGGCGCAGGGCCCGGGTCCAGGGAATCTGCGAGAGAAAGCGGAAGGTGTGGGTGACGTGGCTCTCAATCTCGGTTCGCTCGCCCGCCGAGAGCGAGCCGCGGGGGATGGAGAGGCATTCGAGCTCCCGGGGGATGAGGAGCGAGCGCGGCTGGCCATGTCCATCGTGAAAGTTGAAGCGAGCCACCTCGGAGAGCCGCTCGAAGCCGTCGCGGGCCAAGACGGTAGGCTTGTTGCAGGCCAAGACAAAATCTCGCATCTCGTCGAGCTCCGAGAGTTCGTTCGCCAGCCGCTTTTCCTCCTCGGCCTCAATTTCTGGGAGCGCCTTTTCCCCCAAGAGGCCCACCGAGGCCAAACGCCGCTGGTAACTCCTCACCATCAAGTCCTTCCGGGCCACCTCGAAGCGCGCCTCAAGCACGGCCAGCTCGTGCGGGTAGAGTTTCTCCGCCTTCACCAGTACCGGCTCACGCACCCCGACTTTCCCGAAGTCGTGGAGCAGGCTTGCGTAGCGAATTTCCTGTACGTCTTGGGTGCTGAAGCGCACCTCGGCGTAGGGCCCCCGGTCCACATGCTCCAGCGCCTGGGCCAAATTGACGGTGAGCGAAGCGACGCGGCCGGAGTGGCCGGCGGTGGTGGGGTCTCGGGACTCGATGGCCACCACCGAAGCCGCGACGAAGCCCTCGAAGAGCAGGTTGATTTCTTCGTGGAGCAGCGCGTTCTCGATGGCGCCAGCCGCCTGGCCCCCCAGCGCCAGGAGTAGCTCGGTGTCCTCCTCGCCGAAGGTGCCTTCATGCTTGTTCAACGCCTGAAGCACCCCGGTGACTTCCCCTGCCGCATCGCGCATCGGGACGCAGAGGACGGTGCGCGTCCGGTACCCGGTGGTCAGGTCAATGTCGCGGTTGAACCGCGCGTCCTGGTAGGCGTCGGTAATGTTGATGGCCTCGCCGGTCTCGGCAACTGTTCCCGCGATGCCACGACCCAATTTGACCCGAATCTCCTTGGCCGCCCCTTGGGCCACTTTGCTCCACAGCTCGCCCCGGTCCCGGTCGAGGACGAAGAGGGTGCAGCGGTCGGCGTCCACCACCTTGGCCGCCTCGAAGATGATGAGCGGCAGCAGCGACTCCAGGTCGCGCGCGGCGGCCATCGCCTTGGCCACGTCGAGAACGGAAGTGAGCTTTGTGACCCGCCGGGCCAGATGCTCAACGCTGTCGGCTCCGGGGCTCATCGCCCCCTCCTTCTACTCCACGAGCCTAGAAAGTCGCACGGCGCCGCCGGGACCGCGAAGCGGCCCCGGGGCGCCAGTGCTGGCTCCGGCCGGGAGGGGGTCGTCCGGAGCCTTCAGCGAAGAGGTTTCTCAGTTCTCGATACCGGCGAGCCGAGCCACCTTGGACATGAAGCACGGGTCGAACGGCTTGACGTCGTAGTCATCGGCACCGAGCTCAAGGCAAACGTGCCGGGTGAATTGGTCCTCGATGGCAGACAGCACCAGGACCTTGATGTGCTTGGTCCGCGGGTCCTTCTTCAGCATGGCCAACAGGTCCCGACCATCCACGTGCTGCTTGAGGTCGAGGATGATGACCGCTGGCTGGTGCTTCAGCGCCAGCTCATGAACGAGGTGTGAGCTGGTGTCTGTGATGTAAGAGAGGCCAGCGCGGCGCGCTTCACGGGCCAGCGCCGCCACGACGCCTGGTTCGTCATCTGCGATGAGGATGGTCGGCTTGTCAGCCATGGTCGGCTCGAAATGCGAAGTGTCTGCAAGGCGATGATCGCAAGAATGGTTCCACCCAGAACGGCCGCAATTTCGGAGCTTTGCGCAGCTGCTCCCTGGGTCAGCAGGGGGCTGGAGGTCAGCTGTCACCCCTGTCGCGCCGAACACCACTCTCAGCCGGGGGGGCTTTCCCAAAGAGAGACCGCGGGGCGCAGCGTCCAAAGCACCGTCCCCGAGCCGACTGGTCCAGCTGGGCGCCCCTGCCGTTCTAGCTCCCTGCCTCTCTCAGGGAGCCGGCTCGTCCGCCCTTCTGCGAGAGGGTGGCGGCAGGCGCCCGTGCCTTTGGGGGCCTGAAGCAACGGCGCCTGGGTCCGCGCTGGGCGTTGACGTCGCGTTCCAGCATCGGCTACGAGATGCCCTCCCGCGGGTCGTCGAGGGGAAGACCGTCGACCGCCCGCCTTCGTCGTGCCCGGGGAGTGGCTCAGCCTGGTAGAGCACTTGGTTCGGGACCAAGGGGTCGCAGGTTCGAATCCTGTCTCCCCGACAGGGTCAAGGGGTCGGAGTCGCTGAGGAAACCCCTCGGCCGCTCCGGCCCTTCGGCTTTTCGGATGGCTGAAGATTGAAGCCTGCTGAAGCGGCATAGACTGGGCAAGCGCCGGCGGTTGGCTGACGCCGGGGGGGGGTAAGGGCTTTTGCGCACCCACTTTCTATGAATGGCCGTGCCCCTCCTTCTGGTGGTCGGTTGCGCCACGGTCTTCAAGGGGGAGCAGTCGAGCATCCAGGTGACGTCCGAGCCCGTCTGCGCTCCGGTGTACGTGAACGGCGTCCCGAGTGGATTCACGCCGGTCGCGCTGAAGCTACCGTCCAGGAACAACTACGTCGTCCAGTTGGAGATGCCCGGCTACCAATACGCGGCCATCGCCACCTACAGCACGTGGCTCGTGCTGGACATCCTTTTCGCCATCCTCCCAGTCATCGTCGACGCTGCGACGGGTGCCTGGTACTACAACGAGCTGGCGACTCTGCATTTCGAGCTCAAGAAGGGCGAGTCCCCGCCGAGCGGCCATGCGCCGCAGGCTGGAACCATCGAGGACTGCCTGAAACCGGAACTGTCTGCAGAGGAGGCGGCCCGCGTTCAGAAAGAGGCGCAGGCTCAGTGCCTGATGACGGCAGAGTCGCTGCCGTCTCCACAACTCGTGGCGTGGGCCAAGGCCGACTGCAAGTCCCCGCGCCCGCCGGCGCCACACAATCTCTGGCCCTCCAAAGGGGTCGGGCAGAAATGCACCTGGTCCGCGGAGTGCTCGCCCGGACTCGCCTGCCCGTGGGGTAGCTGCATCCCGTGGGAGGTCGCGTCCAGGTGAGGGGTGCAGGCTATACGACGGACGACGCTGTCGCCGGGTAGGCGTGTGCGAGCTCGCCGGTAGTCGAGACCGTAGACCGGCGGACGCTCGCGCGGTGTAGCCAGGCCACTCCGAGAGGTGCAACCGACCTCGCTTTCGACCGCTAAAGAGCTGCGCGAAGGCGTCCAAACGTCCAGCGCGGCCGTCGTCACCCCCTTCAGGCCCCATGTTTACGAGAGGTTGGACGCCCGCGGAGAACCCTAGCCTCTGTTCGGGACGAAGGGTCGTAGGTTCGAATCCTGGCTCCATTACGGCCAGGCGTCGGATTTCTCGTGGGGAAGTTCGAATGGGTCCGCCGCCCGTTTTTTCCCAGGGAGAAGCCTGTCTACGCGCAACCCTGCCAAAAAGCGCAGAGTCGTTGCCCTTTGGCGGTGACCCTGGGCGCTTGGCTCCATTAGCCTCTTCTCGAGCACCGCGACCAGGGGTGAGGGACGGATGGCAGTTGGACACGTCGTTCGGCTTGGACGAGGACGACTGGTGGTGCTGGCGGCCGCACTTCTTCTTCCCGGGTGGGCGGCCGCCCAGCCCCAGACTCTCTTTCCGCCGACATTGCTCGTCCCCAATTACAACCGCGTCTTTCCAGGCCTCGATGAGTCCATCGAGGCCGGTGCTTCCTTGGTACGTGCCGGGACGCCGCCAGCGCTTTGGTACAACCCGTCTGGCCTCGTACTGTCGACGCGGACCACGGTGAACGCGAGCGTCCAGGGCTACCAAATTACATTCCTGCAGGGCTCCAACGTGCTTCACGGCGGGACTCAGGAGTCCAATCTCAGCACGGTGCCAACCTTCGTTGGGATTGTTCTCGGCGAGGAAGCCATTCCGCTCAAGAACGTCCGTTTTGGATTCGGGGTGAACAACCCCGTGTCCTGGACGCAAGGCGTGAATCCCGCCTCACCCATTTCGCCGGCGACCAGCGTTCTGTACAGCGTCAACTCGTCCTTCACGCAGTACCAACCGGATGCCGCGGTGGCCTGGGCCGTGAGCGAGACGTTCCGGCTCGGCTTCGAGCTCTCGCTGCCCTACACCCAGCTCAACACCACCGGCCAGCTGAGTGGCTCGATGGGGACCACCACGGCGTTGACCAGTTCGATTCGGACGGCTTCGTTCTACGCCTACAATTTTCACATCGTCCCTTCGGTCAGCTTTCAGTGGGAAGCACTGCCGTGGCTCGGTGTGGGGGCGATGGTTCAGCCGCCAGCGCTGCGCCTTTTGGCCGGCGGCAACCTGACGTTGACGGGGCTCGACTCGGAAACCATCACCAGCCCCTCGTTGACGCGGCAGCAGAGCTTTCGCGACACCAGCGCCACCTTTAACTACGTCATACCGGCGGAAGTCAGCGGTGGTGTCGCCTTTAAGCTGCTACCGGTCGAGTTCGAGCTGGACGTGCACTGGTATGTCGCGACGGGCCCATACAACCTCGTCAGCTCGTCGGCTCCCATTACTGTGATCAGCGGGGTGACAGGGGTGCCCCCGCAGAAGGTCATCAGTCCCTTCCCCACCCAGGTGTGGGGAATACGCAATGTGGTCGACTTCAACCTCGGGGGAAGCCTTTATCTCAGCAAGCTCATCAAGCTGCTGGCCGGTGTCTACACTGACCAAGCGCCGGGCAACGTCCAGTCGAACGTCTTCCAGCACATTACTTTCTATGGCGTCCGTGCAGGCATCGCCTTCAGCAGCTCGCACTTGTCCGGCTCAGTAGGCTTCGGCTACGAGCGGGGAAGTACGTCCGTCCCGCTGCAAGTCAACCTCCCCGGAGCGCCCATCAACATCACGCAGCCGCTCACCTTTCAGACGCTGAGCCTCCTGTTCGCGCTGGCCTACGTCTTCTAGCGCCGCCAGAAAAGGGTCGTCGGGGGAGGTCACTTGAGGGTGAAATAGACGTGCGCCCCCTTCTCCTTGGTGGCCCGTTCGCCGCCCTCGACAATAAAGAGGCGCTCCGGCTCCACCTGGGCTGACTGGAGAATTCGGTCGCGCGCCACCTCGGCACGTCGGCGACCGAGTGCCGGAAGCGCCTCCGGCCCGAGGTCAACCAAAGCGAGCAGCCGCTCTTCCTTCTCCGTTTCGGTGGGAGACGGCGTCTGCTTCGCCTCCTTTGGAAAGGCGCGCA
>JBKQSS010000084.1:0-34836 GCA_052143535.1 Myxococcaceae bacterium | reverse complement strand
TGTACCTGCGCCACGAAGCGGGGCACGCCTTCGCCTACGCCTACCGCCTTTACGACACGCCCGGCTGGAAGCAGCTCTTCGGCGACTACCACCAGCCCTACAACGAGGAATACAAGCCCAAGCCCTTTAGCCGCCGGTACGTCAACCACATCCCGGGCTGGTACGCGCAGAAGCACCCGGACGAGGATTTCGCAGAGACGTTTGCCGTTTGGCTCACCCCGGGTCTGGACTGGCGCCACCGCTACCGGAACTGGCCAGCCCTCAAGAAGCTCACCTACGTCGATGCACTGGCCCAGGAGCTGGGCCACAAGCCGACCGAGGTGCACCTTGAGACGCACGACATCGACGCCGACCAAATGGAGGAGACGGTCGCTGACTATTACCGTTCGCGCGAGCTCACCGAGCGCGCGGACTTGGAGATTGGCGAGAAGCTGGACCAGGAGCTGTTTCTGCTCTTCGAGCCGCCGGGTGCGGCGCCGCTGGCCGCCTCTCAGCTGCTCACCGACGAGCGGCAGACCCTCATCCAGGCCGCCTCCCAGTACACCGGCGTGCAGCGCGCCGTGGTGCGCAGCGTCGTCGACCACCTCATCGCTCGCACCGGTCAGCTCAAGCTCACCGCGAAAGCGGACCGCGTCTCGGCCTACATCACGCGGGCCAGCTCGCTGGTGACTGCGCTGGCGATGAACGACCTCTACACCGGCCGACTCTTCGATGCCGACTGAGGCTGGCTTCGCGTTGGCTTCGCGGTCGAGGGCCGTGTATCCTCTTAGTTCGCGCATGCCACTTCCGCCGCTGAAGCTCGCGGTTCTCCACTACCAGCCGAAGGGTGAGGAACTCGATCCCGTCGTCACCGAGGTGGTGGAGGCTTGTCAGGAGCTCGGTCACCAGGTGACCAAAGTGGGCGTTGACGACCGAGTGCAGGAGATTCTTCGGGACGTCCAGAAGAGCAAGTGCGATTTGGTCTTCAACCTCTGCGAGACCTTCGCCGAGGATTACCGGATGGAAGTGAACATCGCCGCGCTGATGGAGCTGGCGCAGCTGAAATTCACCGGAAGCGGCACAGCCGGGCTGTTGCTCGCGCAGGACAAGGTGCTGACCAAACAAATCCTCGAGTTTCACGAGGTCCGGACCGCGAACTTCGCCACCTTCGAGAACGACACCTTCGAGACCAAGGGCACGCTCCGTTTCCCGCTCATCGTCAAGCCCGCACGCTCGGACGCTTCCATCGGCATCGGCCGTCACTCCGTGGTCCAGAACTGGCAAGAACTCACCGAGCGGGTGCGCGACATCCGTGACGACTTGCAGGACGAGGCGCTGGCCGAGGAATTCATCGAGGGGCGCGAGGTGTACGTGGGGCTGGTGGGCCCGAGTGCCGCGCCGGAGATGCTCCCCATTGTGGAGATGGACTTTGGCAATTGGTCCGCGGCCCAGCCACGCGTGTCCGACCGGGAAGTGAAATTTGCCCCTGAGACAGAGGGCAGCCCTCGCTTGGTGATGGCCCGCGACCTCTCCGACGAGCTCCGGGCCCGCATCGAGCGAGCGGCGCGGCTCGCCTACCGAGCGCTGAAGCTCCGCGACTACGCCCGGCTGGACTTTCGCATCGCCCGCACTGGGGAGGCGTACATCCTCGAGGCCAATCCCAACCCCTACCTCGAGAAGCGCGGCGAGCTGGCGATGGCCGCGGCCGACCGGGGCTGGTCTTACACCCAGTTGGTGGAGCGGATTCTCGAATCCGCCGCCAAGCGCTACCACCTCACGGCCGCTGCACCTCGGCGAAGCAGGGCGGCGCAGCAGCAAACCGGCACCTGAGCCGTCGGCCCTCTTCGGGCCAGTGCGGCGCAGGACCGCTTCTGTCCCTAGAGCGCGGTCACAAGATGGTAGGGTCCTTGAGCCTAGGGCCGGCGAAAACCAGTAGGGCGCCTCGCGGCGCCTGAAGATGAGGGAGGGTCAGCGAATGATGAAGACTTGTGTCGTGATGGGCTTGGCGCTCGCCGCAGCCCTGGTGGCGGCTTGCAGCAGTGGGCCGACGACCTACACCATCAACGGAAGCTGTGGGCCCCTGGCTGCGGAAATCAGCTCGGAGATTCTCCTCTCCGGTCCCTGCAACCTCGGCCCGGCCGGCCAGTACACCCTCGACGCGGGGCTGGCGGTCAACATTGGCGCTTGCGGAAACGAGCCCGTCACCATCGCCGCGCAGTGGATTCAAGGCAGCTCCTACATCAATTCCAGCTTCACCGGCGCGGCAGTCATCGGCTGCAAGCCAAACGACGGGGGCACCGACCTCACCCAGCCCATCACCGTCGCCGGAGTTTTCACCTACAGCGGCGGCACGGGAACCTTCTCTGACGCCACCGGGACGGCGGCCGTCGACGGCGGCGTGACGGCTTCCAACACCGGGTTGACGGCCACCTTGGGGCTCACTGGCACGTTGACTTACTGAGTCAGGGCCAGCACCACCTCGCGTGGGTCTTGGAAGCGCCGGCCAGGCGTTCGCTCCAGGCAACGCAGGATGGCGTCGTTCCAACTCGCCGCTAGCTCGGGGACCAGCGCCACTGGCGGAACCACCGAGGAGTCCGCCAGCGGCCCCAGCGGGTGAACGGTCGGCAGCCGTCCGGTCACCATCTGGTGGAGCACCACACCAAGCGCATAGACGTCCGCCGCCGGCCCCACCTGACCACCGCCCAGCTGCTCTGGGGCCAGATGGTCGAGCGAGTCGAGGAGGTCCACCGCCAGAGCCGGCAGTGGCTCGGTGCGGCGCCTGTCTGGCAGAAGCGCGCGGGCAATGCCGAAGTCGGTGACGACCACGCGCTCGGCGGCTGACCCCTCCTCGAGCGGAACCAGCAACACGTTGGAGGGCTTGAAGTCCCGGTGCACCAGCCCCAGGGCGTGGGCCTCGGCGAGCGCTTCGACCATCTCGGACACCAGCGGCAAGGCCTCCGCCTCGTCAAAGGGGCCTCGGCGAGCCATCCGCTCGGCCAGTGAGGTCCCGGAGAGGAGTTGCCGAGTCAGAAAATGCAAGGGCTCTCCGGCCGGCGTCCGCAGCGCATAGACCTCGAAGACGCGGCACACCGAAGGATGGCGGAGGCGGCGGGCCAAAAGTACCTCGCTGCGCAGCCGGTCCATCGCAGCCGAGTCCGCAGCCAGGCGCGGGTGCAGCGTCTTCACCGCCACTTGGGTCTGCCGCTGCTCGTCGCGCGCCTCGTACACCACGCCCAAGGTGCCGCGAGCGATGAGGCGGATGATGGTGAAGCGTCCGGCCAGCACCTGTCGGGGAGCCAACAGCGAAGCGGTGACGAGAGGGCCAGCGAGCAACGCGGGCTCGGCCGAGCCCTCTGTCTCCTCGAGCAGCCCGGCCCAGTCATCCCGCTCTATGGCGACGCTCATCTTGCCCCCTGGAGTCCGAAGCGGAACGCCTCGGTGCGAGGGCAATCTCTAGCTGCATTCGGCCGCTCGAAAAAATTCACGGCCGGTTTGCTACAGGCCCGTTCCTCCCTGGGACATCAGCGCCCGAGGCTACAGGGCGCCCCGGCGCCGGCCCTCTTCGAGACGCGCCTAGAATTTCACCCACACCCCGGCGGCCACGTTGATGGTCTTGGCGCTGAAGAAGGTGATGCCACTGCCGGCGTACGCGAAGTCGGCCGTGGCTTCGAGGTAGAGCCGGATGATGGCGACGTCAAGCTTCAGCCCTCCGCCAGCCCGGAGGAACGCCGTGGGTGTGGAGAGCGAGCCGTACGAGGTCCCGGTGACTTGAATCGGTAGCGCCGCCCGGGCATAGAGAAATAGGGGGAAGTCGAAGGTGACGCCAGGGCCGACGTAGATGCCCGTCATTGGGTACACCGCGCTGGTCCCGGACAGGTTGAACTGGCCCTCGACGTCCACCGAAATCCAACTGAGCGGGTACCAGCTCGCCAAAAAGTCCAGGTTGGACAACCACTGGTTTCCAACCCCGTAGGTGTAGATGGACGACCCTGGCGTCACCGACACACCGGTGTTGACGTACATTGGGACGAGGTACGCAGCTCGCAATCCAAAGTCCGCCCGTGCGACCACCGGCGTCACCAGGGCAGCTGCGAGTGCGAGCGACGGCAGAAGACGGCGGTGCATGAACCCTCCGGGGGAGATGGCTCCTCGGCCGGAAGCTTAGGAGGTCCGGCCGACGCCGGGCGAGTTCTCGTCGCCGCTCAGTGGTCCGCGGTGCGCTTCTCGCCCGCCGTCACGGAGACGCTGAGGCGGTTCTGCTTGGGGGGCAGTGGGCAGGTGGCATAGGGGCTGAAGGCACAAGGGGGGTTGTAGGCACGGTTAAAGTCCAGCACCACGCGCCCATTCTTCGCCGGCTCGGCGTAGAGGAAGCGGCCGGCGCCGTAGGTTTCGGTGCGGTTGGTCGCGTCGGCGAAAACAAAGAAGAGGTTGGACTCCCCCTCCTCCAGCACCGGCGTCAGCCGGTACTCCCGGCCCTCAATACTGAAAACGGCCGTTCCCGGGGCCGGCATATGGTCCACCTCGCCGAGCACATTGGGGACGGGGATGACGGTGCCCTCAGGCGCCGCCTCCCAGTGCGCCTCGATGCGCCAGCGTGGGTCCGCCGGGTAACTGGGGATGCCGTGAAAGGCCAGCCGCTTGGGGGCTTCCGGGTCCTTCACCCGCAGCCCCGCCCGGTCGCCGCGGAGGATGACGTAGAAGCGGAGGCCAGCCGCCTGGACAGTCTCCGGCTCCCCCTGTGCGTCTGACACGAGCGCTCCGCCGGCAAACGGTTTGCCGTCCAGCGTCGTCACCGCGACACCTGGCGCGGGCATGAAGCTGACGGCGGAACCCGTGCGGCGGAACGTTCCGAGGCGAGCAGGCGCCTTGGCAGGAAACAGCACCGACGCGCCAGCTCCCGAGCCGGCGACATTGTCCCCTTCCTTCAGCCACAACAGCGCCACCAGCGTCAGCCAGCCGTCTTCCGAAGCAAGCCGCTTCTCCCGCTGGGCATGCCAGGCGGCCGTTTCCCGGTCGAAGGAGGAGACGTCGAGCGGCGTGACGGGCGACGCCAGCAGCAGAAGGCCGAGCCCAAGGAGCGCGAACACGAGCAGAAGTTAACCTCCCACCGCGCCTCTCCGCTCGGGGTGCGGCGCGCCACTGTCACCCCCGCCTTCCCTACCGTCAGGGACGCCGACTGGCGTTCGGGGCCAAGTGCTGTTACATGCGTTTGCATCGCGGGAGCGCGTCGTTTGCGTCGTCCGCGCCCTCCCGCGCCGTGCTGGTGCGTGTGTTCCCGTTCGGCCGGGTCTCCCCGCTCGACAGAAAGTCGTTCTCTACTCGTGTCCACAGAGTCTGCCTCTGCTTCCGATTTCACTACCCTCGGGCTGTCCCCCTCCTCCCTGCACGCACTGGCGGCAGCCGGATTCACCACTCCCACGCCCATCCAGGCGCTGGCCATTCCACCGGCACTCAAAGGGGCCGATGTCATCGGCTGCGCAGCCACCGGGACCGGGAAGACAGCGGCTTACCTGCTTCCGTTGCTCGAGCGGCTACGGGGGAAGACAGGCACTCGCGCGCTGGTGCTGGCACCCACCCGCGAGCTTGCCCTGCAGATTTCCCAGCACGTCGACCTCCTCGGCCGGGAGGCCCGGATGCGGGCTGCGGTGGTCATCGGCGGGGTCGGCATCGAAGGGCAGCGCCGGGCGCTTCGCGAGGGCCGTCCGCTCCTCATCGCCACCCCCGGCCGGCTGATTGACCACCTCGATTCGGGCACCGCGCGCCTGGACAGCATCGAGATGCTCGTTCTCGACGAGGCCGACCGCATGCTGGACATGGGCTTCGCTCCGCAGCTGCGCCGGGTGATGGCAAAGCTTCCCAAGCAGCGGCAGACGCTCCTCTTCTCCGCCACCATGGCCGGCGAAGTCGCTGAGTTTGCCCGGACGCACCTGCGCTCGCCGGTGCGCGTAGAGGTGGCCCGTTCGGGTACCACTGCGCCACGCGCCAGCCAAGCCGCCTACCGGGTGGGCCAAGGGGAGAAAGCCGCCCTCCTGCAGGCCTTGCTCAGCACCTCCGAGGACAGCACACTGGTCTTCGTGCGCACGCGCCGACGCGCCGACAAGCTGGCGCGCTCCCTCGAGCGGGCCGGTCACCGCACCGACCGGATTCATGCCGACCGCTCGCAGGGCCAGCGCCAGCGCGCCCTGGAGGACTTCCGCGGCGGGCGCGTCCGCGTCCTGGTGGCGACGGACATTGCGGCACGCGGCATCGACGTGGCGGACATTGGCCACGTCGTCAACTTCGACTTGCCCCACGTCCCCGAGGACTACGTCCACCGCATCGGACGCACCGCAAGGGCCGCGGCGAGCGGCAGGGCTTCCAGCTTCGTCGCCCCTGACGAGACGCCGCTCCTCCTCGCCATCGAGCGGCTCACCCGCGCCCGCGTCCCTCAGGCCACCGTGCCCCGCGACGCCCCAGCCTTTCAGGCCGAGCTCAAGCAGCAAGCGGACCGACAGCTCGACCCCGGGCCGCGCCGCGCTTCGCACGGGGTCTCTTCGCGTCCGGCCGGGCAGAGTCCGGGCCGCCATGCACGCACCCACGGCGCCCGCGTCTTCTCCGGAGCCCCCTCCGGCCGTCACCCGCGGCGCGATGGTGGCTCCGCGCGCGTGCGCACGGGCGGAGCTCCGCAACATCGCGGTCCCTGACTGCACACCCGGCGGCTGAAGTTTCACTTATGGGTGAACGTCCGTCGGCGTTCCCGCCTCTTGGCGCACCGCGTTAGCAGGGGTTAAAGCCTCTGTGTGCGCCACGAAGCAACAGCACAGATGCACGGCCCGGCACTGAAGCCGCAGCCGACGCCCGAGGACGCCGGGAACAAGGCCCTCATCGCTCCCCTCCGTTGGGCCCACCTCTTGCCGGTGGACTTCCGCGGCGAGGATACGAGCCTTACCCAGGCTCAGCTGGCGGTGTTGAGGTAGATGCCCGGCGCCTCGGTCGACCGAATTCTCGAGCACGGATGTGGTGCGCCACTCCCACGGCCAACTCCACACCGCCATTCGCCTCTGACCGGTGTCACCCCGTCGGCGGGTGCAGTGTTGCAGTCAGGCCCGTGGACACAGGTCGCCTCCAGGGGCGCCACCCCCATCGGCGTGCCTCGCACAGCCCGTTCGCGAGGTTGCCTCGTCGAATTGAGCTGTCCGATGCTACCCGCGACGTGAAACGGCGCTTTCGCGCTGGCGCCCCAGTGCCCAACCACGGCTGGCGAGGCGGCGGCCGCGGGAGATGAGAGGATGAAGAAAGCCCAAGGGACAGCGTTTGCGCAGCAGCTGTCGTTGACCTTCCTGTGTGCGTTGGCGGGCTGCGGGGGCGGTGCAAACCCCGGTGTCACCGTCAGCCCGGCAACCGCAGCAGTCACCGCTGGTGACGCTGGCGTCACCTTCACTGCCACGCTCTCCGGCCTGTCCAGCACCATCTCCTGGGCCGTCGAGGGCCTCGGAAGCATTAATCCGTCGACCGGCCCGGACACGCTGTACAGGCCACCGGCGACAGTCGCGGCGGCGACGTCGGTCCTCGTCGCGGCAGAAGCCAGTGGCTTCGAAGGGGTCGCAGAAGTCCTGGTCTCTCCCCCAGTGCCTACGCTCATTGTGAGCCCTGCCACAGTCACGGTGATGGCGGACGGCGGCGCCGTGGGTTTCACCGCCACGCTCGTCAGCGCCACTGGAGTACCTGAATGGATTCTCACTGGTCCAGGCACCATTAGTCCGGGCCTTGGCGCCACAACGTCTTACACGCCGCCGGCCAGTGTTGTCGCCGAGACGACGGCCTATCTCACCGCAGAGTTGGCCTCTACTTCGATTTCCGGTGTTGCCATCATCACCATCGAGCCGCCCTAGAAGCTCACTTCGAAGGGGGCTGGAGCATCACCACGCCCTCTTTCATCACGAAGGCCACGCGCTCCGTGGCGGTGATGTCCTGCAGCGGGTTGGTGCGCATCGCCACAAGGTCGGCAAAGGCACCGGGAGCCAACGTTCCGAACTCTCCTTCCTTGCCCAACAGAGCGGCGCCATTGACGGTACCGGACCGCAGCGCTTGCCATGGCGTCATTCCCAGCGCGACGTAGCGCCGGAACTCCTCGGCCTGGTTGATTTTGTCCCAAGGGAAGCCACCCGCGTCCGTGCCAAGTGCGATGGGGACCCCTGCGGCCAGTGCCCGCCGAAAGGAAGCGTCAGCGGCCTTTGCCAAGTCGCTCCAGATAGAGTTGGTGACGCTGCGCGGGCCCGTGACAAAGGCGGTCACCGTCAGGGTGGGACAGAGGTACACCTTGTGCTCGACCATCATCTTCACCGTGGCCTCATCGAGCACGTCGCCGTGCTCGATGGAGTCCACTCCTGCCGCCAGCGCGATGGCGTGTCCGGTGGGCGTGATGGAGTGCGCAGCGACTTTGTGACGGCTCCGGTGCGCTTGATCGACGATGGCGGTCATCTCTTCGACCGTGAAGTTGGGGAGACTGCGAATCTGCCCCTCTGAAGTCCGGTAGTAGCCGCGGTCGGCGTACACCTTTATCCAATCCGCCCCGTGCGCCAGTTGGTCACGCGCCGCCCGGCGGCAGCCCTCAGGCCCATCGCAAAGCTCCACGCCGTGCGGCATCTGCAACTCCCAGGCAAAACCGAGCAACGGGTAGGCACCCGTCGGGGCCAGAGCCTTGGTGGCGACGAAGAGACGGGGCCCGGGAATGACTCCTTCGGCAACGGCTCGCTTCAAGTCCACGTCGGCGAAACCAGCGCCCTCGTTGCCGACATCGCGAAGGGTGGTGAAGCCGTGCAGAAGAGCGATTTGCATTGCCCGGGTGGCCCGCAGCGCCCGGAAAGGCAAGGACTCCTTGAGCAGCTGCTCGTCATATTCTGCAGAGGTGGCGTCCCCCTGCAGGAGCACGTGGGTGTGGGCGTCGATGAAACCCGGCATCAGCGTGTAGTCGGATAGGTCGATGACGGTCGCCTCGGCCGGAGCCGCTTTGGCGATGCCTCTAATGCGTCCGTCGGACACCAGGACGAAGGCCGGCCCGACGTCTCTCTGCGCTGAGACGTCGAGGACGTGCCCCGCTTTGATGGCCACCGTCGGCGTCGGCGGCGTCGCGGCAACGGGCCACACGAGTACAGTCACCACGAGTACACAGAGACGTCTCATGCCCCTCACCCCTTTTGCCCGCCTGGCTGCAGGCGGGCCTGCGCCCCAAAGCGTCCTCGGGGAGACTCTCCCACGCGGTGCTGGTGCAGCTCCAGAGGACTCCGTCAAAGGGTGCAGCTCCGGCCCCCGGAAGAGCGCTCGAGGGACCAGAGGTGAGCGCCAGCGCACCGGCGGCCTAGGTGCGGGCACCGGCCGCGAGCTGCTGCGCCCGCTTCGCCGAAGGTTTAGCGTGTGGGCGTGGAACGGACTTCTCGTGACGCCGACCATGCATTGCCGCGGGGCCGGCATCTGCTGCTCGGCATCGGGGTGGTGGTCATCGTCGTCCTGCTCCAAGTCGCCACCCAGTACGTGGCGAACCGCGACCTGCCTCGCACTCTGTCGCAGCTTCTTTACCTGGCGATGGAGATGCCCCCGTTGATGCTGCTGCTCTCGGTGGTCTTCAGCTATGGCTACAGTCGCCGAGCTGGGCCCGCTCGTTTGGTGGCCGCCGGCATTCTGGTGGCGGCGGTGGTGGGTGCCGGCTTTGGGGGCCTGTGGTGGCTCGCCATCCAGGGCTACCCTACCCTACGCCTGACGTCGACTGCGGTCCCGCCTCCCACCCTCGAACGCTCGGTGCTTTCCGGGGTGACGTATGCCCAGAGCCATTTCGGCCTCTGGGGCCTGGCCTTCCTCTTGCCAGCGGTGGTGGAGCTGGGGCGTATCCGTTCTCTAGAGCGGGACAAGGTCCAGCTGGAGGCCGACAAGCTGCGCGGAGCTGCAGAGCTTGCCCGGCTGAGGGCACATCTCGAGCCGCATTTCCTGTTGAATACGCTCAACGCCATCGCCGGCCTGGTCACCGAGGACCCCCGTGAGGCCCGTCGGCTCCTCGCGGCTCTCGGCGACCTGCTTCGCGATGCGCTCCGGGACGAAGATGAGATGCAAACCCTAGATGCGCAAGTGGCCTGGCTTCACCGCTACGCGGAGATTTTGGAAGCCCGGCACCGAGGCTCTCTGACGTTCGGCTGGAATATCGCCGACGACACACGCAACGTCCTGCTCCCTCGGCTTTTGCTTCAGCCGCTCGTGGAAAACGCGGTCAAACACGGAGCCCTGCGACGGGCCGGTGGCGGCCGCGTCACCATTCACACCAGCCTCGGCGCAGAGTCGATGACCTGCATCGTCGAAGACAATGGGCCTGGCCTCTCGGGCGACTCCGTCCGGTCAGGGGCCTTCGGCCTGAAGTCTGTCCGTCGTCGGCTGGAGCTCCGCTATCCGGAGCGGGCGCAACTCTCTCTCGAGTCTTCGGAGGCCGGGACGCGCTCCATCGTGCAGGTACCTCGGCAGCTCGAGATTGCCACCACGCCCGGAGACGTTGCTTGAGCTCGCTTCGGGCACTGGTGGTGGAGGACGAGTGGCCGGCTCGGAATTACCTGGTTGAGCTTCTGCAGACATCGCGCGCAGCGGAAGTGGTGGGAGCTGTGGCGACGGTGGACGAGGCCCTCGAGGCGCTGCAGAGCTCGTCACGGCTCTCGGTGGACGTGGTCTTCGTCGACGTGCAGCTCGCCGCCGAGGCGGGGGATCGCGCCGGGCTCGAACTCGTCCGGTCTCTCGCACGGACCCATCCGGGCCTCCTCTTTGTGCTCGCCACGGCATTCGAACGACACGCGCTCGAGGCCTTCGACTTGGGCGTGGTGGACTACCTGCTCAAGCCATTCACCGAGGAGCGGGTGGCGCAGTGCCTCGAGCGTTTGGTTCTGCGTCACCGCACCCGTCCGGCCTCGCCCAACCCGCTGCGCATTGTGGCCCGCCGAAAGCGAAACCTCGTCTTCCTGGAGCCTGCCGAAATCTGGGCGTTCGAGGCGGCGGACCGCCTGACGTTCGTCCACACCCAGGCGGGGCGCTTTGACATGGACCTCTCGTTGAGCGCCATCGAAGTTTCTTTCGGGCGAGCGCTCACCCGGGTGCACCGGAACTGGCTGGTGAACACCGCACACGTGAAGGAACTGGAGCGCGACGGGACAGAGACGCGACTCTTCGTCGGCACGGGCCTCGGCGGAGACGCGGCCGGCGTCAGGGTCCCGGTCTCCAGAGACCGAGTTCAGGCGGTGCGTGACAGTTTACTCGCTGACGCCGCCTGGCCACGCCGAAGCTGAGGACTGAAGCGTTATGCGTCCCCGTTCGTCAGACCCAGCAGGGCGCTCGTCCGAGACCGGCCGCCTCCGGTACGGTCCATCGGCACAACCGTCGCCCCGGCCCTACCCTGAGCGTCCAACCGTGCTTCCCCTCTCCGCTGCGCTGCGCGCCGGTTGCGTCGTCACGCTGACGACCGCCTTCGCGCTGTCGCCCGTCGCCCGAGCCCAAACCGCCCCGCAGGCGCCGACCGTGCTGCATCTCGACGAGGCGGTCAACAAAGCGCTCGAGGTGCAGCCCAACATCATCTCCGCGCAAGCCGGCGTCGGTGCGGCGCAAGGCGTCGCGGAACAGACGCGGTCGGGGCTCCTGCCCCAACTCAACGCGAGTGCCGTCGGCGAGCGCACGTACGGCCTGATTACTCGGACGGGCACTGGCAACGGCATGGCCGGTAGCGTGGCGTTTAACAACTACACCTTCTCTTTGAACGGTACTCAGCTCATCTGGGACTTCCAGACCGTCGACCGGCTGCGCTCGTCCAACGCGACGGTGGCCTCGCTCCAGGCGACCGAGCAGGCGACTGTTCTGCAGACCATCCTCAAGGTACGGACGGCCTTCTTTCAGGCACAGGCCTACCTGGGGCTGGTCCAGGTCCAGGAAGAGACCCTGGCGAACGAAATCAAGCACCAAACGCAGACCGAAGGTTTCGTCAAGGTGGGCACGCAGCCAGAAATCTCGCTCGCCCAGGCCCGTACCGACGTCGCCAATGCGAGAGTGGCCCTCATCCAGGCGCGCAACAACTACGTCATCGCCAAGGCCACGCTGAACCAAGCCATCGGTGTCGTCCAGGGAACCGATTACGAGGTCGCCAGCGAAGAGCTCCCCCCGCTCGTGGGTGAGAACCAGTCGGTGGAAGCTCTGACCAAGACCGCGCTTTCAGAGCGGCCAGAAATCGCTTCGCAGCAGCAAAATGTCGACGCGCAGGACCTCGCTCTGCGCGCAGCGCGAGGAAACTACTTCCCGGCCATTTCCCTCTTCGGCGCTGTGGCCGAGACGGGGGAGGCGCTCGACCACCTCGGGCCAGCCTGGGACTTCGGCCTACAAATCACCTGGAATTTCTTCGACGGACTGAAGACGCCGGGGCTCGTGCACCAAGCCCAAGCGAACCTCAACAACGCCAACGCCCAGCTGACCGCCGAGGCCCTCCAGGTCCGATTCGACGTGGAGCAGGCGGATGCCACTCTTTTGGGGAGCAAAGAGGCCGTGGTTGCGTCGCAGGACGCGCTGGTGAACGCCAAAGAGCAGCTGAGGCTAGCCGAGCAACGTTACGCGACTGGTGTCGGGAGCATCATCGAACTGGGCGATGCGCAGGTCGCGGCCACCAGCGCCGGGGCACAGCTGGTCCAGGCTCGATTCACACTTGCGACGGCGCGCGCCCAACTGCTCGCCGCATTGGGACGTCGATGACAACAGAAACCACCGAAGGACCGGCGATTCCCGTCCCGGCCCCAACCAAGCACGGACACCGAACGCGGTGGGTCGTGCTCGGGGTTGGCATCGCCGTCTTGGCGGGCGTGGTGTGGCAAGTGGCCGGACACCCCGGGTTTCGCAGCAAAGCGCCGCCTGCGGACGTGCGTCCGGTGCCGGTGACGGCGACTGCCGTCGTCCAGAAGGACGTGCCCATTTACCTCGAGGGACTGGGCACCGTGACGGCCCTCTACACTGTGACCGTGAAGACGCAGGTCGACGGACGGCTGGACAAGATGTTCTTCGTCGAGGGGCAGCGAGTGAAGAAGGGCGAGTTGATTGCCCTGGTCGACCCGCGACCTTTCGAAGCTGCGCTCCACCAAGCCGAGGCGACCGTCGCCCGAGACCAGGCAAACCTGGTCAACGCCAGGCTCAACCTCAAGCGCTATGACGAGTTGAGCAAGCAGAACCTGATTGCCGTGCAGCAAGCCACCGACCAGCAGTCGATGGTCGACCAGTTGGCTGCCACTGTACTGATTGACAAGGCCCAAGTGGAGACGACGAAGCTCAACCTCGAGTACGCACACATCATTTCGCCGGTCGACGGAGTTACCGGCATCCGCTTGGTGGACCCAGGAAACATCATCCACCCCACGGACACCAGCGGCATCGTCGTCATCACCCAGCTCGACCCCATCGCTGTCATCTTCACGTTGCCGCAGGACGACCTGCCGGAAGTCTCAGAGGGCATGTCCAAGGGCGCGTTGACCGTCGACGCCTTCGACCGCGCCGGCCGGGCCAAACTGGGAACCGGCAAAGTGCTGCTCATCGACAACCAAATTAACCAGACGACCGCCACCATTCGCCTCAAGGCGGTGTTCCCCAACCCTTCGGCCGTGCTCTGGCCAAACCAATTCGTCAAGGCCCGCCTACTCCTCACCACCCGCAAGGACGCCATCGTCGTCCCGACACCTGCCATCCAGCACGGTCCCAAGGGGACGTTTGTGTATGTAATCGGCTCAGACTCGACGGTCTCGGTTCAGCCGGTAGTCATCGAGTCCACCCAAAGTGACGAGACCCTGCTCACCAGCGGTCTCAAGCCAGGCCAAATGGTCGTCACGGATGGCCAGAATCAGATTCGCCCTGGTAGCAAGGTCGTCGCGCGGCCACCGGAAAAGTCTGGAACCCAAACGGGGTCGTCAACCGACGCTGCGCCATGAACAGCATTTCCGAGCCGTTCATCCGACGACCAGTGGCCACCACACTCCTCATGGTGGGGCTGATGCTGGCCGGCCTCGTCGCGTTCCGTGAGCTTCCCATCTCCGCCCTCCCTCAGGTGGACTACCCGACCATTGTGGTCTCCACCGCGCTTCCGGGCGCGAGCGCAGAGACGATGGCTTCGGCGGTGACGACGCCGCTCGAGCGCCAATTCGGCCAGATGCCATCTCTGTCGCAGATGACGTCGGTGAGCAGCGAGGCCAGCTCGCAGATTACCCTTCAGTTCGACCTGGACCGGAACATCGACGCGGCCGAGCAGGATGTCCAGGCAGCCATCAATGCTGCCTCCAACCTGCTTCCGACGACGCTTCCGACGCCACCTACCTACAGCAAGAGCAACCCTGCCGATTCGCCCATCCTCACCATGGCCATCAGCTCGACCACCATGCCCCTGGCCCAGGTGGACGACTACGCCGACTCCATCCTCGCCCAGAAAATTTCACAGGTCTCAGGCGTCGGGCTGGTGACGCTCAATGGTGGTCAGAAGCCGGCGGTGCGCGTGCAGGTAGACCCCCTGGCTCTGGCCGGAACTGGCTTGAGCCTAGAGGACGTGCGCGCCGCGCTGGTCGCCGCAAACGTCAACCAGCCCAAAGGTGCGCTCGATGGACCCCGCCAGGAATACACCCTGGCCACCAACGACCAGCTTCTGAAGGCCGCCGCGTACCAGCCCATCATCATCGCTTACCGCAACGGCTCGCCGGTCCGTCTGCTGGACATCGCCCATGTGGTGGATGGCGTGGAGAATGCGCAACTTGCCGGATGGTCGAACCATGACCGGGCCATCATTCTCAACGTTCAACGGCAGCCCGGCGCAAACGTCATCGCCGTCGCTGACCGGGTGAAAGCGCTGCTCCCGCGCCTGCAAGCCTCGTTGCCGCAGGGCATTCAAATCCGGATTCTCAGCGACCGCACCGAGACGGTCCGTGCCTCAGTGGACGACGTCGAGTTCACCTTGTTGCTGACCATCTTCTTGGTGATGGCGGTGATTTTTCTTTTTCTCGGAAACCTCCGGGCCACCGCCATCCCGAGCGTCACTGTGCCCCTGTCGCTGATCGGCACGTTTGGCGTGATGTACCTGGTTGGCTACAGCCTGAACAACCTCTCCTTGATGGCGCTCACCATCTCGACCGGCTTCGTCGTGGACGACGCCATCGTGATGATTGAGAACATTGCGCGCTACATCGAGAGCGGCGATGGCCCCTTCGAGGCAGCACTCAAGGGCGCGAAGCAGATTGGCTTCACCATCGTCTCGCTGACGGTGTCTTTGGTGGCGGTTCTCATCCCGCTGCTTTTCATGAGCGGCGTCATCGGCAGGCTGTTTCGCGAATTCGCCGTGACGCTGGCAGTCGCCATTGCCGTCTCGGCACTGCTCTCGCTGACGCTGACGCCGATGATGTGCGCCTACATGCTCACGCATGAGAAGCCGCTCAACCAGCGTCCTAAACTGGTCCAGCTGTCCGAGCGCGGCGTCTCGGCGATGCTGGCGTTCTACAAAAAGACGCTGAGCCGGGTGCTCGACCACCAGCTCGCGACACTGCTCGTCACCATCGCCACTTTCCTGCTGACGGTGGTCCTCACGGTCCTCATCCCCAAGGGCTTTTTCCCCCAGCAGGACACCGGCCTATTGTTGGGCGTCACTCAAGCCGCTCCGGACGTTTCCTTCCAGAAGATGATGCAGCTTCAGCAGGCAGCTGTCGACGTTGTCTTGCAGGACCCTGCCGTCGAAAACGTTGCGTCCTTCATCGGGGCGGATGGGACGAACCCCACCACCAACAGCGGCCGGCTCTCCATCACGCTCAAGCCTCGGGCCCAACGCAAGGCCAACGCCGAGACCATCATCAACAGGCTCCAACCAATGCTCGCCGAGGTCGAGGGCATCTCGGTGTACCTGCAAGCGGTGCAGGACCTGCAGATTGACAGCCGCTTTAGTCGTACCCAGTTCCAGTACACGCTTGAGGACGCGGACTCGGCCGAGCTGGCACATTGGGCGCCCTTGGTCCTGGCAAAGCTCCGGACGCTACCTGAGTTGAAGGACGTCGCCAGCGATCAAGAGGCCGGCGGCCTCACCACGTCGCTGGTCATTGACCGCGACACGGCCTCGCGCCTTGGCATTTCCGCCCAAGCCATCGACGACACTCTGTACGACGCCTTTGGACAGCGGATGGTGTCGACCATCTACACCCAGCTCAACCTCTACCGGGTCATCCTCGAAGTGGAGCCCGAGTACCAGCAAAGCCCAGAGGCCCTGAATTTAATCTACGTCCGCGCGCCAACCGGGGACCAAGTCCCGTTGTCGACCTTTGTAAAGATGGAGCGGACGGTGTCCCCGCTCATCATCGCGCACCAAGGTCAATTCCCGGCAGTGACTCTCTCCTTCAACACTGCACCCGACGTCGCTCTCGGGCATGCCGTTCAAGCCATTGGCAAAGGCACCGCTGAGCTCAGCATCCCGCCGGGGCTGCATGCTTCATTTAGCGGAACGGCACAGGCATTCGGCGAGTCCCTCGCCAGCGAGCCCATCCTCATTCTCGCCGCGCTCATTACCGTCTACATCGTCCTCGGCGTCCTCTACGAGAGCTACATTCACCCCATCACCATTCTCTCGAGCCTGCCGTCGGCAGGCCTCGGTGCGCTCCTTGCGCTCATGCTGTGCGGGATAGAGTTCAGCGTCATCGCGCTGATCGGCATCGTTTTGCTCATCGGCATCGTGAAGAAAAACGCCATCATGATGATCGATTTTGCGCTCGAGGCCGAGCGCGACCGAGGGCTGTCTCCTCGCGCGTCCATCTTCGAAGCCTCCCTGTTGCGCTTCCGCCCCATCATGATGACCTCCCTGGCGGCACTCTTGGGCGGCGTGCCACTGGCGTTGGGCACCGGGACCGGCTCCGAGCTGCGTCGCCCGCTGGGCATCACCATCGTGGGCGGCCTGCTCATCTCGCAAATCCTGACGCTGTACACGACGCCAGTCATCTACCTCTACATGGAGCGGCTGGCGCAGTGGCTCAAACGGCGTCGCGCTCCAAGCGTCGAACCTGCTCCCCAGCCTGCACCGTGAGCGTCTCCGAACCCTTCATCCGCCGTCCGATCGCCAGCTCGCTGCTGGCCGCGGCGCTGCTCCTGGCCGGAGGCGCGGCCTACAGCCAGCTCCCGATGGCGCCGCTGCCACGAGTCGACTTTCCGGCCATCAGCGTCAGCGCTGCCCTCCCTGGTGCGAGCCCAGAGACGATGGCGTCCGCAGTGGCAACCCCCCTCGAGCGACGCTTCGGTCGGATCGCCGGCGTCAACGAGATCACCTCATCGAGCACCCTTGGCAACACCTCCATCACGTTGCAGTTCGACCTCAATCGCGACGTGGATGCGGCCGCGCGCGATGTCCAGGCCGCCATCAATGCCGCGGCGAGCGAGCTCCCTACCAATCTGCCCAGCCGCCCTAACTACCGAAAGGTGAATCCGGCAGACAGCCCCATTCTCATCCTTTCGCTCACCTCAGACACGCTGCCTTTGGCACAAGTCTTCGATGCCGCGATTACCATCCTCGCGCAGAAAATTTCCCAGGTTCATGGCGTTGGCCAAGTCAGCGTCGGTGGCGGACAGCAGCCGGCAGTCCGCGTGCAGGTGGACCCGGCTGCGCTGGCAGGTGTCGGGCTCACCCTGGAGGACGTTCGTACTGCGCTCGGCATCGCCACCATCGACCAGCCCAAGGGTAGCCTCAACGGAAATGCCCAAAGCCTCTCGCTCGCGACCAGCGACCAGCTCTTCAACGCCGATGCCTTTCGCCCTCTGGTGATTGCTCAAAACGGCAACGCCATCGTCCGACTGGGGGATGTGGCGACCGTTTTTGACGACGTGGAAAACAACCGGACTGCCGCCTGGACCAACGGAGTGCGGTCGGTGCTCATCATCATCCGCCGGCAGCCGGGCGCGAACATCATCGACACCAACGACCGCGTGAAGGCCATCCTTCCCTCGCTCATGAGCTCGGTCTCGCCGGCCATCAAGGAAGAAGTGTGTCTTGACCGCACTCAGACCATTCGCGGTTCGGTACGCGACGTGGAGCGCACTCTGATTCTGAGCGTCTTCCTGGTGGTGCTGGTCGTCTTCGCCTTCCTCCGGTCCTTCCGAGCCACGGCCATCCCGAGCGTCGCCGTGCCTCTGTCGCTCGTCTCCACCTTCGGGGTCATGTACCTGCTGAATTACAGCGTGAACAACCTCTCGCTGATGGCGATGACCATCGCCACCGGATTCGTGATCGACGATGCGATTGTCGTCACCGAGAACATTGCTCGCTACGTGGAACTCGGCGAGACGCCCATGGCGGCGGCCATCAAGGGCGCGAGGCAAATCGGTTTCACCATCGTCTCGATGACCGTGTCGTTGTTGGCCGTCTTCATCCCCATCCTGATGATGCAGGGCGTCGTCGGGAGACTCTTCCGTGAGTTCGCAGTCACCTTGAGCGCGGCCATCGCCATCTCGATGGTGGTCTCACTCACGCTGACGCCGATGATGAGCGCGCGCCTCTTGGGCCAGAGTGAAAAGAAGCACGGCAGACTCTACGTCTGGTCGGAACGGGCATTCGACGCCACGCTCGCGGCCTACGGCCGCCGCCTGACCTGGGTCCTCGGCCACCGGCGCCTAATGCTGGCGGTGGTGGGCCTCGCGCTGGGCTTGACCGTGGTGCTGTTTATTCTTATCCCCAAAGGCCTCTTCCCTCAGCAGGACAACGGCCTCCTAGTCGGAACGACGGATGCCCCTCAAGACGTTTCGTTCTTCACCATGCGCACCCGCCAAAAGGCGGTCGACCAGGTTGTGCAGTCGAGCCCAGACGTGGCGCACGCCATGGCGTTCATCGGCGGCAGTGGAACAACCAATACCGGCTTTGTCTTCGTCGACTTGAAGCCTCGGCCACCCCGGAAGCGAACGGCGGATGATGTCATCAACTGGCTGCGTCCCAAGCTTGCGCAAGTCGAGGGCATCGCGCTGTACCTGCAGTCCGGTCAGGACGTGCGCATCGGTGGCCGCTCCTCCCGCACTCAGTACCAGTACACACTGCAGGCCGCTGACCTAGACGTGCTTCGCATCTGGGCACCGCGGTTACTGGCAGAAATGAAGAAGATGCCGGACCTGCGCGACGTCGCAACCGACCAACAAACGAACGGCCTTGAGCTCGACGTGGACATTGACCGCGACACGGCGTCCCGGCTGGGAATCTCCGCGAAGCTGATCGACGACACGTTGTACGACGCCTATGGCCAGCGACAGGTTGCGACCCGCTATACCCAGCTCAACCAGTACCGCGTGGTGCTGGAGGTGAAGCCCGAGTACCTCGAGTCACCCGACGCGCTGGACGACCTATACGTCCGCTCCGCGGCAGGAGGCCTGGTGCCCCTCGGCGCTCTGACCAAGCGCGGACCAAGCACCGTCCCTTTGGCCATCAACCACCAGGGCCAATTCCCGGCGATTACGCTCTCCTTCAACCTGGCTCCGGGCAAGTCGCTCAGCGACGCCGTCGCCTCCATCCAGAAGGCCAAGCAGTCCATCGGGATGCCGGCCAGCGTCATCGGCGGCTTCCAGGGCACCGCCCAGGCCTTTCAGGACTCTCTGGCCAGTGAGCCGATGCTCATTCTGCTCGCCCTGCTCACGGTCTACGTCGTGCTCGGCGTGCTGTATGAGAGTTACGTGCACCCACTCACCATCCTCTCGACGCTTCCCACCGCCGGCGTCGGCGCGCTGCTCGCCCTGATGGTGTGCCATGTCGAGTTCAATGTCATTGGCCTCATCGGCATCATCCTGCTCATCGGCATCGTCAAGAAGAACGCCATCATGATGATCGACTTCGCCATCGAAGCCGAGCGCGATGAGGGACTCTCGCCGAGGGAGGCCATTTACCGAGCGAGCATGCTCCGCTTCCGGCCAATCATGATGACCACCGCGGCCGCCCTGCTGGGGGCGCTCCCGCTGGCGCTGGGGACGGGCCTGGGGTCCGAACTACGAAAGCCGCTGGGCATCAGCATCGTCGGCGGATTGCTCGTCTCCCAGGTGCTCACCCTGTTTACGACGCCGGTCATCTATCTCGCGCTGGACCGCTTCTCCCGGCACCGGAAGAATTGGAAACGGCCGGCGCCGCTGGAAACCTCCGCAGCTGCCACGTCCTAGTGGATAGAACAGGAGGGTGGTTAGCGGAACTTTGGTTACTCTTCACACCGACAATGCTGCGCGCATATTGCGCCTAACCTGGTTTGCGTAATGTCGCCTCAAGCTGTTCTGACCCTGGCGTGGAGATTTGTCGCATGGCGAAGCTCGTTTTCGGATTGAACCAGTCTCTGGACGGCTACGTCGACCACCTTGAAATGGGGCCTCCTCACCCGGCGCTCTTCCGTCACTTCATTGAACGGGTGCGGGGCCTGACGGGCAGCGTGTACGGCCGTCGCATGTACGAGGTCATGCGTTATTGGGACGAAGACCGTCCCGACTGGGACCCGGAGGAACTCGACTTCGCGGCGGCGTGGCGGCGCCAACCCAAGTGGGTCGTGTCGCGCTCGTTGAAGTCGGTCGGCCCCAACGCCACCCTTGTCGGCGATGACCTCGAAGCGGTGATACGTGGGCTGAAGGCTCAGCTGGTTGGGGAGATCGACGTTGGTGGACCAGACCTGGCGCGAAGCCTGACCGACCTTGGTCTTATCGACGAGTATCGACTCTACTTCCGCCCCCTTGTGCTTGGTCATGGCAAGCCGTTCTTCGCCGGCTCCCGGCCGCCGCTCCGCCTTGTGGCCAGCGATCGAATCGGCGAGGACATGATTAGGTTAACGTACGTTCCTGCTTAACCATGCAACTCGCGCAACGGTCTGCGTCGACGCGTCAGGTCCGCTTTGGATCGAACTTCTCCTTGGCACGTCCGCCAGCTTAGGGACCCACGCCGGCCGCCTCTTGTCGTGCAGCAGACCCGGCACGCCCTCTTCCATTGAACCGCGCCTGCCAGCGCCAAACTGCAGTCTTGCTGACACCGGCTGTGCGCATGGCCGCTGCCGTGTCCATCCCGTCGGCCCTGGCCGATACGATGCGGGCGGCGCGCCAGACGTGCTTCTGGGGGCTGTTGCGGTCGTCAACCTTCACTTGTAGGCGCTTGCGATCGGTCGGGTTCAAGTGGACGGTGATGCCCGCGCACATCCAGAAGACTCGCACGCCGGCAAGCGCGTGGGAATTCAACAAAGGACTCTTAGGTCGGTATCAATCCACTAGCGTCTGGGCGTCCCGCGTCGCGCTAGGAACGCAGCAACTTTGCGCCAGAGCGCCTCGAAGTGCGCTCGGTCAAAGCCCGTACCGGAAGCCACCCAGTCAAAATGGCGGGGCACATGCGTCCTCCCGCGAAAATGGCCGATGACATCATGGTGGTCCGCCCAGACGGCGGCAATCACGTCACCCCACAGCTGGCTCAACGTGGGGACGATGCCGTCGTTGGCGCGATGGTCCGGCACGCGGCCATAGCCCTGCTGGAGCGCTGCCACCTGGTCGGAGGTCAGTCGCCCGGGCGGGTCCCCCGGACGCCCGGCCGCGAAACGGTAGAGCACGGCAAACAGGGCGTGAGTCGCCTGGGCGTACGGGCCAAAACCCGCTCCGACGAGGGAACGGAGGCCCGGGGGCCGAGCCCGTGTCACCACCGAGCCGTACTGCACGCCAGCCCGGTCTAGCGTGGTTGCGTTGAAGGCTCCCATCATCGCTGGTGCCAACTGACCGCCGAGCCCCCGGTCGTTGCCAACGGTACGAAAGAAGTCCTCGATGGCCTGACGCCGCCTCCCCGAAAAATCTCCAAGAAGTTGCAGAAAAAGCTGGTCAACGACTCCGGCCGGCCGCGCATCCGGCCGGCGCAGCAAGCGTGCCAGTCGCAAGACAAAGCTGAGAGGAAGCCGCCCGGTGCGCAACGTGTACACCGTGGCCAGCGACAGAAGGGCGAGCAGCTGTTGCCCGAACAGCGTGTTGAAGTGCTGGGCGAGCGGCGTGCCGTGGTGAGGCGTGGCCACCGTCACCACCGCCTTCACACTGGCGGCACATCGCTCCACGTCCACCGCCGTCGGAAGCGAGATGCCAGGGGTGAGCAGCAGGCGGGCATCGAGCCCTCCGCTGGAGTGGCCGATGAGACTGACGCAGCCGCCGGAGCTCTCAATGAGCGCTGACACCGTCTCTGCGAGAAGCGCCGCGCGTCGGGCCAACGAGGATGTCGGCTCGGTCAGCGAGACGCGAATTTCTCCGTCGAGGCCCTGGCCTGGACCGACGTCGGCGAGAAAATCCCGGACGTGCCCGAAGTAGGCGAAGTCGCCCAGGTTGGCGAAGCCAAAAAACCCTGGGACGAGGATGATGTGGTGACGTGCGGCCACTTCCTACACAGTACCGCGCTGCGTCACGTCGATGGCGTGAAACCTTGGGACCACTCGAGCGACCCACCGCCAGCGGCCATCGAAGCCCCCGGCGAGGACGACCGTAACAAGGACGGGGCTGCAGCGTTCGCTGCCTCTGCTACGTTGGCCCGATGACTCCGAGAAGGGTTATCCCGCTCCGGGACCGCCCAGTGGACTGGCTCATCCTCATCTTCTTCGTCGTCAACCTCGGCCTCATCACCTACATCGTCGACCTCGAGCAGTTGGTCATCGCCTCGAGGCAACACTTCGCATACCCCAGGTGGCCGCCGCGGGCCATGGTGGACGTGGTGCACTGGTGGGGAGATACCTTCGACCCACTGCAAAACGCGCGTCCGGCGTGGTGGCGCGCGACCATCTGGATAGACGTACTGCTTTTCGGGCCGTTCTACGCGGTCGCGCTCTACGCCATCGTCAAAGGCAAGGAATGGATTCGTATACCGGCGTTCTTCTGGGCCGGGATGATGTTCGCGATTGTCACCATCATCATGTTTGAGGAGTGCGTGGGGCCGTACCGGACGCCGGCCCTCGCCACGGTGGCCAGCGCCAACCTACCCTGGTGGCTGCTCCCCCTGTTCGTCACCTGGCGGTTTGCACGCAGCGAGCATCCGTTTACCCGCGCCACCGAGACATGAGCTGCGCGGCGCCCCGCATGAGTCCACGCTAGACCGCGACTCCGCCGTGGCCGGCGTGCCCCAGCAGCGCACCCCAGGTGACAATGCGCACACCGGCCGCGACGGCCTAGGCCTCGCGGAGGGACGTCGTCGCTTGGCTTTCTGGAGCGCGGTGCCTCCAGGGTCTACGCTTCGTCGGCTACCCGAGGCAACGAAGGCGAGGAACGAAGCGTGCGGCGCGCTCCCGGTCTTTCACAGACGTGCTTGCATTCGCATTTTCCGCCACGACGGGAAGGCTCTTAAAGATGCGCATCGCCATCAGCACCGGCGGCGGTGACGCCCCCGGCCTGAACGCAGCCATCTACGGCGTGACGATGGCGGCGGACCGGCGGGGATGGGAGGTCCTCGGCATCCACGCCGGCTACGCGGGGCTCGTCGACCCAAGCCGCATCACCGTGCTCAATCCGCGGCGCGTGGCCGGCATCGTCCCTCACGGGGGCACCATTCTTGGGACCACCAATCGTGGCGACCCCTTTCATTACCCGGTGGTCGACCCCTCCTCTGGCCAGACGCAGTACGAGGACGTCTCTGACCGGGTGCTCGCCAATTTCCGGAAGCTCGGTCTCGATGCGTTGGTGGCCGTCGGCGGTGACGGCAGCATGCAACTCGCTCACCGCCTGTCCCTCAAGGGGCTGCCGGTCATCGGCGTCCCGAAAACCATCGACAACGACCTATCGGCCACGATGGCCACCTTCGGATTCGACACGGCCGTGTCCACCGCAACCGAGGCCATCGACAAGCTTCACTCGACTGCCAGCGCACACGAGCGGGTGCTGGTGGTAGAGGTGATGGGGCGAAACGCGGGCTGGATTGCGCTCCACAGCGGCCTGTCCGGTTCTGCGGACGTCATCCTCCTGCCGGAAATCCCCTTCGCCATCGCCCGGGTTTGCCAGCACCTGAGCGACAACGACGCCCGAGGCAAGCGCTACGGCATCGTGGTCGCGGCCGAAGGTGCGCAGCCTCTCGGCTCCACTCCGCTCACCCGCGAGGAACAGCTGCCGGGCCGGCAGGAGCCACTTCTCGGTGGGGTCGCCGAGCATGTCGCAACAGAAATCACGCGCCGCATCGGCAAGGAAACACGGTCGTTGGTGCTCGGCCACCTGCAGCGGGGCGGCTCCCCGACTACGTTCGACCGGTTGGTCGCACAGCGGTTCGGTGCGGCGGCAGTCCGCCTTATCGCCGAGGGCCGGCGCGATGTGATGGTTGCCTTCCACCCACCGGAGATGATTGCCGTCCCGCTGGCCGATGCCGTCGCGGGAATCAAGCGCGTCCCTCTGGAGGGCGACACTGTCCTGACTTGCAGAGATTTGGGCATCTCCTTTGGCGATTGAAACATTGGGCGACTGCCCAACTCGCAGCGTCCGCCAACCCTCGCGCGGAAGCGAGCTTGGCCCTACCAGGCGCCAGGCCTTGTTGAGTCAGGAGAGACGCGAAGCTTCGGCCCCGGCGACGAGCGCCGCCAGTGCTGCTTGCTTCTGGTCGACTGCCCAGGGCGGCCCGACCGAACGTCCGAGCTCGTCGAGGCGAGTTTTCAGACTTTGCCACGGCAGCCCCTGCACTTGCGCCGCGTGCTGGAGCAGTTCCTTGGAGACGACACCAGTGATGGAAATCCCCTGCCGGCCACAGGCCTCTGCGAGCGCCAGCCGAAACAGCTCACCCTCCGCGGTGTGAATGACGGTATGCGAGCGAAGGATGTCGCTAAGGGGAGGAAGCGGGCGACCCGAACCGCGAGGGAGTCCAACCACGGACACGGTGTAACCGGACGCCTTTAGGTCCGAAAGCAGCTGCGCCAGCTCGCGCATGGCATGGGCCTTGGCAATTTCCCGAGCGGCCGAGACAAGCTGCTCCGCAGCCGCGGCGTCCAGCGCGGCAGCGGCATGGTAGACGAAAACCGAGTCGTGGTCCTTGTTGTCCACAAGGGTGAAACGCCGGCGCTCGACTACCCGGGGCGCAAACGCTGGGCCGGCCAGCACCACTGCAGCTGCCCAGCCCGTGTGGACGCGAAACCCGAGGGCTGCATCCATCATCGAGCAAGCTCCGGAAGGCGTTCCTTGCGCCGGCTTGTCACGCGCCCATTCCTTCACCGCTCGGTGAAGACGTACTCGTGCTGCGCGTCCCGCGTGATGAGCGTCCGGGATGGCCCGCTGCCAACGACAAACTCCACACCGGTCATACCGGGCACAATCGTGACGAACGACATCGTCCCGTCGGGATTCTTCTTGCTGGCCACCGCGCTCCTCCACTCGCCGAAGTCGAAGGTCGTGATGCCGCCCGCCTCGGTCACCAAAATCTCGCCCAGCGCATCATTGTGGTAGCGCTTCGCCAGCTTCGCAGCCTCTCCGACGTCCGCCGGCACGCTCAGCAGCTTTCGGTCGGCCGCAAGTTGCTCGAAGAAGGTTTTCGCCTGAGCGGCGAGCTCAGCGTCGGCCTCGGGTCGGCCATCGAAGAGCACCTCCAAGAGCTTGCGCCGAAACAGAGACCGCAAAATCCAGCCCGGGTCGGCATTGGTGAGCACCACAGCGCCCACACCCTGCTCCGGAAGCCACATCATGTCGCTGTGGAAGCCAATCATGTCACCGCCATGGTGCACGACGGGTATTGCGTACTCGGTATTGACGACAAGGCCCATCCCGTATGTGTCGTCCTTTCCGATGGATACCTGCGGAACCCGCCGCTCCAGAAGGGCATCCTTCGCGATGTAGCGTTTGCCATCGGCCAGCATGCCTTCAGCGAGTTCGACCTGAACGTACTTCAACATGTCGTTCACGCTGCTCCACCCGGCGCCGGCCGGGCGTAGCGGGATGACGGCGTAGTTGACCTCCATCACCGCCTTGGCCGGCTTGCCGTCGATGTCGGGCGCGTGGGGGAATGCGTGGTCACCCTTCAGCGCCTTCGCGAAGTCGAACGTCGTCTCATTCATTCCGAGCGGCGCAAAGACGAGGTTGTGCATCGCTTTGTCGTAGGCGGCGCCAAGTTCCAGCTTCGGGTACGCGACGTGTCCACCCACGAAGCCGCCCGCGCCGGCGAGGAGATTTGAGTACTGGAACATTTCGCCGAACTTGCTCGTCGGTTGCACGGTGGCCAAGGTGGCCATCGCCCCATCCGGAGTCATGCCTTCAAACTGAAAGATCCACTCCAGATCCTGGCGTGGAAGGCCGGTGCACGCGCAGATAAGGTGCTTCACCTTGACCTGCCTCGTCGTTTCGGCGTTACCGAGTCGAAAACTGGGGAGCAACTCCGTCACCGGAGACTCCCAGGTCAGCTTTTTCTCCTCGACCAGTTTGGCCAGCATGAGGGTGGTCAGCGCTTTGGTGTTGGACGCAATCATGAAGAGCGTGTCGCCATCGGGCTTCGCCTTCTTGCCCAGCTCGCGCACTCCGTAGCCTTCGGCGAGGACTACCTTCCCATCCTGCACCAGTCCGATGGCGACGCCCGGAACGCCGAGGGCCTCCATCGCCGTCTCGACCCAGGTCCGAAGCTGCGCCAACCGAGCCGCGTTGAGTGGGTTGGCCTTTCGAGCGGCAAAGGACTCCCGCACGTACCCCTTCGGCAATAGGCGACCAAAAATCAGGGACACGGCGCCCAACCGCTTTTCACTGATATCCCGCGCCATGTTGAAGATGGCGACGGTCCACACGTTGCCGGCGCGCTGAACCTGCACCTCGACGACACGCTTTTCGTTGGGTGACGTCAGGTACTCGTAGGTCCCAATGTCGGTCCACCCGTCCTTGTCGGGGGCGCGGCTCGTGACTTTGAGCGGCCACTGCGCTGCGGGGTTGTACGCAGCCCACGCCGCGGCAACCGCGGAGTCAGCGTCCTTGGCGTGCACGTCAACCAGCGCAATCTGCGACCCGGCCTCCGGTGGCTCCACAATGGTGGCCGCTCCCCTGACGGCGAGACTCCAGCCAGCCGGAGCGATGAAAGTTGCGCCCTCGACAGTGGTCGTCGGCGTGTCGGCCGCCAACCGTTCGGGCACAGCCGGAGTGGGAGCGGCGGTCGGAACGGTGGCAGGAACGACCGCCGCTGGCTCGGTGGTGGAATGGTTGGCTTCTGTGGACGCACAGCCGCTGAGCAGGAGTAGGCAGAGGCAACCGACGGGAAGGGTTCGCACGCTCGACCTCGGAGTTGGTGATGACGACACCGGTGATGTCCGAAAAAATGACAGATGGTCAAACTCCCACCACTACAGCCTTTGGTAGTGTTTGGAAGCCGCAACCGAGCCGTCCAACGGATTCTACTCAGAGGAAGACTCCATGAGCCGTGTCTCCCTTGTTTTCGCCTGGGTGGGCTGGCTGGCTTTTACACCCATCCTGGCTCGTTATCTGGGCCATCTCATGGACTGGTTGGTCCCTCCAAAGATCGTGTGGCCAAGCGACCCGGAAGGCGACTCTCTGGACAACATGCCGCGCCAAACCCATCTGCGTGGGTTCGTGACCGTCATGGTTACGGCAACTCTGCTTCTTGGGATTCCCGTTGTCGCAACCTACGCGCTGTCCCGTTACCGACCCGCCTCAGCGGTCACTGTACCGGCCGGCGACGCTGGCATCTAAGTTTGCGACACAAACGGCCGGCCGGAACGAGCCGTCACGCGCCCGTTTCGGAAGGCGGCCTGCCCCGCATCCACTCCGAGGCCACACGGAATTTTTCAT
Organism: Myxococcaceae bacterium; assembly: GCA_052143535.1. Lineage (GTDB taxonomy): Bacteria > Myxococcota > Myxococcia > Myxococcales > Myxococcaceae > JADGRA01. The sequence goes on along the minus strand of JBKQSS010000084.1, from coordinate 7,110 downwards.
CGGAGAGAGAAGGCGACCCACATTGGGGGACACCTGTTGCTGCGCGGCAGTCCGCCCAGGTCAATGCCCTGATGCCGTTAAACTCCGTGCGCACGTGCTTTCGCCACAAGGAGTCCGCGTCCCTTCCACGCAAGGTACAGTGCTGGATAGACCGCGAGCTCGAGCAGCGCCGACGTCACGACGCCACCAACCATCGGCGCCGCGATCCGCTTCATTACGTCGGCACCGGTACCGACTGACCAGAGAATAGGGACCAGCCCGGCGAGGATGGTAACCACCGTCATCATTTTGGGCCGTATGCGCTTCACCGCACCGTGAAAGACGGCCTCGCGCGCCTCGTCTCGCGTCGTCGGCTGCCGCTCCTTCCACGCGAGGTCCAGGTACAGGAGCATGACGATGCCGGTTTCAGCGTCGAGCCCGGCGAGAGCAATCAGCCCGACCCACACCGCGACGGACATGTTGTAGTCGAGGAACCAGAGCAGCCAAACCGCTCCCACCAAGCTAAACGGCACCGCCGCCATCACGAGGAGCGCCTCGGCCGCGCTTCCGGAATTCAGGTAGAGCAAGAGGAAAATGAGCACGAGCGTGACGGGAACGACAACAGCCAGTCGCTCCTTGGCCCTCTCTAGGTAACGGTACTGGCCGACCCACTCGAGGCGATAGCCCGGCGGTAGCGACACGTGGGCGGCAACCGCCGCCTGGGCGTCCTTGACGTAGTCAGCAATGGGCCGGGCGGTGTCGACGAAGACGTACTCAGCCAGGGAGCCTCCCTCATCCCGAATCATCGACGGTCCAGTCCGCCAGCGCACCGCAGCCACCTCGCCGAGTGCCACCTGCGTGCCTACTGACGTGGCGACGCGGACGCGCCGCATGGCATCCGGGCTGCTCCGAAAGTCCCGCGCATACCGGAGAGTTACCGGATACCTCTCCCGGCCCTCGACTGTGGTCGTCACTGTTCGCCCACCAATAGCGGTCTCCATTGAGTCCTCTACGTCCAGCACATTGAGCCCGTGCCGTGCAGCGCTGCGCCGGTCAACTTCGAAGTCCAGGAAGTTGCCGCCGCTGGCTCGCTCGGAAAAGGCGCTTCGAGTCCCCGGGACGTTCGCCAGCGCCGACTCGATCTCACGCCCCACGCGGTCGATGATCCGCAGGTCCGAGCCAAGCACCTGAATCCCCAGCGGGCTGCGGATGCCTGTGGCAAGCATTTCGGTACGCGTCTGGATGGGCATCCACCAGACATTGGGCATCCCTGGAAACTGCATCTTGCTGTCGAGCTCCTTGACGAAGTCATCCCAGCTAGTGCCTGGGGGCCACCGTTCGGGTGGCCTAAGCGTCACAACCGTCTCGAACATCGATAGAGGAGCCGGGTCCGTCGCCGTTTCGAAGCGCCCCGCCTTGCCGAAAACACGCTCCACCTCGGGAAACGACTTCAGAACTCTGTCCATTCGCTGGAGCACGTCACCGGCAGCCGCATCGCTCATACCCGGCACTGAAATGGGCATGTAGAGAACGGAGCCCTCGTTGAGGGGCGGCATGAACTCGCTTCCCAACGAGCGAGCAAGGGGCACTGTTGCGGCCATAAGCAGAAGGGCAGCGCCGATGATTAATTTCGGAAAGCGCAGCGCAAAGTTGCAGACGGGCGCGTACGCACGCGCCAGACCGCGAGCCACTGGGTTCTGTGCCTCACTGCGAATTCGACCGCGGATAAATGTCGCCGCAATGGCAGGAACCAGCGTCACCGACAGCACTGCCGCAAACGCCATGGCGAATGTCTTGGTAAAGGCCAAAGGCGCGAAGAGTCGCCCTTCCGTCCCCTCGAGCGTGAACACGGGAAGAAACCCGACGGTGATGACGAGCAGCGAGAAGAAGATGGGCCTTCCCACCTCCTGAAGCGCGCCGGTGACAACGTCGGCGCGGCTTCCCGGATGCCCATCCGCCTCCCATCCCTCGAGCCGCTTGTGGACGTTTTCGACCACAATGATGGCCGCATCCACCATCGCTCCGACGGCGATAGCGATGCCCCCTAGAGACATGATGTTCGCCGTGAGCCCCATCAGCCGCATCGGGATGAAGGCGAGGACGACGGCCACCGGTAGCAGCAGCATCGGCACCAGAGTGCTGCGCACATGCAGAAGAAAGACGAGGATGACCAATCCGACGACCAGGAGTTCCTCAATGAGGGTGCTCCGCAAGGTTGCAATGCTGCGGCGGATGAGCTGCGACCGGTCGTAGGTGGTCACGACGTCGACGCCAACTGGAAGACTCGCCCGGAGGCTTTCCACTCTCGTCTTGACGCTGTCGATGATCTCCAACGCATTTACGCCTGGGCGGACGATGACCGCCCCTCCCACCACCTCGCCTTCGCCATCGAGGTCAGCAAGGCCGCGGCGCTCAGCGGGCCCAAGCCTCACCCGACCAACGTCCGCCACCGTGACTGGCGTGCCCTCGAATGTCGCGAGAACGACGCGCTCGAGGTCTTCTGGCTTCCTGATATAGCCTCGGCCGCGCACGTAGTGCTCGGCCCCGCCCACCTCGAGAACACGAGCGCCGACATCCCCATTGGAGGCGCGTATTGCGTCGGCCACCTGAGCGAGTGAGACATCGAAGGCCGCCAGCCGGTTGGGGTCCACATCCACCTGGTACTCTTTGACGAAGCCACCGACAGAGGCCACCTCGGCCACCCCCGGGATGCCCTGGAGCGCGTACCGCACGGTCCAGTCCTGGAGTGATTGCAGCCCGGCCAAGTCCGTTTTGCCGGTCCGGTCCACCAGCGCGTACTCGAAAACCCATCCAATTCCCGTGGCGTCCGGGCCAAGCGTCGGGTTTACGCCCGCCGGAAGCTGAGTGCCCAAGGTCGCCAACTTCTCAAGCACCCGACTACGTGCCCAGTACAGGTCCGTATGGTCTTCGAAGATGACCGTGACGAAAGAAGTCCCGAACATCGTCTGTCCACGCACCGCCGACACGCGAGGCGCTCCGAGCAACGAACGGATGATGGGGTAGCTGATGTTATCTTCGACGAGGTCCGGCGAGCGCCCAGGCCATTCGGTGTAGACGATGACCTGCACGTCGGACAGGTCAGGAATCGCATCCAGCGCCGTGCTTCGTACCGACAGGACTCCACCGGCCGTCGCCAGGCCGACCATCACAAGGGTCGCCAGCCTGTTGCTCGCACACCAGGCGATGAGCTGGCGAATCATGGCGAGCCCCAGCGCGGGAGAGCGTCGCGCAGCTGCGCTTCGCTCGAGAGCAGGAAGGTGGCCGCGGTCGCGACCTCATCGCCAGCCTCGACTCCGGAGCGCACTTCAGTGAACTGGCCATTGCTGACACCTGGCTCGACTTCTACCGGTTGAAGTCGCCCCTTGCCCCGTCGGACGAAGACATAGGCGTGTTCTCCTGAGCGGAGCAGTGCGGAGTCGGGCACACAGAGTCGCTCGCCGAGCCGCACCTGGACGACCACGTCCGTGTACATTCCAGGTCGAAGCACACCTTCAGCGTTCCCGAACTCGAGGCGAATACGGAGCGTCCGCGTTCGCTCTTCCATGGTTGGGAAGATGAAGCTCACCCGGCCAGCCCAGTGCGCGCCCGGCAGACCCTGGACAGTCATGCCCGCTTCCTGACCGACCGCTACCAAAGACGCATCGGCCTGGAACAAGTCTCCGAGGACCCAAACACGGCCAAGGTTCCCAATCCGGTAGAGGGCCATTCCCGTTTCGGCTCGAGTGCCTTCCACGACATTCTTCGCGAGGACCACACCGCTGGCCGGAGAACGCAACGTCACCCGCGGCTGCGCAACCCCTCCTTCAACCAATGCCCGGAGCTGGTCGGCACTCAAACCCCAGAGTCTGAGGCGCTCCTCGGCGGCTGCGAGGAGTTGGGCATTCCCCGCGCGAGTAGAGACGAGGAAGTCCTGCTCCGCACCGAAGAGCTCTGGGCTGTAAAGCGTCAACAACGGCTCGCCCTGGCGGACGGACTCGCCGACTTGGCTTACATGAAGCTTCTCGACGAAGGCCGGATACCTCAGCGTGACATCTGCGAGCCGCGTCTCGTCTACTTCCACCCTCCCCGGTATTCGCAGTTGGAGGGGCATCGGCCGCCGTTCTACGCGCCCCCAAGTCACTCCGATGAGCTGCTGGCGCGCTGGGGAGACGTCGAGCGTGCCCCCTACCCCGCCATCGGCCGCCGTAACCGGAGCTCCCGCCTCGACCTGCGACTCGAAGACAACGCCCTTCCGCGAAGGCGAGACCTTGAGACGGAGCTCGGTGGACTCATGCCCGGCGGCAGAAATGCGGAGAGCAATTGTCCAGTCTCCTTGCATCCGCAGCGGGAAGCGGACGTGGTAGATGCCCCCTCGGCGCCCGCTTACCTGTCCCCCGCTTCTCATCTCAGCCATGGCTCCCATCGCGGGCATGGAGACGAGAAAGTCGAGACTGGCTCCGTCGACAGGGCGTCCCTGTGCGTCCTTGAGCAGCAAAACGAGTTCGTTGTCCCCGGTGGTCGGCGGATCCGGAACCAACTGCGCGGAAACCAGAAAATCGCCCACCCGTACGGGTCCGCTGGAACTCGCCTTCTGGCAGCCCGCCAACCCACTACCCAGGAGCAACAAGCTCATTCCCACGACAACTCGCGTGCTCCAAGCCGAGGCTCTAGTCGTGCGCATTGTCCGTCCCTCCCTGGGCAGCCGCGAGAAGCCCGACATCCTCGCCAACCGCGCGCTGCAGTTGAGCGAGTGCCTTCGCGTAGGCCGCCAGGTGCATCACGAGTTCCAGCTCGTGCCGCCGGAGCTCTCGCAGCGAGTCCAAGACCGAAAGGAAGTCCCCTCGCCCAGATGAATAGTCCGCACGACCGCTTTCAAGGGCTGCCGTCATGAGCGGGATGATGCGGTGGTGCAACGAAACGATGCGCTCCTCAGCTGTCACCCGGGCAAATGCCTCTGACACCTGAGCGGAGACACCAGCCTGAAGTGCTGCTTCCTCCGAGGAAACAGCCTCACCGAACGCCCGAGCGGCTCCGATGCGTCCGTCGTTCTTGTTTCCCCAAACCGGGAGAGTGAACTCGAGGCCGGCGAAGATGAAATTACTCGGACTGACGCCACCGAACGTGTGCATGTAGGCGCCAGTGACGTTGATGTCCGGGACGCGCTCCGCTTCCGCCATGCGAACCTCAGCGGTCGCCTCCTGAGACTTCGCCACGAGCGCCTTCAACTCTGGCCGTGAGTCCACAGCGCGATTCCGAAGTGCGGCTTGCGAGGGGAGGTCTGCTAGGACGTGCGGTGTCGTCGTCTCTCCCAAGACCTCATCGGGGCGCTGAAGGAGTGCCTGCAGCCTCGCCCGAGCCGACTGTGCTTCCTGGGCTGCGGTCACGACGCCCTCTTCGAACTCGAGAACAGCAGCTTGTGCCTTGAGCAAATCAGCCTGTTGCCCCATGCCTGAACGCACGCGGGCCGCGGTTGCGCCAGCCAGCGTTTCGAGCGTTTCTTTCAAGCCAGCGTTGACGCCCTCGGTGCGCTGCGCCTGGTAGAGGTCGAAGTACGCGAGAGCCACATCGAGCTCCACGTCCTGCACCCGCGCGGCTGTCTCCGCGCTCGCGGCCTGAGCATCCGCCTCTGCAGCGGTGTGCTTGTAGTTGAGCCGCCCGCCGAGAGGCAGGGTTTGCGAGAGCTGGAACATGACGGGCACGTTGGAGAAGTCGACTGGCGCGTTCCACAGCTGGACCAGGAACCGCGGGTCGTCGAGAGCTCCGGCTGCCCGCGCCGACTCGCTGGCAGCCATGGCGCGGGCACTGGCAGCACGGAGCTGGGCGCTCTTGGCACGAGCCTCGGCGAGCAAGTCTCCGAGGCGGAGCGGAGGTGGAGGCGAAGAGAGGACGACAATTGTGAGAAGCGACAGCATCGCGGCGACCTGCCCCCGCCAATTCCAGGCGGCCTTAGAGAGTGGCTGGAAATGGCCCACGACTCAGGCGCGCAATGCACAACGCTCCGGCGGTTAGCCGGACGCCTTGGCCTCACACGCGAGGAGCTAGGCCTCGGTCGGGTGCCCACTCCGATGGTGGGCTCCCGAAACCGGGGTCAGATGACGAGCTGCCGCAGGGAGAGAAATACCGGAATTCGCCTGGGCGGAGCCGAGACACTTCCCCAACTTAATGCGCGCCCATCGGGTACCAGCGCCGTAGACGCGGGCGGCGGCTCCACGTCCGTCGAGAGGACGAGCCGTTCCGACGCTTCGGCGACCAAACGTGTTGGTACCCCATCCGAAATCGCTGGAGCGGCACCCTCGAGCACATCACAGCAGCTCCTCGAAACGAGGATGGGGTCCGCCGTTGCCGTCACGTCATCTGGACAGCAACAGCTCACGAGACGTTCACCGAGCATTCGACAGAAAAAGGCCCCGCCCCCGGAGCCCGCGGCTTCGACGATGAGCGTTAGTACGAGCAGGGGGCCAAGAAATCTCTTCACGCCCCCACTATAGGCATTGGGCGGCCCTGGCGTGACAGGTGTCCCGAAACTCAAGCCGCTTTCCAGTGGGAGAGTCGACGACCGCCTATTGCGGTGGCGGTGCTGGATTCCCTACGCCCTTCCTCGGCCAAGACCCGAAAGTACCGGCCGGCTGGGCTTGACCTGCGACGGCGCCCGCAGCTGCGTTGCCGGCATTGCCGTTGTCTGTGAGTAGCAGACTCAACGATGGAAGGTCAGATTCGCGCCCGTCGTAGGGAGACGGCGTTCAAGGCGACAATAATTGAGGATGCCGACATCAACAGCGCTGCAATCTCGGGGCGTAACGACAAGCCAAGCGACTTGTAGAAGACGCCCGCAGCGACTGGGATGGCCAAGAGATTGTAGACGCTGGCCCAGCCGAGGTTCTGCTTCATTTTTCGGACAGTCGCTTTGCTGAGGCGAAGTGCACGCGCGATGTCCGCTGGGTCGGAGTTCATGAGCACGACCTGAGCCGCTTGGATTGCCACATCCGTCCCTGCCCCAATTGCGATTCCAATGTCGGCTTGAGCGAGCGCCGGAGCATCGTTGACTCCGTCGCCCACCATCGCGACAACCTGTCCCTCCCTTTGAAGCTTCTGCACGTACGCCGCTTTCTCCTGGGGCCGGACTTCGGCGAA
>JBKQSS010000083.1:0-3242 GCA_052143535.1 Myxococcaceae bacterium | reverse complement strand
GGCGTCCCATGTTTTGGCTTTCGACGGGCATCGGCGCCTGAGGCCCTCGGACTTGGAGACGGCTGAGCAGCCCCTGCTGCTGACCTTCTCGCCCTCGTGTCGAACTCGCGTTGAGCGGTGCGCGCAGTTTGTGACGGAGCAGTGCGACGCGGGTCACCCGATTTATGGAATGTCGACGGGCTTCGGCCCGCTCGTGTCGTTTCAAGCATCCCCGGATGCCACAGAGCATGGCATGGGGCTTCTCAACCACCTCCGCTCCGGCCAGGGGGGAATGCTGGCACCCTCTCTGGCACGAGCGATGTTGCTGGCTCGAGCGTGGTCACTGGCCCAAGGACACTCTGGCGTTAGCGTGGAGGTCTTGGATGCGCTCAGCGCGGTCCTGGCCATCTCCTGGGCACCCGCTGTCCCTGAGTTGGGCTCCGTTGGCGCAAGCGGTGACCTTGCTCCGCTGGCACATGCAGCGGGCGCACTCTGCGGCGAGGGCGATGCATTTCTCGGTCAGGAACGCCTGTCGGCGGTTGCCGCTCTTGAGCGGTGCGGCCTACAACCTCTGAAGCTTCAAGGCCGGGACGCGCTCGCGCTCGTCAACGGGACATCCTTGACAGCGGCGGCGGCGGCGATGGCCGTCTCCTCCGCTCGTCGTGCCATCTCGGTGGCGCTCGAACTCTCCGCTTTGGCCGTCGAAACCATCGGCGGCAGCGAGGCGTTCACCGCGCCAGCGCTGGTCGCGCTCTCTGGACACCCTTCCAGTCACCGTGTGGCGGTACGACTCGAGGCGCTGCTGCGCGGTTCAACGGCGAACCCCGACCGACCCCTTCAGGAAGCTTACAGCCTTCGGTGCGTGCCGCAGTTGGTTGGGGCAGTCGAAGAGAGCGTTGAGCACGCCGAGGGAGTCATCACTGCCGACCTTAACGGGGTCAGCGACAATCCCGTCTTTTTCCCTGATGAGGGAAGGGTTATCCACGGGGGAAACTTCTTCGGGCAGCAAGTGGCCTTCGCCGCGGACGCGCTCAACCTTGCCCTTACCCAGCTCGCAAATCTGGCAGAGCGCCAGCTCGACCTCCTGTTGGACCCAGGTCGCAACGGAGGCTTACCGCCTCTGCTTTCGGCTAAGCCGGGCGCCCAGTCGGGCCTGGCCGGAGTCAATCTCGCGGCGACTGCAATCGTCGCGCTGATGCGCCGCAGCGCAACCCCGGCCAGCATTCAAAGCCTTCCCACCAACGGTCATAACCAAGACGTGGTGCCCTTCGGGACGCAAGCGGCGCTCGAGGCGCTCAAACAGGCCGAACGACTAGCCCTCGTCCAGGCCTCCCTCGCGCTCGGGCTCAGGCAGGCGGCCTACCTGGGGGCGCCGTCTCCCACGTCTTCTTCCGGCACCTCGTTGCTCGAAAAACTCAGCGCTTGGGTGGCGCCGGTTGACCCGGATCGCCCCTTGGCTTCTGACGTTCAGCGCCTCGCGGCGCATCTCCATGCTGAGCATTATGCTTCGGCGGAGGCGGAGTGAGCTTGGTCGGAGGCGGCGCATCCCAGAAGTCGTAGAAGTTGAACCACTGGTACGGGTATTTCCGGGCCACCGCTTCAAGCTCCGAGACGTACTGCTCGACCCAGACCCGGAGTTGGCTCTCGCGACTCCGGGCGCGGTGAAAACTCAGCTTCAACGCCGGCCTGGCAAAGAGGCGGTAGCTGGCCGGCGCGACTTGCAACGAAAAAGTCGCGATGAGCGGAACGCCGCTGACTGCGGCGAGGAGGAACGGGCCGATTGGAAACGGCGCCTCCCGTCCCAAGAAGGGGATGCGGACGATATTGAGGTCGACAGCTCGGTCGCCGTGCAACGCCAGCACCGCGCCCTCGCGCAGTGCCCGCACCATCTCGAGCGAACCGAGCATATCCGAGCCAACTTCAATGATTCGCGGCCGAGGGCCCTGAGCCTTATCCAGGTAGCGGCTCAGGCTTCCGTGCTCTCGTCGGTACCCGACGATGGCCAGTTTTTCCCCCGCCTCCCCCAATAATCCGGAGGCAACTTCCCAGTTTCCCATGTGCGCGGTGAGAAGAATTACCCCACCGGCAGCGGCGGCGGACTGGATGTGCTCCAGGCCGTTCGGTTCGTAGTGGAACGCCTCCTTGCCGCGGATGCCGAACAGCGCGCGGTCCACCAGCGTTCGAGAAAAACTGAGCAAATGGAAATAGGTCCGCCACAAACGCACGCCCAGCGACGCGGGCCCAACCGCACGCTCGAGGAATTGCATCGAAGCCCTGCGGCCAGCCCGGGAGGTGAGGAGATAGTAGAAAGTGACTGGGTAGAGAATCCAATAGGCCGGGGAGAGACCGAACAGGCGGGTGACTTGGAAAAAGAACCAGTGGCCGAGCACTCCGCCGCGGCTCTGCCCTGTCCAAGGCCGTGGCGGGGCGCTCTTGTTTAGTCGCAGCGCCTCGATGACACCGAAGAGCGCAAAGGCTCCGACGACCGCCACCGAAGCCAAGGCGGGGCGAAGGCCGCGCTGGACGAGTGCGACGAAGCCCATCGAGCCAACCAATGCAGGAAAGGCACCCACGCCACCGAGCGCACAGCCCGTGCCGATGAGCACTCGAAGAAGTGGACCAACCTGGCTCAAGGAAGCCACGACGCCAGCTATGGAAGCCACCGTTCTCCAGCCCGGGCCTTCTCCGCCAAGCCACGCCCACCGCCGGAGACTGAAAAGAGATAGCCCTGGTTGACGCGGAATCCATCGCAAACGCTGCCCGAGCGGCAGCGGGAGGAGCAGCCGCAGACAGGTGAGTGTGTTGAGGAGCGAGATGCGGACGTTGTCTGCGAAGAGACGAAAATGGGTAACACGGTCCGGTGGGTAGAGGACCCGGATGGACATGCTCTGAACGGGGAGTCCTGCCCAGCCAGCGCGAAGTAGCACCTCGACCTCGAACTCATAACGGTGGCCGCCGACTCTGAGCTGCACAGTCTCCGGGAGGGGGTACGCCCGAAATCCCGACTGGCTATCGGCCACCCGTAGTCCGGATTCGAACCAGACCCAGAAGTTCGAAAACTTCCGCCCAAACTCGCTCGAGCCCGGTGCACCCGCGGCGACGAGACTACGACTGCCCAGAATGAGCGCTCCCGGGTTCTCGAGGGCTGCTTCGGCAAACCGTGGCAAGTCCTCCGGCAGGTGCTGGCCGTCCGCATCCATCGCGATGGCGTACCGGAAGCCTCGCTGCTCGGCTTCGCGCAGAAGAGTTTGGAGGGCTTTGCC
>JBKQSS010000082.1:0-70940 GCA_052143535.1 Myxococcaceae bacterium | reverse complement strand
CGGACGATGGTTTCGCCTTCCAGCTCCACCCGGGTGCGCACCGTGCCGTGCATGGCCGGGTGGGAGGGCCCCATGTTGATGAGCATCCGCTTGGTGTGAAGGTGCGCCTCGAGCTCGCCCTCCTCGGTCTTGGGCCCAGCGGTGTCCTTTGCATCTGCCATGGCGGGGTGTCTTCTCGAGGGAGGGGACGGGCTTTTCGGGGTGGCCAGGGAGGCGAAAAGGAGGTGTGTTGTCATCCAACTCCCGAAGTGCCGGGGCCGCGGAAAATGTCCTCCACGGGACGCTCGGGAGTGAGCGGCTGGCGGCCCCGCAGAGGGTAGTCCTTGCGCAGCGGGTGCCCCTTGAATTCCTCGTACATCAGGATGCGCGTCAAGTCCGGGTGGCCGAGGAAGCGGATTCCGTAGAAGTCCCAGACGAAGCGCTCCCACCAGTTGGCCCCCTGGTAGACGCCCGTCAGGCTAGGCACCTCCGGACGGTCCTCGGTGACTTGCACCTTGAGACGCAAATGCTCGTTTCGGCCTACCGAGTAGGCGAAGTAAACCACCTCGAAGCGGGGCGTGTTTTGCTTCAGCTGCAGGCGGTCCACGGCGTCGATGGAGAGGAAAAGCTTGAAGGCCAGCTCCGGGTCGTTCTTGACCAGCTGCGCCACGGCCGGCAGTGCCTCCGGGCGAACCAAGCCCCAGTGGCCGCCCGTCCTGTCGACGGGGCGCTCGAGGAGGGCCTGCGGCACCATTTTGGCGATGCGGTCCAGCGCGAAGGCACTCACGGTGGTGAAAAACCTCGGGCAGCCCCAGACAGCGTTTTTTTCGAAACCTCTGGCCCACGAAGGCCGTCGCGCGGCCCCCGCGGGGTTCTAGCGGCCTGTTCCACTGGGCGTCAACGAGGCAAAGGGGCCGCTGTGGGCACGCGCAATGTGGCACACCTGGTCGCCCCGGCGCCCAAGCCGCGCTACATATTTGCCCTGGCACCGCGGCCGACGGTCCAGAGAGCGTCCCAAGGGAAGGAGCCCAGGGTGGTGGCATGAAGGAGCTGCGGCGCATTGCCGAGGCCTGGGTGGCGCTGCGCCAGCGTGGCCAGCCGGCCCTTCTGGCCACGGTGGTGGAGACCCAAGGCTCCACCTACCGGCGGCCCGGCGCCCGGTTGCTGATGTCCGAGGACCGCTGGCTGGCCGGCGGCGTCAGCGGCGGGTGCCTGGAGGGGGAGCTCCTCAAGAAGGCCTGGTGGCGGACGGCCGAAGGGCCGGTGCTGGTGAGCTACGACTCCACCACCACCGACGACGAGGTGTCCTGGAGCTTCGGCCTTGGCTGCAACGGACGGGTGGAGGTGCTTCAGGAGCGCGTTTCTGTTGAGACGACGCCCACCCACCCGCTGGACTTCCTCCTCAACCGCCTCGACGCGCGCCGGCCTGGGGTGCTGGCCACCGTCTTTCGCGCCGGAAGCAAGAGCGGCGTCCTCGTGGGGCAGCGCCTCCTCTTGGACGAGACGGGCCTCCGCTCGGACGTCGCCGACGCCGCCCTGCGCGAGCGTCTTTCGGCCGACGCCGCCGCTGCCCTGGCGAGTGGACACACCACCTTCCACCGCTCGGGCAGCGCCGAGACGGCAGTGGACGCCCTTTTGGAGGTGGTGAAGCCTCCCCGGCCGCTCGTCGTTTTCGGCGCCGGGCAGGACGCCGTGCCGCTGGTGCGGCTCGCCTCGGAGCTGGGCTTTTTCACCACCCTGGTGGCCAACCGCCCGACGGGCGTGCCGCCGGAGGCCTTCCAGGAGGCCGACGTGCAGCTCACCGCCACCCCGGAGGCGGCACGTGGCCGGCTCGCCCTCGGCCCGGACGCCGCGGCCGTCGTCATGACGCACAACCTCGTCCACGACAGGGGCTTCTTGCGTCTGGCCCTCGAGTCCGGCTGCTTCTACGTCGGCGCCCTCGGCCCAAGAGCGCGCACCGAGCAAATGCTGGCCGAGCTGGCCCACCAGGGATTCGTCGCCAGCGAGGCGCAGCGCGAGCGCCTGCACAGCCCCACCGGCCTCGACGTCGGCGCCGAGCAGTCCGAGGAGATTGCCCTCTCCATCCTCGGCGAGGTGCTGGCCAGCATCTCCGCGCGCGAGGGCGCTCCCTTGCGCCAGCGGGCCGGCCCCATTCACCCGCGCGGCTAGGGGCCGTTTGGGCTACAGCGAAAGGTGCACCCCGAGCTGCGCCAGGCTGGCCAAGTCATGTGCCGGGGCGAAGACGTCCAGGTGCGGTAGCGCCGCCAGCATGCCTTGGGTGAGAGGCTGGTAGTCCGGGCTTCCGAGCAGTGGGTTGAGCCACACCAGCCGTGCGGCACGGCGGTGGATGGAGGCCAGCGCCTCACCCAGCACCTCCGCCTCCCCCGTCTCGAGGCCGTCGCTGAGGACAATGACGACGGTGTTTCGGTCGAGCAGCCGCGGCCACCCGGTGAGAAAGGCCTGGAGGGCCTCGCCAATGCGGGTACCGCCATTCCAGTCCCGCACCGCCTCGGCGAGCTCGAGCAGGGCCTCGCTGTAGCCGCGGCTCTCGAGCTGCTCGGTCACCCGCGACAGCCTGGTGGCGAAGAGGAAGGTTTCCACCCGAGCGAAGCTGTGCTGCAGCGCGAAGAGAAACTGCAGAAACAGCCGCGCATAGAGGTCCATTGAACCCGAGACGTCGGCCAGCACCACCAGCTTGGTGCGCCGCACTTTTCGCTGGCGAAAGGCCAGTTGGGACACCTCTCCGCCGGTCTTCACCGTGAGCCGCAAAGTGCGCCGAAGGTGGGGACGTTCGCCCCGCCGGGCTGACTCCCAGCGGCGGCTCGGCCGCAGCGCCAGCCGCCGGGCAATGCGCCGCGCGGCCCGCGTCACCTCCTGGAGGGCCTGGTCATTGAAAGTGTTGAAGTCCGGCGTCTTGAGGGACTCGAGGGCACTGGGGGAGGGGACGAGGGCCTCTTCCCGCTGTGGCTCCTCCGCCTCCGAGCGCATCCAGCGGTCCAGCGTGAGGGGCGTCCGTTGGGCCTTGGGCGTGCGTTTTTGGGCATGGTGGCGTAGCCAAGCCGAGGGCGGCCGGGCGGCGCCGGAGAAAAAGGCGTCGAAGGCCTCCTCGAAGGGGCCAATGTCCTCGGCCCGGTGCACCAGCACTCCTCTGAGTCCAGTGCGGACGTCTTCTCGGTCCAGCATGTCCACCAGCGACAACACCCGGGCTGCCTCCAGCGTGTCGCCGGGCGTCGTCTGAAGCCCCTGCGCGCGCAAGCTGCGGCAAAAGCGCGCGGTCTGCAGGACGAAGTCCGCCGCCTCACTCATCCGAGTGGCGAGCAAAGGGCTTCCAGCTCGCCCTGGGCCAGCCGGCCGGTGAGCGCCCGGAGGTCCGCTTCGTCCTTGAGAAAGCAGCCCAGCGTCTCCTGCACCAGGGCCGCGTCCAGGTGCGAGGCATGCAAGGAGACCAGCGCCGCGGCCCAGTCCAGTGACTCGGCCACCCCGGGCGTCTTCTGCAGCTTCAGCCGCCGCAGCGACTGCATGAAAGTGGTGAGCTCGCGGGCCAGCTGCTCGCTCAGCCCGGGCACCCGGCTGCGGACAATGCGCAGCTCCTTCTCCAAGGTGGGGTAGTCAATCCACAAGTACAAGCAGCGGCGGCGCAGCGCGTCCGAGAGGTCGCGGCTGCGGTTGGAGGTAAGCACCACCGCTGGCCGGCGCTCCGCGCGGACCGTCCCCACCTCCGGGATGCTCACCTGGAAGTCCGAGAGCACCTCCAACAGGAACGCTTCGAATTCCTCGTCGGCCCGGTCCACCTCGTCGATGAGGAGGACCGGAGGACGCCCCTGGTGAGTGATGGCTTGCAGCAAGGGGCGCTTCAGGAGGAAGGCCTCGGAGAAAATGTCCGCCTCGCGCTGGCCCACCGAACGCTCGCTGCGCTCGTCGAGTTTGATGTGCAACAGCTGCTTCGGGTAATTCCATTCGTACAGTGCCGTGTTGGCGTCCAGGCCCTCGTAGCACTGCAGCCGGATGAGCTCGCCGTCGAGCACCCGGGCCAGCACCTTGGCGATGTCCGTCTTTCCCACCCCGGGATGGCCCTCCACCAGGAGCGGCTTGCCCAGCGTCGTGGCCAGGTACACCGAGGTGGCCACCGCGCGGTCGGTGATGTAGCCCTCGCGCTCCATCAACTCCTGGATGCGACGGATGTCTTCGCGCATGGGGTAAGCCCACACTATGAAGCCCGCCCCCCAAAGGACAAGCCGCACCTCGTGAGGCCAGGGCGCGGGGCCCAAACGCTGAGGCGCCGGCGGCCGGCGGTCCGTTAGCCCAGAAGCGCGTCGTAGCCTGCGCCCTGGAACTCGAGCAGGCAGAAGCCGTGCCCGAAGGGGTCCGCCAGGTTGGCCATCCGCCCCCAGTCCCGCACTTGCACCGGCTGCTCCAGCGCGGCACCGCAGGCCAGCGCCCGGGCCAGCGCCTCGTCCAAGTCGAAGACGACGACGTCGAGGTGGACTGGCGTCCAGTGGCGCGCGTAGGCGCGCGCCACCTTTGAGGCCGCTGGCGTCGCGCTCGTCCCTTCGGCCTTGGCCAGTAAGTCCACCGGGCAAGAGGCGCCGAGCAGCTCGGCCCAGCTGTCCTGGACCCGGCGGCCGGGCAGAAGGCCGAGTGCGCGAGTGTAGAAGTCGACGGCCCGGTTGACGTCGTCGACGTCAATGCAAATGCGCAGCTGCGTCCGGGGCGCGGCGGCCACAGGGGCCGCGCTACCGTCAGCCGGCGGCACGCTTGGCGGCCCGAGCGAGCGCCCGGCGGGTGAGGGTGACGGCCAGGGCACGGCGGTAGGCCTCGCTCAGCTGAGCGTCGGAGCGCAGCTTGACGCCGGTGGTGGCCTGCTCGGCCGCCGCGGCGAGAATGGCCTCCTCAGGGGCCTTACCGACGAGCGCCGCCTCCACCGCTTTGGCCCGGTAAGCCACGGTGGCCAGCCCAGTCAACGCCACCCGGGCTGCTGTCAGCTTGCCCGCCGCAAGGGCGAGTTGGGCGGCCACTCCCACCACCGCGTAGCGGGAGGCTGGGTGGGGGTACTTCTCGTAGGCCCCGCCGGAGCCAGCCGCCGCCGAGGGGAAGTGCACCTCAGTGAGCAGCTCATTGGGGGCCAGCGCCGTCGTCATCAGCTCGACGAAGAAGTCGTCGGCCTTGAGGGTGCGCACCCCGCGCGGGCCGAGGGCCACCAGCTCCGCTTGCAGCGCCAGGACGACGGCCGGGAAGTCCGCTGCCGGGTCCGCATGGGCGAGGCTGCCCCCAAGGGTGCCCAGGTTTCGCACCTGGGGGTCGCCAATCTGTGCCGCCGCCTCGGACAGCAGGGGCAGCTTCGCCTGCACCAGCGCCGAGGCAGCCAGGGCGGCGTGCGGTGTGGCCGCCCCCACCAACAGGCCGCCCTTCTCCTCGCGGATGCCGGACAGGCCGGGAATGCGCCGGACGTCAATCAGGTGCCGCGGCTGGGCGAAGCGCAGCTTCATCAGCGGAAGCAAGGAGTGGCCGCCGGCGATGAGTTTCGCCTCGTCGCCGTATTTGCCCAGAAGCGCCACCGCCTCCTGAGCGCTGGAGGCGCGGTGGTATTCAAAGGCGGACGGGTACATGGCGCTAGCCCCTTCCTTTGGCGCGCGCATCCTGCACCGCCTGCCACACCTTGGCCGGCGTCAGAGGGATGTCGAGGTGGGCAATGCCGAAGGGGGAAAGGGCGTCCATCACCGCGTTGGCCACGGCCGGCGTGGAGGCGATGGTGCCCGCCTCGCCCGCTCCCTTCACCCCCAACGGGTTGACCGGTGAGGGCGTCACGGTGCGGTCGGTCTCGTACTTCGGCAACTGGTCTGCCTTGGGGACGCCGTAGTCCATCAGCGAGCCGCTGAGCAGCTGCGCTTGGTCGTCATAGCTGGCCCACTCCCAGAGCGCCTGGGCGGCTCCCTGGGCAATGCCACCGTGCAGCTGGCCGTCGACAATGAGGGGATTGATGACGTTGCCCACGTCGTCGACCGCGACGTAGCGCAAGAGCTCCGTCTTTCCAGTGGCGATGTCCACCTCCACCATCGCGATGTGCGTGCCGAAGGGGAAGGTGAAGTTGGACGGGTCATAGAAGGTGGTTTCCTCGAGCCCGGGCTCCATGCCGGCCGGCATGCTGTGGGCCAGGTAGGCGGCCAGGCTCACCTCGGCGAAGGCCTTTCCCCGGTCCGGGGCGCCCTTGACGCTGAAGCGCCCATTCTTGAATTCAACATCCTCCGGCTTGGCCTCGAGCAGGTGCGCCGCCAGCTTGCAGCCCTTGGCGATGAGTTTCTGCAGGCTCAAGTGGATGGCGGTGCCGCCGACTGCGCCGGAGCGGCTGCCGTAGGTGCCCATGCCGAAGGGGATGCGCCCGGTGTCGCCGTGCACAATCTCGATGTCCTCGATGGGAATGGAGAGCTCGTCGGCCACCAGCTGGGCAAACGTCGTCTCGTGCCCCTGGCCGTGGCTGTGCGAGCCGGTGAGGACGGTGATTTTCCCGGTGGGGTGCACCCGCACCGTGCCGCTCTCGTACAGCCCGGCCTGCGCCCCGAGAGAGCCCACCACCTGGGAGGGGGCGATGCCGCAGGCCTCGATGTAGCTGCTGATTCCGAGGCCCAGGTAGCGGCCCTTGGCGCGGGCCTCCGCCTGGCTTTTGCGGAAGTGCTCGTAGCCCACCATTTTCAGCGCGCGCTCCAGCGTCGGGGCGTAGTTGCCGCTGTCATAGACGAGCGCCACTTGCGTCTGGAAGGGGAAGCGGTCCTTGGCGATGTAGTTGCGCCGCCGCAGCTCGGCCGGGTCCACCGCCAGCGTGTGGGCGGCGATGTCCATGGTGCGCTCGAGCAGGTAGCAGGCCTCCGGCCGCCCGGCGCCGCGGTAGGCGTCTACTGGGGTGGTGTTGGTGAAGACGCCGTCCACTTGGCAGAAGATGCTGGGGAAGTCGTACACCCCGTTGAGCAGCGTCCCGTAGAGGTAGGTGGGCACCGCCGGGGCGAAGAGGGTGAGGTAGGCGCCGAGGTTGGCCACCGTCTTCACCCTCAGCCCGGCCACCTTGCCGGTGGCGTCAAAGCCCATTTCCACCTCGGAGACATGGTCGCGGCCATGGGAGTCGGTGAGGAAGCTCTCGCGCCGCTCAGCGGTCCACTTCACCGGGGCCCCGAGCCGCCGCGCCAGCCAGCAGACGGCGACCTCTTCGGGGTAAATGAAAATTTTCGAGCCGAAGCCGCCGCCCACGTCCGGGGCGATGACGCGAAACTTCTGCTCCGGAATGCCGAGGACGAAGGCCCCCATGATGAGCCGGTGCACGTGGGGGTTTTGCGACGTCACCCACAGTGTCAGCTCGTCGGTGGCGCGGCTGTAGCTGGCCGCGCAGGCACGCGGCTCGATGGCGTTGGCGATGAGGCGCTGGTTGATGAGCTTCGCCTTCACCACCTTGGCGGCGCCCTTGAGTGCCGCCTCCGTCTTGGCCCGGTCCCCAATCTCCCAGTGGAAGCAGCGGTTGCTCGGGGCATGAGCGTGCAGCTGGGGCGCCCCGGGCCCGAGCGCCTTCACCGCGTCGGCCACCGCCGGAAGCTCCTCGTAGTCGACCGCCACCAACTCGGCGGCGTCCCGGGCGGCGTAGGGCGTCTCGGCCACCACCACCGCCACCGCCTCGCCGACGTGCCGGACGCGCTCCACGGCAAGGGGCCGATGGTCGGTGGTCTTCAACTCAGGCAAAAGCCAGCCGGTGGGAATGGCATTCACTCCGCCTGCGGCCAGCTCCTGCCCGGTGAAGACGCCCCGCACGCCAGGCACCGCGCGCGCCTTGCCGACGTCGATGGAGCGGATGCGGGCGTGGGCCAGTGGGCTGCGGACGAAGACGGCGTAGGTCATCCCGGGCAGCTTGACGTCGTCGGTATAGGTGGCCCGGCCGGTGATGAAGCGCGGGTCCTCCAGCCGCTTCAGGCTCTTGCCAAACATCCGCTCCACGTTTCCGGGTTGCGTCGCCATGGCCTTGTCTTCCCCAAGAAAAACAGCGCTAGCCAGCGCGCCGCGCGGTGGCCGCGGCGTCCGACGCTTCGGCCAGCTTCTTCGCCGCGTGCAGCACTGCCTTGACGATGTTGTGGTAGCCGGTACAGCGGCAGAGGTTGCCCTCCAACCCGGCGCGGATGGCGTGCTCGTCCGGGTGAGGGTTGCTTTGAAGCAGGCCGTAGGCGGCCATCAGCATCCCGGGGGTGCAGAAGCCGCACTGCAGCCCGTGCTCTTCCCAGAAGCCCTCCTGCAGCGGGTGCAGCTTGCCGTCCTGGGCCAGGCCCTCCACGGTTCTCACCTCGCTGCCGTCGGCCTGGACAGCCAGCACGGTGCACGCCTTCACCGTCTTACCGTCCAAAAGCACAGTGCACGCCCCGCACTGGCTGGTGTCACAGCCGACATGCGTCCCGGTGAGCGAGAGCACCTCGCGCAGGTAGTGCACCAGAAGGACGCGCGGCTCCACCTCGTGCTGGTGCTGCGTCCCATTCACCTTCAGGGTGATGCGCGACATGCACCCCTCCTACCCCAACGCTGTCATATGCCCCCGCTGCGGGGCCCGGGGAGAATGGGGATGCCGCTCGCTCAGGGTCAAGCGCCTCTTGCCTTCGGACGTCGCCAGCGCGACGCGCTGCGGCGTCGGCGGGGGGCCGGGTGGCGAGGGAGGCAATGGGCCGTTCGCGTGCAGTAGGGTGGCCTTGAAAGCAGCGGTGCAAGGAGGCTTCAAAACCCATGGCGGATGGCCAAAGCCTTCAGGAGCGCTACGCCCCCACTAACGCCTGCTTCGGCTGCGGGCCGGCCAACGCCCAGGGCCTGCGCATCCGCAGCTTCGAGGAAGGCGACGCGCTGGTGGCCCGCTGGCGTGGGCAGAAGCACCACGAGGCCTTTCCCGGCGTCCTCAACGGGGGAATTGTCGGTGCCCTGTTGGATTGCCACTCCAACTGGACGGCGCTTTGGGCCCTCATGCGCAACAGCGGCCAAAGCACGCCGCCCTGCACCGTGACGTCGGACTTCCACGTCACCTTGCGCGCGCCGACGCCCAGTGACGCGGAGCTGGTGCTGTGGGCCAAACCGGTGGAGGTGAAGGAGGACCGGGCCACCGTGGAGGCGACACTCAGCGCCCAGGGCAAAGTGTGCGCCCGCTGCCTCGGCACCTTCGTCGCGGTCAAGCCTGGGCACCCGGCGTACTACCGCTGGTAAGCCCTTGGCCCGCCCCCGGTGGGGGGCCAACAGGCTTTCAGCGCGGTGTGGCGAGCGGCGGGGTGAGGACGTCGCGGGCCTGTGGCCGGTCCTCCACCATGCGCCCGATGCGGTGCACCTGCCGCTGGATTTTGTCTTGCAGCAACATCAGCCCATCGAGCACTTGCTCTGGCCGCGGCGGGCAGCCGGGAATGTACACGTCCACCGGGAGAATGCGGTCAATGCCCTGCAGCACCGCGTAGTTGTCGTAGAAGCCGCCCGAGGAGGCGCAGACGCCGAAGCTCACCACCCACTTTGGCTCTGTCATCTGCTCGTAGACGCGCTTCAGGATGGGGGCCTGCTTCTGGTTGATGGTGCCCACCACCATCAACAAGTCCGCCTGTCTTGGGGAGAAGCGCGGGTACTCGGCCCCGAAGCGGGCAATGTCATGGCGGCTGCTGGCCACCGACATGTACTCCATCGCGCAGCAGGCGGTGGCGTAGGGGTACATGAAGAGCGAATACTTGCGGGCCCAGCCCAGCCCTTTGCTGAGAAGCCCCTGCAAGAAGCCGATGCTCTCGTCGCGGCGAGTGGTGATGACGGGTGCGAGTTCAATGTCCGACATGGCGGTTTTTCAAGTCTCCCAGGAGAGGGCGCCCTTCTTCCAGACGTACACCAGCCCCACCACCAGCGTCGCGGCGAAGACCAACATCTCTGCGTAGCCAAACCAGCCCAGCGCCTTGAAGTTGACTGCCCAGGGGTAGAGGAAAACCGTCTCCACGTCGAAGACGATGAAGAGCAGCGCCACCACGTAGAATTTCACGGCAAAGCGTTGGCGCGAGGAGCCGGGCGCGGGCTCGCTGCCGGCCTCGAAAATGGTGGACTTGACGGGGTTTGGGTTTCGCGGGCCCAGCAAGGCCGAGAGCGAGCTCACCACGGCGGCCATCACCACGGCCAAAAGCAGCACCACGGCGAGGGGGAGGTAGGCGGAGGCGGGGGAGGGAGGCATAAAAGGGCTTAAGCGCGACGCGGTGCCGGCGCACATTGGCCGAGCGGTGCACGGCCTGTCAAAGCGGTGCCTTGCGGCCCGCGGCCTGTGCGTGCGCTTGGGCGCGAGCGCTGAGACGGGCGAAGGCCTCGGGTGGGGTGGTGGAGCCCCCGGGCTTGCGCCCCGGCGACACCCTCGGGCCGTGGTAGTCGCTGCCGCCGGTGGGGATGAGGCCGAGCGCGTCCGCGGTGCGCAACAGAGCCTCTCGTTGGCTTGGGACGTGGTCGACGTGAAACACCTCCAACCCGTCCAATCCCGCCCGGGCCAAAGCTTCCAGCGTCGGCCGCGTCACCTGCGAGGGGCCGGGGTGGGCGAGGGTGGCGGTGCCGCCCGCGCAGTGCAACAGCTGGACGGCGTCCTCGGCGCTCAGCCGAAAGCGGTCGACGTGCCCCGGGCGGCCGTCGGCGAGAAAACGGTCAAAGGCCTCCTTGGTGGAGCTCACGTAGCCGCGGTTGAGGAGGGCCAGGGCGAGGTGGGGCCGGCCGAGGTGCGCGCCCCCTCCAATCCGCTCCACCTCGTCCAAGGTGACGAGGAAGCCGAGCTCGCCCATCCGCTCCACCATGCGCCGCATGCGCTCGGCGCGCTCTCCCCGGAGCCGGTCCGAGAAGCGCGCCAGTCCGGGCTCGGTCGGGTCGACGAAGTGCCCAAGGACATGCACCTCGCGGGAGGCGGCGGTGGCGGAAATCTCAATCCCCGGAACAAACGCCAGTCCCTCGGCTTCCGCCGCGGCCGCGGCGCGCGGCAGGGCGGCCACCGTGTCGTGGTCGGTCACCGAAAGCACCGTCACTCCAGCCGCCCGGGCAAGCGACAGCAGCGCCTCGGGCGAGTGCTCGCCGTCGCTGGCGGTGGTATGGCTATGCAAGTCAATCGGCATTTGCGAGTTGTACCCCTGCAGCGTTATAGTTGTGCGCGTTAAACGTCCGTTTTTCAAGCGGTTTCCATGCAGCACCACGCGCTCCAAATCTCTCGAAAAATCGAATATGGCCTACGGGCCATGGTGTGCCTTGCGGCCCAGGCCCCCGGCGCCTTGGTGCCTTTCCGCTCCATTGCCAAGCGGATGGAAGTGCCGGAGGACTTCCTCGCCAAAATCCTCAAGACGCTGGTTGGCCGCGGCCTGGTAACGAGTGTGCGCGGCGCCCGCGGCGGCTACCGCCTCACCAAGCCGCCTCAGGAAGTTACCTTCCTCGACGTCATCGAGGCGGTGGAGGGGCCCTTCGTGGTGTCCTTGTGTGGCGACGGTAACGAGCACGAGAGTTGCCGCATGACGCGGGCCTGCACCATGTACGGCGTCTGGCGGCGCGGGCAGGAGCGAATGCTCGAGGTGTACCGCGGCGCAACCCTGGACCAGCTGGCGATGAGCGAGTTGAAGCCCTGGCCGCTGCCGATGGTGAGTGCCGCGCACGCCTGAAGTGGGGCACCGCTTTTCGTGTTTTTGGGGCTGGCGCGCCGGGCGCACCAGAGGTTAATGGGCAGCCACTCCATGCCCGCGCCCAAGAAGAGGTCGCTTCGCTCGGCGTACGCCAAGGCGCCTCGCGTCGACCCGCGTCCCATCACCGGCCGGGAGAAACCCTCGGAGCTGTTGGCCCAGGCCTTCCCGGCTTACGTCGGGCGGCAGGAGCGAACGGCCTTCGAGTTGATGTGCCGCTCGCTCAGCCTGGACGCCTCCGTCTACCTCACCCTGTCCGGCGCCATGACGCCGGCCGGCCTGCACCAGAGCTGCCTCATCCCGTTGGTGGAGCGCGGTGTGTTGAGCGTGCTCACCACCACCGGCGCCAACCTCTACCACGATGCGCACCGGGTGCTGGGGCACGCCATCCGCGAGGTGGCCCCGGACGCGGGGGACTTGGCCATGCGGCTGGCCCGGATTATTCGCATCTACGACTTGGGCTTCTGGGAGGAGGCGCTTTTGGACACCGACCGGCTCTTCTCCGCGCTGATTCGCGGCCCGGAATTCCAACGGCGGATGACGACACCGGAGTTTCACTTCCTCCTCGGCAAAGCGATGCACCGCCTGGAGCGCGAACTCGGAGTACGCCGGCCCTCGCTGCTCAGCAGCTGCTACCGCAATGCGGTGCCCATCTTCGTGGGCGCGGTGCAGGACGGCTCCATCTTCCTCAACGTGGTGAAGCTGCGGCGGCTTCTGGGTGAGGACTTCAAGTTCGAGCTCGACATCAATGAGGACGTCTTCGCCATGGCAGCCTTGCAGCACTTCTGCCGCCAACAGGGGAGCCGGAAGCTGGCCATCTGGATTCTCGGCGGTGGCGTCCCGAAAAACTACACCCTCCAAGGGGAGCCGTTGCTCGACCAAATTCTCGGCGTGCCAACGGCCGGCTTCGACATTGACTTACAATTCTGCGTGGACCCAGTGGACAACGGCGCCCTCAGCAGTTGTCCGGCCGGGGAGGGGCACACCTGGGGCAAGGTCTCCATGGAGGCGGTGCAGACGGGCAGCGTCTATGTGCATTGTGACGTGACGGCGGTCTTCCCCTGGCTCACCCACGCCCTCTTCTCCACCGGGGCCAAGCGGCCGCCGATGCGCCTCATGGAGCAGCTTCCGCGCGCGGTGGCCCTTCTGGACAGGGAGGTGAAGAAGCGCCGTCGCTTGCTGCTTCGGACCCTCGACTGGCAGCCCAAGAGTCCTCCGCCCAAGCGACCGCGCGCCGGGCCGACGGTGCGCTAAGAGGTCCCTCCAGATGATGACTCCCAACTTTGTGGAAGTGACGGCCGACGCCGAGGGCGGGCTGCAGACGCACCTCACCCACCTCCCGAGCGGCAAAGAGCTCGGCACCGACGCCCCCAAGGACAACGGGGGCAACGGCGGCTCCTTCTCCCCGACGGACCTCGTCGCCTCCGGCCTTCTGGCCTGCATGCTCACCACCATGGCCCTCGCCGCCATCAGGGAAGGCATTGCCTGGGGGCCCACCCGGGGCAGGGTGGAGAAGCACATGAATCCCTCACCGCGCCGCATCGGCCTTGTGGTGGTGGAGCTGTGGCTTCCGCCCGGGCTGACGAGCGAGCACCGGACGCGCATGCAGCACGTGGCCGAAAGCTGTCCGGTGCACCGAAGCCTCCACCCGGACGTACAGGTGTCGGTGCGCTACCACTAAGCGCCTTCTGTCCACACACAGACAGAAGGCCCACCGCCTTGGGCACCCATGGCGGGGGAGGCCAGAGGAGCTGTCGCCCAAGCAGCGAAACGGGTTTGGCCCTGGCACATCGAAGCAAGAGGCGTTCTCAGGCAACAGCCCACTGTCCGGCGTTGCTTGGGCCGCTACACGCGCCGGGCCTCTCTTCAGCCAAGCCACTGGTTTAATTTGAGGTTCTCGCTGGCCGGAGAACTGCAACAGCGAGGCTGCGTCCGGAGCGAATTTCCGCCTGGGCGCACCGGAGTCCGCGTCATGGCCACACCGTCCAACACCGTCCAAGCGTCCAACGGCCGAGGCAGGGCCCTCGGAGTGCTGCTGGCGGGCGGGATTCTCTTCGTCATCGGCATCGGCGGCTCGGGCGTCCTTTCGGGCGCAAGCAGCGGTGCCGGCGTCGAGAGCACCATCCAGTCGAACGGGGCGGCGTGACGAGGGCGGCATCCCCACCAAACAGACGCCCTGAAGGACGACACGGCTGGCAGCGCTGGCCTCCGCCAGTCTCGCCGGCTTCGGCCGGGAAGCCGTCAGCAACCCACAGCGTGCGCGCCGGCGGCCGACACCTGCGCCTCGCCCAACCCCTGCCCCGGAGTCCCGGCGGCGCCCATTCGCTTTGAGGCCCCCCGCTCGAAAGGGGGGGGGCGAAGCCAGACGTCTTAGGTGCCGGTGCGGGGGGTGCTGGCCGGCTCGGCCTTCTCCACCAGGCGCAGCTGGCCGTTGGCGGCCATGGCCGGAGCATCCACTTCACGCTCGAGGTAGGTGTAGCCGGACAGCCCGTCCTCGTAGGCGCGCAGCAGCATGCGCGACTCGTCGAGGGTGATGCGGCCGGCCCGAAGGGCCACTTCGGCAAAGCCCCGCACCCTGGCCACCAAGTCGTCGCGCGAGAAGCTGACGTAGTTGAGCACTTCCGTCACCGTGTCTCCGGACACCACGTGGTCGATGAGGTAGCCCCCGTTGGGCGCCAGCGACACCTGCACCGCATGGGTGTCCCCGAAGAGGTTGTGCAAGTCCCCGAGAATTTCCTGGTAGGCGCCCACCAGAAAAATTCCGATGTAGTAGTCGTCCTGGTTGACGGGGTGCAGCTCGAGGACGTCCTTCACCTCTCGGCGGTCGATGAAGTGCTCGATTTTGCCGTCCGAGTCGCAGGTGATGTCGGCCAGCACCGCGCGGCGGGTGGGGGCCTCCAACAGCCGGTGGATGGGCAGCACCGGAAACAGCTGGTCAATGGCCCAGCTGTCCGGGAGGGACTGAAAGACGCTGAAGTTGCAGAAGTAGGTATCCGCCAGGAGCCGCTCTAGCCCCTCCAACTCCTCGGGCATCTCGTCGAGCTCGCGGGCCATGCGCAACAGCTTGTGGCAGATGGCCCAGTAGAGGTTTTCCGCCGCCACCCGCTGGTCCAAGGTGAGGTGCCCGAGGGAGAACAGCGTCAGGCACTCCTCCTTGTACTCGGAGGCGTCGTGGTAGCTCTCGATGAGGTTTTTCCGCGTCAGCTCGCGGTAGGTGCTCCACAGCTTCTTCACCACCGGGGTGGTGCCCTCGGGCAGCACCTCCGGCACGCCCTGGGTGTTGAATTCACTCACCCCCAGCACCTCGGTGACGAGCACCGCGTGCTGCGCCACCACCGCCCGCCCGGACTCCGAGACGAGGGTGGGCTGCGGGACGCCCGCCGCCTGGCAGGCCTCCAGCACCCCGAAGACGACGTCGTTGGCGTACTCCTCGGGGGTGTAATTCATGGACGAGGCGAAGTTGGTTTGGCTACCGTCGTAGTCGACGCCGAGCCCTCCCCCGACGTCCAGGTACTGCAGCGGGGCGCCGGCCCGCACCAGCTCCACGTAGAAGCAGCTCGCCTCGTGCAGCGCATTCTTAAAGCTGCGGATGTTGGAGACTTGGCTGCCGAGGTGAAAGTGGAGCAGCTGGAAGCAGTCCAACAAGTCCACCTGGCGCATGAAGTTGAGGGCGTCGAGGAGCTCGCCTGAGGACAGGCCGAACTTGCTGCGGTCTCCGCCGGAGGCTTCCCACTTGCCGGCGCCACGGGTGGACAGCCGGACCCGGACGCCCAAGGTGGGGCGAATGCCGAGCCGGCGCGACACCTCGGCGATGAGCGCGAGCTCGCTCGGCTTTTCCACCACCAGCACCACTTTGCGGCCGAGCTTCGAGGCCAAAAGCGCGTACTCGATGTACTCCTCGTCCTTGTAGCCGTTGCAGATGATGAGCGCGCCGGCGTCTTGCACCAGCGCCATCACCGCCAACAGCTCGGGCTTGCTACCAGCCTCCAGTCCGTAGCCGTAGGGCTTGCCCGCCTCGACAATGGTTTCCACCACGTAGCGGTGCTGGTTCACCTTGATGGGGAAGACGCCCTGGTAAACGCCCCGGTAGCCGTGCTCCGCGATGGCCGAGCGGAAGCACTCGTTGAGGTGCACCACCCGGCTCTTGAGGATGTCGGTGAAGCGGATGAGCAGCGGCGGATGGATGCCGCGCCGGCGCACCTCGTCCACCAGCTCCTTGAGGTCCATCGACGCGGTGCCCGGGCCGCCGGGGTGGATGATGACGTGGCCCTTGTCGTTGATGCCGAAGGAGCCCCCCCCCCAATAGGGAACCAAGTACGTCTCGAGCGCTTCTTCCTTGCTCCAGGACTGCGGGGGAAGGTTGTTCATCTCTGGTGTGGTTCTCCAGGGGGACACTCGGGAGGGGCAGCTGCCCCGCCGAAAGGGGGCCCTCAGCGGAACCCCCCAAAGACGCGGCACTCTAAGCGAAAAACCCCGCGTCGACGACTGCCGCGACGGGGCGCGCTTGGCCGGCGAAGGGCCCCACCGGGCAGTGCGCAAACCCAGCCTCAGTCGAAGCCTTGGCCGCTGGCTTGGCGGCGCTGGGGGTTTGCTCCACGGCCCCGCCGTTACAGCGCGGCCAAGGCCTCTCGCACCTCCTCCACGTGGCCCCGCACTTTCACCTTCGGCCACACCTTTGCCAGCTTGCCCGAGCCGTCGATGAGAAAGGTGGAGCGCACGATGCCCATGTAGGTGCGGCCATACATCGACTTCTCAGCCCAAGCCCCGTAGGCCTCAGCGACGCGGTGGTTTGTGTCGGCCAGCAGCGGGAAAGGCAGTGCGTGCTTGGCGGCGAATTTGCCGTGGCTTTTGGCGTCATCCGGGCTCACCCCGAGGAGCACCGCTCCGGCTTTCTTGAGCGCCGAGTAAGCGTCGCGAAAGTCGCACGCCTCCTGGGTGCAGCCTGGCGTGTCGTCCTTTGGGTAGAAGTACAGCACCACCGGCTGGCCCTTGAAGGAGGACAGCGCCACCCGGTTGCCGTCCTGGTCCGGGAGGGAGAATGCGGGAGCCTTCTTGCCGACCTCGAGCGTCGCCATGGGCTACGGTTTTTCTCTACCGGGGCCCTTCGCCGCAACTCATTTCGTCGCGCCCTGCACCTGCGCTGAGTCCCCGGTGGACTCCAGCGCCGCCTGCAGCTGTCCCTGGGCCTCGGAGTCCTGCAACAGAGCCGACACCGAGTCGCTCCGCAAAAGCGACAGCAAGTCATGCTGCTCGACCGCTTTCTTCACGGCCGGGTCCTCGCTGAGGGCCCGGAAGCGCGGGTTTTTCAATAAGTCGGCCATGGCCGGGTCCCGCGCCAGCCGGGCCATGCCCCCGGGCTGATGAAGCGCTTGCTCCAGCTTCAACAGCGACTGCATTGCCCCGAGGTTGGCCATCCCAAAGAGGTTCCAGCGTCGGGCGGCTGAGAAGGCCAGCGACTGGGCGGGATTTACCCCGAAGACTTTCCCGGTGACGCTAAAGCGCTCCTCGACGAAGGCCAGCGCCGAGAGCGCCACCCAGGCGATGGCCAGCACCTTGGCCGCGCCGAGCACGAAGCCCGCGGTACGGTCCAGCCCCCGCCGCTCGGGGTTGCCCAAGGTAAGCACTCCGCGCAGCAGCGCCTGTAGGACGAGCCGCGCCACCACCAGCACCACCACGAAGGTGGCAAAGCCGGCGGCCACGCTGGCGACGCCCGGGGCCGCGTGCAGCCAGCCTTGGAAGGCCGGGCCGAAGCGCTGAGCGCCGGGCCGGGCGGCCCAAACGCCCAGCACCAGCGCCCCCCAGCCGGCCAGCTGGGAGGCGGCCCCGCGGCGCGCGCCGAGGGTGCCCACCACCAGCGCCAGCGCGAGGATGAACAAATCGAGCGTCATTCGATGCGGAAGCCCTTCCCGGAGCGCTTGAATTCCTCGTAGGACTTGGCGCGGGCCTCCTCCAGCTTTTGCAAATACAGCGGGTTGGTGGGCTCGTAGGTGAGCGCCAGCTTGATGTTGCGCTCGGCTGACGACAGCCTCCCGGCCTCGAGGTCCGCCAGTCCCACCTGGAAAAATTGGCGGCCCTTGGGGTGGGTGCCGATTTGCTCGGCCACCTCCTTCTTCACCGCCGCCTTGGTTTCCGCCTCGGCCAACTCGTCGAAGCGCAGCTTGTGGAGCCGGTCCGGTCCAGTGACGTCCTGGAGATATTTTTTTCGCCGCGCGTCGTCGCGCAGGACGAAGTAGGCCTCGGTGACGCGCTTGTAGACGGCGTGCACCCGGCCTCTCAACTCTGTGTCCAGCGACTGGAAGAAGCGGTCCGGGTGGTAGGTGCGGCTCAGCTGGTGGAAGGCGCGTTTGATGTCGGCTGGCGCCGCGGTGGAGGCAAGCCCCATCACCTCGAAGTAGTCGAGCCCGTCGAGCGCGGCGAAGAGGCGCTCCAGCTCGGTGCCCGCCTCAGCGGCCGGCAGGGGGGGCGGCCCTTTCGCCGCGGGCCGAATGGACGCTGCCGGCAGCACCGGCAGCACCTGGGGCACCACGGGAACGGCCGGGGCCGCGGGCAAAGGCGTGCGGCTGGCCATGGGGGCGGCGCGCGGGGCCACCGGCGGCAAAAGCGGAGCCACCTTGGGAACGCTCGGGGCGGGCGGAAGCGCCGTCCCGGGCGCTCGCCGCCCGGTGCCGGCCACGGGCGCCCTTGGCGTCGACGCGGCCGAGTCGACGGGCTCGGGGACGGCCGGCGTCAGCCGGGGGATGGAAGGGACGGCCGGGCCGGGCGCCTTCCCCTCACCGCCTGTGTCCTTGGGGTCCGCCATCGCTGCTCCCTGAGGTCCTCAGGCGCTCGGCAGCTCCGGGAAGTGCTCGGGCCCGGTGGCCCCATGCTGCAGCTGCGTCGCCTCGTTGGCGGCGATGGAACGCTGGATGTCCGCCTCGCTCAGCCCCGAGGAGAGGGAGATGGTGGTGGATGTCTTCTGCCCGGTGTCCAGGTCCGCCGCGGAGACGTGGACGATGCCGTCGGTATTAATCTCGAAGGTGACTTCAATTTTCACGTCGCCTCGGTAGCCCACCTTGAAACCGGAGAACTCGAATTCGCCGAGCATCTCGCACTCGTCCACCCGGTTCGACTCGCCCTGGTAGATGCGGATTTTCACCTTCTCCTGAAGGTCCCGACTGGTGGTGAACGTCTTGCTGCGGTCGATGGGGATGGGCGTGTTTTTCTCGATAATTTTCTCGGCGAAGCCGCCCACCGTCCCGATGCGCAAAGAGAGCGGCGTGACGTCGACCAGGAAGGTGGCGCTCTTCTCGTTGAGCAACGCCGCGGCTTGGAGCGCCGCCCCCATCGCCACCACCTGGTCCGGGTCAACACCCTCCATCGGGTCCTTTTGAAAGTAATGTCGCACCGAGTTGCGGACGATGGGCAACCGGGTGGGCCCTCCCACCAGGATGACAGCGTCCACGTCGGCCGCCGTGAGCCGGGCGCTCTGCAGCGCCTCGTCGCACACCTTGAAGGTGCGTTGAACGAGGTCCATCACCATCCGGTTGAAGTGCTCGGTGGTGAGGCTCTCGCGCAAGTCGAGCACCTTGCCGGTGGCGTCCTGGCAGATGGCCTCGCACAGAATGTCCGCCTTGCCATGCCGACCGACGTCGATTTTGGCCCGCTCCGCTGCCTCCTTCAGCGTCTGGAGGCAGTAGCGGTTGGCCCGCAAGTCGAGGCGGGTGTGGGAAAGGAAGTCCTCGGCCAGCCAGGTCATGATGCGGTCGTCGAAGTCATCTCCGCCGAGGTAGGTGTCGCCGGCGGTGGACAGCACCTCGAAGACGTCACGGCCAATTTCCAGAATGGACACGTCGAAGGTGCCGCCGCCCAAGTCGTAGATGACGACGCGCTGGTTGACGTCGCGACCAAACCCGTAGGCCAGCGCCGCCGCGGTGGGCTCGTTGAGGATGCGCAGCACGTCCAGCCCGGCGATGCGCCCGGCGTCCTTGGTGGCCTGACGCTGGTTGTCGTTGAAATACGCAGGGACAGTGATGACCGCCCGGCTCACCGGTCGGCCGAGGGCCGTCTCGGCGATGGCCTTCATCTCCTTGAGCACCAGCGCGGAGATTTCCGGCAGGGAGTACACCTTGTCCCGCACCTGGAGGCGGACTGAGTTGTTGTCCCCCTCGACGATTTTGTACGGCATGACGGTCATCGCCTTCTTCACCTCGTCGGAGAAGAAGTAGCGACCGATGAGACGTTTGGTGGAGTAAACCGTGGACTCGGCGTTGGTGATGATGTTTTTTTTCGCCGCGTTTCCCACCAGCACCGTGCCGTCTTCGAGGAAAGACACCACCGAGGCATGGGTAAGCTCTCCCCACTCGTTGGGCAAAACCACCGGGACGCCGTCCTGCACCAAGGAAACGCAGGAGTACGAGGTGCCGAGGTCGATGCCGATGGCGATGTCGTCGGTCATGAGGGCCAGGAGACGTTTAGCCGATTCTCGGCGGTGGGGACGACAGAGACTCGCTTGGCCCCCTCCCGGGGGGGGCGTTGAGGGGCCGTCCGACCAGCATTATAGGGTTTCTCCGGAGGTCAGCAGTCCGCCATGGCCGTCACCGTTGCTGTCTTGACGTCGCACCCCAGTCTACTCGCCTGCCAGCTGGCACGGCTCTCCCCCCAGGTGCACCTGCACCCGGAGCCGGCGCGCTTTTCCACCGTGGGCATTGGCTCGGCGGTGGACGACGCGCTTTTGCTGCGCCGCTATGCCGCGGCTGAAGCCCCGCGCACGCTGGCCGACCCGGCCTTTGCCGACCCAGCCGGGGCCCTCGTCTACCGCGCCGAGCTGCTTTCCCCCAGCGCCTCGGCCGAGGACACCGGGCAGCCCTTGCGCTTTGTCCGCTGGCTGTTTGCCCAAGAGGGCCAGCTGGAAGCTTGGCCGCAGGTCCAGGCCTGGGTGGAGGCCGAGCTGCCTCCCCACCTCTTGACGCAAGTGGGTGCCCGGACGCTGGCCGCGGCCGCCTTCGCCCTCTTCCTGAAGGGCAAACGTGGGCTGGAGCGCGCCGACGCCGAGGTGCCTGCCCCCGACGCGGCCGGGCTTCTCCTCCAGGTTGCCCGGGCGCTGGCGCACAAGGCCGCCCAGGAGGGCGCGGCCCACTCGGCCCGGCTGCTCCTGGTTGCCACCGACGCGCGCTGCCTGGTGGCGGCGCGGCTGGGCGCTGTCCCGGTGCATTTCCGCCTCCTCGAGGGAAGCGCCGAGTGCGCCCGCTGCCAGCTGGGCCCCAGCACCCGCGGCCGGGCGGAGGCGGTTCGCGCCCACCAGCAGTCCCGAGCGGTGGTGCTGGCCACGGCGCCCGAGCCCGGTGCGCACTGGCTCGAGCTCCCCGAAGGGCACGCGCTGGCGGTGGGGCCCAGCCTGCAGCCCGAGCTGGTGTGAAGAGCGTCTTCAATGCTGCCGCGTCCACAAAGGCGTGAAGGAGGCTTCGAGAAACAGCGAGTAGAGATTGAAGCTGGCGTGCACCAGGGTGCTTCCCAGCACCGTTCCGGTGCGCGCACGTAGGTAGCCGAAGAGGAGCGCCGGGAAAAAGACGGCCAGCCGCCAGGCGTGGAAGACGGCCAGGTGCCCCAGCGCGAAAAGCACTGCGGTGAGGAGGAAGGCCGGCCCCAGCGTCGCGCCGAGAAAGCGCGCGCCGCCCGGCCACACCAGCCCAAGGCGTGCCTGCAGGTAGCCGCGGAAGAAGAATTCCTCTGGTAGCGCCACCACGAAAAGCTGGTCCACCACCCACAGGCCGAAGCCGTCCGGGAGCCGAGCGTGAAAAATCCGGCCTTGGCCCATCAACGGCGCAAACACCGCTTGCGCCCACTGCGGCATCTGGGGCCGCAGGTGCGTTACCGCCCAGAAGCCCGCGGTGTACAGAGGCAGCACCACCAGGCACACCACTGCCACCAGGCGGAGGTCCTCCCGCCAGGCGCGGAAGGTGACGCCGTAGTCCTGGTAGTCCTCGCCCCGCCGTCGCATCGCCCACAGGGGCAAGTACAAGAAGGCCACCGTCGCCACCGGCTTGGCCAAGGAGGCCGCCGTCATGTGCGCCACCAGGATGGCGAGGAAGGCGATGGCCCACAAAAGCAGCGCCTCGCGCAACGGCCCTTTGTCCCAAAGGCGCCTCACCTTGGCGAGGCGCTCTCGAGCTCGGCGCGGACGGCCGCCACCGGCGCGGCCAGCGCGCTGGCTGCCCGGCTTTCCACCACCACCCCCAGCAACTTGCCCGAGCCGTCCAAGAGGAGGCTGCCGGGAGGCAGGCGCACGGAGACTTCCAGCCAGGGGCCATCCTCACCGGGGACGCGCAACAGCCGGCCGAGCCGCGGCTCGGCCGCCCCGTCCGAAAGCAGCACAATGCCCACCACCCAGGCTCCCGCCGCCGGCGCCTCCAGCCGCACCGGCATCGCCGGGTAGGGGCCGGGCCCCACCATGTTGAGGACTGCCACCCGCAGGGTGGGGCTGGCCAGCAGCAGCCGGGCGCCCAACACCGTCGTCCCAAGCCGCACATTGGCGCCCTCGGCGTCCACGAAGCGCAGCGCCGTCAGCACCTGGCCTTGGGCGCCTACCAGGACGCCAGCGCCTCCGGGGCGGCGGCCGTGCACCTCCACCAGCGAGTGTCCCGCGGCCTCCAGCGCGCGCTGAAGCGCCGCAGAGCTGGGGCGCGGCGGGGGCGGCGCGGCCAGCAACAGAGCGAGCGCGAGAAGCGCAGGCATGGCGTTTTCGCTCGTCCCACGCTTCGAAGAGGGGGCCTCTCAGAGAAAAAAAGAGGGCCCCTGCTTAGGGACGCAGCGCCTCCGCCTCTAGCCTGCGCCACAGGCCGCTCGAGTGGTGAAAGGTGAGCAGCACCTGGGCGGCTTGAATGCGCGTCCCGTCGGCGAGCGGGACGCTTTGCTGCTTGGCCAGGCGAAGGCCGTCCACCCAAGTGCCGTTGGTGGAGCCCACGTCCTGAAGCCGCCAGCCCTCCGCCCCTTTGAGGAAGACGCAGTGCAGCTGGCTCAGCGTGCCGTCCTCCAGCTCCACGTCGCAGGCGTGCCCACGCCCCAGCGTCACCTGGGAGGCGCCGGCGCGTGCTGGCTCCAGGGCGATGGCCAGGGCCAGCCCCTCGCGCGCCACCCTGGAGGGTGTCGGCATGAGCAAGGTGGCCCCCGAGGTGTGCGCCGGCCGTCCCGGGCTGGACTCTCGCAACAGCCACGGGTGGGGGTAGGCGCGAGCGAAGGCCACCGCGTCGCGGAGGTCCAGCTCCGGCAGCAGCGTGGAGAGGAGAAAACTCTTCAAGCCCTCGTTCCTTGTGGAGTGGGCGCGCGGCGCTTCAGCGCCCAGTAGGCCTGGTGTAGGGCCAGGTTGAGTGGGTCAAGCTGCAACCCGCGCTCGTATTCTTCCACGGCCTGCATCGCCCCGCTCTTTCCCTCCCAGGCCCTGCCGGCGACCCGGTGTACGTGTGCCCGAGCATCTGCCCCGGGGTGGGCCTTCAGGTAGCGCTCCCGGTGCGCGTCGAGCTCGGTCACCGTCAGTCCGGCGGAAATGCACCGCGCCACCCCACGCCAGTTGCCTAGCGCGGCGTCCGTCTCGGCGCGCCGGGCCGGGGTGGAGAGGGCCTCACCGGACTCCAAAAGCCGGGCCAGCACGCGCTCCAGCTCGCGCCGCTGCGAGGGCGCCAGCTCGCGTTCTCGCAGCCCTTCCAGCTCGGCCCGTGCCGTCCTGAGACGCGTCCTAATGTCTGGGAAGTCCGCCTCCTGCGAGCACCCCAGGACGGTATAGGGGCTCTTGTCCAGCCTCGGCCGCCAGCCGACGAGCGTCCTTTCGCACAGCGTGTCCAGGCGCTCCGCCGCGGCCGTCTCTGGATGCTCACTCGGAGCGCACCCTTCCATCCGCCGCGCCAGGGCTTCCTTAAAGCCGCGGCCCGGGGAGATGAATTGCACGGCCACTCCGGGCTCCATGCCCCAGCCGCTGGCCTGCTCCGCCGTCACCTGTCGTACCACCTCGGCGTCCGCCATCTCCCCGGCCGGGGCCTGCAGAGACAGCCGCAGCCGGGTGAAGGGCGCAGGCAAGGCCCCGTCCAGGCAGATGAAGAGTCCGCCTCGGGAGAGGTCCCGCATCGAAACGGCCCGCGCCGGGCTGCCGGCGAAAACCAGGATGCCGGCGAAGGTGGCCGGCATGGCCGGCGCTGGCCGCGGCGGGCTGGCCACGCTTTGCGGCGGCGCCACCGGCGCGGAAGGGGCGGGCGCCGGTGTGGGCACACTCTTGCGCCAGGGCTCTGGCGGGCCGCCCAGCGACGCCAGCGTGGCCTCCAGTGCGGCGCGGAATTCGTCCGCACTCTGGAATCGGTGCTCGGGGCGCTTGGCCAGGGCGCGCAGAATGGCGTTGCACCACAAAGGAGGAAGGCCGCTCACCAGCTCCTGGGGCGGCTGCGGAGGCTGGTCGCGGTGGGCCAGTAGCACGCCGGTGATGCCGCCGCCCGAGAAGGGGAGCCGTCCGGTGGCCAGTCGATAGGCGATGACGCCCAGCGCGTAGAGGTCGGCTCGGCCGTCGAGCGGTTCGCCACTGGCTTGCTCCGGGGCCATGTACTCCGGCGTGCCGACGATGAAGCCCGCCGTCGTTTGGCCGACTTGGTTCTCTCCGCCGAAAAGCTTGGCGATGCCGAAGTCGAGAATTTTCACGAATGGCGCGGCGCCCTCCCGGCGACAGAGGAAGACGTTTTCCGGTTTGAGGTCCCGGTGCAGCACCCCGTTGCGGTGCGCTGCGGACAACGCCTGACACACCTGGATGAGGAGCGGCAGGGCGTCCGCCGCCGCCATCCGCCCTGGGGCCGCGGTGCACAGGGATTCCCCCTCGAGGTACTCCATCACCAGGTAGAAGCGGCGCGGGGGCACCACGTTCATGTCGAAAATGTTGACGATGTTGGGATGGACGATGAGGTTGACGGCCCGCGCCTCGGCGTAGAAGCGCGCCACCAATGACGGGTCCGAGGCCAGGTGCTCATGGAGCACCTTCACCGCCACGCGGCTGCCGATGAGTGTCTGCTCGCCCAGGTAGACGGTGCCCATCCCCCCCTGGCCAATCCGCTTCACCAGGCGAAAACTTCCGAGCGTCGTCCCCAACAGCGGGTCCTCGGCGGCGGCGGCGGGGGTGGGCGTGGACATGGCTCTTTAAGAGCAGCGGTCGAAAGCAGATGGCTTAGGGCGCTCGAGTGTCCCACGCCCCTCCACCCGGGCGGAAGCGCCTGCGGCCGGAAAGGGCCCCCCGGCGCTAGGGGTGCCTGTGACGCGGATGGCGCTCGCGCAGAGCGAGAAGGAAGCTCTCGACGCCGAGTGTGTTGAGGACGTCTTGGCGCCGCGCGCCGCCCTTGCGGGCTGTCCGGGCGGCGTACAGGACGTTGTCGAGCGACTCTGTGTCGTGGGCGTCCACCGAGGCCACCAGCTGACAGCCCGCTTGGAGGGCGGTGCGGACGTGGGCCGCGTGCAAGTCCAGACGGTCTGGGTTGCCGTTGACCTCGAGCGCCACGCCGCGCTCGGCGGCACGGGCGAAAATTTCGTCCATCCGCAGCGGCGCCGGCTCGCGGCGCTGGAGCAGCCGGCCGGTGGGATGGCCAAGCACGTCGGTGCAGGGGTGGTCCAAGGCGCGCAGCACCCGCGCCGTCATGGCCTCGACGTCCTGGCCGTGGCGCACGTGCACCGAGGCGATGACGATGTCCAGCTGCTGAAGAAGTGCGTCCGGCAAATCGAGCGCGCCGTCCTGGAGGATGTCCACCTCGAGCCCGCGCAACAGGCGGACCTCCGGCACCTGCGCCTGGACGGCCTCCAACTCCTTCCACTGGCTGCGGAGTCGGTCCGGCGAGAGGCCGGAGGCGTAGCCGGCGGCGCCGCTATGGTCGGTAATGGTGAGGTAGGCCAGCCCCCTGGCGGCGGCAGCGCGTGCCATGTCCAAGAGCGAGGCCCGCCCGTCGCTCCAGGTGGTGTGGGCATGCACCGCGCCGACGACGTCCCGCGGCTCCACCAAGTCCGCAGGCAGAGTCCCGGCCAGGGCCGCCTCAAATTCACCGTTGTCCTCGCGCAGTTCGGCAGGGACGTAGCCCATGCCCAGAAGCCGGTACAGCGCTGGCTCGTCCGGGACGGCGAGCTTCTGTTCGCCGCGGAAGACTCCCCACTCGCTGATGGTCAGCCCGAGGTCCCGTGCCCGGCCCCGCAGCCGCACGTGGTGGGCCTTGCTCCCGGTGAAGTGGTGCAGGGCGGTGGCGAAGTCCTCGTCGGGAAGGACGCGGAGGTCCACCTGGAGCCCGTCGTCGAGCCGGACGCTGCACTTGCTGTCGCCCTTGGCCAGGACGGCGGCCACGCCGCGTCTGTGGGCGAGCACCTCCAGCACCGGAGCTGACTCGGCAGCCGAGGCGATGAGGTCCACGTCGGACACCGTCTCGCAGAAGCGCCGGATGCTGCCGGCCACCTCGATGCGCACCACCCCGGGCGCCCGGCGCAGCTCCTCCCGAAGCGCGGTGGCCAAAGGCAGCACCTCGCCCAGCCGGCGGCGGGCGTGGGCGGCGCGGTACTGCTCGAGCCCGGTGAGCAGCCGGGCCTCACTCTTCTCGCCGAAGCCCTTGAGAGTCCGGACCCGCCCCTGGCGCAGCGCCTCCTCGAGCGCCCCGACGCTGCCGACCCCAAGCGACGTCCAGAGGGTTGCCACCTTGCGGGGCCCGAGGTCCGGCAGCTCGAGCAACGCGAGAATCCCGGGCGGGTAGGCGGCCCGGAGCTCGTCCCAAAGCGGCAGCGTCCCAGTGGTGTGCAGGGCGACGATGCGCTCCGCCAGGGCTGGGCCGATGTTGGGAAGCTCCGCCAGCCGCCCCTCCCGCACCACCTCGGCCAGTCGTTCGCCCACAGCCAGCACCCGGCCTGCGGCCAAGTCGTAGGCGCGCACCTTGAAGGCGTTTTCGCCTTTCAGCTGCAGGTACAAGGCAATCTCGCGCAGGGCGCGCGCGACGAAAGCGGAGTCAAGGACGTCGGTGGGCATGCGGAGGGCGGGCACCGGAGATTATGGTGCGTCTGGGACAATGCGCATCGTTCTCGGAGACGCGGATGTCAAGGAGGGCGAGCTGCGCCCGTTCGAGCACGGCCCGCTCAACGTCTGCGTGGCCCGGGTGCGGGGACGGCTGAAGGCGCTCGACGACTGGTGCAACCACGCCGGCTGCCTGCTCAGCGGCGGGCGGCTGGAGGGCAACATGGTGGTCTGTCCGTGCCACGAGGTGGGTTTCGACATGGACACCGGCGAAAACCTCACCAGTCCTGGGGTGTGCGACAACCAGCCGGCCTTCGAAGTCTCCGAGGAAGAAGGCAAAGTGGTGCTGCACTTGGCGGACGCTGTGGTCACGAGGTGAAGGCGAGCATGGGACACGACCATGAAAACGAAAGCCCGGCCGCCGCTCAAGAGCGCGCGCCGGCAGCCGCGGCCAGTGCGGCGGTGGCCGAGCACCGCGCCCACGCGCCGTCGAAGGTGGCCTGCTACATCGTCACTTGCTCCGACTCGCGGGCTCGGGCCGACGACGCGAGTGGCCGGGCCCTGTTGGAGGGCCTGGTGCGGGCCGGGCACCCAGTGGTGGGGCAAGTCATCGTCCAGGACGAGGCCGACGCGATTCGCGGGGCACTTCAGGCGGCGCAGCTGGCCGGCGCCCAGGCGGTGCTCTTCACCGGGGGCACCGGACTCACCCGCCGGGACCAAACCGTGGACACGCTCGGGCCGTTGCTCGACCGCGAGCTGCCCGGCTTCGGCGAGCTCTTCCGGATGCTCAGCTACCAGGAAATTGGGAGCGCCGCCTGGCTGTCCCGCGCACTGGCCGGCACCTACGGCGAGTTGCTAGTCTTCTTGCTGCCGGGAAGTCCGAATGCGGCCAAACTGGCCCTGGAGAAGCTGATTCTCCCCGAGCTCGGCCACGCCATTCGCGAGTTGAGTCGCTAGAGGTTTCTTCGCTGCCAACCGTCGGCTCCTTCCGGCTGTCAGTCTCCCGGGCGGAGCGGCTCCGCCCACGGCTCGAGCGCTTCGCGGCCCATGCCCCCAACCGCCTTCGGGTGGGCTTCGACCCGGTGCAATTCCCGCGGCGCTACGTCGAGCGACAGGACGCCGAGGTGGCCGGGCTGTTGGCCGCGTCCCTCGCCTACGGCCGAGTGGAGGGCTTCGTCCCCAAGGTGGAGCATCTCCTCGGGCAGATGGGAGGCCACCCCGGAGCCTACGTCCGTAGGCTCGACGTGGCCGGCGCGCGGAAGCTGCTGTTGGGCTTCGTCTACCGCTTCAACCTCGCCACAGACGTCGCGGTGTTGCTGCTCGGCGCAGGGCGGCTCCTCCGCGAGCGCGGCTCGCTGGAGCCGTGGGTGGCCGAGCCGCTGGCCCGTGGCGAGAGCCTCCACGCCGCGCTGACACACTTTGCCCGGGCCCTGAGGGAGGTCCCGCTGCGCCCGCTGGCGGCCGCGTTGGGGCCGCCCCGTGGGCTCCAGCACTTGCTTCCGGTGCCCTTGGGCCAAGGCGCGGCGAAGCGGCTCAACATGTTTCTCCGCTGGATGGTGCGCGGGCCGGACGAGGTGGACTTGGGCCTGTGGAAGGCCATCCCCGCCTCGGCGCTGGTCATCCCACTGGACACCCACATTGGCCGCATTTCCCGGCGCCTCGGCCTCACCAGGCGCAAGGACTTGAGTTGGCGGACGGCTGTCGAAATTACCAGCAGCCTGCGGCGCATCGACGCCGCGGACCCAGTGCGCTTTGACTTCCCCTTGTGCCACCACGGGATGAGCGGGGTGTGTTCCCCGAGGGCACGGGCTGCGGCCTGTGCCGGTTGCGAGCTGCACAGCGTCTGCCGCGTCGGCGCGCGCCTCGTGGGTACCATCCAGAGAGGCGGGCGCCACTGACATGGCACCTTCGAAGCAGAAGAGTGAAGTCTTTGAGCTGGACATGCTGCTCGCCCTGCGGGCCGCGAGCGGCTCGCCCTACCTCGAATTCCTGCGCGTGCCGCACCTCAGCGCCGGCCTCTACGTCCTGGCCGCCGGAAGCGTCGACGCCCAGGCGCCACACGCCGAGGACGAGCTTTACCTGGTCATCTCCGGCAAGGGACAGCTGCGGGTGGGCAACGTGAGCCGGTCGGTGGGCCTGGGCTCGCTGTGCTTCGTCAAAGCCGGCGAAGCGCACGGCTTCCATTCGGTGCTGAAGGCCCTCCGGCTGCTCGTCGTTTTCGGCCCGGCCGAGAAGAGGCTTCCGGCGGTGGGCTCGGCTTGAGAAAAAAACTTCGGCCACAGCCCTCGGAGAAAGCCCGCTTCAGCTCAGTCCGAAAATCTGCCGCAGCCGGGCGAGAATACGGTTTGCCTCCGGGTGGTCCGAGGGCGGCAAGTCCGCGTCGGCCACCGCCTGCAGCTGCAAGCGCCGCTCGGCGAGAATGGTAGACAGCTGCGTCGCCAGGCCGGGGTGGCCGACGAAGAGCTCTCCCACGCCGGCTCGGTCCAACTCGAAGAGCACCGAGTCCTCCACCGCCACCACCGTCGCCGAGCGCGGCTCGCCGGTGAGGAGGGACATTTCCCCAAAGTACTGGCCCCGCGACAGGCGCGTCACCTCGACGCCCCGCCGGGTGGTGACGGCCACCATCCCCGAGGCCACCACGTAGAAAGTCTGGCCGGCTGCCCCCTCCTCGAGGATGCGCTCGCCAGCACCGAAGGAGCGTTGCACCATGGCGCTGGCCACGTGCTCGCGCTCCTCGGCGTTGAGGACGCGGAAAATCTCCACCGCGCCGAGCAGCGACAGACGGGCCTCCAAAGGAACGTCCGCTGGCGTGGCCGGCCGCAGCAGGTGCATCGCGCGCGGGGCGGCTGGAATCTCGATGGCCTCGCGCCGTAGCCGGTACCAGAGCCGGGTGAGGACCTCGTCCCGCACCCGGTTGGCTCGGGCGTAGTCCGCGACGTAGAAGCGGATGCGGTACTTGATGTTTATCTCCTCGAAGGCCCAAGTACGGGTGCGGTAGCCAGGCGAGGCGAGGATGAGGGGCACCTCGGCCAGCGTCTCAGCCACCACCTGCTTCACCCGGTTGGGTGGAGCCTCGTAGGAGACGCCGATGAAGACGTCCACTCCCACCGGTTCGTTGCCGCGGGAGAAATTCTTGACCGTCTGCTTGGCGAGCTGGTTGTTGGGCAGGGTGATGACTTCGCGCCGTTTGGTCTCCAGGCGCGTCGCGCGCCAGCCGAGCTGCAGCACTCGGCCGCTCTCGGTGCCGACTGACACCGAGTCACCGACCTCGAAGGGACGCTCCAGCTGCAAGGAGAGGCCGGCGAAGAGATTGCCCAGCGTGTCCTGGAGCGCCAGGCCGAGGACCACCGAGGCGATGGCCGAGCCGGCGACCAGGCTCGAGAGGTCGAGGTTGAATTCCTGCTTGACGATG
Source organism: Myxococcaceae bacterium (assembly GCA_052143535.1). GTDB lineage: Bacteria > Myxococcota > Myxococcia > Myxococcales > Myxococcaceae > JADGRA01. The sequence continues at coordinate 40,906 of JBKQSS010000082.1, read as the reverse complement.
ACCAGCGCCACCAGGACGTAGAGTGTCGCGTCGAGGACGTCTCGGAGAATCTTGGGCGCCGGCCGCTCGCGCGAGCGGACCAGCCACAGTGACAGCGACACCACGCTGCGGATGACGCCGAAGGACAGCACCACCATCCACGTCACTTCCAGGGCCTTGGCCAAGGCTCCGTGGATGTTGTTGCCCAAGGCCAGGTGCAGCCCACGCAGCGCGCCACCGAGCACCAGCAGCCGAATCGCCCCGCGCGCGTCCCGTCGGAAGAGCGGGTCCGGCGTCAGCGCATGAAACAGGCCGAGGAGCAGCACCAGCGCTGCGCCGCCGACGAGGAGCCAGTTGCTCTGAAGGGCCTGGAGCACGGGTGGGCCGGGCCAGAATCAGGCCCACCGTCGGCTACGTCAAGCGGTGCTTGACGTTGCGGGCCTTCGGGCCGCATGACAGTTGAAATGACGCTGGCAGCAGTGCAGGGACAGGCCCGAGCGGTGGCCGCGCTGAAGAGCGCCATACAGCACGCACTGCTTCCCCACGCCTGCCTCTTCAGCGGCCCTCCGGGGGTGGGCAAGGAGCTCGCAGCCATTGGCCTGGCCCAGGCCCTGCTTTGCCGCGAAGCGCCGGGCGAGGGCTGCGGGCGGTGCTCGGTCTGCCAGCGGGTGGAGCGCTTCGCCCACCCCGACGTGCTCTGGCTCATGCCCGAGGAAGAGCAGGTGCGGCGCCGGCTCGCCGGCCGGAGTGACTTCTCGCATGTGCCCTCCCGGGAGGTGCGGGTGGAGCAGGTGCGCCAGCTGCAGGAGAGACTCTCGCTCAGGGGGCTGGAGTCCCCGCGGAAAGTGGTGCTGGTGCTTTCGGCCGAGGCGATGAACCCCGCCGCCCAGAATGCCTTCCTCAAAACGCTGGAGGAGCCTCCGCCCGACACCACCCTGGTGCTGGTGACAGCCGCCGCCGACCGGTTGTTGCCGACGCTACGCAGCCGCTGCGTCCGCTACCCCTTCGCCCCGCTCCCCAGGGCGCTGGTGGCGGCCCACCTGCGAGCGGCGCGCGGGCTAGACGAGGCCCGAGCCGAGGCGGTGGCCGCCTTGGCCGACGGGAGCCTGGAGCGGGCCCTGGCACTGGAGCCGGAACAACTCGAGCGGCGCCGGGCCACCATCTGCGCCTTCGAGGCGGTGACGGGCTCGGACTACCGCACCGCGCTGCGCTTCGCCGAGGTGGCCGGTGCGTCGCGGGAGGAGGCGGAGGAGGCGCTCGGCGTCCTCACCATGTGGGTCCGCGACGTCGCGGTGGCGCCCTTCGCTGAGACGGCACTCTTTCACCCCGAGCTAAGAGGCCTGGCCACGGCTGCTGCTGCGCGGCTCGACGAGGACCACTTGCACTTGCGGTTTCGACTCGTCGACGAGGCGCTGGTGGCCATTTCCAAGCGCAACGCGAGCCCGCGTCTGCAGCTGGAGCGGCTGGCGCTGGAAATGGCGGAGGCTTCCCGAGCGTGAATGACGTCGCGCTGTTGCTGGCCGAAATACGCGCCGGCACGGTGCGTCCCCTCTACCTGGCCTGGGGCGAGGAGTACCTCGTCCGGCGGGAGGCGGACGCGCTGGTGGAGGCGCTCGTGCCGGGCGCGCTGGCTGGCCTCAACCTCGTCGTCTTGGACGGGGCCTCCCCGAGGGAAGTGGCCACCGAGCTCGCCACCTTGCCTCTGTTGCCCGGAAACAAGGTGGTGCTTTTGCGCGACCCGGAGTTTCTCGCGCCCAAGAAGGGCCGCACCGACGCGCTGGCCAAGGCGCGGGACGCCTGGAAGGCGGGACGACGCAAAGAAGGGGCTCGACGGCTTCTGGCGCTGGTGGCCCGCGCTGGCTGGGGGCCGCAGGCGCTCGAGCCCGGACAGCCAGGCGCCCCCAGCCTCGAGGACTGGCGCGAAGAGCTCTCGGTCTCGCTGGCCCAAACCGACGTGGACTTCCTGCGTGAGGTGGCGTCCTTCATCCGCGACGAGCGCCTCGGCGCGCCCGAGTCCGACGCAGGCGCCCTGTGGACGCTGCTCGAGCGGGGGCTTCCCTCGGGACATGCGCTGGTGGTGGCCGCCACCGAGGTAGAGGCGAAGAGTCCCCTGTTGCGCCTGGCCCGGCAGGGGGGCGCCCTTCTGGAGAGGAAGCTGGCTAGCCGGCTGCGGGACTTGGACCTCTCCGGAGTGACGCGAGACTTCCTTCGCCCCTTCCAGAAGCGGCTCGGTCCTGGCGCCGAGGAGCTCCTGCGCGAGCGGGTGGGGGGCAACATGCGCTTGCTGCAGTCCGAATTGGAGAAGCTGGCGCTGCACGCCTCTGGCGCCGTCATCTCCCGCTCGGACGTGGAGCTCCTCGTCGCGCACACCCGGGACGAGGAGTTTCTCGAGCTGGCCGATGCGCTACAGAAGCGCGACTTGCCCCTGGCGCTGGCCTACGTCGACGAGGCGCTGGCCGGCGGGGCACCTCCCCTGTTGCTGCTGGGGGCCATTGCCTCGGTGGTGCGGGGCTTGCTCGAAGCCCAGGAGCGGATGGTGCACCTCGGCCGGGGTAGGCCACCCCGAAGCTTCGACGACTTCAAGGCACGCCTCTTTCCGGCCATTGAGCGCGAGGTGAAGGCCGCCGGAGGGCGGCTGCCCCACCCTTACGCCGCCTTTCTCGCCACCCTCGCTTCTGCGCGCTACGGCCGCGGGCAGCTGCGCGCCTCGCTTTTGGCCTGTGCCGAGGCGGACCTCGCCCTCAAGTCCTCGGGCGGCGGAAAGTTGGTGCTGGAGCGCCTGTTGTGGACACTCTGCCCACCTTCGACGGGCCAGGGCCCCACCTCTCCCATGCGCCGGCCCGTCCCTTAACCCTCCTCGGGGCGAGGGGTTTGTCCAGTAGAATCCGGCATGCTTGCGAGGCGTATGACAGAAGGCGGCAAGGCAGCTCCCGGCGAGCAGCGCCAGCCCCGGCGGCCATGGACGGTGCTGCCCGGCGGCGGCCTGGCCTCGGACGAGTCGTTGTTGGGTGAGTTTCTGGCCGGGGAGACGAAGGCCTTCGGCGAGCTCGTCCGGCGCCACCAGCGTCTGGTGCAAGCGCTGGTGCGGCGCTACGCCACCCGGCCGGAGGACGCGGCCGACCTCACGCAGGCCGCCTTCCTCCGCGCCTTCGGCGCGGCCCGCCGCTCGCTCGCCCGGGGTGGGGCACAACAACCCGGCCTCTTCCGCGCCTGGCTGGTGCGCATTGCGGTGAATGTCGGAAAAAACCACGCGCGCGACGCCGGGCGCTGGCGCCTGGAGGACGCCGAGGTGCTGACGGACGTCCCGATGCCGGGTCCGGACGCCCCGGCGCTTTTGGAGCGGGCCGAGCGGCGGCAAAGCCTGCACCGGGCCATGACCTGTCTCTCCTCGCGCCAGCGCGAGGTGGTGACGCTGCGTGTGGACGGGGGGCTCCCCTTCAAAGAGGTGGCCGCGGCCCTGCGGATGACTGAGAACAACGCCAAGGTGCACTTCCACCATGCGGTGAGGCGCCTCAAGGCAGCCCTCGAAGGAGACCACCAATGAGCGCCCTGGAGGTTGGAAGTTGCGCCGAGATGGGCGCCTTGCTGGCCGAGCGGGCCAGCGGCCCGTTGGAAGCGCCCGAGGAGGCGGCGCTGGAGGCACACCTTTTGGGCTGCGAGCGGTGCCGGGCGGCTGCCGCTGAATGGGAGGCGGTCTTCTCCCTGCTGGCGCTGCCGCCGTTGACGCTGAAGGAGGAGGCGGCGATGCGCGGCCTTGGCGAGCGCACCCTTGCCGCCTGGCAACGCCGAGAACGCCGCCGGCGAAGTGTCCGGGGGCTTCTGGCCGCCGCCGGCATTCTCAGCGCCGCGGCGCTGCCCCTCTGGCTCTGGCAGGGGCCAGTCTCGCCCCCGGCCTCGCCGGTGGTGGCCGTCGCACCGCCGGTGCAGCTCGACTGGACAGAGGCGGCGGCCTGGACAGCAGACGAGCCGGAGGCCACCGACGGGGTGTCCGCCGATGCCACGTCCGATGACAGCACGCTGCTGGACGGGCTCGCGCTCGAAGGCGACGGCGCCTTTGCCCTTGGAGACAGCGGATGAGGATGACAGGTGCAGTGCTGGTGGCAATGTTGACGGCGGGCAGGCTGTGGGCCCAAGGGGGCCCCCCGCCGCCACCGCCCGGGGAAGGCCCCGGTGGTGCGGGGGGCGAGCAGTGGCAGAAACGCGCGCAGCTGATGCGAACGCTGGCCATCGCCGATGCGCTGGAGCTGGATGATGCGGCCACGCTCAAGCTGCGCACCCGGCTGATGCACTTCGAGGAGAAGCGTGCGCCCATCCAGCGCGAGATGCTGGAAGAGACGGTGCTGCTGAGGCGTGCCGCGAAGGGAGATACCACCGCTTTTGCCCAGGTGGATGGCGCCATCCAAAAAGTGCTGGCCCTCCGCGCGCAGCTCGAGCAGCTGGACCGCGACCTCTTTACCGAGCTGTCAGCGGGGCTGCCGCCGCAGAAGAAAGCCCGCCTGGCGCTGGCCATGGCACGGCTGCCCCAGCAAATGCGGGAGATGGCACGGGAGAAGGGCCGCCGCTAGAGTGCCCGGCCCCGCACCCAGGTGCGGCCCGTCGCTCATGCCCGGAAAAATTCTCGTCACCAGCGCTCTGCCCTACGCCAACGGCCCGCTCCACCTCGGGCACGTGGTGGAGTACGTCCTAACGGACATCCTCGTCCGCTTCCTGAGGTCCGCCGGACGTGAGGTGCTGTACGTCTGTGCCGACGACACGCACGGGACGCCCATCGAGCTGAGCGCAGCAAAAGAGGGCATCCCTCCGGAGCAGTACGTGGCCTCCGTCTGGGAGCAGCACCGCCGCGACTTCTCCGAACTGGGCATTGCCCTGGACGCCTTCTACACCACGCACTCGCCCGAGAATCGGGCCTACGCCGAGCTCATCTACGGCCGGCTCAAGGAGGCGGGTGACATCTCCCGCCGCTCGGTCGAGCAGACCTACTGCGAGGTGGACCAGCGGTTCTTGCCGGACCGCTTTGTCCGGGGGACGTGCCCCAACTGCGGAAGCCCGGACCAGTACGGCGACGTGTGCGAGGTGTGCGGCAAGACATACACGCCGGCCGACCTGCTCGACCCGCACTGCGCGTTGTGCGGCACGCCGCCGGTACGCCGCCGCTCGGAGCACCTCTTTTTTCGTCTCTCCGCCCACCAGGCGTGGCTGCACGAGCTCATCCGGACCCCGGGCTTCATTCACCCGGCGGTGGCCAACCAGCTCCAGGCCTTCTTCGAGCAGGGGCTGAATGACTGGGACATCAGCCGGGACGGGCCCTACTTCGGGTTTCCCATTCCCGGCGAGACCAACAAATTTTTCTACGTCTGGCTGGACGCTCCCATCGGCTACATCGCCACTACCGAGAAGTGGGCCAAGGACTCGGGCCGGGCGACCAATGCGCTTGCCTATTGGGCGGAGAACGCGGACGCGGAAATTATCCACGTCATCGGCAAGGACATCGTCTACTTTCACGCCCTGTTTTGGCCGGCGGTGCTCAAGGTGGCGCACCTCAAGCGTCCGAGCCGCCTGGTGGTGCACGGCCACCTGACCGTCGACGGGACGAGAATGTCCAAGACGCGCGGGACATTCATCACCGCGCGCACCTATCTCGACGCCCTGGACCCAGCCTACCTCCGGTACTTCTTCGCCAGTAACCTCGGGCCCAACCCGGAGGACTTCGACTTGTCTCCCAACGAGTTCCGCCAGCGGGTGAACGGCGAGCTCGTCAACAACGTGTGCAACCTGGCCAACCGGGTGCTGTCCCTGTTGGCCGGCCCGTTGCAAGAGAAGCTTGCGCCAGCCGGTGCGGGCCCCGGCAAAGCGCTGGTGGAAGAGTCGCTGCGCAAGGCCACCGAGGTTCGCGCGGCCTACCAGGCGCTCGACTTTCGAGCGGCCGTCCGAGGAGCCATCGAAATCTCCCAGAGCGCCAACCAGTTTCTCCAAGCCCGGGCGCCCTGGGCGAAGGTGAAGAGCGAGCCAGAGGTGGCCAGGAGGGACCTCTCCGACGCGGCCGAGGTGGCCTACCTGGTGGCCGGATTGCTACAGCCGGTGGTGCCCAGCGTGGCCGGAAAACTCTTCGAGCAGTTGAAGGCCGAGCCCCTCACCTTCGCCAAACTGGAAGGGGCGAGCTACCCGCTTCTCGACCGAGCCCGGGCCATCGGCACCCCCTCCCCGCTCTTGCCGAGAATGGAGGAGGCCCAGGTGACGTCCCTCATTGTGCCCGAAGCCGCCCCCCCGGCCACCAGCGCGCAGGCCCCCCCAGTCCATGCCCCTGTCCCAGCCACTCTCTCCGCGGAGGAGTTTGGCCGCGTCGCCCTGCGGGTGGGCCTGGTGCGGGCGGCGGAGCGCGTCCCCAAAGCCGACAAGCTGCTCAAGCTTTTGGTGGACGTTGGGGAGGCCGAGCCCCGCACCATCGCCGCCGGCATTGCCGAGGCCTATGCGCCCGAGACGGTGGTGGGACGCCGGGTGGTGGTGGTGGCCAACCTCGCCCCGCGCACCATCCGCGGCATCCTCTCCCAGGGCATGCTTTTGGCCGCCGGGCCCGGGGGTGCGGCCCTCCGGCTGGTGGACCCGGGTGACTTGCCGCCCGGGAGTGAAGTGCGGTGAGGACGGCGCTGTCAGCCGAGGGCGCCCTCCGGGCCCTCGCCCAGCCGGGGCCGCCCTCGGTGCGGCGCGAGGCGGCCGCCCGTCTGGTGGAGGCGGCTCGGGCCAGCGACGCCCCCGGGGACTGGGCAGAAGAGGCGCGGAGGTTGCTGAGCGACGGCGACGCGGAAGTGCGTCGCGCTGGGGTGGCGCTTCTGGCGCTGCAGCCCGGGCCGGTCGAGGCACTCGCCGCCCGGCTGGCCTCGGCCCTCGAGGACGCCTCCCCCTCGGTCCGGCTCGAGGCGGTGGGGCAGTTGGCCGACGCTGCCAGCCCGCGGCTGAGGCCGGTGCTGGCCCTGGCACTGCAGGACGGGGCCTTTCTCGTCCGCTTCGAGGCGGCCCGCGGGTTGGCCGCCATTCACCACCCAGCTGGGCTCGACGTCCTGGCCGAGGGCCTGGACAGTCCCACGTTGCGCTTTCGCGCCATTGGCGCCCTGGCTGAGCTGGGCGACAGCCGCGCCCTGGCGCCGTTGCGCCGCCTCTTCGGTCGATGGCTACTCAATGCCTTCGAGCGTACCCAGGCCGCCGGCGCGCTGGCGCTCTTCGGCGACAAGGACGGCGAGGAGTACCTCTTGTCCCGGCTGCGGCGGCGCGGGGCGCTGGACAGGCCGCTGGCCGCGGAGCTGTGCGGCGAGGCGGCCGTCCACGCCTCTGAGGGGACGCTGCTTGCCATGCTGGCTGACGCCTCGGACAAAGCCCGCGGCGCTGCCGCGCGGGCGCTGGGGCGGCTCGGCTCGGTCCGGGCTGGGCCGGTGTTGGAGCGCCTTTTGGGCGACGCCTCAGTCGCCGAGGAGACGCGGCTGGACGTCGCCGAGGCCCTGGTGTTTCTCCACGGTGCACAGGCCCAGGGCCTGCTGGCCGCGGCGCTCCCCTCCCTGCCCAGCGCCGAGGGGCGCGAGGAGCTGCGGGCGCTGTTGGAGGAGCTCGAATGAGACTGGTGGACGCCCATTGTCACCTCGAGCCGGCGGACTTCCCGGACGTGGACGCGGTGCTGGCGCGGGCGGCGGCCGCAGGCGTCGTCCAGGCGGTGGCCATTGGGCAATTCCACGGCCCGGGCGACTGGGGCCAGGCGCTGGCCGTGGCCAGGGCACGGCCCACCCAGCTGGTGGCGACGCTGGGCATTCACCCCCACGAGGCGGCCCGCGCCGGTGCCGCGGATATGGCGGCGCTGGCCGAGCTGGCAGCCGGCGCCGAGGTGGTGGCGGTGGGGGAAGCGGGGCTGGACTACTACTACGACCGGTCGCCCCGGGAGGTGCAGGCCCGCGTCTTCGGCGCGCAGGCTGCGCTGGCCAAGCAGCTCGGCAAGCCGCTGGTGGTGCACGTCCGCGACGCCCACCCGGAGTGCGCTGCCATCCTCACGGCGGAAAACCTTTCCCTGGGTGTCATCCACTGCTTCACCGGAGACGTAGAAGCGGCACGCCGCTACTTGGACTTGGGCTTTCATCTCTCCGTCTCGGGCGTCGTCACCTACAAAAAGACGGAGGCGCTGGCTGAGGCCATCCGCTTCGCGCCACTCGAGAGGTTGATGGTGGAGACGGACAGCCCCTACCTGGCGCCGGTTCCACACCGCGGCAAGAAGAACGAGCCGGCCTTCGTGGTGGAGACGGCCCGGCGCGTCGCCGAGTTGAAGGGGCTACCCCTCGAGGCGCTGGCCGAGGCCACCACCGTCAACGCGGCCAGGCTGTTTGGCTTTTCCTTCAGCTAGCGCCAGCGCCGCTTCAGGCCTCCACCGCACGCAGCACCAGCTCCACGTCCGTATCCAGCTGAGGGACTTCGAGCAGTAGCGCGTCCGGCTCGTAGTTGAATTCGGCGGTGCGGGCCTTCAACAACGCTCCCAGCGCGTCCTCTCCGCGCCGCTCGTCGAGTGCGGCGTAGGTGACCCGGCCCCGCTCCAAGTGGACGTAGCCCTCGGACTGCTCGTCGCTCAGGGTGAGGCGGCCGCTCTTGCGTCCCTCGCCGAGGACGCGCAGCACCTCGCGGGTGCCGAGCTCCTCGAAGGTGCCCCACACCGAGTGGGCTGGCCCGCCGTTGCTGACGCGGTCCTGGAAGAGCTCCGAGACTCGAAAGGCCACCTCGCTTGCGCTCTCGGTTGGCACCACCACCGTCGCCCCGACTTGTAACAGGCGCTCGCGGAGCGAGGCCTCCGGCTCGCCAGTGATGACCACCGGCAGCCCAGCCAGCGCCGGTTGCGCCCGCACTTGGCCCACCAAGTCGAGCAAGTCGGGCGCCCCAAAAGCGGCGCTCAGAATCCACACGTCGCCCTCCCCGGAGAGCGCCGCGTCGGCCACCGTCTCCAGCGAGCTGCAGGCCTGCACCACCAGCCCCCGCTGCTCTAAGGCCTGGGCCAGCACATCCCGGGTTGCCGTATCGGGCTCGGCCAGCAGCACCATCCGCCCGTCGGCATCCAGGCGGCGGCGCAGCAGCTCCCCAGAGAGGAGCTGCTCGAGGGTCTGCACCACGCGCGGGTCATAGAGGACGCCGGCCTGTTCGGCCAGGTGGTTGAGGGCCTGGTCGCGAGTGAAGCGGCGGCCATAGCCGTTGGCTGAATTCCGGGTGAGGTCCAGGTAGCTGTCGACTGCGGCCAGGATGCGCGCGCCGACCGCGATGTCCTCGCCACGCACCCCCTGCGGCGTCCCCGAGCCGTCGAAGGCCTCGTACATTTGAGCCAGGGCGGAGTTGGCCTGCGCCGGCAAATGGACCGACTCGAAGAGCTGCAAGGGCGAGCGCACCAGCTGTTTGGCTTGCGCCTTCCACTCCGGGTTGCGGGAGGTGCCGGCCAGGGTGAGGTGCACCGTCCCCTTGCCCAAGTCGTGGACGAAGGCAGCCAGCGCCACGCACGCCACCTCGCGAGCCGGCAGCGCCATGCGCAGCGCCACCAGCGCGCACTGTCGCGCCAGCTGCGCGGAATGTCCGCGCAAGTCTCCCCGGTCCTTCTCCAGCTGGTCGACCAGAATGCGCAGCGTCTCGAGGTAGTCGTTCTCGCCCACCGCGCCGCGCGAGGAGACGAGGGCACTCGCCGACTCGCGCTTTCCGCGCACCACGGTGTGGGGCAGGCGTGCCTGACTGCTTTCCCCCCGGAGCCTCAGGCGGACCGGCGGCGGAGCGGTACGGTTGCTGCCGCTGGCCTCGTAGGCTTGGGCAATGGATGCGAGGTCCGTCCGCGCGGCCACCGGCGCGCGCAGGGCCCCAGTGGCCAGCTGCTGAAAGGCCGTGGTGTCGCCGTAGTAGTGCTTCTGGATGCCCGCGTAGATGACGCTGCGCAGTCCGACGTAGGCGAAGACCTCGTCCACCTCCGCCACCAGGGCAATTTCGCGCAGCAAGTCCTCGTTCTGCGGCTCGGCGGCCACAATGGAGAGGATGCGCCGCTCGTTGTCCACAGCGAGTGGGAGAAAGAGGCTTGCCTCCGCCATCCGGACGGGTACGCGGTCCAGGAGCTCGGTGGGGATTTGCGCCCGCGCCAGCTTCTCTGCCGAGACGTAGCGTGTCTTGAACTCCGAGGCGAGGAAGCGCAGCAGCGTGGCCTCCGGCAGAAAGCCCATTTCCACCAGGCAGTCCCCGAGACGATGTCCGGTGAGGCGCTGCTGCTCGAGCGCCTGGTTCACCGCGGCCGCGGAAATGAGCCCTGCTTCCACCAGCCGTTCGCCGAGTTTCTTGCTCATGCCCCTTGTGTCGAGGGCCTTAGCGCAGCCGCGGCTATAGCGTCCACGCTGGCCCTGGGGCCGACGTTACCCCTGGGCGGGGTCCTCGCTGCCGTCGGCAGTCGGCGTGGACCCGGTCAGCGACTCGAGCGGGGGCAACGTCAGACGCGGGACGGGGAGCGACTCGCGCTCCTTGCGCTCGCTGCCCTCGCGCTCGATGGGCCGCTCGCGACCGCCGCGGCCCCTGCGGCGACGACGCGCGCCCACCGGGCTGCGGCCGGCGCGGGTCGGCGGTGTTCCCTTGAAGAGGGGACGCTCGGTGAGCCTGGTTGGCTCGGCCCAGCTGTCGTTGGGGTCCTTCGCCATCGCCTCGAGCCAGCCCGCCAGCTGCGCGTCGAGCTCGGCCAGGGCGTGCACGGCATAGGCCTCGAGCGTCACCGCCGACTGGGGTGAGCCGTGCTCGGCGATGACGAGGTGGGTGAGGTGCTGCTCCAGGGCCTGGGGAAAGCCGGGAATCTGCCCGGCCTTGGCATGCAGCGCTTGGGCCGTCGTCACCGCATGGCCCACCAGGCGGCCCTGGTCGGTATAGGCCACTCCGCCGTTCGCATAGGCCAGCTCCGAAACCCGGCCAATGCCTTGGAGCAGCGCGCCGGCCAGTAGCAGGTCGCGGTCCAGCATCGGGTAGTGGTCCGCCAAGCGCTGCGAGAGCCTCATCACGGAGAGGAGGTGTTCCGCCAGTCCTCCGCGGTAGGCGTGGTGGGTGCCCTTCGCCGCCGGAGCGACCGGTAGGCCGAGGGCAATGTCCTTGTCCTCGAGGAAGGCCAGCAGCAGGGCTTTGACGTGGGGGTCGTCGACGTGTTCCACCAGCTCGCGTATTTGGACCACCGTCCGGCCCCCGTCCTGCGGCCTCGGCTCGGCGGCCCCCGGAGCGCGGGCCGCCGGCTCGGGGACGACGGGGGCCTCGGGGGTGGGCGGGACAGGGAGCGCGAACTCGGATGCGTCAATGGGCTCTGGGTCGAGGCGCTCGAGCGACTCGGCGATGACTTGGGGCTTGCCGTGGAAGGAGACCACCTGGCCCTTCACCAGCACGTAGTCGTCGAGGTGGAAGGCATTCTCCAGCGCTTCCACCCGGTCGAAGACGCGGCCGTCCACCTCGCCCGTGCGGTCGGCAAAGCCGAGCACCAGAAAGCTTTTGCCGTTGCGCGACGTTTGGCGCGACTTGCGGCTGACGCGAAAGACGGTGAAGACGGGCTGCTTCTCGCGCAAGTCGCGAACGTAGACTTTTCGGACAGTCTCTTCGGCGGGCGGGCTGGTCTCGTCGGCGGGGGGGGCGGGCTGGTTCACGGGGCCAGGGAACCTACCACTTCTGGGCGTGTCGACTGTCGGTCGGCAGGTTACCTTCTCCTAGGCGCTTCCAAGGTGATTCCTCTACGCGACAGCCCGCAGTCCCGGTCATTGCCGTGGGTGACGGTGGGCCTCATCCTCGCCAACATCTTCGTCTTCTTGTCGGTGGCTCAACAGGGCCCCGAGGCGAGCCGGCTCCTCCTGCCGTTGACGTTCGTGCCGCGCCACTTTTTTTACTGGCGCGGCGGCCTCCTGGACTGGGAGCGCTGGCGGCCACTGCTGACGGCAATGTTTCTCCACGCCAACCTTTTCCACCTGGTATCCAACATGTGGTTTCTCTGGGTTTTCGGCGACAACGTGGAGGACCAGCTCGGGCACGGCCGTTACCTCCTCTTCTACCTCGTGTGCGGCGTGGCCTCTTTCGTCGTCCAGGGCCTCTCTGCACCCACCTCTCTCGTGCCGGCGCTGGGCGCTTCGGGGGCCATCTCCGGGGTGCTGGGGGCCTATCTATTGATGTTTTCGAGCGCCCGCATCCTCACCCTGGTACCCATCATCATCATCCCCTGGCTGGTCGAGCTGCCGGCCTTCGTCTTTCTGGGCGTGTGGTTTCTGATGCAATTCTTCTACGGGACAGCCAGCGCCACCGGGCAGGGCGGGGTGGCCTGGTGGGCACACATCGGCGGCTTCCTCACCGGCTTTGTGTTGTGTGGCCTGGTGCGGCGTCCGCGAGCGCCGTCACCAACGCGCCGGTGGGTCGCCTCCGGGCCGCGCAACGCGTGGCTGTCGCGCTAGCGGCTGCTCAAAGGTCCACCGGGAAATGAGCATCGTCGCCTTTCAGCTGGGGCCGCTTCGGCCGCGCCGTCTTCCCGAAGTTGCTGGGCCATCAGCGTGAGGCCCTTACTCGCCGCAGCCAGGAAGGCATGGCCTACGTGCTTCGCCTTGGCCACATTTCGGCAGAAGAGGAGGGCCCGACGTCTTTTGCGACCTCGTGGGTGGAAGGCCAGAGCGTCCAGGGCACACCATCGGCAGCTCGGACGAGCAACGTCTGCACTCGCGGAAGCAGCTCCGGTTGGTGGGGGCGCGCCCATGGCGCGACGCCGCTTGCCCCGGTTCGACTCGAAATACAGAGTGCCCGCGCTCTTTGGCCCTCGACGACAGTCACGCGAAAAGCGGCTCGGGGCGAGTCCCCGAGCCCTCACCGCGCCCCGGCTTGCGCGTCCTGGGGGGGGCGCGGCTGCAGGACTCGCTGTAGGCTTGGGGACAATGGATGGCGACGAAGTCCCATTGAAGCTCGTCCGCCTTCGCTGCAACGTCCCGGCCTCCAATCGGAGCGGGATGGTTGTCGCGCGGGATGTGGACAAAGCTGGCACGGTCCACTTCGTCCTGATTCAACCCTTCGGAGGGGGCCGACTTCAGAGGTTCGCGGTGGACGCGAGCGGCAATCCGGTAGAGCCCGCGCTCGAACCTTGAGTCATCTGCCCCAGGGCAAGCCCTCGGGCGGCCGGTCGAGGTTCTTCCTAGACGCGCGACACAAAACCCCTAGGGGGGTGGCAAAGGGGAGCCGAGGTTACCGGCGCCATTCGAGGGGGATGGCTTCTTGCGCCGCCAGTCGCTCCAAGTCGTAGAGTGCATCGCGCGCTTCGTTCAGCACGCGTTCGTCTTCGGCCACCTGCATCCTCAAGGCGGTGGCATGTCCGGCGCTCATTACCCGGCCGTAGGGGTCCACCACCATGTAGGACTCCTCGTTCGCGACACGTTTCAGCTGCTCCTGGTCCCGCGCCAGGTTGACCTCGGCACGGTGCACCCGCTCGGTGGTGCGCAAAAAGCGCTTGCGCCACCCTGCCTCGTCGAGACCGGCCGCCTCGTTAGGAGACAAGGGCGGCGGAGCGGACTCGTCGAAGGTTTCCTCCGTGCGCTCGCGCGGCGGCGGAGTGGGTTTGGGTGGCTCTGGTGGGGCTGCCGACTTTCCCTCCTCCGTTGCTGGGCTGGGGGCGGCCACCTCCTTCGACGCGGCAGGCTGCCCTTCAAGCGTCCGAGCCTTGTCGCGGTAGCGCTGCGGAATGGCGTCTGCGTCGTTGGTGTAGTGAGCGACTCCATCGGCGTCAGTCCAGGTGTACACCTGCTCGCCCGCCGGGGCGCCGGCGAGGAGGAGCAGAACGACGTGGAGTGCAGAGAGGCCAGAAGGCATTCGGACTAACTCTTCAAGGAGGGCAGTGTAGCGCCTGAAAACCCCTCAGGGCCGCTTCGTCGTCCGGCCACGAGACTGGGCGGTGATGGCGATGCGCACCGTCACGAACGCCGCCGCGCCGGCCGCGGGCAAGGCCAGCCACCACTGCTGCGTCGCCCCTGCCAAAAGGGCGGCCAAGGCAAGCGAGAGGGCGACCGCCACCCGCGCCGGCTGTGCCGCACGGTTCTGCCAGAAACGCCGGGGCGGAGGCGGAGCGAGCGCCGGGTGTTCCTTCGCGCGGTACACCCGACCGGTCGTCTCGTCGACAACCTCGTCCTCACCGTCCACCAGTCCGAGGTGAAAGGCGCGCTCGACGTCCAGCAGCGTCGGGTAGGCAAGCTCCCCATCGGGTGTCCGGACACGGAAAGCCATGGGCTCTTCTATTGTCCACCCGCACCCAGCGGGCGTCGCTTCCAGGTTGCAGTGCGCAGCCCCTTACGCACCCTGTCGCTCGTTTCGCTGGTCCCGACGTCCTGTTCTCGGGGGGTTGAGGGGCACCCAGCCCTGGCACGGCCCATGAAGCTATGGGGGAGCGCAGGGCGAATTCCGCCCAAGGAGAAACCCGTGAGCACGGATGCGAAGGCCAGCAAGATTTTAGCCCGGACCTTCTTCAACCAACTCCGTGCCAGCGGTTACACGCCGACACAGGTGATTGGCGTCGCCACCGAGCTCATTGACCTTGTCACCTCCGACATCCGCGAGGAGGGTCGCCGGCCCGAGGCGGTGGAGCTGACCCCAGAGGAGGCCTACCCCTCGTTGTGAGGCCGCTGCCTCTGCGTTAGACTCTCGTTCCAGCGTTGGTCCCCACGAAGTACCGGACGCGTGCGTTCCGGACGGGTTCCGGGCCTCACGGCCGGGGGGATGCGAGGCTGAAGGCCCCGCGGCGTTTCATGTGCCGCTGGGCCGTTTTTTTTGCCCGCGCCACCGCCGCTGTCGGTCCAGCGCCGCCGCCCCCGCCAGCACCACTAGCCCGAGCGACATGGCGGTGAAGACGCTGCTGGTGGAGCGCACCGATAGGATGGCGAGCAGCAAGAGGCTGGCCGTGAAGGCCAGAATGTCCTGAGCCGCCGGTCGAGGCTCGGTGCGTAAAAGCATCCAGATGCACACCACCAGCGGCGCCCCGAGGACCACCTGCCTGCGAATGCGCGAGCCTTCGGCCAACACCGTGCTCCAGTTGTGCACCAGCAGTGCGGCGAAAATAACCACCGAGCCGATGGCCAGCACCAGCACCGCGGCTGCGGCGGCGTCCTTGGTGACCCGGGCCTTCTCGTCGAACTCCCGGGTGGCCAGGTCGACCAGCGCCTCGAGGGCGCTGTTGAGAATTTCGGCGAAGAAGACGAGGAGCACGCAGAAAATGAGGGTGACCCGCTCTGCCAAACCGAGCGGAATCCCACTCCCCACCAGGCCCACCAAAAGGGCGGCCAAGAGGTGGATGCGCATGTTCGGCTGGTGCTCGACGGTGTGCACCAGGCCATTCCAGGCGTGGCGCGCCGAGAACCAGAATCCCGGCCGGCGCGGAGGGTAGGGCGGCGGAGAAAGCACTCGAGGGGCGGGGCGTGTCATCGACGACTGGGGCGGCACTGACGCATGACGGCAGCCCGCCTTCGGCGGGGGCAGAGTGCTCCGGGGCCAGTACAGTGGTCAACCGGCAGCTTGGTGCTCGTTGACCGCGCCCGGGGGACCCCCGTATGCAAGCGGCACTATGGCCTTGAAATTCGCAATCAACGGCTTTGGCCGGATTGGTCGCTGCATCCTCCGCGCAGCGTTATCTCGAAACGAGGCGCTCGACATCGTCGCCATCAACGATTTGGACAGCCCGTCCACCATGGCGCACCTCTTCAAGTACGACTCGGTGCACCGCACCTGGCCGGGCGAGGTGTCAGCCACCGAGCACGGAATGCGGGTGGGAAACAAGACTTTCACCTTCATAGCGGAGAAGGACCCCACCAAGTTGCCCTGGAAGAGCATGGGGGTGGACGTGGTGCTCGAGTGCACCGGCCTCTTTACTGACCGCGAAGGCGCGAACAAGCACCTCGCCGCCGGCGCGAAGAAAGTCCTCATCTCCGCGCCCGCCAAGGGCCAGGACATCACCATCGCCTACGGCATCAACCACCAGCTTTATGAGCCAGCCAAACACCAGGTGCTCAGTGCCGCCTCCTGCACCACCAACTGCCTGGCGATGGTGGCGAAGGTGCTTCTCGATGGCTTTGGCATCGAGAAGGGGCTGATGACCACCATCCATAGCTACACCAACGACCAGCGCATTCTTGACCTCACTCACAAGGACCCCCGGCGCGCGCGTGCGGCGGCGATGTCGATGATTCCGACCAGTACTGGTGCGGCGAAAGCCATCGGCGAGGTGATTCCGGCGCTGAAGGGGAAAATGCATGGCGTCAGCGTGCGCGTGCCCACCCCCAACGTTAGTCTGGTGGACCTGACGGTCCTCACCTCCAAGACCGTCACGGCCGAGCAAGTCAACCAGGCGATGAAGGCCGCCGCCGAGGGTCCGCTGAAAGGCGTGCTGGCCTACAGTGAAGCGCTCACCGTGTCGGTGGACTACAACGGCGACCCGCATTCGGCCATTGTCGACGGCACTGGTACCTTCGTTGTCGACGGCAACCTGGTGAAGGTGATGGCCTGGTACGACAACGAGTGGGGCTTCTCCAACCGGATGGTCGACCTGGCGCGAATGCTCGAACAGAAGGGCACCTAACCCGAAACGCCACCGGTCGGAGAGGCCGCCGTGATTCGCTCCATCGACGAGCTGCAACTCACCGGAAAGCGCGTCTTCCTGAGGGTGGACTTCAACGTCCCGCTCGATGAGGCGCGACACGTCACCGATGACACGCGCATCCGCGAAGTCCTGCCTACCCTCCGACGGCTGCTGCAGCTCGGCGGCCGAGTGATGATTGCCTCTCACCTCGGGCGTCCCAAGGGCAAGCCGGACCCCGCGTTGTCGCTCGAGCCCGCGGCGAGCAAGCTCTCCGAGCTGCTCGGGAAATCCTTCGAGGTGCTGCTAGCCGATGACTGTGTTGGCGATGGTGTCCGCAAGCTGGTCAAGGAGCTGAAGGACGGGCAGGTGGTGATGCTCGAGAATGTCCGCTTCCACAAGCAAGAGGAAGAAAACGACGTTGGCTTCGCCCGCGAGCTGGCCGAGAACGCCGACGTCTACGTCAATGACGCTTTCGGCTCCGCGCATCGAGCCCATGCCTCCACGGTGGGGATGGTGCCCTTCGTCAAGGAGCGCGCCGGAGGCTACCTGTTGCGGCGGGAAATGGACTTCCTCGGCCGGCTGCTGCGCTCGCCCCAGCTGCCCTACGTGGCGGTGCTCGGGGGGGCAAAGGTTTCGGACAAAATCAAATTCATCGAGAGCCTGCTCCCCAAGGTGAATACGCTGCTGATTGGGGGAGCGATGGCTTACACCTTCCTCGCCGTGCAAGGTGTAGCGGTGGGGAAGAGCCGCGTCGAAGTCGACCGGTTTGACATTGCCCGCCGGGCGCTCGAGTCCGCACGCCGCCTGGGCAAGGCGGTGGTGCTCCCCATCGACCACGTTGCCTCAACCGAGGCCAGCCCCACCGCGGTGCCGCGCGAGGTGCCGGAGGTGGCCATCCCGGCCGGGTTGATGGGGCTGGACATCGGCCCGCGAACGCGCGCCCTCTTCGCCGAGCATCTCCGCGCCGCCAAAACCATTCTCTGGAATGGGCCGATGGGGCTCTTCGAGCTGCCCGCCTTCGCCGCGGGCACCCGTGCCATCGCCGACACCATGGCCCGCTGCCGCGATGCCACTACCGTGGTCGGCGGCGGCGACAGCGCAGCGGCAGTCCATTCCTTCGGGCTGGCCGAGAAAATGTCTCACGTCTCCACCGGAGGCGGGGCGACGCTCGAGTTCCTCGAGGGTCGGGAGTTGCCAGGCATTAAAGCGCTCGAGAGCTGAGCATGGGACAACGGCGCCCCCTCATCGCTGGGAATTGGAAAATGCACCGGACCGAGCGTGAGGCGGCGGCGCTGGTGACAGCGCTTTTGGACCAGCTGCCGGCCCAGCCGGTGGCCGAGGTGGTGGTGTTGCCCCCTTTCACCGCTCTCGCCGCGGTGCGCCGCGTCCTTCTTCCCGACGCCCGAGTTGCCTTGGGGGCTCAGAATTGCCACTGGGCGCGGGAAGGCGCCTTCACCGGCGAAGTCTCACCGTGGATGCTGTTGGACGCGGGTTGTCGCTACGTGCTGGTGGGCCATTCCGAGCGACGCCATCTCTTCGGCGAGACCGATGCGATGGTCAACCAGCGCGCCCGGGGAGCCCTAGCCGCCGGACTGAAGCCCATCCTGTGCATCGGCGAGACACTGGAGGAGCGCGACTCCGGCCGGACGTTGGCGGTCGTGGCGGGACAACTCTCAGGCAGCCTGGCCAACGTGTCGGCTGAGGAGATGGCGCTTGTCACGGTGGCCTACGAGCCGGTGTGGGCCATCGGGACGGGCCGCAACGCCACTCCGGAGCAGGCGCAAGCGGTCCACGCTCAGGTGCGAGAGGACTTGGGCAGACTCTTCGGCGAGGCGGTCGCTCGGGCCACCCGCATCCAGTACGGCGGAAGCGTCAAGCCCAACAACGCGGCCGAGCTTCTCGGCCAGCCTGACGTGGACGGCGCACTGGTGGGTGGGGCCAGCCTGGATGCGGCGGGCTTTGTCGCCATTTGCGCCGCAGCCTGACGGCCAGCGCCCCCCCTTTTTGAGAGGGGAGGGGGTTGTAACGGCCAGCGCCCTTTCTGTAGGGTGCGCGGCCCGATGCTGGCCTTTCTCACTGTCGTTCATGTTCTTCTCTGCGTCTTCATGATTTTCGTCATCCTTCTCCAACCGGGGAAGGACGCCGGCATGGGGGCTGCCCTTGGCGGAGGCGCTGCGACCAGCGCCTTCGGCGGACGGGGTGCGGTGACGTTTCTCAGCCGCGTCACAGCCGTCTGTGCCGGGCTCTTCTTCCTCACGTCCTTGGCCCTGTCGTTCCAGGGCATGAGAATCTCGGTGGCGGCTCGTGCTGCCGCGAAGGCTCGGGCGCCGGTGACACAGCCGACGTCTGCTCCGCTTCCACCGAGCGACGCGCCGGCTGCACCTCCTGCTCCCGCTGCAGCACCGAAGTAACCCCTCCTCGAGGGCAACCCTTGCCGGCGTTAGGCCCGCTGCGCTAAGCCGCCACCGGCGTGCGGAAGGTGGAGCGCGAATCGAAAAACCGAATATTCGCCCAGGTGGTGGAATTGGTAGACACACCATCTTGAGGGGGTGGCGCCGAAAGGCATGCGGGTTCGATTCCCGCCCTGGGCACTCCGCAAACATCTTAAATGACTCACCCTAGTTTGCGTCCCGTTCGGTCCTGTGCGGTGGCGTGTGGGTCTCGTTTCGGAGCGCCCTCAAGTGCGACTCAAAAACGCACCACGCCGCAGAGCGAACGCTTCCTTACGGCCGAGGAGGTGGCGGCCATCATCACGGCGGCCAGGGCGGAGGCGAGACACGCGAAGTCCGCATCGGTGAGGCGCTCGCGCTCAGCGTGGAGCGCGCCGAGAAGCGTTAGGAGCTCGTCGGCGGAATTACCGCGCTGTCACGGTCGATCTCACGCTGGCGCCTGTCCTCAGCGAGCCATATCGGGAAGTGGAATCGGTCGCTGATCCGGCAGTATCCATAGGTTCCTCGGAAGTGGCCGGGTGACTGATCGTGGTCGGGTAACTCATAGACGGACGTCGGACGCACTTCGAGGTGTCCAAGCTGCACCCCAACCCTGCCAATGCGGTACGTCTCTCGTGTCCAGTGGTTGTTCGGAATGCGCGGCTGGCCGGTGACTCGGGTTGGACACTCGCTAACGAAGACCTTGTACCGTTCGAATGCCTTACCGAACCGCCAGCGCGCGAAGGGACTGCTGATCGCGTTCCAGAAAGGGGCCAGGAACTTGAGTGCCGCTCCGCCGAGGCTGACAGGGTCCACTGCGGTCGAAGCCTTACGGTGCGCTCTGACAGCCCCCGGCGCTGGCCCTCGTCTGTGAAGCGCGCCGAGAAGCGTTAGACGCTTTAGCCTTTAGGGGTGGGTGGAACTACGCCGTGTGCCAAGGCCCCCCCGGGCCGCCGGTTTTGAGAGGGGAGCGGACTGTCTCGCGCTCTCTTGAGGGGCTGGCGCCGAAAGGCATGCGGGTTCGATTCCCCCCTGGCCACTAGTAAAATCAGTCAGTTGTCCGTGGCTGGAACTTTGCTGCGACCGGGTGTCTGGCGTTGCGCGGGTACAAAAGCAGGACGTGCCACCCCTGCCACTCCGCGCTTCGTGAGCGTACACGAGCGCAAGTGGACCCTGAAGCAACGGGATGGGACTCCCAAGCCCGACGCGAACGGCAAGCCTGTCATTCGAAGCTCGTGGGTCGTGCAGTTTCCCTGGACGGCACCCCGACGGTCGGGTTGAGTTCATTCGAACGACCTCGCCCGGGAGCGGAGGAATGGGCGCGCAACAAGCGGCTCGCCCTGCTAGGCGGCCAACTGGCTCCCAAAGTGAGGCCGACACTGGTGAAGGAGGCGGCCGAAACGTTGCTCCGCAGCAGCGCGCCAGAGCTGGTCAGAGGGTTCGTCACCTGTGACATAGGCTCATGAAGTCCAGCCGGCCAATAAAGGAACCACACCTGCGACACGTTCCGAAAGGCCGACGCCATCATGAACTTAATGAGGACACCGAGCACACACCGATCAGCGCAGCGGAGCTTTCTAGCCGAACCGTCAAACCAAGGAGGTCAAGGAATGGGCACCAACAAACCACCTGAAAACATCAACGGTCGACGGCGTCGCTTTCTTGGCACGGCGGCTCTCACCCTTGCCGCTGCTAAGCTAGGTGTTATCGGGCCTGCAACTGCACAGCCCAGCAATTCCAGCGCATCAAGCGTACCTCCGATTAGGCCGGGGACGAACACATCCTTCGGCAGCCTGAAGCAGATCGACGCCGGCCTCTTGCATATTGGATACGCCGAGGCAGGACCAGCCGACGGTCCACCAGTCATTCTTCTTCACGGCTGGCCTTACGACATTTACAGCTATGTCGATGTTGCGCCCTTGCTGGCTTCGAAAAACTATAGAGTCCTCGTTCCGTACCTCCGCGGGTACGGCACAACACGTTTCAAGTCGAGCGATACCTTCCGGAATGCTCAGCAATCAGCTGTCGCCTTAGACATCACCGACTTTATGGATGCTCTTAAGATCAAACAAGCAATCATAGGCGGATTTGATTGGGGGGCGCGGACTGCCGACATCATAGCAGTATTATGGCCGGAACGCTGCAAGGCAATCGTTTCCGTCAGCGGCTATCTAATTAGCAGCCCTGCGGGCAACCAGGAACCGTTGCCGCCGCAGGCTGCATCAGCATTTTGGTACCAGTACTATTTCGCCACCGAAGTCGGCAAGGCTGGCTATGCGAAATACCTCGACGAGTTCAATAAGTTCATCTGGCACCAGGCCTCGCCGAAGTGGAATTTCGACGATGCCACGTACAACCGCACAGCAGCTTCCTTCAACAACCCGGACCATGTGGACATCGTGATGCACGATTATCGCTGGCGGCTCGGACTAGCGGCTGGTGAGCGGAAATATGACGGTCTCGAACAGCGGCTGGCCGCGCTTCCTGTCGTCACCGTGCCGGCCATCACGATGGAAGGCGATTCCAACGGGGCAGCCCACGCGCCCAGCACAGCCTATCGCAACAAGTTCTCCGGCAAGTATGACTACCGGCTCATCACCGGCGGCGTCGGCCACAACATTCCGCAGGAAGCCCCGCAGGCCTTTGCCCAGGCGGTCATCGATGTCGCCGGTTATCAATCGCCCTAAGTGTCATTCCCCCCGCGGACTCGCTATCGGTGTCCTCGGGAAGCAGACGATTCGCAATCCTAGAGATGAGTTTTCCAACAGACTCGCTTTTGCTGGCCGGAGAAGCGGTGCCGATTACTCGTGAGAGCAAGTGTTGGCCGGCGCAGCCGGCCCAGTCAGATTGGGTGACCAGACCGAGCCGTATTGAAGGCATTTATCATCGAAGCGGACCGCCTCTTCCTCGCCGCACTGCTCATGGTTGCAAGCGGGGTTTTGGTCAAGGCGTTAGCCGCAGTTGAAAGTGTGGAGCCAATGCCTCCTGCCGCGGCCGAGTTTTCTATAGAGCGTGACCTGCCCTCCATCGCGGGCGCGACGGACTGGCTCAATTCTCCGCCATTCGAAGGGGACGTTGATAGTGTTCGTCGAGCCGAAAAAGAACTGACAGGCGACGACCCAATCGCCGTCGAGAGCGTTCATGCCGTCTGGCGAGCTTTCCAGAACGAGTATCGGTCGGCGCTCTATTTCATGGATGCGCTCGGCCGGCTTCGACATCATCCGTTCGGCGAGGGGGACTGCGAAGAGTCGGAGAAAGTGATTCAACAATTGTTGGCCGAATCCGGGGCCAAAGAATTCAGCCACGAACTGGTAGCTGTGGGTGCAGCAGGGCCAGAAGCTGCCGCCGACTGGGGCGACTTGAAGTTGCCGGAGAACTATCTCGGCCACGAGCGGACCGAGAATTTTGCGTCTCCCGGCGGGACGGTAGTCGACAAGCGCCACCTCTACGCTGCGCCCGGGCGTTTGAGCCCCAATTATTGGGCGCTTTCCGGTGAGTGGACCGTGGAGAGTGAGGCCGCACAAGGGGTGACATCCGCCATCTTCCGCAACTGCTCAACGGGAGACACCTACAAGTATCCCCTTCGACACCTCTTCCTGTTCATCGGCGCCGACCCGAACGCCGGCTGGTCAAAGGGCTGTATCGAGCGGGACCGGAACGGGTTTGTAGTGAAGGGCGCAGGCCCCACTATGCCGGCCCAATCGGCCCAACCCGCTCTCCCGCTTGAGACCTCTCGACCTGGCGCTTTTGCGATTGGGGACGTCCGAGCCGGTTCGACTAAGCGCGTTGCCGCCGCGGTTGGGGAGGGTGCTGCCGTCGTCGCCCAGATTCACAGCTTCCTGGCCAGGGAGTTGGGCAGCTGACCCCGTCGCCCATGGAACCCGAAGAGTTTTTGACACGAAGGCGAAGCGTGGGGAGTTGAACATACAGTACCTAGCGAGGGCATCTCATGGACATGAAGCTCGAAATCGTGGTCGTACCGGTTTCCGACGTTGACCGAGCGAAGCGTTTCTACGAAGTGCTCGGGTGGCGTCTCGATGCTGACTTCGCGACCGGACCCGAATTCCGGGTGGTGCAATTGACGCCTCCGGGTTCGGCGGCTTCGATAATTTTCGGAAAGGGCATTACCAACGCCGCGCCGGGAACACTCCAGGGTCTGCATCTCGTGGTGTTCGACATCGAGAAGGCGCGCGGCGACCTCGCGCAACGGGGTGTCGCGATCTCCGAGGTCTTCCACGACGCAGGTGGCGTGTTCCATCACGCGGGCGCCGCCGCGAGGCTTCCCGGCCCGAACCCGGAACGAAAGTCTTACGCCTCGTTCGCCGCCTTCAGCGACCCCGACGGGAACGGCTGGTTGTTGCAGGAGATCAGGCAGCGACTTCCCGGACGTGGCTCGCCGCCTCCTGGGCCGTGACGGAGGGAACGAACGATGGAACTGAACACGACCGAGATCCTGCTAGATTTTCTGAAACGCACCGCGGCGGCCCACGGACTCCACGAGAAGGAGCTGGGCAAGCCCGACCCAGACTGGCCGCAGTGGTACGCTGAGTACATGAGTCGCGCGTTGGCCGAGGCCGGCTACCGCATTAGCCGGGCCTCCTCGTGACGGCTCCAGGATTTATTCGGGGACCTGTGCGCTGGAGAGAGGGCCGATGAGTCCCAACCGCGAAGGAAAATCCGCGAAACCACAGTTCGTAGGAGGAGTCTGAACAGCTTCCAGTCACTTTGAGGTCTCAAGATGAACGATCAACAAAAGCCGGACCCGGCATCTGAAGTCCGAGAGCAAGAGATCCGTGCGGCACTGGACCAGCATTGGAAGGCGTCCGATGCCAATGATTTCGAAACGGAGCACCGCATCTATCACGAAGACGCGGTGCTGGATTACCCGCAGTCAGGGGAGCGAACCCGCGGTCGACGCAACATACAGAACCAACGCGCTAGTCAGCCGAGCAAAAAACGGTTTACTGTCCGCCGAATCATTGGCTGCGGTGATCTTTGGGTCACCGAATTCATCCTGACATATGACGGCAAACCGTCCTACACCGTGAGCATCATGGAGCTCAGGGGCGACAAGGTTGCGCGTGAAACCCAGTACTTTGCGGATCCATTCGTGGCTCCGGCATCGCGCGCTCAATGGGTCGAACGGATGGGCACCTAATCTCGGGGCCCGAGAATTCGCTGCACTCGAGGACAGAGGTGACGCCGAGAAATAGCCAAGTCCTGATTGGCGCGGTTGCCGGAGAAGTCGCCCTTTGGGAAAGGGGCTTTTGTCACAGCACACTCTTTGAAGGAGGGACAAGAGGTGGATTGGAAACTGTTGGTCCAATTTGCGCTGTTGGGTAGCCTCGATCTGGAACAATATGCTGTCCTGGTGGTACGCGTTTCGCTAGGACTGTTTTTCGCCATCTCGGGGGCAAACAAATTGTTTGTCGCCGGCGGCACGAAACCTGTTTACGAAACGCTTGTTAAGGCCAAAGTTCCGTTTCCCCACCAGATGGCTTACTTCGTGTCGGGTGTCGAGTTCGTTGGCGGAGCCTTGGTGGCCGTGGGGTTTCTTTCGAGCCTGGCCTGCGTGGCTCTACTGGTCGATATGATTGTCGCGACCCGAACCGAAGCGGTTTCCACCCTGCCTAAGGGACTCTCGCCTCTCAACTGGCTCGACGATTTTCTCTACTTGCCGGAAGTCCTGTACGTGCTCTTCTTCCTCTGGCTGCTCTGCTCCGGCCCGGGAAAGTTCAGTGTCGATTCCTGGCTCGCCGGCAAGTTACTGATGCAGTAGGCCGAAATTGCCTTGCGGTTGAACGAACGACAGTTCCGCGTGACCTCGACCGCGACGAACACATGATTTCACTCACTGAAGCGAATCAATGCAGGCACTGCTGGATCTGGGCTCTTCAAAAGTTGGCCCATAAAACCCAGTTGAAGGAATTCTAGCCGGACGCTTGGCTTTGACGAGGTAGGCATGCCCCGATTGCTTTCAGTGAATGTCGGTCTGCCGCGCGACCTGCCATGGAACGGGCAAAATGTCCGCACCGCGATTTGGAAATCTCCGGTGACGGGAAGGCGCATGGTCCGGAAACTCGATATCGATGGCGATGCGCAAGCCGACCTCGCCGGTCACGGGGGGGAGCAACGGGCTGTGTTTGTTTATCAGATGGACTCGTATCACTACTGGGAACGATTGCTCGGACGTTCAGATTTTGTTTTCGGCCAGTTCGGAGAAAACTTTACTGTTGAAGGACTCGCTGATGACGAGGTCTGCATTGGCGATCGATACCGCATTGGTGACGCGATATTTGAAGTGTCACAGCCGCGCGTAACGTGCTACCGCGTCGGGATCCGCATGAATGAACCGCGTATGGCGGCGCTTCTTGTAGAACATCGAAGACCAGGATTTTATGTTCGCGTGTTGCAGGAGGGAGAGGTTGGTGCCGGCGACGACATTGTCACAATCTCTCACGGTCCAGAGCGAACCAGTGTTGCTGAGGTTGACGCTCTCTTATATTTGCCTCGACATTCCAGCGAGGACCTGCAACGCGCTCTGCGCGTCCCTGCACTTAGCAAGGGTTGGCAGAGTTCGTTTCAAGCAATGCTCCAAAAAGACCTAAACCCCAAAACTACAGTGGGGAATCCGGGGCTAGCAGATGAGGCACAAGCACCAGCGTGGGGCGGCTTTCGACAGATGCGAGTCGCTAACATTAAAAAGGAAAGCAATAGCGTAACTTCCTTCATTCTGTCGCCAGTGGACGGGCAGCCTCTGCCTCCTTTTCAAGCGGGTCAATTTGTTGTTTTGCGCTTGAAGCTCGAGAGTGACAAACAACCAGTTCTTCGCAGCTATTCGTTGTCTGCTTTGCCGGCATCTGATCATTTACGCATCAGCGTCAAAAGCGAATCGAATGGGGTCGGCAGTGTATTTCTGTGCACCCGTACGCGAGTGGGCGATGTTTTGGACGTTAGTGCGCCGCGTGGAAGCTTCACTCTGCGATCCAGCCGAGGTCCTGTGGCCTTGCTTAGCGCTGGAGTAGGCGCGACGCCCGTGATGGCGATGCTGCACGCACTCGCTGCCGAAAGATCGCAGCGAGAGGTCTGGTGGATTTATGGAGCGCGCAATCGCGTGGAGCATCCATTTGCAGAAGAATCGCGTTCATTACTGAAACAGCTCTCTCGCGGACGAGGATACATCGTATACAGCAGACCTGCTGCGATTGACCAGGTCGGGGTAGACTTCGATGCTCCGGGGCACATTGACACGCCTCTGCTAGAAAGACTCGGCGTGTCAGAGGACAGTGACTTCTATTTATGCGGCCCCGCTTCATTCTTGAAGAATATGCGCGATGGGCTGAGAAAATGGGGTGCGCTCGCCGGGAACGTCCGCACGGAAATCTTCGGCTCCCGCGAGGCTATTACCCCTGGCATTGCGGACGTTCGTCACGCCCCTCATCTGCCCCTCGGGCCGCCCGGATTTGGGCCCGCAGTCTCATTCGCGCGCAGCGGCATTACAGCTGCTTGGGATCCGAAATTCGCGAGCGTGCTCGAACTGGCCGAAGCGTGCGACGTTCCGGTCAGGTGGTCGTGCCGGACTGGAGTCTGTCATACCTGTATGACTGGCCTGATTGCTGGATCGATGAGTTATAGCCCTGAGCCGCTGGAGAGGCCCGCTGCCGGGAACACGCTCGTATGCTGTTCCCAGCCGAACGCGGATGTCACTCTGGATCTTTGAGAGAAACGGGGGAGTCCAAGCATGCGTTCTGATATTGTGCCCGGAAGCAAGTTTCCCGACTACGAACTGCCCGATCACACGGGGGAACTGCGCAAGCTCAGCGAGCTACAGGGCGACGATCCGCTAATCCTTACGCTTGCGCGCGGCCACTATTGCCCAAAAGAACACCAGCAGCATTTGGAACTCGCCGCGTTCTACCCGAAGATCGCAGTGGCTTACACTCAGATCGCTACGATCGCCACCGACGATCACCATACTCTTCAGGAGTTTCGTGCCTCAGTCGGAGCGGAGTGGACCTTCCTTTCGGACCCGGGTCGAAGGATTCAGAAGGAGCTCGACATCCAGGAGTACACCGACCCCGAGCACAATCCGATGATCCCGCATACGCTCGTTCTGAAGCCGGGCCTCGTGATCTACAGCATCTATAACGGTTACTGGTTCTGGGGCCGTCCGTCGGTCATCGACCTTTGGCGCGATCTCCGTGCGGTTACGAGCGAAGTCCGCCCCGACTGGGATCTCAGTATTCCTGGACTCCGTGAGTCGTGGAATGCAGGTGACCTCTCCCGTTTCCACGGGTGGGACAAGCATAGCAGCGTGGAAACGCCCTCGACTGCGCGAAAGAAATGATGCTGCCACCAGCTGTCGCAATGGGAGTCGTCAATGAGCGTACAAGCCGGAGAGAAGAGCTATGAGATGCCCCCGCGGGAGGGTTTCACCGTCACGCATTTCCTCACTGTCGCCGACATCGAGCGATCGGCTCGCTACTACGAAAAGGTCTTTGGCGGCCGGATTCTGAGCCTGGGCGACAGCAAGGGCGCGTCTGGCCACATTGAAATCGCGAATACGTGGCTCATTGTCAACGTCGGGGGCGGGCCCACCCCGGACAAGCCGACGGTAACGCTCAGCGTCCTCGCCGACCCGGATAAGATCAGCAGCTTTATCAATATCCGCGTTGCGGATATTCAAGCGTGCTATGAACTATGGAAGATTCGAGGGGCCGAGTTCATCACGGAGCCGATTCCCAAGTACGGCGAAATTCGTTGCTACATCCGCGATCCTGACGGTTATATTATCGAGGTCGGACAGAGCACGTGAGGCGCGACGTCTTAAGGCGTTCCGGAAGCCATTCGGCGGCGGAGAGCAGCGTCAGGCACTTTTGGGTTTTTTGCCCGTCTTCGAGGGTCCAGATCCCTTTTCTCGCCCCTCCAAGCCTCGGTCAGGCCGAGGTTTTTCGGCCTTTCGGACTATTCGGCCGAGGATGCGGTGCTGATGCTCGGACGAAGTCTCAGCGCGGACTTCTGGGCCGGTAGGCTCAGCGCAGCATGCACTCGAATGAGTCCCGAAGTGCGCAGAGGGCCCTTGGTGCGAGCGTTGAAGGGCTCGCGGCTGCGCGTGAAAACTTTTCTCAATCACCGGCGGCCCCGGCGAACTGGTTGCCGAGAGCGTGAAAGACGTTTCGGGCAATCTGGTCTACCTGCGCACTTGTCGAGGGACACGTGCGAGCGAGCTGCTTCAGGAGCAATGGGCCGTCCACGGCAATCGCATGGTGGTCGGCTTCTATGTTCGTCCGCCGTCGATGTTTCTCCACGGCGCGGCAGGCAACGCTCCGAATAACGAGCCGTGACGTACGTCGACGGCGCAATGGACGCCCGGGCCTAGTGGCCAAACTCGCGCACCTTGATTAGCTTGGCGAGCATTTTGAAGCCCCCAGGAGTCTGCGGGGGCTCCTTGGCAGGGGGCGACGTCCTTAGGTCTTTGCAGAAATCCGCGGCAAGGATTTAACAACCACCCGAAACTATTCCTAGGCAATCACCGTGCGGGGCGCGTTGAAAGGATTCCCGCCCTCGGCAGCAGCGTCAGCTTCTTGCGACGTATCCATCGCGCCCATCATCGCTGCGCGGAGCTCAACAGACACTGCGACACTCTCCGATGAAGCCGTTGGCGTGCACCATCAATGGAGGGTTCATCGCTGTCGGCGAGGAGACCGCTCCGGTAAAGCTCCTTCGCTCGGGCCGAAAGAGCGCTCACTCGCGCGGCATCCGCCCTATCCCCGGCGCGGCACGCCTCGAGGCGGTCGAGCACCCGCTCGAGCGCCCATGCGTCCACAAAGACATATTTGGGGTCCAGCATCACACGGCCTCCTTGGTGGATGACGAATTCCTTTTTCCCCAGAAGTCGCCGGAGGCGATAGACGGTCGTCACGAGCGCGTGGTGTGCTGCGTCGCCATCTGCGTCCGGCCACAGAGCCTCGGCAAGCAAATGCTGGCGCATTCCCCGGGCGCCCGTCGCCACCACGAGGCGTAGCATCTCCAAGGGCTTCTTCTGCTCCTTGCGCCCCGCCCGTATGGGTCGCCCGTTCACAGTAATGGACAGCTCCCCGAGCGCCTGGATTCGGAGGTCCCAGGGCCACGCTTCGAGTTCGCTGGCACGCTCGGCGCCGGGGAGCCGCTGTACGCGAATGAGCTCGCACACGTAGTCGGATTCGACGCCGTGCTGGAGAGCCAGGGCGCAACACTCAGCTAGCTCAGCAGGCTCGAGAGACACAAAGTACAGGACGCCCAACTCCCGAGCAGTCGCGAAACCGTCGCGGAGAAGCGCCACAGCCCGGACCTCGTCACCGTCGGATGCCCTCACCAAGGCAAGCGCCAACAGGCTCGTCGCCTGGACGAGACGTTGACCGCACCGCCGAGCCTGGACCAGGATTGCTTCCAATTCGGATTCCAGTCCCTCTGGTGGACTAGCCATCACGCACGAGATGCCGAGGAGTAGCTCCGCCTGCTTGGAACCGGCGGCGGCGGTGAGCTCGCGACAGATTCGAGCATGCTCGCGAGCCAGCTGCACGTCCCCGCGTCTGCGCGCTAGCAAGAGAGCGCAGTGGTGGAAAACGGCCGCGTCCATCGGCGCCCCGGTCAGACCCAAGCCCTCCAAGTGCTGAAGTTCTCGCTCGGCGGTGACCAGGTCGCCCGTCTGCAGAGCCGCAAAGACTCGACTTTGAGTGAGAAAGCCGTCCCAAGCTTTAAACCCAGAGTCCACGGAGATAGCGAAGCCGTGATTCACCGCATCGAGGCCCTCCTTCACCCGCCCTCGGAATAGGTGGTGAATCGCATCACATTGGTGCCAAGTGATGGCGGTAGAGGGGTCCGCCTGCGCTGTCAGGACGAATGGGCGAAGTGCATCGGCCACCAGCTTGGCTTTGGCGAGGTCATTCACGCACCCACCGTAGTGAAACATTAGGTGCTGACCTAGCTTCAACCTGAGGTAGGTGTCCCCTGGCGTCAAGGCCAGCAATAGGGCCCGTTGCTCCCATTCGGGGAGGGCCGGATGCCAGGGCTGCCGCATCGAGAGTGCTCCCACCACGACCGCCACGACGCGCTTCTCAATCCCAGGGCCGCCGATATCCGGAAAGCGCGACTGAAGCTCGTCGAACACGGCGATCCAACGATCGAGGTCAGACGCAAACGTCCACATGACTGTGTCCGTAATCGCAGCCCAGGCGAGATAGCTACCTGGTCCGTTGCCCGCTGACGAGAAGAGTTCGAAAGCCCTCTCCAAATGACTAAGCGCGACCTTGAAGTCCCGAATCACCAATGCCTGGCCGAGGTTCAGCAGAAGTGACGCGTCGTGCTCGCGGATGTTTTCAGGAATCGCAAGTACCCACCGCGCTACAGCCTCGGCTCGTCCCTGGAGCAGCAGCATCGGAGCGTGCGCTCGAATCAACCGGGCCGCGTCGCTCCACGCGTTCCCCAACAAATAAAGCGATACGGCCGCCTCTACATCTCCAGCCTCTTCGAACATCTTCGCCGCCAACTGGCGAATCTCCGCGCGACGACTTAGCGAGAGCATCCGCTCCGCACACCCCAACAGGAAGTCCCGGAAAAGACTGTGGTATTGGTAGTCGTTGCCTTGACGTGCGACGAAATAGCCGCTCCGCAAGAGCCTTTCGAGAATCTCCTGCGCGGTCCTGATGCCAGTTAGGCGCGCCGCCTGCGGGCCATCGACCCGTGGAAGAAACGCCGTCTCCAGCAACACTCGCCGGGTATCGGAATCACATCGCTCCAAGACCTCCTGTGCGAGGTAGTCAAAAAGAGCCTGCTCCCCATCACCTAGCGGCTGTTGGCCGCCCGCCGAGTGCCAGCGCCCCAACAGCAGGACGAGCCCGGCCGCCCAACCTTCTGTCCGAGCATGAACCATGCGCACGCTGTTGCGGTCGCGTCGCGCAAAGCCCCAGAGGCGAGCGATGGCGAAGGCTTCCTCTTCCCTCACGGCGAGCTCAGCGCCGCGGAGCACTTCGAGCGAGCCATTCACATACAACTCCGCCAAGATTGGCGGCGGCTCCCCCCGGCTGAGGACCAGCGCTGTCATACCGTCGGGAAGTTCGTGAAAACCCACGCGAAGAGCCGCGTGCAGGCGCGAATCGGGCCGGACCTCGTGGTAGTCGTCGAGGACGATGACCGCGGGAGGGCTTGGCTGCGCGCAGATTGCCCGGAAAAAGAGGCGGGCGAAGCCTTCTGGCGCTGCTAGGAATTCAGGTGAAAAGACCGGCTGGCTGCTACGGGTGGGCTCCGACCGGTTGCCCGCCATCGAGAAGTAGTGGAAGAAGCTCGCAACATCGGCGTCGGCTTCGTCGAGCTGGAGCCACACGTGACGAAGTTTTCGTACCCGAATCCAGCTCGCCACCAGTGCGGTTTTGCCGGCACCCGCTGGGGCCACAATCCAAAGGACACGACGGCGCCGCGCTCGGTCAAGCCTCCGGTAGAGCCGCGGGCGAGCGACGACCCGAGCGATCCTTGGTACCGACAGCTTGGCGAGGCGAACAGTCCTCGACACGAGCCCCCCCGTTGTGCAACCCCTTCTAGCAGGGTGTCGTCCGCTGCACCTCAAACGTGCGGTGGGCCATCGCGGAGCGCGCGACTCGGACGGGTGACTAGATTCACGTTTCGAGGCGCGAAAGGAGAAACGGACTTGACGTGACAGAGAATCGTACTGCATGTGCGCACGCAGACAGGCCGGTCTACGCCAGGCTGCCGAGTGTCCATCCTGAGTGGGACACGGCGTGAAATTACCTCCCCTCGAATGAATCCAAACCGTGGTCGCGAGGGGACGCGACTCGAGTGCCCTCACCGGCAATCCGCGGCCGATACGTAAGGGACGCCGAGATAGCGTGCCCACTCGAGACGATGTGCTCGCATCGTTTTTGTCCGGAGGGGGGGATTTCAGAGGGTCGGACGGCCACAAGCCAGGGACGTGACCCAGCTTACGTCCCCACGCGGAGTCTCCGTGGTTGCGAGCCGCAGGTGCGGGCGCTGTCAGTGCCGGCGGTGCCCGGGCCAGGTCATGACCTGGCCCGGGCATTCGGGTTAGGCCGAGTGGCCAGCTTCAAGCGGAATGCCCCGGGCCACGCTCAACCCGACACGACCGTGCCTTCGCCGACAAACGGCGGACGGCGCTGACGGGCCCAGTCGTTGACTCACGAGGGCGAGATCGCGGGGTACTTTGTTGACGCCAACGGCGTAGCCCACGGATTCCTGACGCAATAGTGAAGACGCGCCTGGGGGCGCGGCAGCCACAGCGATGGCATTGCTCGCCGGCTGTCGGCAAGCTTCGACTGGTGGTCGACGGCGACGTCCTCGGTGTTCTGCCGTTCAGCCGAGTGCGCTGACACGCGCGCTCCGTTTGCGGGCAAGTAGCGGCGTCAGTGAGGCACTCTTGCGAAACGGACCCTTTGTGAGGCAAGAGCCAGCGCGCTGATTCAGCCGCCGTCAGGCTCGACTTCGTCGAACTGCCGGAGGTCGAGCTGAATTCGGCCATCGGGAAGCTCGGTCACCATATCCGCGAAATGCTGCCCGAAGAGAACTTCGTCATCCAAGTAGGAGCGGCGGGCGTGGACGTATTGACCGGTCGTGCCGTCGATGCCCATCAGGGTGATGAGAATCTCGGCGTCCGAGCTCCGCAGTGAGTCTGCCGTCGCGGCGTTCAGAGGACTGCCTTCGTCGATGGTGTGCATCACGGTGAGACCTCGGGAAAACGCCGGGCTTCGCGAGCGCACCGGGATAAGGTCGCGCATGCGATACAGAGTGCGGCCTTCCCGCGTTTGCTCGGTGCGCATCAAAACCAGCCGGACCTCCACCTCGGCGATATAGTTGCCGCGCTCGTTACCCACCCGAACCATCAAGGTGGGTACCCCGTCGAGCGGGGTGATCACCGCGCGTCGAGCGAAGATGACCCTGGGCCTAACTGCGGAGAACTTGGCGAAGACCAGCCCGGTGGCCAGCGCGGTGAGCAGCAGCCCGAAGACCGCCTCAGCCGTGACCAAAAAGTTCGCGGCCAAGGAGACGGGATACATCTGGCCGTACCCGATGGTCCCCATGGTTTGGACGCTGAAAAAGAAGGCGTCCGTAAAGAAGCCTGGGCGCGCATTGGCCACTCCGCCCAGCACCGTGTAGGCGCACGCAAAGAAAAGGTTGGCGCCGAAGAACGTGGCGCTGATCAACGACACGACCAGCCACCAGGGAGCACCCAGGAGAAAGTGGTAGGCGTCTCGCGTCCCCCAACGCCGGCGGCCCACCACTAGCGTGGTCCGGCGTTCTGGATCGAAGATGTGAGGTCGTTCGGATGGCACGTGCCGGCCCGAGCCTACGCCGAGGGCGTAAGTAGGAAGCGGATGGTCTGGACGCGAGCTGCCCACTGGTCGTGAGTAATACTCGGAACTGTCAGCACTGCTTCGCGCCAGCGAGTTGCACCAGCTGCTCCAGCGTTTCGTACGGCTGGGCGCCGACGACGGCGCGGCCGCCGGCGATGAAGGTCGGGACAGCGGTGACGCCCAGGGCGTGCGCATGCGCCCAATCCCGATCGACCGCCGCCCGAAATGCGCGCTCGTTCAAGATGTGCCGCGCTTCGTCGGCGGGCAGGCCCACTCGCTCGGCGACCCCCACCAACGCGTCGATGTTGCCAATGTCGGTGCCGTCGACGAAATAGGCGCGGTAGAGCGCGTCGTGAATCGCTGGTCGGCCCGCGACTTCGCCCCACTTGCCTAGCTCCTGGGCAAGTCGGGAATTGTACGTGCGCTCGCGCCGCGCATACGGCAACCCCTCGGTGTCCATGAGCGACTTCATGCGCGAGTGCATCGCATTCAGGTCGGCACCACGCCCGGCGAA
The DNA here is from genome assembly GCA_052143535.1 of Myxococcaceae bacterium. Taxonomy (GTDB): domain Bacteria; phylum Myxococcota; class Myxococcia; order Myxococcales; family Myxococcaceae; genus JADGRA01. The sequence continues at coordinate 7,030 of JBKQSS010000082.1, read as the reverse complement.
CAGTTCCGCGAGCGCGATGCCGCCCGAAGGCGTTTCGGGATGCAGCGGAAAATGTACGTGCTCCTGGCGCACGTCATACGCCTTCACCAACCGTTCAGTACGAACCGTACTGAGGTAGCACCACGGTCAAACGTAGTCGGCAAAGACTTCCAGGCTGACTGTGCTCATGCAACGAATATAAGGCGCTGCCACCGCCGGTGCGAGCGCCTCTCGTCAGCGACCGGCGCGACCGCCTCGACCAAATGGGGGCGCACACGAGACCCAGCAGCTCGCGAGGGACGCGGACATCCGGATGGATGACTTCAATGCCCGACGCCCATTCTCTGGACAACCTCTCGCGCTTGAACTGCCGAGCGGCGAGGCGCTCCCGGGGTGAGCTGCTTGCGAGGAGGTCACGCCTCCCCGCCGTCAGGATGCGCCTCAGACAGATGGGCGAGCGGTACGGCCGTCGCGGGCCCTATGGTCACTCTTCGGACGTCCCATGTCCGAAAGGGAGGTAGGGTTTCACCGCCTCTTTGAGGACGTCGTTCTCGAGGACGAGCTCCCCTACCTTCTGTTTCAGCTTCTTGATGGCCTCTTCCATCTCGAATCCCCTGCGAATTGGCCTGGAGGATGTCGACCGTTTTCTTCGGCATCGTTTGCTTGGCCTGGCACGACGGAAGGAGCTTGAAGCCAGTCGAGCCCTAAGCAAGCCCCCCGTCCGCGATTTGGTGAGCCGCATGGGTTACTTCGCAGTTAGGATCAGGCTTTTGAGAAATTTTGCCTTCTCGCTTTCGTTCAACCATAATTCAATGACTGGCGCACCTTCCGCAGCCCTAGCAAAGCTCGAAAGAATACGGCCGCTCGCGTACAACACAAAGCTAGTGTTGTTTGCCGGGCTTCCGACTGGGCCATATACGCTGACTACTATTTTTGGTATGTCGCGCGGCGGCGCATCCGAGGATTGCGTCGTCGCACAAGCAAGAACCAGCTCCGCGGCGAGCACAAACGCTGCGTACATCGGTCGCTTTTTCACGGCTTGACGCATACGCTCCAATTCCGAAACGCCTCCTTGGCGACCTCAGCCCGAATGCTCATCCCTCAAGCTTACGCTCCTGGCGCCGGGATCCACGAGGTCGACTTTTTCAGAAAGTGGAGCAACCGGCCCGCTACTCGTTGGGACGTTCAACGAAAGGCGGCGAGCCATGCGGCGACCAGGACGCACCCGGCGGCGACCGCGAGAGACGCTTGAGCAGCCCGGTTCTGCAGCGGCGGCAGGTGCGAGACCGCCGCGCCGGCCAGCACTCCGGCGATGAATCCGCAGAGATGGCCGGCGACATCGGTGCTCTTCGAGGTTCCAAGGAGTGCAAGCAGCGCGAACCCGCCAACGAGCGGCATCCAAACGCGGCGACTGTCCCGCGGCAAGGCTGCCAGCGCGCCGAGGGCACCGAAGACCGCAGTCGAAGCGCCGATGGACACGAAGTTGTGGCGCGTGAGCCCGGCGGCGGCCAAGGTTCCTGCGATGCCCGAGAGCAGTATCAGGGCGCTCGCCATCCCTGGGCCGACGGAGCGTGCGAGCAGCGCCAGGAGGAGCCCGCCCAGCAGGGCGTTGCCGGCGGCATGGCCAGCGTCCGCGTGCAGGGTCAGTGCGGTGACCGATCGCCACCACTCGCCGCGGAGGATCGCGGCCGCGTCCGCGCTCCCCCGCTCGAACCAGGGTGAGCCGGCCGACTCCGGACCCGTCCGGACGTAGAACGTCACGAGTGCAAGGGCGAATGCGAGGCCCGCGGCGACCGCTCCCGCTATGGGGTGCAACGGCTCGGAACGGCGCACCTCCAGCGGGTTCTCTTGCTCGAACGCGACGATGGCCATCTCCGCCCGGGCGGCGTCCGTGTCTTCGATCTGGAGCGCCCAGTGCGCCTCTCCCAAGCGGCGCAGCTCGTGTGGGATGCCCTCCTGTTCCAGGACCAGCGACAGGTCCATCGCACGGCGGAAATCGCTCGAGAGGCGCAAGAGCACGCCGGGGCAGCCTACACGGCGACCTCCTTCGTCCCAACGGGAGGCACGCGGAGGTCAGACGCCGGACAGCGGCCTCTCGCGTACGACGGAGTACCGCCCCACCGGGCGCACTGGTGGACCCACACGGTGGCTCCGCGGGCTGGTACGGGGAGACCGGAGTTCGTGGGAGTTCGTTCCTGGTAGTAGAGACCGGCTGGGGCTCCCGCGGGAGGCGCTGGTCTTCGGAAGTCCGGACGGGTGGGTCGCTCGCTCCGACAAGACTCTTCGTGCGCTGCGAGGCGAGGGACGAGGCGCTCAGACGCCGCAGCGCGGGCAGGTGAGGACGTCCGTTTGGAAACGTCCAGTCGAGTGAGGCCGCTATAGAGGGGGTAAGGAATCCAGCGATGGGAGCGGCAATTGTTCTCGCGCTCTACGGTTCCATCAGCTGCTTCGCCATCGCGCCCATCAGCGCTTCGAGCCCCTTCGCCGGCCGCACCATCACCTTGAAGCGTGTGATCTTGGCGGCCTCATTCCAGTGGATCAGGTCCACGCCATTCACGTGCATCTTTCCCAGGGTTGCTTCGAACTCGAGCGCCGCAGACCGATCTCCCACCCACTCCTCGAGATAGCGAAAGCTCGAACCGCCAAGCACTTTCAGCGCCGCCCGAAGGTACATCGTCGCGAGCGCCTTGCCTACCTGAGGGGTGTGAAGCGCGGGAGAAACGAAGACGACATCCTCGGCGAGCAGGTCGTCGAGAATACTTGAGTCCTGATCGGCGACGGCGCGACGCCACTGGTCGAGGGCGATGGGCATGGTTGGCAAATAATAGCTCCGCGACGAACTAACTGTTCGGTTACTCCTTGAACGCGGCCCCAGCCGCGAGGCCCAGCTCGAACTTCAGGCGTCCCTTCGCTTAAATGGTCTTCCAGGTCGCCACCTACGGCGGCCCGGTGGTTCCTAGGAGGCTGAGTCGACGGGCGTTTCCTAAAGGGGAAACAAGCGCGCGTCCAGGAGGTCGGAGGGGGTGAGGCTCGATGCGGGGCGCGAGGCTGGCTATCACTGCGAAGAGTTGGCAGCCGCGAGTTCACGGTCCAGGTCGGCCTTTGCCTTCTGGAGACAGGCGCGAAAGGCCACGTCTGCGGCGCTGTTGCCGGTGCCGGTGGCAGCACCGGCTTCAAGCGGGGCCCCGGGCCCTTTCTCTTTCGCCTCGTCGTACCCGTGCCGGAACCAACACGCCATCGTTGCCTGCTAGGAGTTCTTCTGGGCGCGCTGCGATGTGCTCGCTGTCTCCGAGGAATTTCCAGGGGAGTTGGGGGTGGGGCCGCTCCGCGCGGGAGTCGTCGTCGAGCATGCCGACCTGACCAACACAGCCAACAGCATCCAGCGAATCTCCAAGCAGGCCCCCCTCCTATGGCGACGGACGCATGCACCCTATCAAGGTCACTCGAAGAGTCACAGGACGACCTCCGCCCAGGAGCGGCCCCAGGAACGCGCGCAGCGGGCGCATGCGGGCGTTCGGTGGGCGGCCCGTGCGCTGACAAGGCGGACGCGAGAGCACCGGGACCGAGCTCATGCGACCGGTCGGGGCGCAAGGCGCAGTAACCCTCGAACTTCGTTTCCGGAGACAGCAGGGCTCCTCGCCCGGAACGTCCCAACCCGTACAACCCTTTGACATCCTTTCGGTCAGGCGTGGTCTCGGGCATCCGGAATTCACCCGCTTTCATGCAGTTTACCGAAGCGCTTGGTCCATTGGGGTCCAAGGCGGGCGTCGGCGCCATCTTTAGGCTGTGAAGGATCGGCCCAGGGTGCTCCTGACTCGCAGCGAGGCTGCCCAACGTCTGCGGTTGAGCCCGCCATCGTCTATGCGCTTTGCGAACAGGGGAAAGCTGCTCACATGCGCGCCTCGAATGCCCTGCGAATGTCTGCCGAGGATGTCGAGCACTTCATACGCCCTGACCCGGAAGCCGAGCCGGTGGTAGTCAAGAAAAAGAAGAGGGGGCCCTCGTCCAAGGCACTGTAGCGGCTCCCTCAAGCCCTCCTCCCAAGCCGATTGCTCAAGCATCCGCGCACACGTGGTCCAGGCGGTCGAGCGCCGTGCTCGCGCGACAGAGGCCGCGGGCTGCTGGCATCAGCGCGCGCGGCATCGGCCCAGCGCCGACGCCGTGCAGCCGTCCAATAGCCGTTGCTTCAGGGCGGAGTGACTAATACCGGAGGAAGCCGTGGGCAGCGCCGCTCGCATCGTAGTAGACGCCAGTGACCTCGCCGAGGTCATTGTTAGCGTAACCGATGGTGCCCTCGCCTGGGCCCGTGGCCGCGCCCGGAATGTCGAACGTCGTGATTGTGCCGTCGGGAGCGCGCACGAAGCCGTGATTTACGCCGCCATTGTCAACGTATTGTCCTGTAATGGCACCCCACACGTTGATGGTCTCAACAAAAGTGCCCTGGGTCTGGCCTGGGGTTGTGCCCGCCCCTGGAATATCAAATGTCGTGATTTTCCGGTCAGGAGTGCGCACGTAGCCGTGAAAAACTACATCTTCATCAATCAGCCAGCCGGGGACAGTCCCCCCCAAGTTGATGCCGGCTGGAATGGTTCCCTGACCGGCGCCTGTGCCCGCGCCCGGTACATCAAACGTCGTGAACTTGCCGTCGCGAGTGCGCACCCAGCCGTGGTCCACAAAATTCGCATCGACGCCGTATCCCGCCGTTGCTCCCACATCGTTGAGCGCACCCTGGGTGAACATGGCGCAGCCCTGGAAGGCGGCCGTGCCAGCGCCCGGAGGAAGGAACGTCGTGAACGTGCCGTCGGGAGTGCGCACAAAGCACTCAAACGCGTTGTTCGCCTCCTGGAGGTACCCTGAAATCTCTCCGAACAGATTGATGTTGTCAGGAAGGGTGCCCTGAAACTGCCCCGGCACAGCGCCCGCGCCTGGTGCGTCGAAGGTCGTGTACTTGCCGTCGGGAGTACGCAGAAAGCCATGCCAAGCAACAAAGCTGCTATCAAGGTAGTAGCCCGTGATCGCCCCCTCCAGGTTGAGGCCCACGGCCGCGGTATAGGCTGAGCCCGGAGGGTCGATTGTTGTGAAGGTCCCGTCCGCAGCCCGCAGGAAACCGTGTTCTGTCGTCGCGTCCACGTAGTTCCCGCTGGCCACCCCCAGGTCATTAATTGAGATTGGAAAAGTCCCCTGGCCGCTCGCGGTGCCTGCCCCGGGTACGTCGAACTTGACTATTTGGTGAGCAGTCCCCCCTGCATAGGCTGTAACCGCCATCGCCAGAGCAACGACCAGAGTCAGCTTGCTAAACCACATCGCTCTCTTTTTCATGATGTCTCCTCTTGGCCTGCTTGTGAGCTGGTCGCTTATGCTTCAGGAAGCCCTGATAGAAATGTAAATGCTGCGGAAATGGTTTCAGAAGCGGTAATGGCAAGTAAGCGGCGCGACCTTCGCCGTCATGACCGGGCACGGCTCTGCTGAATGGCGCCCATGCTCGCTTCATTGGACATCGGCGGTGCTTGCCTGATTGAAGCCGGCCCTGCGGGGCAGGCCCACCTAGGCCGGGGTCAAGTCAGCTCGTTGTCCCGACAGCTCCGACACTGGGCCCCCCTCGTGTGAAGAATAAGAAGTTAGGCCTGCAGTGATTACGTATCGGTCACGGATTCCAGACGGCGGCGGAACGCTACGCCTCGGCGCACTCCGGCGCGGCGCCGAGCCTACAAGCCCACATAGCGTGTGGTTCGTCCTTGCGCTGAGTGTGCATCAGCTCATCAGCTGGGTTTCCTCTTCCGCGAAAGCAGCGCCGAGACAGCGCGAGAGGCCGGTCACTGTCTCCGGTCTATCGGCAGAGGGAAGCTGGGGAGGTCTTTCTGATTCAGGTGATTGAGGAGATTCGTCGGGTTCCGGACTGTCTGGACTAACCTCGCCATCGAGGAGGGCAAGCTCGGCGTGGACCGTCGACCCCATGCGCCGTACCCTTTCGACGCCGAGGACGGCCGCCGGTAGTGGAGGTGAGTGCGTGAGCCTCGATTCGACCATGTCGGAAACTGAGGTTTCGACAAAATGGCCATTGTTGACGACTACGGGCGCCTTGTCGACGAGTGGGTTGAAGTTCTCGGCCAAGGAGTTCCGGCCCATGTCGATCGTGGCAGGGAAGGCGATCCATTTTTACTTCCAGCCGTCGAGGGTCATGCGACCCCGAACCGTTGCGCGGCGAGGTGGATAGGGTCCTGGCCGCCAATGGCTAGTGGGCCGGCGAGTTGCCCGCGGGTCCGATAGCAAGGATGACAAGCCGGGCTTTCGCAATAACCGAAGCCGCGACCGGAGGGTATTCGGGGCTTTCGCTGGATACGGTCTTGTCGAAAGCGGACTTCGCTGCGTCGGTTAGTCCGTACTGTTCGGCAATCAAGCCAAGCACGAGCCAATCGGACGCGCGGAGTGGCGCGTCTCCGCCAGCGGCGAGGGTTTCCAGGAGAAGCTTGCGTGCTTCTGCCGGCCGGCCCGTTGCAGCGCTAACCGCAGCATAGGTATTTAGGACTGCGGAATTCTTGCCGTTCGTCAGCTGCGATGCCCGCTGAGCGCATTCGTAAATGTCGTCGTTGGCTAATCCTAGGACCAAGCCGTCCCACGCCAATTGGTTGTAGTCCAAGACTGTCGCTCGCCCACCCGCTCGGCGTGCTTCGGCCAGTTTTCGAGCGCCGGCGACGTCTCCCTTGGAGTACTCGACGGCCACGAGGGTGCGCGGCGCGATTTCATCTGCCGGCAAGTCTACGAGCCGTGAATTGGCCAGATTCTCCGCCTCTGGCGCCCGTCCAAGCCTGATGAGGGCGGCGGTCCTGAGGGTGAACGCAGCCGAGGAACTCGGTTCCAGCGAGGCTAGATGCTCAGCCGCCTCCAGCGAAGTCTGCCACTTTGACCTCTGCGCAAAATGGGCGGCTAAGAGCCAGTCGAGCGACGAGGCCAGTCGTTCGCCAGCTCGCCTTCGGACTTCTGCGATGGGGTCGACCCCAACGTCTGAGGGTCCGTGCAACGCGAGTACCGTCGCTGAAGCCAGCAATCCCGC
>JBKQSS010000081.1:0-25735 GCA_052143535.1 Myxococcaceae bacterium | reverse complement strand
GGGTTCAAGTCCCGTACTCCTCGCTTCCAAGTCGTTGACATTACTTACGCTTTCTGTGGCGGCCGAAAAGTCCGCCACGGATCCGCCACGACTTGGAGCCGTCACAGGCCTCTAGCGGGACTCCGGGCCTCCTGCAGTAGCGCGTCCGTTCTTCTCATTCGCTCTGTGGACGCCCGTTCAAGCTGTCATCACGTGATGGTGCGTGCGGGCCGGGCCTTGGCTAGCGTGCCGGCCGCGGCCGCATCTTTCTTCGAGGGGGGGTTAGCGTGCGTCACGACTGCGATTCTTCTCTTTCAACTCGGCCTCGCGCGCCGAGAGCCATCTACCTCACCGCACTGCTCTTCGCTGCGACCGCATGGGGCCAGCAACTCTCCGGCGACAAGGTGAAGGTGGGCGTACTTGCCGACATGAACGGTGTCTATTCGGCCAACGGCGGACCCGGATCGGTGAAAGCGGCAGAGATGGCCGCCGCCGCGTTTATGAGGAAGCACCCCGAGTACGCCGGAAAAGTGGAAGTCATTGGCGTCGATCACCAGAACAAAGCGGACGTGGCCACCAACCGCGCCCTAGAAATGGTGGAGCGAGACGGCGTCGATGCCATTTTCGATGTCCCCAACTCGGCTTGTGCTCTAGCCGTCGCGGGCGTGGTGAAGACACGCAACGCACTGTTCATCGACGTCGGCGCAGGCACCACCGACCTCACCAACGATCATTGCAACGTCCACACGTTTCACTATGCATACGACAATTACATGCTCGCCAATGGCACCGGGACCGCCGTAACCAAACGCGGTGGAAAAACGTGGTTCATTATCTATCCCAACTACAAGTTCGGTCAGAACCTCGACGCTCAGATGAAGATGGCGGTTGAAGCCGCGGGGGGTAAGATCGTGGCTCCCAGCGATGCGACTCCATTCCCGAACACCGACTTCTCCAGTTACTTGCTCAAAGCACAGTCCCTGAAACCTCAGGTCTTCGGCACGATGCACGCAGGGGCGGACCTGGTGAACGTCGTGAAGCAATACAACGAGTTCGCACTGAGGAAGGATGGCGTCGGCCTCGCCATCGGCTTGCTCTTCGACACCGACGTTGACGCACTAGGGCAGGACGCTTTTTCTGGCGCCGTGGTGACACTGCCTTGGTTCTGGAACGTCGACACGCAGAGCCGGGCGTGGAGCGCGGACTTCGAGAAGGCTTTCGGGAGGAAGCCCTCCTGGGAACACGGTGGTGTCTACTCCGCGGTCACCACGTACCTCGAGGCGGTCGCCCGAGCGAAGACGGACAACGCGGACAAGGTACGCGCGGCGCTCGAGGGCTATCAATTCACTGACTTCTTCGCGCGCAACGCCACCATCCGACCACAAGACCACCGCGTCATTCTCGATGTCGTGCAGGTCGAGGTGAAGCCCAAAAGCGAGGCCAGGGAGGAGCGCGACTACTTCACCGTCATCGCTAAGACTCCGGCGGCCCAAGCCTTCATGCCGCTGTCCGAGTCGAAGTGCCAAATGGGCAAGTAGAGGTAGTCACACGACCATAGCCGTCACTACCCTGAGGTCCACATGTCCGAATCGCGGGACATCTCTCGCCGTACCTTTGTCCTCGGTGCCTCCGCGACTCTGGCGATGACTGCTGCGCCTGGCGCCTTCGCCGGTTCATCCGGCAGCGACGAGACGCCGTCGCTTCTCAACCTCAGCGCGACTGATGCGGTGGCTCGCATGTCGCGCGGCGAGTTCACGGTTGAGCGCTACGCAAGCGCGCTGCTCGCCCGATGCGCGGCCCTACGCTCGCTCAATGCCTTCATTACCCTGGAGCCCGCGCGGGTGCTCGAGGCCGCGCGCGCGTGCGACCTGCGACGGCGGTCCGGTGCCAAGACTGGGCCACTCTTTGGCTTGCCCGTCCCTGTCAAGGACAGCGTGAACACCAAGGACTACTGGACGACCGCTGGGACGCCGGCACTGCGCCACTTCCAGCCGGCGGACGACGCGTCGGTCGTGAAGACCCTCCGGTCGGATGGGGCCTTCGTCCTCGGCAAGACCAACTTGCACGAACTGTCGTTCGGCCTAACGAGTAACAACCTCGCGTTCGGCGCTGTTCATAATCCTTACGCCCCGACACGGATACCCGGCGGTAGTAGTGGCGGCACGGCCGTGGCTGTCGCTACACGCATGGCACCGCTGGGCGTCGGCGAGGACACCCGAGGGTCAATCCGCGTCCCCGCGGCGATGTGCGGCATCTGCGGCTTCAGGCCCACGACGGGGCGGTATTCGAGCGAGGGCGTCGTGCCTTTGACGCCCCTGTTTGACCAGGTCGGGCCGCTCGCGAGAACAGTGTCCGACCTTGCTCTCTTCGACTCGGCCGTTACCGACGACTGGCGCCCTCTGCCGTCGACGCCCCTCAAGGGAGTGCGCCTTGGCGTGGTGCGCGACTATTGGTTCGTCGACCTCGACCCAGAAGTCGAGCGAGTCACGGGCCTTGCCCTGCAACGACTCAAAGACGCCGGAGCGGAACTCGTCGAGACAGAATTCCCGAGGCTTCAGTCGCTCATCGACCTCACTAGCACCAACATTATCTTCCACGACGCGCTTCAGTCGCTACCCCGCTATCTGCAGGACTACGGCGCTGGGGTGACGTTCAACGAGTTGATGAATCAATCCAGTGCGGACGTCCGGGATAGGTTTCAGAAGTACGTGCTGCCAGGCGCACAGAACTTTGTTTCCGAGGCAACCTACGTGGCGGCGCGCGATATCCATCTGCCAGCATTGCGCCGCGCGTACCAAGAGTACTTCGCGAGGACTGGTGTCGCTTCAATCGTCTTTCCCACGACCGTAATGGCGGCGACGGTGATTGGTCAGGACGACGTCGACATTCGCGGCAAGAAGGTCCCTTTCGGTCGCGCCGTGACTCGAAATATTTCGCCTGGCAGTACGGCAGGTGTACCCGGGCTCGTGCTACCCGCAGGACTCACAACGGCAGGCCTCCCCGTCGGGATTGAGTTCGACGCGCCGGCCCGTGCCGATAGGACGCTGCTTGCGTTGGGCCTTAGCCTCGAACGCGCTTTGGGCCCCGTCCCACCCCCGAATATCTAGGACGTTCCAGCCGCGGATTGCTCGGCCGGCCGTCGAAATATCCGCAACCGATCCGCCACGACTTCGGGAGCCCTGCTGCGACATCTCGACGCGTCGGGTGCGCAGGGCCTCGCGCTAGCGGCGGAGGCGGCGCGACAGAGGTGCCTCCTCAAAGCCTGCTATTTCGGAGCGGCAAGCGCCGTGATGATTGCACGAACGGCTTTCTGTGCTTCGGCAAATGCCTTCGCGTTGTAGGCGACAGTCGGTCCCAGTTCGACGCACGCGTCGGCATAGCTGAATCGCTGACCTGTTTGGCCGTTGATGACGACGCCTTCTGCACCTTCACGGAGTTGGCAATGGCGGGTCGTTTGTGCGTCGGTTACTTTCACGGGTGCCTTGAGCGACGAGATATCGAACGCGTGCTGAGCGTCGGCGTATTCAGTCAGGACGACGTCCTTTCCCGCCTTGCGCAGCCGATCGACGTAACTACGGCAGAACGCGACTGGGTCGTAATCGTCCGCGCTGCCATGAAAAATGCGAATGGGCTTGTCTGAGACGTCTGCGTCGTCGATGTAGGTCGTAATGCAGTCCGGATAGAAGGGCATGTACAGGGCGTAGGCCACATCCGGCGGCGCGTGCTTCCGCTGGAAGCGCTTCACGCTTGCGTAGAGAGCAGCTTGTCCCCCTCTGGAAAAGCCCATGACTGCTATGCGCCCTGGGTCGATTCTGGGATGTTTCGCGAGCAGTTCGAGAGCGCGAAAGGCGTCCATGACTCCAACCAGCCGGCCCAGTTTGGACTGGTCACTCATGGTGCTAACGAGCCCACGGCCGGTGAAGCTGTCGATTACGAACGTCGCCACTCCCATCCCGTTTATGAACTGTGCCCATTCATCAACGTTTCCTCCGATGCCGCCGGAACCGTGAATGAGCACAACGGCAGGCAGCCGCTCCGTTCCTGGCTTCGGTATCCGGAGTTCGCCGGCGATTGTTACGGGTTTTCCTTCCCGTTGCCCTGTCAGGAACTGCTGGTCCGTCAGGGTCGTGGTCTGAAACGGAATGACCTCGACACGTGCCACCTGCGCAAGCGCCACCCCTGGAGCCGCCAACACGAACAACACCAAGCTCAAGGCTAAACGCGACTTCACTCGCATGGGTTCCCCCTTCGCACCGGTCCCCAAAGGAGGCTACATCCATCAGACTCCATGCGTCAGCCGCCCTGCGGCCGTCTCGGCGAGAGGGAAGGTTCGGCTATTGCGTCAGCGCGACTTGAACGGTCGCTCCGGCACGATCCCTAACCGGGCCCGGCGCCCGCTCCTGCTAGGGCGGTGACGGACACCGCTCCTCAAGTTGCCGGCAGGTCGCCGGCGCGCTGCGCGAATCTGGATCGAGGTGTGGATCGAGGTGTTGACGGGTTTCAGTGGGAGTCGGTACCGTCCTACCCGGGGGACCTCTCATGACTACGAGTCGGCGTGGTTTTTTGACCACTGCGGTCGGCGTCGGCGCGGCTGCAGTTCTGAAGGGAGCGGCCGCTGCTGACGGGCCCTCGCACAAAGGACGCCGGCCCGACCGGCGTCAGGGCTTGGGGCTGCTTTGGGTCGTGAAACTCCCGGACAACCGCATCGAGGCCTACTGCAGCGTCTGCCGCGAAACAGAGGCGGTCATCTCAGGCTGGGAAGACACAATCTGGGCGGACGGAATGATGCCGGCCATACCCATGACGCCAAGCCTGGACCCGGGTCCCGGTGATTCCGGTGAAAATGGGACCCAAAGAGGCCGGTGACGACACTCGTCGGTGGTGCTGTTGTTGACCTTCAGGATTGGGTTATCCCGCGCGAAGACCGCGGCGCGCCGTCGAAATCGACGACTTCATGACCGTCCCACGCTCGCGCCCAGGGTGACGAGAAGCTCATCCAATTGCTCGAACGTCTCGCGCAGCCCCTCCCCGAAGCCGATGGCCTCGTCGGTGGCCTCCTTCGACGGATGGAACTCGTGCAGGACCAGCAGCGTCTTGCCCCCCTTCTCCTCGAAGGTCACCGTGGTGACGGCCTGACCGCCCTCACCTTCCTCGTTGGTCCAGACGAGGCGCGAGGGCGGTGTCACCTCGAGGTACTTGCCGAAGAACGCCATCGTCTTCGAGCCCTCGTGGTCGAACACGAAGCGGTAACCGCCCCCGACACGGACATCCGCCTCGCACGAGAGCAGGGACATGCCCATCGACTTCGGCGCCCACCACTGCTTCAGCAGCTCGGGCTTGGTCCACGCCTCGTACACGAGGCGCGCCGGGCCATCGAAGGTCCGCGTCACGACGAACTCGCGCTCGGACTTCCGTTCCACCCTCGTAGGGTTCTTCATGGGGTTGGGCTCACTCTCTCTTCTTGCGTCCATCGACCTTCTCCTTCTGTTTGAGTTCCTCGACAACCTTGTCCAACTCGTCGAAGCGTGAAGCCCAGAGCTGGCGGTACCCCTCGATCCAAGCCGTCTCTTGCTCCAGTCGGCGCGGGCCGAGCTTGCAGGTCCGCACGCGCCCGACCTTCTCCGTGGCGACGAGCCCGGCCTGCTCCAAGACGCCGACGTGCTTCTTCATGCCCGTGAGGGTCATGTGGAATTTCTCGGCAAGGTCCGTAATGGAAGCGTCTGCACGGCCGAGCTGCTCCAGAACGCCGCGCCGGGTCGCGTCCGAGAGGGCGGAGAACGAGGCATCGAGGCGGGCATTGAGAAACTGAGCCATGTGGTTCAGTGTCTAGCGCACGGACTGGCGACATGCAAGGGGAGGCCGCGAGCGCGCTGCGTTGCCGGCCGCCTTGGCCCTTTTACGCGGTCACGACGCCGTTGGCCGGACATCAGACAGGCTCCTAGAGTGGATGGCAGCGGGCGCGCACGTCCCTCCACCAGAGCGAACCGCGCCGAACGAGGAGGGAGCGACTGCCCGACCGCCGTCGAGCGTCCATCAGGAGAGGAACCCCGAGCCCTAAAGAGCTTCGGGTGGCCAAGGTCCTCCCGCACGTCCTTCCCCTCGCGGTCGGGCGTCAGAAGGCCATCGCCCTGATTAGGGACGCGGTTCGCGATGAACAAATCATTGGCGTCGTCACCCAGCGCCGGGCCGAGGAGGAGGACCCGGGCTCCAAAGACCTCTACGCGATGGGGACGGTGGCCCGCATCGTCAAGCTGTTGAAGATGGGCGAGGACAACTACTCGCTGTGGTGCAAGGGTTGGCCCGCTTCCGTCCAAGTATCGAGGAGGACAAGCCCTTCGACGAAAAGCGACGTGTCATCGCGCGTTTGCGGAACCCCGCCCCCAAGGGTTCAAGTCCGTACTCCTCGCTTCGCCGTTGCTCTAGTGCCTCTCCACTTGCGGAGGCACCGCTTCTGGTTCCCGACTCGGGCGGGACGTGGTCATCACGTCGCCCGTTCAGGCCCCCCACACCTCGCGCAGAAGGCGCAAGAAGTTTCCCCCGAGCACCTTAGCGATTTGCAGACTGGAGTACTGACGCGCACTCAGGAGCTCCGCCAGACGCTCGAAGCGGTTTGCCACGTTGAGGTCCGGGATAAAGGTGTACACGTTCGCATCCTCGCCGGGCGCCGCGATGCCCAGCTTCTTGCGCTCATTCACCTCATCGGCAAACCTCTTCTGGAACTCCGGCGTCACCACCACGGGCGAAATGGTGCCGTCCGTCCCGATGCCTACGTGGTCCTCGCCACAGACATCCAAGGCGTGCTGGATGTGGCGAAGGACGTCCTCGGCCATTGGCTGCCCTTGCGTGCGCAGGTATGGCATGAGGTAGATGCCAACGTAGCCGCCACGCTCTCGAAGCTTGCGCAACTCGGCGTCCGTTTTGTTGCGAGGGTGTGGCGCGACGGCGGCACAGCCGGTGTGCGAGATGGCCACCGGCTGCCTCGAAGCATCGATGGCCTCCAGGGTCGTGCGCTCGCCGGCATGGGACAGGTCCACCAGCGCCCGCTGGGCATTCAGCCGGGCGATAAGCTTCCGCCCAAACTTGGAGAGGCCCGCGTTACCCGGCTCCATGCAGCCGTCGCCGACGAGGTTCCGGCCATTATATGTGAGCTGAAAAATCCGAACGCCCAGGTTCCAAAACGTCTCCACGCGTTCCAAGTCCTCGCCCAACGGCGTCGTGTCCTGAAAGCCGTAAATGAGTCCCAGCCTGCCGCCGCCTTTAGCGTTGGCGACGTCGGCCGCCGTCCGGACTTCCAGAAGCACGTCGGGGCGCGCCGCGACCTGCGCACTCCAGTAGGCCAAGTTGCGGATTGTTCTGTCGTAGTCGCGCGCGTAGCTGCCCACGCCGCTGACGGTGAGATTCACGGCCGTCAAGCCAGAGGCGCGGACGTCTACGAGAGAGGCGGCGCTGAGGGGCGCGAAGTCGTCGCTGGCATAGACACCGGGGCCGCCGAGCGAATCGATGACCACCGCGTCGCGGTAGCCGGGCCAGCCACCCGCCTTGGCAGGCGCGGCACGCGCGACACGGCGCAGGGAGGCCGTCGACGCGACCAGCAGCGACAGAAAGGTGCGGCGCGGAAAGAGGTGCGGCATGGGCCTTGTGGCGCTGGGGCATGTTCTCACGTGTGCCAGACGAGTGGGGGCGGCATCTTGAGCCAAACCGCGGTACGACGGGCCCTCGGGCGCCGTGCCTCGCAGTCGCGAGGCTTTTGGCTAGGACGCTTGTCCGCCCTGACGGAGGGCTTTAGATGCGAAACAAGTCAGTGCAGGCTTGGGCCTGCCTCGTCCTCGCGACCGTTTCGGGATGGACCTGGGCGAAGCCCGAGGAGGTAGGACCCGGCTACGACATTGCCATGAGCCGGATGTTGCCCATGCGAGATGGCGTCGAGCTCGAGGCATGGATTACCAAACCCTCCCACCTCCAAGGGAAAGCGCCTGCCGTCCTCACCCTCACGCAATACGACATCGACGACGAGCGCCGGGGCGGCCCCCGAGGGGAAGCCCCGGGCTTCGCCAAGCGGGGCTACGTCTTCGTCCAAGTCCTGGTGCGTGGGCGCGGGCGGTCGGGCGGTGTTAAGAGCGACAACATCGGGCTCCAGGTGGGGCGCGACGGGTACGACGTGGTCGAGTGGATTGCGGCCCAGCCGTGGAGCGACGGCCACGTCTTCGCCTTTGGCGGCTCCTACGTGGGCATGACGCAGTGGCGCATCGCCGCGCAGCACCCCCCGCACCTCACTGCCATCGCCCCCTACGTGCCGATTTATCCGGGCTGGGACATCCCCAACACCAACGGCATTCCCCAAGCGTGGACAACCGTCATTCTGGGACTCGTCTCCGGACGCCAGCTCAACAACGGCTTCGGCGCAAACCCCTCGTACTGGATGGGGAAGATGCTCGAGCACTATGCCGCTCAGCGGCCCTTCTCCGAATTGGACGAGGCCATGGGCATCGCCGCCGACGACTGGTGGATGCAGGACGCGCGCGGAAAGAGGCAGTCCTTCTTCAAGATGTGGCTCGACCACGTGGGCGACGAGGCTTTCAACCTCGCGGCAGAGCCCAAAACTCAAGACTACGCCCGGATGGACTTCCCCATCCTCACCGCGACGGGCTTCTTTGACGATGACCAACCGGGCACGCTTCGCTACTACCGCGGCTACGTGGCCCACGCCCCGGCCGCAGCGGTGCAACGCCACTTCCTCGTGATTGGCCCGTGGAACCACGGAGGCACCCAGAAGCCGAGCAAGGAAACCGACGGACTCGCCGTGGCCGATGCCGCCGTCTTGGACATGACGAAACTGCACGCGGACTTCTACGACTGGGTGCTGGGGCGCGGGCCGCAGCCCGCCCTTCTCCGCAACCGCGTTTCGTATTTCATGATGGGCGCAGACGAGTGGCGCTATGCGGTCAGCCTCGAGGCCGCATCCTCAGGCAAGGAGGAAACGCTCTTCTTGTCGGCCCCAGAAGGCACGCCCGAAGACGTCTTCCATTCGGGGCGGCTGCTACCGAAGGCGCCATCAGCCGAACCTCCGGCGATGCTTTTTAGCGACCCGAGGGAGCTGCCGGAATTGGAGGTGGCCGACTACGCCCGTGCCGAGAACCTCACGAGCCAATTCCGCGCATTCCAGAAGCGCGCCCTCAACTTCCATTCCGAACGCTTCGAGAAGGACACCGAGGTGGCGGGCCACATTCGCCTCACCCTCGTCGTCCAGGCCGACGCCCCCGACTTCGACCTCTGGGCGCAGCTCTTGGTGGTGTTTCCCGACGGTTCGGCGGTGCACCTGGGCGAGGACATCCGGCGCGCGCGTTTCCGCCACAACCCGTTCCAGCAGGAGCTTCTCAAGCCCGAGGAGGTGGTCGAGATTCCGTTCGAGTTTCTCTGGACGGCGCGGCGGATTCCGGCCGGGGCGCGTCTCCGGCTCACCGTGGCACCCCTCAACTCGCCCAGCTACCAAAAGAACTACAACAGCGGGGGCCGCATGGGGTACGAGTCCCTGAGGGAGGCGCGGACGGCCCACATTCGCCTCTTTCACGATGGCGCCCATGCGAGCCGGATCGTGCTGCCCTTAGCTGCCCCGTCGGTTGTCTCCGTCCGGTAGCGGGCGCATTCCTCCTCCCGGAACGCCTTCGCTTGTAATCAGTTTGTGGACACCTTTCGACACAAGGAAGGTCCCAATTTCTCTGCGGTTTCAGTCTCGGGACCAGAGTCCCGAGCCTTGCTTCTCCAGCATTTCTCCGCTCGGGGAGACACCGGATGTTGCGACCCTTTGTGAGGGGGCAGCTGCCCGTCATTTCGACGCTGCAAGCGCGGTGATGATCGCGCGAACGGCTTTCTGTGCTTCGGCAACTGCCTGCGGTTGTACGCGACAGTCGGTCCCATTTCGACGCACGCGTCGGCATAGCTGAATCGCTGACCTGATTGGCTGTTGATGATAATTCCGCCTGCACCTTCACGAAGCTGGCAATGGCGCGTCGTTGTGGCCTTCCGGAGTTTCACGGGTGCCTTGAGCCGCGAAATATCGAACGCATGCTAAGCGTCGCCTGCAGCTGGCTCGCCGAGAGTGAAGGTCGTCTTGTTTCGCGCGCTCGGCACCTCACCGCCGGAGACACCACCGGGCTGTGGTAGGTAGGCCGTTAAATGCCAACCGACCAGTCCGAGACGGTGACCGACGTGGTGGTGGTGGGCTCCGGGCCGGCCGGGCTGGCCGTCGGTGCGTGCCTACGCAAGGCCGGAATCGACTTCGTCCTCCTCGAGAAGGAACAGACGCTGGCCCCTGCTTGGCGGCAACGCTACGACCGCCTGCATCTCCATACCGACCGCAGTCATTCGGGATTGCCGTACCTTCCAATGCCGAAGTCGTACCCGCGCTATCCCTCGTGCGCGGAGGTGATTGAGTACCTCGAGGCCTACGCGAAGCAGTTCTCGCTCGCCCCGCGCTTCGGCGAGGAAGTGAACGCGGCGCGGCGTGCCCAGGGAGGCTGGGCCGTCGAGACCCCGTCCGGACGCTACCGGTCACGCGGGCTGGTGCTCGCCACCGGCTACAACGCCGAACCGGTGCGGCCCCAGTGGCCGGGGATGGAGACCTACCAGGGAGCGCTCCTCCACAGCTCCGAATACCGGTCCGGCGAGCGATTCCGCGGGCAGGACGTCCTGGTGGTGGGGTTTGGCAACTCGGGTGGGGAAATCGCCATCGACTTGGTCGAGCACGGCGCGCGCCCGAGCATCGTCGTGCGCGGCACGGTCAATCTCCTGCCCCGCGAGCTGCTCGGCATTCCGATTCTTACCTGGGGGGTCGCGCTTTCGCACCTGCCTCCCCCGGTCGCAGACCTGCTCGCCGCCCCGCTTCTGCGCATGACCTTCGGAGACCTCTCGAAGCTGGGGCTGCGCAAGGCTCCGGCCGGCCCTCTCACCGAGCTCGCCACGCGCAAGCGCGTCCCCCTCATCGACATCGGGACGGTGGACCTCATCCGGCGCAAAAGCATCCAGGTGCGGCCGGGCATCGAGGCCTTCACCCGGAACGGCCTCCGCTTCGCCGACGGCACCGAGGCGGTCTACCAGGCGGTGGTGCTCGCCACCGGGTTTCGGCCACGGCTAGCCCAGGTGCTGAGCAAGGTCGACGGGGTGGTCGATGACGCGGGGATGCCACTGACCAGCGGCCACGAGACGCTGCCGGCACTTTATTTCGCCGGCTTTTATGTCGCTCCCACCGGAATGATTCGCGAGGCCGGCATCGAGGCCCGACGCATTGTGGCCGGGCTCACGAGCCAGCTGCGCGCGTCCGTCCAGTGAGGATCGGCGGCGCGAATCCAGTGCACGCATTCTAAGTTGCGTTGAGCGGTCCGCTGCACGGCCGAACCGGGAGTTTACTGACTGAGTGCCCTTGCTCTTCTCCCTCCTTGAGGAAAGTGCCAACGGCTTCGAACAGTTCGAACCGCGGCTTCTCGAAGAGGAGGAAGTGCGTGGCGTTCTTCATCGGGACGCTCCGCTTTGTCGGTGGGTTGGAGAGGTCGCGCATCAAGCCCTTACAATCAGTCGGATAGGAATCGGTGTCGAATTCCCCGGCATTGACAAGGACGGGGACGTAAATGGACGACGCGCTCCTCACTGGCCGTCCTGTGGCGGCGAGAAAGACGTCTTCAAGACAGCCGTTGCACGCGCGAATACTCGGTGGCGACCGGGGCCGCTCGTCGGGTCAGTCGCGAGGACGGCGGCGTTGAAGGCATCGAAGAGAACCGCGGACGCCGCGAGGACTTGCCCGCCTCTCAACCTGGCCCGCGCTGTGTTCTAACACCCTTGAACCGGCGACGAGATGCGTGTCGTTCCTACTTGAGACTGATGGTTGTGTTGATGCCGCTCGTCAGCCCCTCCCCCTCGAACCAGCGAGAAGTGACAGTCTTAGTCTGCGTGTAGAAGCGCACGGCCTCCTTCCCGTAAGGGCCCAGGTCTCCCAGCTTGGACGCGCGAGAGCCGGTGAACGAGAACAGCGGAACCGGAACCGGGATTGGCACGTTGATCCCAACCTGACCAACGTTGATGTCTTCCTCGAACTTGTGCGCCGCCGCACCACTTTGAGTAAAGATGGCCGTCCCATTGCCGTGAGGATTCTCGTTAATGAGCGCGATGGCTTCGTCGAGAGAACCGGCGGTGCACACACAGAGCACGGGTCCGAAGATTTCCTCGTCGTAGATGCTCATGCCCGGGGCAACGCCCGAAAAAATCGTCGGTCCAACGAAGTTGCCATTAGGGAAGCCGGGGACGGGCGGATTTCGTCCGTCCAGCTCGAGCGTCGCCCTCTCGGCGATGCCTTGTCGAATCAGACGGAGGACGCGCTCGCGAGCGGCGGGGGAGATTAAGGGGCCCAAGTCGGTTCCGCTTTCGGTCCCCGCGTTGACTCTGAGTCGGCGCGCTTTCTCCACCAGCTCCGGGACCCATTGCTGCGCCTCACCGACGAGCACGGCCACCGAGATGGCCATGCACCGTTGTCCGGCCGCGCCAAAGGCGGCGCCAGCCAGCTGATTCAGCGTTTGCTCTCGGCTCGCGTCTGGCATGACCACCGCGTGGTTCTTCGCACCCATCATGCTCTGCACACGCTTGCCAGCTCGTGTGCCGCGGTCATAAACCTGCCGGCCGACCCGCGTTGAACCGACGAACGAAATGGCTCGGACATGCTTGTGGTCGCAGAGCGCATTCACCACATCCTCCCCGCCGTGGACCACGTTCAGCACACCGGGCGGCAGGCCAGCCTCCAGCGCGAGCTCCGCAAGCCGCATCGTGACCATCGGGTCCTGCTCTGAAGGCTTCAAAACGAAGGTGTTGCCACATGCGATTGCCATCGGAAACATCCACAGCGGGACCATCGCTGGGAAATTGAACGGGGAAATGCCGACGCAGACGCCGAGCGGTTGGAGCAAGGTATGAGTGTCCACGTCGCTCGCGACGTTGTGCGCCATTTCCCCCAACTGCAGACTCCCAATATTGGCCGCGTACTCCACGACCTCCAGGCCTCGAAACACATCCCCTTCGGCGTCGGCGAGCGTCTTGCCTTGCTCCGCCGTCAGGAGCGCCGCGAGCTCGCTCATGTGCTCCCGAATCAGCTGCTGATATTTGAGGAAAATACGAGCTCGGACCCCGATTGGCGCCTTCCGCCAACTGGCAAAAGCCTGGTGAGCCGCCGCCACGGCGGCGTCGACTTCCTCTGGCAAGGCGAACGGAACCCGCGCGAGAACCGCCTGGGTGGCAGGGTTCACAACATTGGCCCAACGGGGGGAAATCGATTCGAGGAACCGATGGCCGATGAGTAACTTGACGAGTGGTACCTTCGGCGGAACAGCCGACATCGCGGATCTCCTCTCAGCCTGAACTTTGACGGTGGCTGAAACGGCGTGCTCGACCGGCCCTAGCCTTTCGTGAATCCGTGGGGCTTGTATAGACCAGCAGCAGACTCCAAAGGGAGTCCTGAAGTCCGAGCACGCCCACCACGCGTGGTAGCGGGATGAAGAGCAGGGTGGATGGCACCAGGTAGGTGAGGAAAATTCGATGCCGAACAGTTCCCTCGCGGGCCCAAAAAGCCAGGACATCGCGAGAGGGAGAGCTGGCTCACTCTTCGCTGTTTTGTCGCTTCACTCCAAGACGTAGACTGCTCACGTGCCGTCCCAGTCTCCACCGCCTCCGCACGACATGGGTGGTCAGCCGGCAGGGACCGTCGAGCGCACGGAGCATGAGTACGTCCTTTGGGAGAAACGCGTCGACGCGCTCCTCGTGCTGCTCTCCGGCAGGGACCACCGTCTCATGACGGTCGACGAACTGCGTCGGAACATCGAGGGCCTCGGGTCGGCGGCGTATGACGCGTTGAGCTACTACGAGCGCTGGATTCATGGCATCACCCAGACTCTCATCCAGCGCGGCGTCATTACAGCGGATGAACTGGGGAAGAAAATGGCGGACGTAGAGCAACGAGCGGCGCGTGCTGAGCTATGAGTGCCCCTACCCGACTGACCCGATTCGAACCGGGCGAAACAGTAAGAGTCCACAACGCCCATCCGCCGGGCCACGTCCGGACGCCGAGCTACGTCCGGGGCCGCCAGGGCGTGGTGGAACGGCATTGTGGCGACTACCCCAACCCGGAGGAGTTGGCCTATGCACGCTCCGGTCTTCCCGTTCAACCGCTCTACCGGGTCCGTTTCCACCAGCACGAGTTGTGGCCGGACTACCAGGGCAGCACGTCCGACACGGTGGACGTCGAGATTTTCCATCACTGGTTGGAATCCGCGAGGAATGACGATGGGACATGACGACGAGAGTGCACCTCATTCCCATCCGCATCCCCTCAGCCCCGACGAAGCGTCCGAGCTGAGCTACTACCAGGCCATGGAAGTCGCGGTTCGCGAGTTGCTCATCGAAAAGCAAATCCTCTCCGCCGACGAAATTCGACGCCAGGTGGAGGACATGGACAGTCGCACGCCCGCTCGCGGGGCAAAGGTGGTCGCGGCAGCGTGGTCCCACCCGGACTTCCGCGCACGGTTGCTAGCCGATGGCAACGCCGCCCTGGAAGAGCTCGGGCTCGACCGCGGGCCCTACAAGCTGGTGGTTGTCGAAAACTCGCCCGCCGTCCACAACGTCATCGTCTGCACGCTTTGCTCGTGCTACCCCCGCTGGCTCCTCGGGCTGCCGCCGGACTGGTACAAGAGCCGAAACTACCGAAGTCGAATGGTCCGCGAGCCTCGCGCCGTGCTGCGAGAGTTTGGCCTCGAGCTCCCGGCCACGACAGAGGTCCGTGTCCACGACTCCACCGCTGACATGCGCTACCTGGTGCTTCCTATGCGCCCGACCGGTACAGAGGCCTGGGGTGAAGAACAACTCTCTGCGCTGGTCAGACGCGATACCATGGTCGGCGTCGCTGTTCCGAAGGCGCCCTAGGCGCACAAAGTGCAGCGCAGGGCGAGCCCGCAAACGGCTCGGAGCCCGCCACCATTGCATCGGCATCCTCGGCGGAGATGACCCCGGGAATGGGGCGCCCCCGTGCGCCACGGCGGCCACCGGACGCGTGGCCTCCTCAGCTGAGGGGGCGCGTGTCCTCCACCACCTTCCCGTCGTTGGGCAATTCCCCGACCGGGACGAGTTCCACCTCGCCCTTCAGCTGCGTCATCTCGCGCAGCGTCTGTGCCAGGGCCTGGGCGAGGCCCGCGGCGCCCGAGGTGGCCACCTCGCAGCGGAGCGTCATCTTGTCCAGCTCGTCGCTGCGGCTTACCACCAGCCGCGCGCGCCGGACTTCGGGGTGGCGGCGCAATACGTCGGCCACCTGGCCCGGGTCGACGAAGAGGCCTTTCACCTTGGTGCGCTGGTCGGCGCGGCCCAGCCAGCCGCGCAGGCGGACATTCGTTCGGCCGCAGGAGCTCATCCCCGGCAGCAGGGCCGACAAGTCCCCGGTCCCAAAGCGCAACAGCGGGTAGTCAGGATTGAGGACCGTCACCACCACCTCGCCCACTTCGCCCGCCGGGACGGGCACTCCGGTGCCGGGGCGCACCACCTCCACCAGGACGGACTCCTCGACAATTAAGCCCTCGCCACCCTCCGACTCATAAGCAATCAGCCCGGCGTCGGCGGTCGCGTACCACTGAAGCCCGAGGACACCTCGGGCAGCAAACAGGGCCCGAAGTGAGGCGGGGAAAGGTTCCGCAGACACCGACGCCCGCTTCAGCCGCGTCACGTCCACCCCCAACTCGTCGGCCCTTTCCAAGAGGACTTTGAGAAAAGAGGGAGTGCCCCCATAGGCGGTTGCCGAAAAGTGCGCCAAGGCCGCCAGCTGTTGCTCCACCGGGGCCGTACCGCCCGGAATTACGGCGCAGCCCAGCGCATGGGCGCCCGTCTCCACCATGGAAGCGGCCGGGGTGAGGTGGTAGCTGAAGCTGACGTGCACCACGTCGCCGGGCCGAAAGCCCGCGGCGAAGAGGGCCCGAGCGACGCGCCAATAGTCTCTTCGCCAGCCTTCGGGCTCGTAGATGGGCCCTGGGGAGGCGAAGAGGCGGGCTGCCTGGGGGGCAGCCAGGGTGGCCAGTCCTCCGAACGGAGGGGAGCCCTTCTGTAGCTCGCCCAACCGGCTCTTCCGCACAACCGGGAGCGCCGCCAGGGCCTGGCGCGAGGTAATGCTGGCCGGGTCGAAATCTCCGTAGAGGCCTTTGAAGGCAGGGGCGCCGTCGAGGGCCCGCTGGAGAAGTGTGGGCAGGGCCTGGAAGAGGGCGCGCTCGCGTTCGTCAGCCGTTCGCGTCTCAAGTGCGTCGTAAAAGGCCATCGGCTTCCTTTAGGCGAGCCAGCGCTTGCGCCGTCGGTAGTGCTTGGCGTCGCGGAAGCTGGTGCGTCCACTCTTGCCAAGTCCGAGGTAAAACTCTTTGACGTCCTCGTTGCTGGCGAGGTCGGCGGCGTCCCCCTCCAGCACCACGCGGCCATTCTCCAAAATGTAACCGTGGGTGCAGAAGCGCAGGGCGGCGGCGACGTTTTGCTCGGCGAGGAGGACACTCACCCCCTGCTGTTGGTTGAGGCGCCGCATCATCTCCAAAATCTCCTCCGCCAGCTGGGGGGCCAGCCCCATGCTCGGTTCATCCAGCAGAATGAGCTTGGGATGCGCCATCAGCGCGCGGCCGATGGCCGTCATCTGCTGCTCGCCGCCGGAGGTGTAGCCGGCCAGCGTCTTTCGCTTCTCCTTCAGCCGGGGGAAGTAGCCATAGACGCGGTCCAAGTCGGACTGGAGTCCGGCGCGGCCAAGCCGCTGGGTGTAGGCGCCGAGAATCAGGTTTTCTTCCACGCTGAGGTGGGCGAAGCAGCGGCGGCCCTCCATCACCTGGATGACTCCCCGGCGCACCAACTCCGACGGGTCGAGGGTGTCCACCCGCGCCCCGTCCAGGCTAATCGCACCCTTGGTGACGTCGCCGCGCTCAGAGCGCAGAAGGTTGGAGATGGCCTTGAGGGTGGTGCTTTTGCCCGCTCCATTGGCGCCGAGCAGCGCCACCATCCCCCCCTTGGGCACCTCCAGCGAGACGCCCTTCAGCACCAGGATGACATGGTCGTAAATGACTTCGATGTTGTTGACGCTGAGGAGGGCCTCAGGCGCGGGCGAGGCAGCAGCGCTGAAGCCCTCGGCCAAGTCCCTCACCCTCCCTTGGAGCAGTCCCGGGGGGTGATGCCCTTCTCCTTGGCGTATTGGGCGGCTGAGGCCTCGACCATTTCGCGTACCAGCTTGCGGTCGGGCTGAATCCACCCACTGATGATTTTCCACTTCTTGCCGTCCCACTGCTGGAATTTGACCGCTCCTCCGCCCTCGTGGTCCAAACAGGTGACTTTGAGCGGCTGGATGAGCCCGGCGGCCCCCAACGCCTCGATGCGCTTTTCGTCGAGGTTGAGATTTTCAAGCCCCCAACGGATTTGCTCTCCGGTGAGGGGCTTCTTTCCGTACTTGCCCTGCGCCGTGCGGATGGCCTCGACGCTGATGATGCCCGTCATGATGCCGCGGTTGTACAGCACGCTGCCGATGAGGCTCTTGTCCGTCATGTTCCCCAGGCCCTTGGCGTACAGGTACTTCTCAATGTCCTGGATGACTTTGAAGTCCGTCCCGGCGGGGTTGACCAGCGCGCTGATGTAGTCGACGGCTGCCTCCCCGGCGGGAATGGTGTCCTCCTCCGAGCCCGTCCAGAAGTTGCCGATGATGTGGTCTCGCGGGTAGTTGGCGCGTGCCGCGGCCTTCAGCATGGCGGGATTCATCACCCCGTAGCCGGTGACGACGACGTAGTCCGGCTGAAACTGGCGGATTTCAAGCCACTGCGACTGCTGGTCGGTCCCCGGAGGGGGCACGGGGATGAGTTTCCCTTGGAAGCCGTAGAGGGCGGCCTGCTTCATGAAAATCTCATTCGGCTCCTTGCCGTAGGCCACATCCAAGTAGAGGTGGACGATTTTCTTCCCCTTCAGCTGGTCCATGCCCCCCATTCGCATGCCAATGAATTTGATGATGTCGGTGTCGGCGCTCCAGTAGTTGGTGACGAGGGGGAAGACGTACGGGAAGACGCGTCCGTCGGAGGCATCGGTTCGACCATGGACGATGGAGACCAGAGGCACCTTGTCCACACCGGCCCGGTCGAGCACGGCGTAAGTAATCGCCGTGCTGTAGAAGGTGAACATGGAGGCCCCGGTGGGAGGGTGATTCTTCAGCTTCTCGTAGCAGGGGACGCCCTTGTCCACGGTGTAGCTGGTCTCGCACTCCTCCCAGATGATTTTGACGCCGTTGATGCCCCCGTCGCGGATGTTGACCAAATTCAAATAGTCGATGAAGCCGCCGAAGACGCTGGTGCCGGCGGCCGCATAGGGGCCAACGCGGTAGCTGACGATGGGGATGAATTGCTCGTTGGCGACCGGCGCCGCCTGCGCGCCGACGGGCGCGGCTAAAACCAGCGACAAAACGACGGCGGCGCACGGCGCGAGTGTGTTGAGACGTTGCATGTGCGTGTCCTCATTCCTTTCGACGATTTTCAGTGCGGAAACGGCCACAGGCGCAGCTTCTCCTTGGTGATTTGCCACAGCCGGGCCAACCCCAGGGGCTCGACGATGAGAAAGAAAATAATGAGCGAACCGAAGACGAATTGCTCGATGTTTGGTTCGAGCCCTGGGCGCAGCGCGTTGCCGAAGGTTCCCTGCATGACGCTCTGCAGAAAAAGGGGCAAAAGGATGATGAAGGCCGCCCCCAGGAAGCTGCCCAAGATGCTGCCCATCCCGCCCAAAATGACCATGGTGAGAATCTGAAAGGAGCGGGTCAAGTCGAATTCCTGTGGTTCCACCGAACGGAGGTGGGCGAAGGCCCAAAGCGCGCCGGCCACTCCGCAGTAGAAGGAGCTGACAGCGAAGGCCGACAGCTTGGTGCGCAGAATGGGAATGCCAATGACTTCGGCCGCCACGTCCATGTCCCGCACCGCCATCCACGCCCGTCCAGCGCGGCTGCGGACCAAGTTTTTTGCCGCCAGGGCCAGCGTGGCGACGATGGACAGCACCAGAAGGTAGCGGCGCGGCGGGCTGTCGATGGGCACCCCAGCGATGACCATCCTCTGGGCGTTGATGACGCCGCTGGAGCTGTCGTTGCTGAACCAGCCCACGCGGGTAAACAGCCATTCGATGAAGAATTGCGAGGCCAGGGTCGCTACCGCCAAGTACAGCCCCTTGATGCGCAGCGAGGGGAGCCCAAAGACGGCCCCCACGCCGGCGGCACACAGTCCGGCGAGGATGAAGGCCACCAGCAGAGGTATTTGCGGAGCGCGCAGCTGAAAGCCGTAGGCGGCGAAGGCGCCGACGGCCATAAAGCCGGCGCTGCCGAGGCTGATTTGCCCCGCATACCCGGTGAGGATGTTTAGCCCCAATGCGGCCAGCGAGAGGATGAGCCAGGGAATGAGCAGCGCGCTGAGCAGGTAGTCACTGCCGAGAAGGGGCACGCCAACAAAGGCCAGAAGCAGCAGCAGCGCAAAGCCGACGCGGTCCTGGCGGAGGGGGAAAATCCGCTGGTCGGCTTGGTAGCTAGTCCGGAACTGCCCAGCCTCGCGGTAAAGCATGGGCTACACCCGCTCGATGCGCTTTTCGCCGAACAGGCCCTCGGGCCGGACCAGGAGGAAAAGCAGGGCGAAAACGTAGGGGAACCAATTTTCGATGCCTCCGCCCAAGACAGGGCCGAGGTACACCTCGGCCAGCTTCTCGGTGGCGCCAATGATGAGGCCGCCGACAATGGCCCCAGCGATGGAGGTGAAGCCGCCGAGGATGAGGACCGGGAGTGCCTTGAGAGTGATGACAGACAGGGCAAATTGGACGCCCAGCCGTGAGCCCCACAAAAGGCCCGCCACCAAGGCCACCGCCCCTGACGCGGCCCACACCACGGCCCAGATGTACTGAAGGGGAATGCCGACGCTGAGCGCCGCCTGATGGTCATCGGCCACGGCCCGTAGCGCCCGCCCCACACGGGTGTATTGGAAAAACAGCGCCAAAGCGGCCACCAACAGGCCGGCGATGCTGGCGGCAAAGAGGTCGAACTCGCTGATGAGGACGCCCTTCACCTCGAAGGGAGTGTCGGGAATTCCTAGGTCGAACCCCTTGACCGAGCTCCCCCACAGGCCCTGGGCGAGGCCCTCGATGCAGAAGGTGAGGCCAATGGTGGCCATCAGAAGGCTGATGGGGGGCTGGTTCACCAAGGGCCGAAGCACCACCCGCTCGATGAGTAACGCCAAGACGAGCATCACCGCCAGCGTGGCAGGCACTGCCGCCCACCGCGGCAGCCCTCGCTCCTCTAAGGAAACGAAAGTCAACGCCGCGAAAAGCACCATGGCGCCCTGGGCGAAGTTGAAGACGCCAGAGGCCTTGAAGATGAGGACGAAGCCGAGCGCCACCAGCGAGTACATGACGCCAGCCAGTAAGCCTGCGATGAGAACTTCGAAGAAGAATTGCACAGGGTTACCCTGCTCCCGCGCCGGCGGCGCGACGGTCCGCCTCGGTGCCGACGCCCAAATAGGCGGCGATGACGTCTGGGTTTTTGCGGATGTCCTCGGGCGTCCCGTCGGCGATTTTGCGCCCGTAGTCGAGCACCACCACCCGGTCTGCGATGTCCATGACCACCGCCATGTCGTGCTCAATGAGGAGAATGGTGACGCCAAACTCGTCGTTCACATCAAGGATGGAGCGGCACAGGTCCTGCTTCTCCTCAATGTTCATCCCCGCCATCGGCTCATCGAGCAACAACAGGCGTGGCTCGGCGGCCAACGCCCGAGCCAGCTCGACCCGCTTTTGCAGGCCATAGGGCAGCCGGCCCACCGGCGTCTTTCGAATGTGCTCGATTTGAAGGAAGTCAATCAGCTCCTCCACCTTGCGGCGTTCCGCAATCTCCTCCCGTTCAGCGGGGCCCCAGTAGAGCGCCTGAGAGAGCAAACTGGAGCGCATCTTCAAGTCTCGCCCGGTCATGATGTTGTCGAGGACCGTCATCCCCTTGAAGAGCGCGATGTTTTGAAAGGTGCGTGCGATGCCGCTCCTGGCCGCCTCGCCGGGGGCCATGGCACGGTGGCGCACGCCGCCAAAGCAGAGGAAGCCCGCGTCCGGGTGGTAAACCCCGTTGACGATGTTGAGCAACGTGCTCTTGCCTGCACCGTTGGGTCCGATGATGGCGCAGACTTCTCGCTCTCGGACGGAGAAGCTCACCTGGTCGAGGGCCTGCACGCCGCCGAAGGCGAGGCTGACTCCACTCACCTCGAGTAGTACCTCACCAATCCGCTGGCGCGGACGGGGCATGTGGGCTCAGGCCGCCCGCAGCGGGGCGAGGGGCTTGGAAACCGAAGCCTCGCGAATCTTCACCTCGGCGCGGATGGTGCCCAGTCGTCCGTCCTCGAATTTCACGTTTGCCTCCACCGAGAGACTGCCCACGTTGGAGTAGAGGGCGTCCACCAGGGCGGCGTAGCGCTCGGCGATGAAGCCGCGCCTGACTTTGCGAGTCCTGGTCAGCTCGCCATCGTCGGCGTCCAACTCCTTGTGGAGGACGAGGAAACGACGAATCTGCGAACCGTGCAGCTTGGAGTCAACAGACAAGTCGCGATTGACGGCCTCGACACACTCGAGCACCAACCCTTGCACTTCGTCCCGGCCTGCCAAGTCCGTGTAGCCGGAGTAGGCCAGGCCCCGCCGCTCGGCCCAATTGCCGACCGCCTGAAGGTCGATGTTGATGAGGGCCACGGCATAGGGACGGCCGTCGCCGAAGGCCACCGCCTCCTTAATCCACGGGAAAAACTTCAGCTTGTTCTCCAGATATTTCGGCGCGAACAACGTTCCATCCTGCAGCCGACCAACGTCACGGGCGCGGTCGATGATTTTGAGGTGTCCGTCGCCGTCGAAGTAGCCGGCGTCCCCAGTGTGAAACCAGCCTTCCGGCGTCTTCGCCTCGCGCGTCGCCTCCGGATTCTTGTAGTAGCTGTGGAAGACGCCCGGGCTTCGGACCAGGACTTCACCCTGCTCGGAGATGCGAATCTCCACGTCTTTGGCGCAAGTGCCCACCGTGTCCGACTTCACCTCGCCGTCCGGCTGGATGCAGACGAAGACCGACGTCTCGGTGCTGCCATAGAGCTGCTTCAGGTTGATGCCGAGCGAGCGGTAAAATCGAAACAAGTCGGGGCCGATGGCCTCGCCAGCGGTGTAGGCGACGCGGATGCGACTCAGGCCCAACACATTGCGCAGTGGCGCGTAGATGAGCAAGTCGCCCAGGCCGTAGAGGATGCGGTCCGCCAGGGGCACCCGCTGCTTGTCCAAGAGTTTCGTCCCCACCCGTCTCGCCACGTTCATGAATGTCGAATACAGCCAGCGCTTGAATCGCCCCGCGTCCTGCATTCGGATGGAAACCTGCGTTAATAGGTTTTCGTACACGCGGGGTGGGGCAAAGAAGTAGGTGGGCCCAATCTCCCGCATGTCCGTCAACACCGTGTCCGAACTCTCCGGACAACTCATGCAAAAGCCGGCGATTTGTCCCTGGGTGTAGCTGAAAAGGTTGTCGCCCACCCAGGCCATGGGCAGGTAGGCGAGGACTTCTTCGTTGGCGGTGAGGTGTTCGCGCTCGTTGCCTCCCCGTCCGGTGCGGATGAGGTTGTCGTGGGTCAGCATGACGCCCTTGGGCCGTCCGGTCGTCCCCGACGTGTACAGCATGATGGCGATGTCTGTGGCCTTGCCCTCGGCGACGGCTTCTTCGAAGAAACCTGGATGTTCGGCGTCGAAAGCGCGCCCCTGCCGCTGGATGTCGTCATAGGCACCCAGAACGTCTGTCGGGTAGTGCCGAAGACCACGCCCGTCGTCGTAAATGAGAAGCTTCAGCGCCGGGAGCCGCTCCCGGAGCTCGAGTAGCTTGTCCACTTGCTCCTGGTCCTCCACCACCGCGAAACGTACCTCGGCGTCCTGGAGGACGAAGCCCATCTCATCCGCCGGGGCGTCCTGGTACAGCGGCACGGGGATGCCCCCGAGACATTGGGCCGCAGCCGTGGCCCAATACAGGCGCGGGCGGTTGTCACCGATGATGGCCAGATGCTCGCCACGGGCAAACCCAAGCGCCGCCAGCCCACAGGCCAGCGCCCGCACCTCATCCGCCACCTGCCTCCACTTGTACGTCTGCCAAATGCCAAAGTCCTTCTCGCGCATAGCCGGGCTCGTGCCACGGCGCGTCGCGTGGTCCAGCAACAGGCGTGGGAAGGTGTCCAGTGCGCTCATCCGCCAAGTGTCCGATGCCGCACCTCGAACGCATGACACCGAGGCGCGCGAGGCGTGACCGCGGCGCCATCCTACGGATGGGGTGTCCCGGGAGTCCACGGCGGCCTTGCCGGTGAAGCACTCTCGACGCTCGGCGTCATTCGCCTTGTGTGACGAAGGGGTGCCCCAAGGCTCGCCTCAACCACCGGGCGACCGGCTCTCCAGGAAGCGCTGAGGAAAGACCAGGTCGAGCCCGAGGTTGAATTTCATGTCGCACGAGCAGGTGCGCGGCGACCCGCTCGGCGCCCGCGCTGACTTCTTCGGCCTCGGGGCGGTGCTCTGCGAAATGCTGAGCGGACACAGGGCGCGTTTTTCGGCAGGTCCAGTTGTGGAGACCGGCTATGCCGTCCTCCACAACGAGCCTGAGCCTCTCCGAGCGAACATTCCGGGGGCCGGTCACCCAGGTTGTGCACCGTTGTCTAGAGAAGGACCCGGGACGGCGCGCAACCTGGCCCTCAACCTGGAGTTCTGCCGACGCCCCACGGGCTCGACAGCACAGCCGAGTCGGCGCCGCAGGTCACTTGGTGACGTGTCGTTGCGGGTAACACGACTATGTGGAGGCCCGGGCCCTCGCCAAGCTGTTACTGGGTGGTGACCGGCACAACGGGGGCGAGCACCCCGAGCCACAGCCCGGAACCGGCTCCGGTGTTGGGAATCGCGATGCCGCCGGAGCCCTCCTCGAGATAGGCTCCGATGGAGACGATGCCTACCACCAATGAGAAGCTGCTCCCCGTGGACAGCGTTCCCCCGGGGACGGTAGCTGACATGGTCGCGATGGGTAACTCCAAATTTTGAGTTAGCGGAAACGCCAGATTACCGCTGCTGTCGGCGATATAGACCAAGTAGTCCGCTCCGCCAGTCGGGGCGCCCCCCGTCCAAGTGATGTCGTTGTCGTTCGCTGCGGTCCAACTCGCTGCCGGGGCCGGGGCGGTAACGCTGGGGGGAGTCGTGAACTGAGTCCCGCTGGCGGTATAGACGTTCGCGCCGATAGTCACCTGAAGCGTGACGGAGGCGCCCTCGGCGATGGGGTTTGTACCGTAGTAGCCTCCCGACGTTGCGTCGTAGGGTACAGCGGTCCCGTTCACCGTCACCGTCGCGTCTGCGACGGGACTGTTGCAGTTAAACCCATCCGTACAAACGTAGACTTCCTCCAGGTAATTTAAGTAGGGAGGAACGCCACCGCCATCCAGGGTGAGGACCGTTGCGTAAATGTACGGAGGGGCCGCGGGGACCGCATTCACCTGGGAAGAGGCCATGGACTCGCCGTTGGCGTTCACGGCCGTCACGACGTAGTAGTAGGTGGTTCCGTTGGTGAGCGCGGGTTGAACGTGAGGGCTGGTTACATTGGGAATTTTGGTGCCGGTCGTCAGGGTCACACCGGAGGTCGTGGACCAGTAGATGTTGTAGGAGGTTGCACCGGTAACGGGCGACCACGAGATGGTGACTTGGGCGTCTCCCCCAGTCGCCTGGACTCCCGTCGGCGCCGACGGCACCGTTGTGTTGCCTCCCGAACTGCCGCAGCCGCTGGCGGTGACCGCACATGCTGCGAGAAGGGCGATGCTGCACGACTTCGGCGTCCTCATCACTGGTGTCCTTCCTCGATGGTGCTGTGGCATCTCCAAGCGCGTGGCGGCATACCATCTTTCGGCCGAGCGGCCGATCCTGATTTGCACGGCGGGCCCATGGCGAGCGCCCGGCGCATGATGCCCTCCCGTGATGGACGAAGAGGAAGAACGGCCAACAGCCGTTGTCAGCTTCGGTGTTTGTTTTTGAGGTCGCCGGTGGTGGTTTTTCTCTCGGCGCCATCACGTCTTTGCGCTTCCAACTCGTTAAATTTGCTTTGTCGACGTGCTGAAAACATCCGTGAAGGATCCGCCAGTTTCCAGGAGCGGGCTTCGTCATGCCCTTCCATCTCGGGTCGCTGCAAGGAGATACCGTAGGCCGCCGCTGGCAGGCAGCGAGCAGCGACGAAAGGGGCCCGAAACGACGTCGGCCACTCGAAGTCTTGGCCTTGTCTCGACGGCGCCTAACGCGTAGCCGGGCATCCTGGCCGCCTATTACACGTGTCAAGTCGAAGATGACTGGAACAAGATGTGCCTGCTACGCGTGAAGCCGGGCGACATCATTCTCGTCCACGCGGGTACTGACTCGAACGACCGCCATCGCTATTCCGGCTCGCTTTGACGAGAAAACAACGCGGTACAACGGAGGCCAGGGCACCCGACTTCGACGGTATGTACTACCTCCGGGCGAATGGTGGTGTCTCTAAAAGTGTGTAGTTGATGAAGTCGCAGTCGACGGAAATGACGGGGAAGCTCCTCGGGAAGTTCAACCCGAACTGGTCTCCCTTTAGCGAGGGAGCCGAGGAGTTCCCCGTGGATGACGTTAGCGACTTTGAGGCCCTGTCCCAAGAAGACGTGCGTGGAGATTT
>JBKQSS010000080.1:0-119959 GCA_052143535.1 Myxococcaceae bacterium | reverse complement strand
ACGGTGGGCAGGCCCGACGCCACCACCGACACGGTGCCGGTCCTCATCGACGTTCGCGAGGCTCCCTTCCACACCGTCCGCTACGGGGGAGGCCTGGGCTTTGACCCGGCGCGCCAGGAAGTGCGGGCCACGGCCGAGTACGTCGACCGCAATTTCCTCGGTGGCCTGCGACAGCTCACCCTCAAGGCCAAGGTGGGCTGGGCGTTTGTGCCGGCCGTGTGGGACATCCAAACCAACGGCTTGGTCCTGGACTTCAGCGCCCAATTTCAGCAGCCCAACTTCTTTGCTCCGACGCTCAAGTTTCTGGCCAGCGTCAACCTCTACAAGCAAGTCGAGGCCGGCTACGGCTACATCGGCGGACGCGGACGCGTCGGCGTGGCCTGGGAGCCGGTGCCGCGCCTCGTCCTATCCCCGACCTACGCCTTCGAGCTGGACCAAGTCACCGGCGTCACCAGCGGCCTCACCGGCGACGCGCCGCTGTTGGCCTATGGCTGCGAGAGCTCGCCTTGCCTCCAGCGGCTTGGCTATTTCGAGCAGACGGTGGTGTGGGACGCCCGCGATGACATCGTGGATGCCAAGCGCGGCTACTACCTCGGCGTCTCCTTCCAGGAGTCGGGTGCCTGGTCGGGGAGCGGCTACGACTACATCCGCATCCTTCCCGAGGCCCGGGCCTACCTCACCGTCGGCACTGTCACCTTCGCGGCCAGGGTGATGGTGGGCACCATCCTGCAGCCCCACCCCTGCAGCATCAGCGCCGAGGCTGGGCTGTCCGCTCAGGCCTGCGACCCCTCCCCCATCGTCAACCGCTTCTTCGCTGGTGGGGCCGGCTCCAACCGGGGCTTTGGAAGCCGCCAGCTGTCACCCCTGCTTCCGCTGGCCAACCAGCCGCTGACGCCCAGCGCAGCCGCCGGGTCGCTGGTGGCCCCGGTTGGACAGCCAGCCCAGTACGTCGGCTACGTGGTGCCCATCGGTGGAAACGGACTGCTCGACACCTCCTTAGAGCTTCGCTGGGCGTTTGCCCGGGAATGGGTGCTGGCTTTCTTCGTGGATGCGGGATTCGTCAGCTACGGCGCGTTCAGCTGGGACGACTTGTCCACCACCCAGGTGGCGGTGGGCATCGGCCTCCGCTACCGGACGCCGGTCGGGCTTTTGCGCATCGACTTCGGCTACCGACTTAACTTCGGCGGGCCGCTGCCCGTCGTCCCGGTGCAGCCCGGCGTGCGCTACACCTCCAACACCGGATGCATCGCCTTCTCCTCGAACGACTATGCGCCCAACTACGCCGGAGCGCCCTGGAGCCGGTGCGCGCTGAGCTTTGCCATTGGGGAGTCCTTCTGAGGTGACTGGCGACGCCCTCGTCCCGCCCGCCCCGCGCCAACCGCCGACGTTGGCTGCGCACCTGCGTCGGGCGCTGCTTGTCCTCGGCGGGTTGGCGCTGTTTCTGTTACTCGCTTTCAACGGCGTCCTCGCCTACCTGCAAACGCCGAGCGGGACGGCGCGCCTGTTGCGCATCGGCCTCGACGCGGCCAACAACGCCATCACCGGGCGAGTGGAGGCGGTGGGGGCCACCCTCCAAGGAGACCACGTCGTCGTGCGCGGGGCCTCCCTTCTGGACTCGGAAGGGACGCCGGTGGCCTTCATCGAGAAAGTGGACGTGGAGCTCGTCTGGAGCGCGCTGTTGCGCGGCCACATCGAGGCGCGCGCCGTCTCGCTGACGCAACCCTCTTTCACCATCATTCTCGATGAAGACGGCTCCAACCTCGACCGGACGTTTGCCCCCCGCCTCCCCGGGCCCCCGGGCGCAGGCGGACAGCCTTTGCCCCTCACCTTCATTGTCCACCGCTTCGAGGTGACACAAGGCCGGCTCCAGGTGAAGACGACCGAAGCACTGCCCCTGTTGCTTCAGGGCTTGGCCCTCACCGGAGCTGGGCGCTATGGCTTGCGTTCCGGGGACTTTCAGCTCGAGACACGGGGCAACGGGGCGTTGGTGCAGCCCGCCCCCGGCCCCGTCACCCTGGTCCTTGCCACCGAGCACCGGGGCAGTGCCTTTTCGGCGGACGTGGACATTCACGCCGCCGGGGCGAACGTTGTTGGGGACGTCCACCGGCGCGGGGGTACCGAGCTCGACGGGCACCTCGCGCTCGACGTCGCACCGAGCCTGGCCCGGGCTTTGGTGCGCGGCTGGCCGCTCCGCGTTCCACTGGAAGTCAGCGGCAACGCGCGGACCGGGGAGTCGGGCTTTCTCGTCTCCCTGCGTGCCGCGGCAGGGCGCGCCCGTGTCGAGCTCCAAGGCGACGTCGACGTCGAGCGCGCTTCGGCCCAGACAGTGCACCTCCGGGTGCAGCACGTGGACTTGGCCGAGCTGTTTGGCCATGGGCCCAAGAGCGACCTGGCCTTCAGCCTCGAGGGCGCCGGCCAAGGAGGCTCCTGGAGCGCGGCCCGCGGTGCCCTCCAGCTGACACTGCCGAGGGGCCAAGTCCACGGAGAGGACGTCGGTCCGGTGGAGATGCGGCTGGCTTTGCAGCACGGACGCGTCGAGCTGTCCTCTCTCAAGGCAACACTCCCTGGCCTCGAGCTCTCCGGAAGCGGGAGTTGGACGCGGACTTCCCTGCAGGGCACGCTGCACCTTGAAGTCCATCGCCTCGCCGCCTTGGTGGACGCCTTCGGCGACGTCCTCTCCCTGCCGCCCCTGGCCGGCCACGGCTCGCTGCACCTCGAGGTGTCCGGACGCCCCACCCACCCCGGGCTCCAGGCGGAGGGGCACTTCGCGACACTGGCGGTGGGCCCGTTGTCGGCCGAAGGGCTGGAGCTCACCGGGCACCTTCCGGACGTCACTCGGCCTCTGCAGTCCAACGCCAGCCTGCAGGCCAGTGCGCTGAAACTCGCCGGTCGCTCGCTGAAAGACGTCCGCGGCACGCTGCGCACCGAGGCACAGGCAATCGAGCTGCAACTCACCGCAGCCGGCCCACTGCGGCTGCAGCTGGCCGGCACGGCCGATGGCGACGGCCGGGGCCTGTTGCTGGACACCCTGGAGCTCGACTTTCCCATGGAGCGCTGGGCCCTCAAGGCACCCGCCCGAGTGCGCTTTGACCAGGCGCGGCTTCAGACGGAAAGACTGGAGCTCGTCTCGGGCAACCAATCCATCAGCCTCAGCGTGCGCGTGGCGCAAGGGCAGCTGGAGGGCGCTCTCCGGGTGGCAGCCCTGGACTTGGCTCGGCTGCCGGCGCTTTTGCCAGCGCCGTCGGGACTGGCCGGCATTCTCGCGCTGACGGCGGACGTCCAGGGGGCCGAGAGCCACCCGGACGTCTCTGTCCGGGCCACCCTCGCCAACGGCGGCTGGCACGGGCTTCAAGGCCTGAGCGCCCAGCTCGAGGGACGGCGCAGTGGAGAGCGACTCGCGCTCACGGGGCGCCTTCAGGCCTCCCAGAGCGCGGTGGAGGTGGAGCTGGAAGGCCCCGAAGCCGCTCTCACCCGCCGCGTCCACCAGCCGGCGACCCTTCACCTCAAGGCCGCTCACCTCGAGGTGGGCCAAGCCTTGTGTGACTTGGCCAAGGCGGGATTGCTGTCGGGCGGGTGTCCCTCCGGGACGGCGGTGGTGCGCGGGCAACTGGACGCCACGGCCAGCGTCGAGGGTTTCGCCGACGCCCCCTCGCTGCACCTCAGCGTGCATGCGGCGGAGTTGGTGGCCTTCGGGCTACCGGCGGCGCAGGGCAGCCTCAGCCTCGAGGGAGACGAAGCGACGCCGATGAGGGTCACCCTGTCTGCAGAGGGGCTCAACGGCGGCCTCCAGGCGGAGGCTTTTCTGGAAAGTACAGGCCAACTGTTGGCCCGTCGCCGCAGCTGGGCTGGCTGGCGCAGCGTGCCCCTCAAGGCCAGTGTCCAGGCCGAAGGCCTGTCGCTGGCGCCGCTTCAAAAGGCGGGACTCGTCCACCGGAGCATCGAGGGGATGGCCTCTTTACGCGCCACGCTGAGCGGCACACTGGCCGACCCTCGGGGCAAGGCCGACGTCGAGCTGCAGAAGCTGGTCTTGGCCTCCTGGCCGGAGGGCCAGGTGCACCTTGTGGTTGAAGCCGGAGAGACGGTGCAGGCACGGCTCACCCTCACCGGGCTGGCGTTGGACAGAGGCTCGGTGCGCGGCGCCTGGGGAGCGCCGCTCGGGGGGCTGTGGGCCGCGTCGAGCGAGGAGCTGTCGCACGCCGCGCTGGAGCTCTCTGGGGACCTCGGCCCCTTCCACCTCAACCAGCTGCCTTTGGGCGTCAACCGGTTGCGCCGTGACCGGCGTCTTTTGGATGGGCTACTTCAGCTCAGCTTCGAGGGCCATGGCACACTGAGCGCCCCCACCCTGACCGCCACCGCGACGGCCACTCACCTCGGTCCAAGCGACGGCGCGCACTTCGAGGGGACGGGGCACCTGCGCTACGCGGACGGACGGGAGACGCTGGACGTCAGGCTGCAGTCGGCCGCCGGGGGACGGCTGGACTTGGAGGCTCAGCTGCAGCTCGACCTCGCGTTGCCCGCCCTGCGGCGCGGCCTTCCTCTGTCGGAGGCGCCGCTGACGGCCCAGCTGCACTCGGAGCACTTCGAGCCGGACTTCATTGCCGGCCTCTTGCCAGGGGTGCGCAGCATCTCGGGGAAGCTGCAGGTGCAGGGTCAGGCCACCGGGACGTTGGGCCAACCCGAGCTGAAGGGCGCCCTGTCCTGGACGGATGGAGCGGTGGGCATCATCGGCTATGGGCTGTACCAGGACATTCAGCTCAAGGCGTCGGCGAGCAATGAGCGCTTCGCCATTGAGCAGCTCTCGGCCAAAGTGCAAGGAGGCACCCTGTCGCTGCAGCTTTTGGGGACTCGCGCCGCCGGGGGTTTTGCCTTGTCGGGCACGCTGAGCAGCCGGGACTTGCCAGTCATCTTGGATGACCAGCTGTGGTGCTTCGCCACGCTGAAGGCGCAGCTGAGCGGGTCGGCCACCCCGTGGACAGTCAACCTCTCCCAGGTCGAGCTCTCCCAGGCCGAGCTCCAGCTGCCGGAAGTCCGCCGAAAAAACCTGCAGGACTTGAGCAGCCCCCCGGACGTCGTCCTCACCCGCAACGGCGTGCCGCTCGACCAAGAGACGGCGCTCCGCGCCTTGTCCAGCGTGCCGCGGCGCCGCCGAGGAGCGACGGCCGAGACGGAAACGTCCGGGGGCGACTTCCTTCGCCTCGGGCTAAAGGCGCCAGCGCACGTCTTCGTCCGCAGCAAGGACGTGACGCTGGAGCTCGGCCTCTCGGAGCCCTTCACGGTGGCGCTCGGGCGCCAGCTCGCCGTCTCGGGCGAGGTGAAAATCCTCCGAGGCCGGGGAGACGTCTGGGGACGTCGCTTCGAGGTCCAGCCCGGCGGCCAAGTGCGCTTTTTGGGGCCGCCGGAGCAGGCGCAGCTGGACGTCACCGGCGTCTACAGCAGCGTCCTCTCTCAGGCCAAAGTCTACATGCACTTCTCGGGGGAGGCGGCCAACGTCAAGGTGACCCCGTCGAGCGACCCGCCCATGTCGGAGTCCGAAATTTACACGCTGCTGGCCACCGGTCGAACGACGCTGGTGCAGAGCAGCCTCGGCAGCAGCAGCTCGGTGGGGGGCGGAGAGGCCGGCGTGTCCATTCTCGGCTCCTGGGCGGCCAACCAGCTGAAAACGGCAGTGGGGGTGGCCGTCCCCATCGACGTCCTGTCCGTTGAGGTGGGCAATGACGAGCGGGGCGTCAACCAAACCCGTCTCGAAGCCGGGAAGTACGTCAACGACGACATCTACATTGGCTACCAAGCGCGTACCAACGCCGACCCTTTCCGCTACCAGAATGCCAATGCCATCCGGGTGGAGTACCGTTTTCTCCGCCGCTGGAGCCTGCAGCTCGAATACGGCGATGCCAACGCTGGCTCGCTGGACGCGGTCTGGTCCCGCGACTACTAAGGGCGGCTGATGACTTCTTCCATGCTGCTGTGGGCGCAGGTGCAAAACCCCTCGCTCGGGTGGCTCACGGCCAAGCTGCTGAGGCTGACGCTGAGCTCCGCCGAGTGGGTGCTCTGGCTGTTGGTGGCGCTCTCGGTGGCGTCGTTTGCGGTGATGCTCGAGCGAGCCGTCTTCTTCGGCTCGCAGCGGCTGCGCCACGGCGAGCAGCTGGCCAGCTGGCTGGCCCGCGGTGAGCTCGACCGCGCGGCCCAGGCGCTGGAGGGACAGACCGGAATGGAGGCGGTGGTGGTGCGGGAAATGCTGCAAGCGGCACCTCAGGGCCCAGACACCGTGGAGGAGGTGCTGCTCAGCGTGTTGGCGCGGGAGCGGGCCCGCTACGAGCGTTTCCTGTCCTTTCTCGGCACGCTGGGTAGCAATGCCCCCTTCGTCGGACTGTTTGGGACGGTGCTCGGCATTATTAAGGCCTTCAACGACCTCGGCGCAGTGGCCATCAAAGGCAGCGCCATCCAGCAGACGGTGATGGCCGGCATCTCCGAGGCACTGGTGGCCACCGCCGTCGGCCTGGGCGTGGCCATCCCGGCGGTGGTGGCCTACAACGCCTTCACTCGCTGGTTGAAGACGCTGGTGAACCGAACCCAGGCCCTCGGCTACGCGCTGGTGGGGGCGATGCGGGCCCGGGCCGAGGCGACGCAGCCCGGACGTCCTTCCCGTGGCGCGGCCGAGGGCAGCTGATGGCAGCGCAACTCCAGGACAGCGGTGACGACGAGATTACCGGCATCAACGTCACCCCCTTGGTGGACGTGGTGCTGGTGCTGCTGATTATTTTCATGGTCACCGCCAACTTCATTGTCCGTGAAACGATGGAGGTGGACCTTCCCCGGGCGGCCAACGCCGGTGAGACGGTGCAGGGCCTTTTGGCGGTGGTGATGGACCGGCAGGGTCGGCTCTTCCTGGACGGCGAGGAAGTCTCCGAGGCGCAACTGCGCTCGAAGGTGGCCGAGAGCGTCAAGAAGGACGCCGAGACCCGGGCCATCCTCAGCGCGGACCAGGCCCTCCCCTACGGCGAGGTGATGCACCTCATCGACGTGGTGAAGGGCGAGGGAGTGTCCCGCTTCGCGCTCAACATCGAGAAGGACACGCGGGCCCACCCCTCGCGAGGCACCGAAGCGCCGTGAGCGTCGCGGTGGTGCCCTTCGCCGCGCCGCTGCGGCGACATTCGCTCCTCCTCTTCCTCGGGGCCTCGCTCTTGCTGCACGGCTTGGGGCTGCTGCTCGCGGCCCGGGCGCGGCTGCCCGCGGCGGCCAGCCGGCCACGGCCCTCGGAGCTGGTGGTGGTGGAGGTGGAGCCGCCCAAAGAGCACCCCCCAGAGCCCCCTCCCAAAACCGAGCCGCGGCTGCGCCCCAAGCTGTCGGTGGTTGCCCCCCGGAAGCCGGCCCGGGCCGAAGCACCCCCGCCCAACGACACGCCGCCTCCTGTGGGTCCGCCGCCCCCGGTGGTGGTGGGCCTGACGCTCGAGTCCACCACCACCGCCAGCGCGGTGGCCGTGCCGGTGGGCAACACCCTTGCGGGAAAGCCGGCCGAGCAGGCCGTGGCGCCAAGCAGCGTGCGGCCGGGCTACGCGCCGCTGTACCTGGTGGACACGCCGCCCGAGCTACTGGAGGCGATTGGCGGCGAGGAGATTTACCCGAAGCAGGCCAAGAAGCTCGGCATCGAGGGCCAGGTGGTGCTGGCCATCACCGTCGAGGTCGACGGGCACGTCAGCGCCGCGCAGGTGGTGTCCGGACCGGGCTATGGCCTCAACGAGGCGGCCCGGGGCGCTGTCCTAAGGGCGCGCTTCAAGCCAGCCACCAAGGGCGGAAAGCCGGTGGCCACTGACTTGCGCTACAGCTACATCTTCGCCCTCAACCAGTAACGGCCCGGGACGCGGTCCTTCGCCCAGCGTCCTTGGCGTCACAGCTTTGGGTCCGCTCCAGAAGGCCCTGCACCAAGAAGTCGCGCAGCAGGGCGACGCGCTGGGGCACGTAGCGGGAGGAGGGGTAGACGACGTGGAGCGCCCCGCCCGGCGCGGCATACTCCTCCAGCACCCGCACCAGCCGCCCGCGGTCAACGTCCTGGGCGCACGTCGTCCAGGGCACGAGCCCAATGCCGCCCCCGGCCAGGAGCATCTGGCGGACGAAGGCATAGTCGTCGGCGGACACCCTACCCGAGACGTCCACCCGCTCCACGCCCTTCGGCCCCACCAGCTCCCAGGTGCTTTGCCCGCGGCGAGCGCGGAACAGGACGCAGTCATGACGGGCCAGCTCCGCCACCGTCTTGGGCGTCCCGTGGCGGCGCAGGTAGCCGGGCGCGGCGTGCAGCCGGGCCTCCAGCGTCCCCACCCGGCGGGCCACCAGTGAGGAGTCATCCAGCTTGCCGGCGCGCACCGCCAGGTCCACGCCCTCATCCACCAGGTTGACGAGGCGGCCGGTGAGCACCATCTCCACGTGGATGTCCGGGTTTTGCCGCACGAAGCGCGCCACCAGCCCGGCCACCACATTCACCCCAATGTCGACGGCGGTGGTGACGCGCACCGTCCCTTGGGGCTTGGCCTGCATGGCCGAGACCGCCGCCTGGGCCTCCTCCAGGCCTGACAGGGCACGGGCCACCCCGTCGTAGTAGGCGTGGCCGGCGTCGGTGAGGTGCACGCTGCGGGTGGTACGCTGCAACAGCCGCACGCCGAGCTCCCCCTCGAGCCGGGCGACGCTTCGGCTGACGCTCGATTTGGGCAACCCGAGGGCCGAGGCGGCGGCGGTGAAGCTGCCCGTGTCCACCACCCGGACGAAGACGGCGACGTGATTCAAATCGGGAGTTGTCACAGCGACAACAGTCTATCCCTTGAGGAAAAACTGTCCCAGAGACAAACCGCCCGTTAGGGAAAGTGGCCATGCGCTACCTCCCCGTCGCCGCCCGCCTGCTGCTTGGCCTTATTTTTTTCGTCTTCGGCCTCAACGGCTTCTTCCACTTCATTCCCGATCCGCCCCCGCCGCCCGCGCCCGGCTCGTTACCGCCGGGGGCCCTGGCTTTCGCCGGAGCGCTCTTCGCCACGGGCTACTTCTACCCACTGTTGAAAGCCGTCGAGACGCTGTCCGGGCTTCTGTTGCTGTCCGGACGCTTCGTCCCTCTGGCGCTCACCGCGCTCGCGCCGATTGTGGTGAATATTCTCTTCTTCCACGCCTTCCTCCACCCGGCCGGCCTTCCGTTGGCGGTGGCGGTGCTGGTGCTGGAAGTTTTTCTGGCCTGGAGCTACCGCGACGCCTTTGTGCCCCTCTTGAAGGCGCGTGCCCAGCCGGCCAGCGGAAAGCCGTCGGCCAGCTGACCGCCGCTTTGGGCCTCCGTCCGCTTTAGGCCGCTTCCCGCCCCAGCCGACGCCGGGCTTCCTGCACCTTGCGCAACGCCTCCTCGGGCGTGGCGGCAATGGCCGAGAGGTGGCCCATTTTGCGGCCCGGGCGGGCCACGCGTTTGCCGTAGAGGTGCACGGTGACGCCGGGGAGGGACAGCGCGGCGTCGAAGTGCGGAGGCTCCGGCTTGAGCCACAACTCTCCGAGGAGGTTGACGATGGCGGCCGGGGCCAGCACCTCGGTGGAGCCGAGCGGCAAGTCGCACACCGCGCGCGTCGCCTGTTCAAATTGGCTGGTGGCGCAGGCCACCTCGGTGGTGTGGAAGGTGTTGTGGGGCCGCGGCGCGAGCTCGTTGACGAGCAACTGGCCCTCCTCGGTGCAGAAGAATTCGGCCACCAAAAGCCCTTCCACCCCGAGGGCCAGGGCGATGGCCGTCGTCACCTCCTCGGCCGCCCGCGACAGGCTTTGGGGGAAGGGGCCGGGAAGCACGCTCCACTCGAGAATGCCGCGCACGTGGTGGTTGAGCGCCGGCGGGTAGGCCCTTGCCTCTCCCGAGGGACGACGGGCCACCAGCACCGACAGCTCCTGGCGGAGGGCCAGCGCTTGCTCCACCACCACCGGGCCGCCGCCCAAGGAAGCCCAGGCCGCAGGGACGTCCGAAAGCGAGCGCACCACCGCTTGACCGCGCCCGTCATAGCCGCCCCGGGTGGACTTGACGTAGGCCTTGCCCCCCAGCTCGCGGACCGCCGACAGCACCTCGGCCTCGGTGGCTGCTTTTCGGTACGGGCCCACCGGGAAGCCGTGGGCGGCGAGCCAGTCCTTCTGTCGAGCGCGGTCCTGGATGGTGAAGAGGACGTCCGGTCCGGGCCGCATCGGCACCAGCGCCTGGACGGCGCGCAGAGCGTCCACCGAGATTTTCTCAATCTCCACCGTGACCACTTGGCTTTGGCGCGCCAGCTCTCGAGCCGCCTCCACGTCGTCGAAGCTGGCGGTGATGCAGCTCTCGACGACGAAGCGCGCCGCGCAGGAGGGGTCCGGGTCGAGCGCGGCCAGGTGGTAGCCCAAGGAGCGCGCCGCCATGGCCGTCATCCTCCCAAGCTGCCCGCCCCCGAGGATGCCGAGCGTACTTCCGGGAAGGATGACGCTCATGGAAGCTCGCTCTCGCGTGCCTCCCGAGTGCGCGCTTCGCGCCAAGCCCGGAGGCGCTGGCGGACCTCCGGATGGATGAGGCCGACTATTTCCGCGGCCAAAAGGCCGGCGTTGGCGGCCCCCGGCTTGCCGATGGCCAGCGTCCCCACCGGGACGCCCTTCGGCATTTGCACCATCGAGAGCAGCGCGTCCACCCCGTGCAAGGCGGTGGCCGGGACGGGCACCCCGAGCACCGGCACCAGCGTCTTGGCCGCCACCATGCCGGGCAGGTGAGCGGCACCTCCGGCCGCGGCGATGATGACCAACAGCCCCTGCTCCTCGGCCCCCTCGGCGTACTCGTACATGTAGTCCGGCGTCCGGTGCGCCGACACCACCTTCGCCTCGAAAGGCACGCCCAGCTCGGTGAGCACCTTGGCCGCCGGCTGGAGGAATTCCCAGTCGCTCTTGCTGCCCATGATGAGCCCGACCAGCGGGGGAACGGTGGAATCCGTCGGCTCCATCTGGGGAACTCTAGTCCAGGCCTCGTCAGCCGCCGAGTTCTCGCTGCGCGCGCGCCACAGTGGACTCGATGAGCTTCTGGATTTCAGCCAGGCGCTTCTCGGTCCGGGCCTCGAAACGCAACACCAACAGGGGCTGGGTATTGGAGGCCCGGATGAGCCCCCAGCCGTCGGCGAACGTCACCCGCACCCCGTCGACGTCGATGATGTCGTGCCCCGCCGTCCGGAGCAGCTCGGTGGCGCGGCGCACCAGCGCGAACTTCTTCTCCTCCGGCACGTCGAAGCGAATTTCCGGGCTGGCGTAGGTCTTCGGCACATCGGCCAACAGCTCGCTCAGCGGACGGTCGGTGTGGGTGAGAATCTCGAGCAGCCGCGCGCTGGCGTAGACCGCGTCATCGAAGCCGAAGTAGCGGTGCTTGAAGAAAATGTGGCCGCTCATCTCCCCGGCCAGCTGGGCGTCGGTTTCCTTCATCTTCGCTTTGATGAGGCTGTGCCCGGCCTTCCACATGATGGGCTTTCCGCCTCGCAACGCAATCTCCTCGTAGAGGGTGGCGCTGCACTTCACCTCGCCGACGATGGCGCTCCCTGGGACCTCGGCCAGGACATTGCGCGCGAAGAGAATCATCAGCTGGTCTCCCCACAGCACCTGGCCCTTGTCGTCAATGACGCCAATCCGGTCGGCATCGCCGTCGTAGGCAATTCCCACCTCGGCCTTCTCCCGGCGCACCGCAGCGATGAGGTCCTGAAGGTTGGCCGGCACGGTGGGGTCGGGGTGGTGGTTGGGGAAGCGGGCGTCCATGTCGCAAAAGAGC
Source organism: Myxococcaceae bacterium (assembly GCA_052143535.1). Classification (GTDB taxonomy): domain Bacteria; phylum Myxococcota; class Myxococcia; order Myxococcales; family Myxococcaceae; genus JADGRA01. The sequence goes on along the minus strand of JBKQSS010000080.1, from coordinate 108,189 downwards.
GGCACCACCTCGAAGCCCATGCTGCGAAACAGCGGGACTGCCACCTCTCCGCCGGTGCCGTTTCCGGCGTCGATGACCACTCGCATCGAGCGACCCATGTGCACCGTCTGGCGGATGAAGTGGAGGTAGGGGGTGACGATGTCGAACGGCGTCAGGTGCCCGGTGCGGCCGCTCTCGAAGTCCCTGGCCTCCATCAGTTGGCGGAGGGCCTGAATCTCGTGTCCGTGGAGCGTCGTCCTCCCGTGGCCGACTTTGAATCCGTTGTACTCGGGCGGGTTGTGGCTTCCGGTAATCATCGCCAGCCCGTCGACAGGCAGGGTGTTGGCGGCGAAGTAGGTCAGCGGGGTGGGGACGACGCCGACGTCGAGCACATCCAGCCCGGTGGCCATCAGGCCGGCGCAGAGCGCGTCGCGAAAGCGAGGGCTCGACTCTCGGCAATCCCGGCCCACCGTGGCGCTGTGGCCGCCCTTTCTGCGGATGACGGTGCCTAGGCCGCGACCGAGCAGCTCCACCACCTCGTCGGTGAGGTCGGTGTCCACCAAGCCGCGAATGTCGTACTCCCGAAAAATGTGTGAGTGCATGGCTTCCTCTTCTACAGCGCACGCGTCAGCCGTTTGAGCCGGAGCGCCTCGACCACCTGACGGACGTCCTGGCTTCGCTCGCGCGGGACCACCAGCACCGCGTCCCCCGCATCTACCACCACCGTGTCGCGCATCCCCAGCACCGCCAGGGTCCGCCCCGACCCGAGCACCACGCACCCAGCCGAATCGAGCACCAGCGTTTGCCCGCCCACCACCACGTTGCCGTCGGCGTCCAGGGGCCGGACTTCGGCGATGGCGGCGAAGCTGCCCACGTCGGACCAACCAAAGTCCCCTGGGACGACGGCGATGTTGCGCGCCTTCTCCATCACCCCGTAGTCGACCGACACCGAGGGCAGCCGGGGGAAGGCTTTGGCCAGGGCGGCCGAGAAGCCGCGGGTGCCGAGGCGCGGGACGAGTCGCTCCATCGTTTCGGCCACCTCGGGGAGGTGGCGGGCGAAGGCCTCCCGCATGGCCCTGGCGGTGAAGACGAAAATTCCGCCGTTCCAGAGGTACTCCTTGGAGCTCACATACTCGGCGGCCGTCACTGGGTCCGGCTTCTCGACGAAAGCCTGCACGCGGAAGGCGCCCTCGCCCAAGGGCGCCCCGAGGCGAATGTAGCCGTAGCCGGTTTCGGCCCGGGTGGGCTTGATGCCCACCGTCACCAGTTGCCCAGAGCGGGCCAGCTGGGCCGCGCGTCGCAGCACGGCCCGAAAGCCGCGAGAGTCCGCCACGTGATGGTCCGAGGGCAGCACCGCCAGCACCGCCTCCGGCTCCCGGGCGCCAATCACCCAGGTGGCCAAGGCGATGGCCGGCGCGGTGTTGCGGGCCACCGGCTCGACCAGCACATTTCGGGGCGGCACGCCTTTGAGCAGCCGGCGCGCCAGGGCGGCGTGGGTGGGGCCGCACACCACGTAGGTCTGCGCTGGCGTGGCCAGCCCCTTCAGCCTGGCCACCGTCTCCACCAAAAGCGGCTTGCCCGAGACGAGCGGGAGAAACTGCTTGGGATGGCGCGCCCTGGAGAGCGGCCAGAAGCGCGTCCCCGAGCCGCCCGCCATCACCACTGGGTAGAATTTCATGGTCGACGCAGCTCCTTCCAGGCGGGCAGCTCCGCCGCCTGGTCCAGAAGGTTTCGGAGAATGCGGGCCGTCGCACCCCAAATGGTGTGTCCGGCATACTCGAAGAAGTAGATGTCCCGCTCCGCGCCGCGGATGAAGTGACGTTCCACTCTCTGCCGGGCCGGCTCGAGGAGGACGCCCAAAGGCACCTCGATGAGCTCGGCAATCTCCTCTGGGTCCGGCTGAAGCACGGTGCCCGGAGTCAGCCGTCCAACGAAGGGGACGACTCGGAAGTCGGTGATGGTGGGGATTTCGTCCAGCATCCCCAGCACCTCGACGCGCTGGGCTTCCACCCCCACTTCCTCCTGCAGCTCGCGCAGCGCCGCGTGAAGCGGCGTTAAGTCCCCGGGGTCCCGGACGCCGCCTGGGAATGAGATTTGCCCCCCATGCCGCCTCAGCGACTCGGGCCTCAGGGTGAAGAGGATGCGGGGACTTCCCTCACGGAAGGTGAGCGGCACCATCACCGCTGCCTCGCGCCAGGCCACCCCCGGCAAGTCCAGGGGGCGCCCGGGGTGCTCCCGAAGCTGAGTCGCAAGCTCCTCGAAAAGCGCCTCCACCGCCCGTTACTCGCTGGCCTGGCCAGAGGGCTGCGGTGCCCGCTGGGCATGGGCCGCCCGGGCCTCGTCCGGCTGGGGACTGAGCCGCCCGGTGGCGAGCAAAAACAAGAGGAGTCCACCGAGCAGGAGGCGGTAGACGATGAAAACCATGGTCGAGCGCGTGCGCAGAAAGCGCAGCAGCCAGGCGATGGCCAAGATGCCGGTGAGGAAGGCCACCACCGTGCCGACCACCACCTCCGGGCCGGTGAAGGGCTCACCGCTGCGCACCAGGTGCCGCATCTCGAAGAGCCCCGCGGCGGCAGTGGCGGGAATCGACAACAGGAAAGAGTAGCGCGCTGCGTCCTCGCGGCGGAAGCCGAGCCCCAGCCCACCGGTGAGGGTGGTGCCGGAGCGGCTCGCGCCGGGGATGAGGGCCACCGCCTGGCACAGGCCGATGACGATGGCGTCGCGCCAGCCCATTTCGCTCAGTGTCCGCTGGTGCTGGGCGATGCGCTCAGCCAGCAGCAGCACCAGGGCCAGGCCCACCATGGCCAGAGCGATGACGTAGAGGGAACGCAGCGACGTCTCGATGTCGTGCTTGAAGAGCAGCCCGAGGATGGCCACCGGCAGGGTGCCCACCAGCACGAACCACGCCAGCCGAGCGTCGAGCGTCGCGAACGGCGCCCCGCGCAGAAGCCCCTGCACCCAGGCACCGGTGAGCCTCACCAAGTCTCGCCGGAAGTAGACGATGACCGCCGCCACCGTGCCGAGCTGAATCATCGCCGTGTACGCCGCGCCCGCATCCGGCCAGCCGAGCAGCTCGGGGACGATGCGCAAGTGGGCGGTGGAGCTGATGGGCAGAAACTCGGTGACACCCTGGACGATGCCCAGGACGACGGCGTGCAGGAGTCCCATGGAAGCGGCCGGTCATTGCGCAAAGCGCCGTCAGCGGCAAGGGTGAAAGGGGACACCCAAAAGGGTTGGCAGTTGGGGGCCGGGGCGTTGAGGACGGCTTTGACGACGCAAGGACGAGGGCGGTGCGCGTTCTACCGGCAGAAGGCTGGCCCGGTGCTAGGGTGCGGCCCGCCGATGGCTTTCTGGCGCTGGCCGATGCGCGTCTTGGCGGCGGTGACCCGGTCGGTCGCGTTTGCCCTCGCCTTTTTCGCCGCCGGCTTTTGCCACGCTGCGGACGAGGACTTGGCCGCGGCGCAAGTGCGCGGGACGCTGAGGGTGCTGGTGTTGGCCGAGGCCAACAGCGAGCTGCCGCGCGGCGACTCCGGCGTTTCCGACGCGGAGTTGGTGCAGCAGTTCGCCACTCGCATGGGCTTGAAGGTGGAGGAAGTGGCCTGCCTTCGACGCGACGCGCTCATCCCGGCGCTGCTCGCTGGCAAAGGGGACGTGGTGGCCGTGGGGTTGACGGTGACCCGCGCCGACCGGGCGCGCGTTGCCTTCACCCAGCCGTTGCGGGTGGTGAGCGAGGTGCTGGTGGGAAAGAAGGGCGTCGGTGGCCTTCCCCTACGCGCCTCGGAGCTGGCCGGACGGCAAGTCTCGGTGGTGGCGGGCTCGGCCGCGCAAGAGGCGCTGGAGGCCCTGCAGCCATCCGTCCCGGGGCTGGCCATCGACGTGGTGGCCGGGGGGAAGGATGCCGAGCAGCTCCTCTACGAGGTGAGCCGGGGCGAGCGCTCACTGGCGGTGGCCACCTCGGCCGAGCTGGAGCGCTTCGAGGGGTACAACACCGGGCTCCAGCACCTCTTTCAACTGGCCGAGCTCCAGCCCACGGCATGGGCGGTGCGGCTCTCGGCGCACGCCCTTTTGGCCGCCCTGGACAGCTTCCTCTTGGAGAAGCAGCTGGTCTCCTATGCCCTGCGCCGCTTCACCGGGGACCTGGACGACATCCTCAAGCGCGGCGAGCTCCGCGTCCTCACCCGCAACAACGGAGTCAGCTATTTCCTCGAGCGCGGCCTGCCGCGGGGCTTTGACTATGAGCTCGCGGCGATGCTGGCCAAGCAGCTCAAGGTGCGGCTGGCGATGGTCGTCCCTCCGGCGCACGACCAGCTGGTGCCGTGGCTGTTGGAGGGCCGCGGCGACCTCATCGCCGCCTCCTACACGGTGAGCCCGGAGCGGGCGCGGCTGGTGGACTTCAGCCGCCCCTACCTCCAGGTGCAGGAGATGGTGGTACAGCGGCTGAGCGAGCCCCGGCTGACGAGCCTGGCCGAGCTCCGGGGGCGCCGCATTTCGGTGCGGCCCGGCTCGAGCTACGCCCGGACACTGGCGCGGCTACAGCCAACCTTGGGCTTCACCGTCGTCCCGGCGGCGGAGGACGTCGAGACGGAGGACCTCATCGACGCGGTGGCCAGCGGCACGGCCGACCTGACGGTGGCCGACAGCCACATCCTCCAGGCCGAGCTCACCTGGCGCCATGACGTGGTGGCGGCGCTGGCGCTGGAGCCGCAAGGCAAGCAAGACATTGCCTTTGGCCTTCGGGTGGGAAACCCCAAGCTGCTCGCTGCGGTGAATGCCTTCGTCGCCCGGGTCGACCACGGGCTCGAGTTCAACCTCGCCTACCGGCATATTTTCGAGTCGCCCCCCGACGCCACCGTGCCGCACGGCGAGGTGAAGGGCGCGGTGTCCCCCTACGACGCCATTTTCCAGAAGCTGGCACCGAGGTACGGCTTCGACTGGCGGCTCACCGCAGCCCAGGCCTACCAGGAGAGCCACTTCAACCCACGCGCCAGGAGCCCAGAGGGCGCGGTGGGGCTGCTTCAAATCCTCCCCCGCACCGCCCGAAGCCTCGGCTTCACCAGGCTCACCGACCCGGAGGAGTGCACCCACGCCGGCATCGCCTACCTGGCCGAGTTGATGGGCCAGCTCGAGCCGGACTTGTCCTTGCAGCAGCGGGTGCGCTTCGCGCTGGCGGCCTACAACGTCGGGTTGGGCCACCTCACCGACGCCCGGCGGCTGGCCGGCGAGCACGGCCTGGACAGCAACCGCTGGTTCAACAACGTCGAGAAGGCGATGCTCGACTTACAGAAGCCGTTGTACTTTCGCCGCGCCCGCTACGGGTACGCGCGCGGCAGCGAGCCGGTGAGGTACGTTTCGCAAATTCAGACGCGCTACGAGCAGTACCTGGCGCTGGTGCCGTAAAGCGGCCCCCCCCGAGGCGAGAACGCCCCGCCTCAGGTGCCGACGTTCCAGCTGTCGAGGTACTTGACTTGCTCCTCGGTGAGCACGTCTACCCGGACGCCCATCGCTTTGAGCTTCAGCCGGGCAATCTCCCGGTCGATGCGCTCCGGCACGCTGTACACCTTGTGCTCCAAGGTGGCGTGGTGCTTCACCATCCACTCGCTGCACAGCGCCTGGTTGGCGAAGGACATGTCCATGACGCTGGAGGGGTGGCCCTCGGCGGTGGCCAGGTTGACCAGCCGGCCTTCTCCCAGAACGACAATCCGGCGGCCATTCTTCAGGGTGAATTGCTCGACGTAGTCGCGGACGATGCTTCTGTCCTTGGCGATGGCGGCCAGCGACTCGAGGTCCAGCTCCACGTTGAAGTGCCCGCTGTTGGCGACGATGGCGCCGTCCTTCATCGCCTCGAAGTGCTCCCGGCGGATGACGTTGACGTTGCCGGTGACGGTGCAGAAGAAGTCGCCGATTTTCGCCGCGTCCTTCATCGGCATCACCCGGTAGCCTTCCATCACCGCCTCGAGCGCCTTGAGCGGCTCGATTTCGGTCACCACCACGTCGGCCCCCATCCCCTTGGCCCGCAGGGCGAGGCCGCGTCCGCACCAGCCGTAACCGGCCACCACGAAGACGCTGCCGGCGAGAAGCCGGTTGGTGGCACGCACCATCCCGTCGATGGTGGACTGCCCGGTGCCGTAGCGGTTGTCGAAGAGGTGCTTGGTGAGCGCGTCGTTGACTGCGACGATGGGGTACTGCAGCACGCCCTCCTTGGCCATCGCCCGCAGGCGGATGACGCCGGTGGTGGTCTCCTCGGTGCCACCGAGAATGTTGCCGAGGAGGTCCCGGCGCTCGGAGTGCAAGACGCCCACCACATCGGCGCCGTCATCCATGGTGAGGTGGGGACGGCTTTGCAGCGCGCTGGTGATGTGGCGGTAGTAGGTCTGGTTGTCCTCGCCTTTAATAGCGAAGACGCGAATGCCATGGTCCACCACCAGCGACGCCGCGGCGTCGTCTTGGGTGGACAGCGGGTTGGAGGCGCAGAGGGTGACTTCGGCGCCGCCCGCCTTGAGGGCAATGGCCAGGTTGGCCGTCTCGGTGGTGACGTGCAGGCAGGCGACAATCCGCAAGCCCTTGAAGGGGCGCGTCTTGGCGAAGCGGTCTCGAATTTGGTGCAGCACCGGCATGCTTCGCCCGGCCCACTCCACCCGCAAATTGCCCTTCTCGGCGAGTGACAAGTCCTTCACGTCGCACTCAACGTTGGCCCCCCGGGGAGCCTTCTTCTTGAGTTGAACAACCCTGCGGGCTGGCACGGCCATGGCGGGAACAGTCCTTCGGTGCGTGGTTGGGAGGTGTGGCGCGGTCCCCTGTACCGTGGGGCGCCCCGTCGGGGCAAGCCGGCCGTGGGAAGGCCCACCCCGGGGCCTTGGTGTCCTCATCCCTCGGCGCGCACCCGCGCATAGTGCCGTCGGGCTTTGTGCTTGTTTCCGCAGAGGGCCATGTCGCACCAGCGACGGCTGTGGTTGCGCGTCTGGTCGAGGAAGAGCCACCCGCAGCCGTCGTCACGCGTCGCCTCGCACACCCGGACGCGCCTCCACCTCTCGCTGGTCAGCAACTCGGCCGCCGCCAGCGCGAGGCGCGGAATGACGCTGTCCAAGAGTGAGACGTCCGGGGGACTCCAAACGCAGCCCTCCTCGGTGCAGCGAAGGCGGCGCGCGGCGAGGGCCCGCTGCACCTCGGCCTCCAGGCGCGCCACCTCCCCCGGGGGGACAGGCCGCGCCTCGACGAGGGCCAAAAGCAGCCGGTACAGGGACTCCCGGAAGTCCACCGCCCGCCGCAGCGCCTCCTCCGCCTTGGCCGGACGGGCCGCCGCCTGCTGGCGCAGCGCCTGGGCCTCGGACTGGCTGAGGACGCCGGCCAGCTGCCCCCAGACGAGGACGTCCTCCAGACGGCGGAGCTCCTCCCGAGGCTTCACCACCCGCTTGCCGCCGACGGTGTTGACGAAGTCCAAGAGGGGGTGGCCACCAATCAGCTCGAAGCCCTCAGCACGGGAAGCGTCCATGGCGCAGTGAGCATAACCGACAAAAGCGACTTGACAGGTTACAAACGGCACCGTTATAACCTTCTTAGTCAATTTAGGAGGTTACTTCCCCATGCACCTTCCCCGACTCTTCCGCGCCCTCGCGTCCCCGGAGTTGCTGTTTGGCCTCTTCCACACCCTGGTGTGGCTGCTGCTCGCGCTGGAGATTTCGGCCGGTGTGGTGGCCCCCTTGGCGGCGGGGTTTGCCGGGGCCCGGCCGCTGTAACGTGCGGACGGCAGCGCCCCCCCTTTTGTCCCTCCGCAGCAAAAGGCGGCGTTTAGGTGCAGCCCATGATGATGTCCGCCGCGGTGTCACGCACGCAGCTTCCCGCGTCCAGCACCTGGCTTCCCTGGCTGCACACCGCCAAGTCTCCGCAGTGCACCTCCACGTGGTAGCTGCACCCGCCATCCGGCAGGCCGACGGCACACAGCACTGGCGGCCCCGGCGAGCAGGCCAGGGCCAGCGCCACGCCGAGGAGACCACTGACGGCCAGGAGCGGGCGGCGGATGGAAGGCGCGGGCGCGGACATGGGCCAGCCAAAGCAAGAGGCGGAGCGCCCCCCGGCCCCCCCCTCGGGCGCGGGCGTTAGGCGCCCACCGCGCGCAGGTGCCGCTCGCCGACGGCTTCTCGGAGCGCGTCGCGGTAGTCAGTGCGCTCCCAGGTAAAGTCCTTGTCCAGGCGTCCGAAGTGCCCGCCGGCGGCGGTGCGCTGGTAGATGGGCCTCAGAAGGTCCAGGTGCTCAATAATTTCCCGCGGCTTGAGCCCAAACGTCCGCCGCACTGCCTGGGCGATGCGCGCCTCGTCCGCTCGTGCCGTCCCGAAGGTGTCCACCATCACCGACACCGGCTCGGCCACGCCGATGGCGTAGGACACCTGCACCTCGCAGCGGTCCGCCAGTCCGGCGGCCACGACGTTTTTCGCGATGTAACGGCCCATGTAGGCCGCGCTGCGGTCCACCTTGGAGGGGTCCTTCCCGCTGAAGGCGCCGCCCCCGTGGCGGCCCATCCCGCCATAGGTGTCGACGATGATTTTTCGCCCGGTGACGCCGGAGTCGCCCATCGGGCCGCCGATGACGAAGCGGCCAGTGGGGTTGATGTGGTAGCGCGTCTTCTTGTCCAAAAGCCGCTTGGGGAGCGCCTTGGCGATGACGTCCTCCATCACCGCGGCGTGGATTTTCTTGTTCGACGCGTCCTCCGAGTGCTGGGTGGAGACAACCACCGTGTCGATGCGAACCGGCCGGCCATCCACGTACTGCACCGTCACCTGACTCTTGCCGTCGGGCCGCAGCCAGGGGTGCAGCTTGCGGCGGACCTCAGCCAGCCGACGGGTGAGCGCGTGGGCATAGTGGATGGGCGCGGGCATGAGCTCGGCCGTCTCGTTGCAGGCGTAGCCAAACATCATTCCCTGGTCGCCGGCTCCCTGCTCCTTGTTGTTGTCCACGCCTCGGGCGATGTCCTGGCTCTGCCCTTCGATGGCCACCATCACCCCGCAGGTGTGCCCGTCGAAGCCCATGGTGCTGTCCGTGTAGCCAATCCGGACGATGGTGCTGCGGACGATTTTGGGAATCTCGACGTAGGCCGAAGTGCTGACTTCCCCGGCGACGACGCACAGGCCCGTCTTCACCAGCGTCTCCACTGCGACTCGCCCGTGGAGGTCCTTGGCCAGAATGGCGTCCAGCACCCCGTCACTAATTTGGTCTGCGACTTTGTCCGGGTGGCCCTCGGTGACGGACTCTGAGGTGAAGAGGTAGTCCTTCGGCATGGTGTGCTCCGCAAAAAATGAGGCGCGGACACTATGCAGGCGGCCGGTGGCGCGTCAAACCAGGGGGACGGACCGCCTCACTGAGGCCGGCCGGGGCGAGCCCGTACCACCAGCACCGCCTCTTCCTGGAGCGACCTAGGGTCGGCAGCGACCAGGGCCCTCAAGACATCCATCGGGAGGATGCGCGGGCGCAGCCGCCTCCAGCGGGAGACGGGCTCCAGCCCGTCGGACAGAGGCTTGGGCAAGGCCTCGAAGTCCTGCACCGGAAGCACGGCGGCGGCGCCCTGGGCCACCGCAGCGTCCGTCTCGGCCGCGTCATTCACCCGGTGCACCACCCTTCGCACCAGCAACTCGTAGAGCCCGGGGTCCTGACGCCAGACGACGACTGGGCGTTCTCCGGCGGCCGCCCAGGCCGCTTCCGGCACCGGGGGCGGGTTGACGACGGGAAGCACCAAGGCCAGGGCCAGCACTGCCGCTCCGGCAAAACCCACCGCCGCGGCGTCCACCCGACGCCGCCACAGCGCCACCGACGCCACCACCAACAGCACCGCCATTCCCCCGAGGCCGAGGCGAGCCCCAAAGGGAAAGGAAACGCGCAACAGCAGCAACGGCACCGCCGCCAGGAGTGCGAAAAACACCGCGCTGGCGCGGGCCGCACCCCGGCGCGGCACCTCCGGGACGGCCGCCAGGAGCAGCAGCGGCACCAAGCACGGGACGACATAGTGGGACTGCTTCAGCCCCGGGAGCGAGAAGACGAGCAACACCGCGGCCAGCCACACGCCACTCAAAAAGCGCAAGCCGGGGGGGCAGCGGCGCCACTGCACCAGGCCCACCCAGGGCAGCGCTAGCAAGCCGAGCACCAGCCACAGCCAGGCCTCGTCGCGCAGCATCCAGGGGACGGAGAATTTCCCGAAGTTCTCCACCACGATGAAGCGCTCGAGAAATTGCGAGCCGTACTGGCCCACCATCAGCAAAAACCAGGGGGCACTGACCGCCAGAGCAAGGGCGACGGCGGCCAGCGTCCAGGCGCTGCCCAACAGCGCAGGCGCCCGAAGCGCCACCACCACGGCGGCGATGGAGAACACCAACAGCGGGCCGACCGGACCCTTGAGCAGGGCGGACAGGCCAGCCGCCAGGCCGACGGCGAGAAACAGTCGGGGGCGTCGCTCCTCGGCCGCCACCCAGGCCGCCTCCACCCCAAACGCCAGGGCCAGCGCCAAGGGGACGTCCATCATCGCCAGACGGCCATAGCGAAGGATGCCGATGGAGGTGCCGAGCAGGAGTACGGCCCTCGTCCAGCCCGCCTCTCCGGCAAAGCGGCGGGCCAGTCGCCCGGCCAAGAGGGCCAACAGCAGCGCGCACACCGCCACCGGTAGCCGAGCGGCCCAGAGGTGGGGACCGAAGCCGCGCAAGCAGGCCGCGGAGGCCCAGTACAAGAGGGGGGGCTTGGTGAAGTCCGGTTGCCCCTCCAGCGTGGGGGTCATCCAGGTGCCTTGCGCCTGCATCTCATTGGCCAGCGAGAGGTAGAGCCGCTCGTCCGGGTGGGTGCCGCCCGAGGCGGAGCCGAGCCCGGCGGTGAGCACCGCCGCCACCACCGCCAGCGGGACCAAGCGGTTACCTGCCCAGAGCCGCCACGTCGGCGTCGCCGCGCGCTGCTCACCAACCAAGGGCAACGAGGAGGGTTGTGCAATATTCATCGGACAGCCGGCCCGCCCGAGGGACCGGGACAACACGCACTCCTTGGCCATCCTGTAGCACAGCCCTTGGCGCTCGGTCGCGCACCCCCCAGCCTCAGGCCGGCAGGTCGGCCAGGTCCATCCGGCGTACCGTCTCGTCCAGCAAACGCTCAATCTCCTCGGCGGTGGACAGCCGCATGGCCTCCTCCAGCGCCCTGCGGGCGGCGGCCCGGCTCAACCGGCGAATGCGCTGCTTGACGACGGGGATTTGGCCGGCAGTCATCGACAACTCGTCCATCCCGAGCGCCAGCAGCACCAGCGTGTAGCGGGGGTCTCCGGCCATCTCCCCGCACATCGAGACTGGAATCCCGGCCACCCGCGCCGCGGCGAGGATGTGCTCCAGCGCGCGCAGCACCGAGAGGTGGAGTGGTTTGTAGAGGTAGGCCACTTCCCGGTTCTGCCGGTCGATGGCCAGCGTGTACTGGATGAGGTCATTGGTGCCGATGCTGAAGAAGTCGGCCTCGGTGGCGAGACGGTCCGCCAGCCAGGCCGCGCTCGGCGTCTCGACCATGATGCCCACCGGGAAGCGCCCTCCCAGTGGGACGCCCTGGCGGCCAAGCTCGCTCCGACAGGCTTCCAGCTCGCTGCGCGCCTCGCGCAGCTCGGACATGCCGGAGATGAGTGGGAACATCACCCGGAGGTTTCCATGGACGCTCGCCCGGAGCAGCGCGCGGAGTTGCGTCCGGAACAGGTCCCGCCGCGAGAGGCAATAGCGGATGGCCCTCAGGCCCATGGCCGGGTTGGGCTCGCGCTCCCAGCGCCGGTTGCCGGGCACCTTGTCCCCCCCGAGGTCCAAGGTGCGGATGGTGACCGGCCTGCCTCCCATCGCCTCGAGCACGGTCCGGTAGCAGGCGTAGTGCTCGTCCTCGCTCGGCGGCTCGGAGCGGTCGAGAAACAGAAACTCGGTGCGGTACAAGCCAATGCCCTCGGCTCCGTGCGCCAAAAGCGAGGGAAGCTCCTCCAGAAATTCGATGTTTCCGAGCAGCCGGACCCGCGCCCCGTCGGTACTCACCGCCGGCAGCTCCCGGAGGGCCAGCGTTTCCTGCTCCAGCTCGGCCCAGCGCGTCCGCGCCACCTCGAAGCCCTTCAACGCCTCCGGGCGGGGGTTGACCAGCACCAGTCCCAGGGTCCCGTCCACCGCCACCAGGTCCCCCGGGGAGATGGTCTCGCTGGCGCGCACAGCACCCACCACCGCCGGGGTGGCCCGGGCGCGCGCCACGATGGCGGTGTGGCTGGTTTGGCTGCCCACGTCGGTGACGAAGGCCAGCACCCGCCCGGTGCGCGCCAGCATCGCGGCGTCGGCGGGGGGCAGGTCGTGCGCCACCACCACCGAGCCCTCGGGCACTTCCACCGCGACGTCCACCACCTGACCCATCAGGTTGCGCACCACCCGGTCGGCGACGAAGTCGACGTCGGCCCGGCGCTCTCGGAAGTACTCGTCGGCGATGTTGTCGAAGGCGTGCTTGAGCTTGCGGGTCACCCGGCGCACCGCCCACTCGGCGTTGATGCGGTCAGCGACAATGACGCGGTTCACCTCGTCGAGAAGCATTGGGTCCCGAAGCATCAACCGGTGGGCTTCGAGGATGAGGGCGTGGTCCTTGCCATCGCTCCGCTCGAGCTGCTCTTTCAGCTCCTGAAGCTGATGGTCGGAGAGGTCGATGGCGGTCTTCATCCGCATCAGCTCGGGCTCGACTTCCGGCTCCGAGATGCGCAGCTTGGGGGTGCGCAGCCGGCGGCGGTCGAGCACGAAGGCACGACCGAGGCTGAGGCCTGGGCTGGCCCCGATGCCGTGGATGGTGCAGCTCGGTGTGGCCTGCTCACTCATCGGCTTTCCCCAAATCGGTGGGCAATCAGCTGGCCGAGCTCCTGCAGACACTCCCGCGCACGCTCGCCGGAGCAGGTGATTTTCACCCGCATTCCCTGGGCGGCGGCCAGCATCAACACTCCCATGATGGACTTGCCATTGACGGTCTGTCCCTCGCACTCGAGCTGCACGTCGCAGGGGTACTTGTTGGTGGCCTGGACGAGCTGAGCTGCGGCCCGCGCGTGCAGGCCCAGCTCGTTGACAATCTCGTACTCGCCCTCCACCACCTCCGTCATTCGGCCTCCGGTTGGGCCCCCCCAATTGGGGGCCGAGGAGCTTACAGGAAGGCGCCTGCGACGCCGGCCAGGAGCCCCGCCACCACCAACAGCAAATAGGTCGACACCCCCCGCGCCACCAGCCCGTAGGCCAACCCCCCGAAGCCGAGGCAGCTCACGGCCAAGAGCGGGCCCGTCCAGCCGCCCTGCTGGGTGCCAAACTGCAGCGCCAGCCAGGCGGCGATGCCTCCGGCGCAGGCCGCCGCCACCCCGCGCAGCCGTGCCCCCCACAACGGCAGATGTTCCTGGGCGATGCCCTCCACCAGCCGGTCCCCAAAGTGCACGCCCAGACGAAACAGCTTGATGCGGAGAGCGAAGTGGACGCTGTTGTACAGCACCACGAAAAGCAGCGCCGCCCAGGCCCCCAGGGCCGGCACCAGGGCGCAGCACAGCGCACCGACGGCAGGCTTGAGTGACAGCCAGAAGAAGCCGTCCCCCAGGGCGGCGAGGGGCCCCATCAACGCCCGCTTGAAGGCTTCCACTCGCTCCGGGCCCTCCTCGCCACGGGCGATGCGCTCCTCGTGGTAGAGGACGCCGCCGACGATGGCCGCCGCCACGTAGGGGTGGGTGTTGAAGGGGCTCAAGTGCCGCTCGACGGCGGCCCGCCGGGCCTCGGGGTCGGGGTACAGCCAGCGCAGCGCCGGGTACAGCGCCCAGGCCAGACCGAGGTTCTGCATCCCCTTGGGATTCCAGCTCGCCTGCAGAAACAGCGAGCGCCGGAAGACGCGCCAGCGGAGAGACCGGGGAAGGCTGGAGCCGGAGCCCTTCATCGCCGAAACCAATTGGAGACCAGCATTCCCAACACCACCGAGGCGCCAGCCAGCGTGGCCCACAACCCCCCGCGCTGGGCGTGGCTGGCCCGGGCAGCGAGCGCCGCTGCCACGCAGGCCATGGCCGGGAAGGCCCAGGCCAGTCCGCGCAGCGCCGACAGCGGCAGGGCATGAACCAGCGGGCTCAAGGCAAAGCCAAGCAGCGCGCAGCCGGCGGTGAGCAGTCCGAAGGCAGCGACGTAGGGCAGCGGCCCGTAACCATGCAGTCGCACCGCCCGCTCCAGCTCACCCTGCCTGGCCAGCTCCAGGGCCCGGTCGGCCAGCCCCGAGGAAACGGCCTCCAGGCGGCGGTCCACTCCGCGGCCCAACAGCCCCAGCCCGGCAAACAACAGCAGCGCCACCGCCCACAGCGCCGGGGTTCCCCCGCCGCCTTCCCCACTGGCCATGCAGGCCGAAGCAGCGGTGGTGCCGCAGGCAGCAAGCGTCTCATTCTCGGGGAGGGCGGCGCCCAGCGCCGCCGAGCCGAGGTGGAAAAGCTCGAGCAGCATGCCGATGTAGAGGCCCGTCTCCAGCTCGCCGAGCAGCAACCCCATCCCGGTGGCCGCCACCAGCGGACGGCTAAACATCGCCTGCAAGAAAGCACGGCGCTCGAGCGCCAGCAGGCCTCCCCACCCGCCCGCAAGGGCCACATCCTGCCAGTGCACCACCATGGCTGGAGCGGCGGCTTAGCCCTTCTCGAAGCGCTCGGCCATCTCCGCGAAGCCGACGGGCCGGTCGGTCGGCACCCCCCGCGCTTCGATCTCCACGCCGCTGGCTGCCAGGGCGCGCAGCTGCTCGAGCTCGTCGGCACTCAAGTACACCGACGCCGACACCGGCCGGCGACCGGGGGCGTGGTGGACGTTGCCGAGCGTCACGTGGCGCAGTGGCAGCCCGCGGCTTTTCGCCCGCAGGAGCGCGGCCACGTCGCGCACCAACAGCAGGGTCCGGAGGCCGTCCTGCTCGAGGCGAGCAAAGGGCACGTCGTCGAGCCGAAAAATGCCGACCTCCACCGTCGGCGGGACGGCCAACCCCATGGCCGCCCGCATCAGCGGGCTCTCAGCCGCCTCGTCGTCGGCCACCACCACCCGGGCGACTTTCAGCGCGGGCAGCCAGGCCTCCACCACCTGTCCGTGGATGAGTCGACTGTCGATGCGGACGTACGAAATCAAAACCTGCCCCCTTCAAGCGCGGGCCGGGAGGCTAGAGAGACGCACTGACGCCCGAGGGCATTCACCGCCCCCCCCCCCCCGGGCGGGGGCAAACCGTACCGGCCCGCTCCGGCGGGGGCCCGGGCGTTAGGACTGACCGGGGATGTTCCCCGACGCGGCAGCGGCCGCTCGAGCCGCCGCGGCCCGCAGCTGCTCGGAGGCGCAGGTGATGTTTTTCTGGGTGTAAGCCGCCAAGGTGAGGGCCAGCTCGGCCAGGGGCAGATGTTCCTTCCGCAGCGAGGCGGCCTTCAGCAGCATGGGCAGATTCACGCCGGCCAGCACCTCCAGGTGCTCGCGGTGCAGGAGCATCAACGACTCCTTGCACGGCGTTCCGCCGAACAGGTCAGCCAGCACCAGCACCCCCTCGCCGGCGTCGAGGTTGTGAACCGCTTCCCTCATTTTCTGCCGGATGACCTCCGGGGTGCTCCCCGGCTCAATGCCAACCGTCTTCACGCCGGGAATGGGACCGACGATTTGCTCGGCGGTCGCCACCAATTCCTCGGCCAGACGTCCATGGGCTGCAACGACAAGCCCGACCATTTGCTTCACCTCTTCCCGACCCCGGGCGCGCCATTACTCCCGTGGCGCGTGGGCCGCAAGTCTGCTCTCCACTACATAACGCACGTGCACCGCCCCCGCCGACCCCTCCCAAAGGGGTGGCTCAGCTCTGACCCCCTTCGGCTCGCAAAGCCACTACTCCTTGTCGATGTCGCGGTGCTGCGCCCGGATTCTCGGGAAGGCGCCCCCCAGCCTTTGCAGCAACTCCTCGACCAGTGCCACCGAACGGTGCTTGCCGCCGGTGCAGCCCAAGCCCACTGTGACGTAGGCCTTTCCCTCGCGCTGGTAGCGGGGGAAGAGAAACTCGCACAACGACTGCACCCGGTCGAGAAACTCGCGCGCCCCGTCGGCCTGCAGCACGTAGCTGGAGACGCGGGCCTCCAGGCCGGTCAGCCCTTTCAGCTCCGGAACGAAGTACGGGTTGGGGAGAAAGCGCAGGTCGAACACCAGGTCGGCCTGGGGAGGCACGCCGTAGCGGTAGCCGAAGGAGAGCAGGGTGAGGTTGGGCTCGCCCTTCCCCTCCTCGGCGAAGCGGGCCTGGACGTCACGCTTCAGCTCGTGGACGGTGAGGCCCGAGGTGTCGATGACGAGGTCGGCCATCAGGCGGAGCTCGTGCAACATCCGGCGCTCCCGGTGCAGCCCCTCCTCCACCGTGCCCTCCGGGGCCAGCGGGTGCCGTCTCCGCGTCTCGCTGAAGCGGCGCTGGAGGCTCTCGTCGCTGGCGTCCAAGAAGAGGACTGCCACCTGGTGACCCTCGCGCCGCAGGTCGGCCAAGACCCGTGGCGCCTCGGCCAACATGGTGCCTTCCCGGGCGTCGATGACCAGCCCCAGCCGGGTGGCACTCCCGCTCAGCTCGGCCAGCTCGGTGAGCCGCGGCAGCAACAGGACGGGCAGGTTGTCGATGCAGAAGTACCCGGCGTCTTCCAGGGCGCGGATGGCGGTGCTCTTGCCCGAGCCGGACATGCCGGTGAGCACCACAATCCGCTTGCTCTCCTCGCTCACTCGACCTCGTCGCCGAGCGGCCGACGCATGGCCCCGGCGGCGATGGCCCGGTTGAGGCGCTCGGCGAAGTCCCGCGCGGAATAGTGCCCTTGGAGTTTGAGCAGGTGGTTGCGCGAGGCGACCTCGATGAGGGTGGTGAGGTTACGGCCCGGACGCACCGGCAGCGTGGAGAGCGGCAAGTCCACCCCGAGCACGCTGAAGAAGCGGTCTTTGAGGCCGAGGCGGTCGTACTCCTGCTCCGGGTCCCACTCCACCAGCTCGATGACCAGCTCCACCTTCTTCCGGTCGCGCACCGCCGCCACGCCGAAGAGGTCCTTGATGTTGATGATGCCCAGGCCGCGAATCTCCATGTGGTGCTTGATGACCGGATTGCCCACCCCATGCACCGTCCCGGCCCGGCGTTTGGTGACCTCGACGATGTCGTCGGCGACCAGGCGGTGCCCGCGCATGATGAGGTCGAGGGCAATCTCGCTCTTGCCGATGCCACTCTTGCCGAGCAGGAGAATCCCGACGCCGAACACGTCCATCAGCACGCCGTGCAGACTGGTGGCGTCGGTCAGCGCCTCCTCGAGAAAAGCGCTCACTTTCTCGATGAAGACGGACGACATGAGCGGCGTCTTCATCAGCGGCAGACCCGTCTTCTGACAGGCCTCCACCAGCGGCGGGGGCGCCGGCAAGTCCTTGGTCACCACCACGCAGGCAATCTCGGTGTCGGAGAGGATTTTCTCCAAGGCCGCCTGCTGTTCCTCGAGGGTGAGCGTCTCGAGGTAGCTGACTTCGGTGTTGCCGAAGACCTGGACCCGCTCCGGGTGGAGGTGCTCGGTGAAGCCAGCCAGGGCCAGCCCCGGCTTCTGGATGCGCGGGCTGGAGATGCGCCGGTCGAGCCCCTCCGCGCCGGCGACGAGCGTGAGCTGCAGGCCGAAGTCCCTGTCCTCTAGCAGCCGCGAAATCTTAATGGAGCCCATGCCCTGGTCCGTGAGTTAATCACGAGCGCCCCTCTCCGTGCCTCCTGCTCCGTCCCCCGCGCCGCCCTGGACTGCCGAGCGCACGGCCGCGCTCGTCCTTTGGACAGCGCTGGCGGTGGGCGCCGCCCTCCGGGGCTGGCTCGCCCTCACCGACGCCGGCATTTACTGGCCGGACGAGATTTACCAGTCACTCGAGCCGGCCCACCGTCTGCTGTGGGGGCGGGGCCTGGTGGCCTGGGAATTCATCGAGGGAGCCCGGCCC
Organism: Myxococcaceae bacterium; assembly: GCA_052143535.1. GTDB lineage: Bacteria > Myxococcota > Myxococcia > Myxococcales > Myxococcaceae > JADGRA01. The sequence goes on along the minus strand of JBKQSS010000080.1, from coordinate 90,262 downwards.
TGGACGCTGCCCGGCCTGGTGGCCGCCTTCTGGGCCCCCTTCAAGCTTTTCGGAGTCACCCGCCCAGAGGTGTACGTCCCGGCGGTGAAGCTGCTCTTCGCCGCGGCGGGAGTGGCCACCGCGTGGGCCACCGCCCGGCTCGCCCGGGCGCTGGGGGCCCAGGCCCTGCCGGCCTCGGCGGCCGGGGCGCTGGTGGCGCTGGCTGCACCGGCCATCTACTTCGCCCCGCGCGGCCTCTCCGAGCCGCTCTCCGCCCTGCCGGTGACGCTGGGGCTTGCCTGGGCCTGGCCAAGCGGTGCCCCGCGGCGCTGGCGGCTGCTCGGAGCGGCGCTGCTTGGCTTGGCGGTACTTCTGAGGCTGCAGGACGCGGTGGTGTGCGTGGCGCTGCTGGTGGCGCTGGTGGGACGGGGAGAGCGCCGGGCCGCGGCGGATGTCCTGGGCGTCTTCGTCCTCGCCGCGCTGGCGCTGGGCGCCCTGGACTGGGCCAGCTGGGGACAGCCTTTCCAATCGGCCCTGGTGTACCTGCGCTTCAACCTCCTCGAGGGCGGCGGCCGAGCGTGGGGGACCTCCGAGGCCGGCTACTACCTCCGGGTGCTGTGGAGCTCCATGCCGGCGGTGACGGTGGTGCTGGGGTTGGGCCTGGCGCTGGCCGCCCGACGGGCGCCGGGGCTTTGCGCGCTGGTGGTGGGCTTTGTGCTTCTGCACTCGCTGGTGCCGCACAAGGAGTTCCGCTTCATCCTCCCGGTGTTTCCTGCCTGGGCCGCGCTGGCTGGCCTGGGGATGGACACCGCCCAGCGTTGGGTTGCGGCTCGCCGCATTCGCTTGGCCAACTGGGTGGTGGCTCCTGCGCTGCTCGCCGCGGCTGGCTCGGCGGCGCGCTTTCATGAGCTCACCTTCGGGGAGCTCGGTGCCTATGAAGGCCTCAAGCCCCAGGCCAGCGCCTACCAGGACTTTGCCGACGTCAACCGCCTGCTCAGCACCGCCGGGGCCCTGCCGGACCTCTGCGGCCTCAAAGTCGAGGCGGTGCACATGGCCTGGGCGGGGGGCTACACCTACTTCCACCGGGACGCCCGCCTCTACTCCCATCTCGGGCCGCCGCGCGGCTCGGGCCAGTACAACTACGTGCTGAGCGTGCCAAGGGCGGTGCCACCGGGCTCGGTGCGCGCTTCGGCTGGGCCCTACGTGGTGGCGCAACTCTTCTCCGGCCCGTGTGTCCCGGACCCTGCTTTCTCCTGGCGACTCCCCTGAGCGCCGCTACAGTGTCCCCACGGGAAGCGGAGGAGCGACGCCAAAATGGCCGACTGCCTGTTCTGCAACATCGTGGCCGGGAAAATCCCGGCAAAGCTTGTCTACCAAGACGCGCACTGCATCGGCTTCGAGGACCTCTACCCGGTGGCCCCGGTGCACGTCCTCTTCGTCCCGAAGCGCCACATCATCAGCGTCAGCACCCTCACCGAGGCGGACCGCGAAGTCGCCGGCCAGCTGCTTCTGGCGGCAGCGACATACGCCCGGCAGATGGGCATCGAGCAGTCAGGCTACCGGGTGGTGGCCAACGTCGGCCCCGACGCCGGCCAGAGCGTCTTCCACCTGCACCTGCACCTGCTCGGCGGAAAGCCTCTCCACGCCGCCGCCGACACGAGGCGCGGGGACTGAGGAGCGCCTTCCCCGGGGGGGTTTGGGGGGCTTGGGGACAAACGCTACTGGCCGGCAAGCCCGCTGCTCGGCTATGTGGCAGACAACGCCTATGAAGCCCGCCCTGCCTCGTGTTGGCCTCCTCGGAGTGCTCGCTCTCGCCCTCGGCTGCTACTCGTATTCGGAGCCACCCCCCCCCAGAAATACCGAGGCAGTGACGCAACGGGCCCGGGAAATGGCGGCCTCCGGCTTGGACATGGCCAACACCGGACCGGGCCGCTACCAGCGCAGCGGCATGTCCGGCACCACCTCGGACGTCGACGACGACGAGGCGAAAGAGCTGCAGCTGGGGATGCCGGCCTTGGCCTACGCCGAGGGCCTGGGCGGCCCGGGCTCCGGCAGCACGCTGCCGCAGGCGGACCTCGACGCCCCCGACGAGTTGCGCAACCCACCGGCGCCGGGCGCGGTGTACCGGCCCTCGGACCACTACTTCATCAACGGCGTGGACACCGGCCCCAGCACAGACGCCATGCGTGGCACCGGTGGCCCGGGCAAGTTGAAGCTGCTGCAAGGCGCCGAGCTGCGCGAGTTGAAGGCAGCAGAGTTGACCGAACCCGCGGCCGTCCAGAAGCCAAGCGAGTGACGGCCGCCGGCCCCGCGGCCGGCCAAACCCGCCGCGCGCCGCGGGTTGACGAAAAACGCGTCCGCGAAGACATGGCGCGCGGCCGCCTCAGCTGCCGAAGTGCACCGGGACGAGGAAGCACCCCTCGAGGCCTGGCAGCGGCGAGGCCCCCGGCACCACGCACTCCAGTGCGGAGCGGTCCAGGAGGGGAGAGCCGGTGGTGCCCTCGAGGCTGAGCGCGCTGGCCACGCCGTGCGCGTCCAGACAGAAGTGCACCGGCACTTGCCCCTGGAGTCGAAAGCGGCGGGCGGCCGCTGGGTAACAGCGGCGCGCCGCCTCGGCCAGCCGCCGGTGCAACTCGCCCAACAGCGACACCGTGCCCACCCCGCCCCCCAACGTCTCGCCCGCCCCAGCCGGCCCGGACGCGGCCGCCGCCCACACCGCCGTGCCTCCTGGTACCGCCGCACCCGGCGCGGCGTCTGCTTCCTGGAGCGCCGACGCCCCCGGTGCCTGCAAGGGGGCCGGTGGCTCCATGGCCACCGCCTCAGGTGTGTGCCCGCGCGGGCCTCGCGGCGCTGGGCGGGCCGGCGCCCGGGCCTGCGAAGGCGGGCCCGCCTCCCCCAAGGGGGAGGCACTCACCGCCTGGCCCGTCGCCAACTGCACCAGGCGCACGGCCAGGGGGCGGTCGGCTGGGCGCGGGCGCCCGGCCAGCAGCACGCCGCCGAGGAGGGCCGCGTGCGCAAGGCTACTGAGGACGAGGGCCGTGCCGACGCGGGGCTGGCCACTCATGGCGTCCACCTCGGCGCGAAAGCGCGGGCCCCGTCCGGCGCGACGGCCTCCACCATGGGGAGGCCGTAGAGGGCCGCCAGCTTCTCCGCCGACAGCCATTGGGCCGCCGGCCCGAGGCCCAGCACGCCGCCCTCGCGCAAGAGGAGGACGTGGTCCGCCACGCTGGCGGCAAGGTTGGCGTCATGCAGCACGGCCACCGCGGCCAGCCCCGCGTCCACCCGGGCCCGGACGCGTTGCAACACCTGCACCTGGTGGCGCAAGTCGAGGAAGGCGGTGGGCTCGTCGAGGAGCAGCAACTCTGGGCTTTGGGCCAGGGCTCGGGCCAACAGCAAAAGCCGCTTCTCTCCGCCGGAGAGCTCGCCCGCGCGACGTCGGGCGAGGTGGGCGATGCCGAGCTCCTCCAGCGCCGCACGGGCCAGCGCCACGTCCCGCTCGGAGGGCACGCCCCAGGCCCCGAGGTGCGGTGAGCGGCCCATGAGGACGAGTTCCAGCCCGGTGAAGCCGGCGTCGGCCTCAAACGTCTGCGGCACCCAGGCCACCCGGCGCGACAGCAGCGGGCGCTCCCAACGGGCCGCGCTCCGCCCGAAGAGGAGGACGTCGCCTTCCAACGGCGGAAGCCAGCCCAGCGCGGTCCGCAAAAGGGTGCTTTTCCCGGCGCCGTTGGGGCCCAACAGGGCCCACAGTGTGCCCTTGGACACCTCGAAGGTGATGCCGGAGGCCACCCGCACCCCGCCGTAGCCAACGGCCAGTCCGCGAGCCGTCAACAAGGCACTCACGGCTGCGTCTGCCCGCGCTGCAGGAGGAAGAGGAAGAGGGGCCCGCCCAACACCGCCGTCACCACGCCCACCGGGAGCTCGGCGTGAAACAGCGGAAACAACAGCCGGGTGAGGAGGTCCGAGAGGGCGAGAAAGCCTGCGCCGGCGAGGGCGCTGGCCGGGACGAGAAGCCGTTGGTCCGGCCCCAACAAAAGCCGCAACAGGTGGGGGACGATGAGGCCGACGAAACCCACCAACCCGGAGAGGGCCACCGCGCCGGCCACGCTGAGGGAGGCCGCCAACAGCACCACCGTGCGCGTGCGCTGCACCCGCACCCCCAGAGAGGCCGCCTCCTCGTCACCCAGCGAGAGAAGGTTGAGGCGTCCGGACTGCCGCCACAGCACGCCCAGACACACCATTTGCAACAGCGCTGCTCCGGCCAGTGTCCGCGGCGGCTGGTAGCCGAGGCTTCCCGCCAGCCAGTAAAGAATTTCCCCCACCCTGTCCGGTGAGACGAGCGTTTTGATGCAAGTGATGGCGGCCGCCGCGAAGGCGTTGAAGACGACCCCCGTCAGCAACGCCGCGTAGGGCGAGCGGCGCGAGCGCCCCACCGCCAGCACCAGCGCCATGGCGGCCAACGAGCCGAGGAAGGCAAATACCGAGGGACCCATAAACGCCGTCAGCCCCACCGCCAGCGCGACGGTGGCTCCAAGTGCAGCCCCGCCGGAGACGCCGAGAATGAAGGGGTCGGCGAGGGGATTCTTGAGCAACCCCTGCAGGGCGCTGCCGCTGGCGGCCAGCGCCGCACCCACCAGCGCGCCAAGCAGGGCCCGGGGCACGCGCAGCCGCCACAGCACTGTGGCGTCGACCGAGGTGGGCGCCGACAAGGCCCGGCTGAGGGACAACGGGTACTCGCCGAGGACGGCCGAGACAAGGACCGCGGCCAGGGCTCCAACCGCCAGCAGCGAGAGAATGGCAGTGGCCCGCCCCGCGGAAAAGCGCAGCTCAACCGCCAACCACGAGCGTGGGGCCAGGGCGGCGCCGCTCACCGGCCGGCCTCCGGCACCGCCTCGGGGTGAATTGCCTCGAAGAGCTCAGCCAGCCCCAGCCCGAGGGCCGGCCCCGGGTGCAACAGCGCCGGCGAGGGCAGCCGCACCCAGCGCGCCTCCTGGAGTCCGGGCAACGCCTGCAAGGTGTCCCTGCCGGCCGCACCGTCGGAGGCGTCCAGCACCACCTCGGGACGAGCCTCGAGGGCGCGTTCCACCGACCAGACGGGGTAGGCCCGTCCCGCGCCCGCCGACACGTTGGTGCCGCCTGCGTCTCGGAGCAACTCGTCGGCGAAGCTTCCTGGGCCGGCCACCACCAGAGGCTCAAACCCATAGGCAAAAAGGACGCGCACCGCCTTCAGCCCGCGGGCGCGCGCGCGGACTTGGGCGCGCGCCGCCTCGAGCGCCTGCACCAGGACGTCCCCTTGCTGCGGCCGTCCCAGCGCCGCGGCGGTGGCCTGCAGCCCCGCCACCACGTCGTCCACGCTGGAGAGGCGCAGGGCGAGAATGCTGATGCCCAAGGAGGCCAGCGCCTGTACCGGGCCCCGGTTTCCCGGGCCGGGCTGCACCAGCACCAAGTCCGGCCTCAGCGCCGCCACCGCCTCGACGCTCGGGTCCACGAAGCCCCCCACCCGCGGCAGGGTGCGCACCTCAGGGCGCTCGTCGAAGCGCGAGACGCCCACCAGGACGTCCGCCGCCCCCAGCGCCAGCACGGCGTCGGTCAGCGAAGGGGCCAGCGTCACCACCCGGTGCACCACCTTTGGGGCCGGCGGCCCCAGCGTCTGCACGCCAGCCGGCTGCGAGGAGCCCGCGCCGAGGAGGCCAAGCGCAAGCAGTGCGACAGCTCGACTCACGGGATGCTGAGAATGTCCGAGACGCTGGAGATTCCGGCCGGGCAGGGCTGGAGCGGCAACCCGCCGTCCGGGCCGTAGCCCACCAACTCGGTGAGCTGCCCGTCATCGGTCACGTTGAGGACGAAGACACGGCCCGAGCTCGAGTCTCCAACGTAAGCCCGGCCGTTGAGCTGCGTCAGCGGTCCGGCGATGGGCGGAGTGCAGGCCGGCCCGGCATCCGGACACTGCGGGGACCAGGACGCGAGCAGGGTGTCGTTGACGTCGAGCAGCAGTACCGCCGACTCGTTCACGGCCAGAGTGGCGAAGGTGACCGGGTCGAAGACTGCCTGCCCAGCGCAGGACACCAACAGGCGCCCTTCGCTCTCCGCCATGGACACCGCGTTGAGGCACACCCCGGCGTCCAGCGTGACCAGTTGGGAGATGGAGCCGACGCCAGCGTCAGGCGGCTGAGTGGGGTCGATTTTCACCAGCAGCGAAGGCCCAGCGGAGTCGTAGTTGATGTCGAGGTTGTTGAGCACCACGTAGACGAAGCCATTGTGAAAGAAGGCCTGGCTGGGCCGGGGGAAGGACACGCCGCCGTCAAACGTCTGCAGCGCGATGCCATTCAAGTCGTACGTCCCGACTGGCACCGGGACAGTCGGGTTGGTGAGGTCGAGGAGCACCACCGTCCCGCCCGCGCTTGCGGTGGCGGCCGACTCGCCACCGTAAAGCGGCACGTAAATTTGGTTGCCCACCCGTGCGTACGGCTCGGGAAAGGTGTTTTGGCCGAAGGCATAGCCGCCGTCGGCGTTGAGCAGCCCGAGGCCCTGGACGCCGCCGTCGGGTAGCAGCACCTGGGCATTGGCGGCCGGCGGCCCGCTGAGAATGCTCAGCGTATTGCCCGTCCCGTTGACGACGTACACCCAGGAGCCGGCGTCCGAGCGGCTGTCCACCTCGAGGAAATCCGGCCCAGAACCCAACGGCGGCGACTCCGGCGCCACCAGGGCCAGATTTTGAAGAGCCAGCTCGGTGAGGACGCTGTCGTCGGCAACCAACAGCCCGGTGCCGAGCAGGCCCAGCCCGCCAGGCAACGTCCCGGCCGGAACGCCCGGCCCGGCGACGGGCTGAACGGCGCTGTCAAAGAGTGGGGCCACCGAGCCAGGGGTGCCGTTGCACGCCACCACCAAGTCCGGCAGGCACGCGCCAGCCGGCGTGCCACTTGGCGTCGGGTGACAGCTGTAGCCCTGCGCGCAGACATTTCCGCAGGCGCCGCAGTTGTTGTTGTCGGTGTCGAGCGCGACGCAGGAGCCATTGCACTCCACAGCCGAGCCGCAATTCGCCTCGCAGATTCCCCCGCCAGCGTCGTTGGGCGCACACACCAGGCCATTCCCGCACACCGTGCCGCCAGCACCGGCGCAACCGCCGCAGTTCCTCGGGTCGGTGGTGATGTCGGTGCAGGTTCCATTGCAAAGCAGGATGGTGGTGCCGCCGTCCGCGAGCGGGATACCCTGCGGACACTCGCATTGCCCCAGGCCGCCGTCCCCAATCGGCACGCACACCGCGCGGGGCTGACAGGCGTTGCCGCAAGCCCCGCAATTGTCCGGGTCCGCATTGAGGTAGACGCACGTCACGTTGCACTGGACGGTGCCTCCCATGCACACCAGCGTGCTCGACTCGAGACACCCCGGAAGAGCCAGCCCGGAAACCAATCCCACCACCGTCAAGGCCAGCACACTGCTTCGCTTGTCCATCACCGCGGTGCCTCCCCTTCAGCTGCCGTTTTAGCTGCCGGCTCGCCCAGGGCGAGCGCGAGCGTCGCGAAGACTGCGCGACCTGGCAGCGGGTAGCCGTCCAAGTCCTGCCCCTGGACGTTGAAGATGTTGCTCAGCTGCACCGAGGCGGTGAGCCGCCCCTGGGCAGAATTCCACGCCATGACGTCGATGCCGGCTCCCACGAAGACGTGCCCGGGCAGGATGAGGACGGCGGCGCGATTCACTGTCACCGAGGAGCGCCCTTGCACCTCCAGCCGCACCTGCAGCCACTCCGGGCCGGCCGCGAGCCGCGCCGAGCCGAGCTGCGCGGGGCGGTAGGGCAGAGGCTTGCCGAAGTAGGGCGCGACGTCGCGGAGGTTCTCTGTCTGCTGAAGCGTGTACGCCCCCATTACGTCGAGCCAAGGCCAGGGCCGCAGGCGCGCCTCGGCCTCCATCCCCGAGGCGTCGGCCACGCTGATGTTTTCCGGCCGGGCGAAGAAGGGCGGGTAGTACTCGTACGTAATGAGGTCCTGGTAGCGCGTCCAAAAGGCACCCACGCTGGCGGTGGCCCAGCGGTTTGCGTAGAGGACGGCTCCGTCCACGGAGAAGCTGCGTTCGGGCTGAAGGTTGGGGTTGACGCCCAGTGTCCCGGTGGGGAGGTACAGCTCCTGAAAGGAGGGCGGGCGAAAGCCATAGCCGGCGTTGGCCCGCAGCGAGAAGCCCGCGGGGAGCGTCACCGAGGCGCCCAGCTTGGGAGAGGCAGCCGCAAAGGGGCCAGCTTGGTCGAGCCCGAGGATTCCCACCACCGAGGCGCGCCCCTGCCACAGTAGCCACTCGTCCTTGAGGCTGAGCGAGGTGAGGGCCCAGGCGGGCGAGCCCCCGGTGGCGTGCACGTCGGCAAAACCCAAGGACGCGGTGGCTGCGACGGCGTGGGCTCCGAGCGTCCAGGAGGCGTCGGCGGTGGCCCCCGCCTGCCACAGCCGGTCGTACTGGCCGGTGCCAAAGGTGCCCCCGGTGAGGTTGTCCGTCGTCCGACGCGCGTCCACGCGCAGCGCCAGCGCCAAGCCATTGGAGAAGGCGTGTTGGGCCCGGACAGAGGCCAGCAGCCGGGAGGTGCTTTGCTCGGCGTCGGGCGTCGGGTTGTCCTCCGTGCCGGCCAGCCCTCGGGACAGCACGTCCCCCTCCAACAGCGCGTCCAGCGTCCAGCGGGACAGCTCCCAGCCGTCCTTCAGCAGCCCCCCGCCGGAGGTGGATTGGTTGTTGTTGCGCACCAGCTGCTGGCCGGCAGCGCCCGGGTCAGCCACCAGGGGCTGGTAGGTGTAGGAGAAGTCACCGTCGGAGTGCGCCCCGTGCACGACGAGGAGCCCGGTGCCGCCCAAGGCGGGGCCAGCCACCCCGAGACTGCCGCGGTAGGTGCCGAAGCTGCCCGCGGTGAAGTCCCCGAAGAAGGGCGGAAGCTCGGCGGCCCGCCGGGTGACGAGGTTGACGACGCCGCCCAAGGCCAGCGGCCCGTAGCTGGCGCTGCTACTGCCGCGCAGCACTTCGGCCCGCTCGAGAATGGCCGGGGGGACGAGGCTGACGTCGGCGATGTCCCCGGGGCCGTTGAGGGGAATTCCGTCCATCATCACCAGCACCCCGGTGTTGGGGGCTCCTCGGAGGGAAATGCTCTCGCTCTGGCCAAGGCCTCCGGAGCTGTTCACCACCGCGCCTGGGACCTCGGACAAAAGTGCGCCGGTGGACAGCACTTCGGCGCGGCGGCCGGCCAGGTCCACCACCGAAGTCTGGCCGGTGGGGTCCCGCTGAGCGGGTGACTCCGGAGCCGGAGGCGCGGGCGGCAACGGCACCGTCACCGGAGCGAGCAAGAGGGGCTCCGAGGACGACTGTCCCCAGGCCAAGGAGGCCATCCCCAATGCCGGCCCCAACCCGCGCCGGGCCCACCGCCAAAACGCCATGCCGCACGCCTTCCTCCCTCTCCAACGAAGAGAGAAGGCCACCCGGGCGACCCTCGAAGGAGTCGTCCGTACCTCGGGCAGGTCTCCTGGCTTCCGGAACTCGGACGCTGCTGCACCCCACTGGTGCGTTTGCGCCCGACGCCTCTTCCTCCCACCTTCCCACGGCCCCCTCCTCGGGGGACGCAGTGGTGACTGCCGGAGGCTATGGCGGGCCCTGTCCTCAGGGCCGTCCGGTCACAGTGGCGGGACCGCGCCGGATTCTCACCGGCTTCCCTCTTCGCCCAACGTGGGCACCCGAAGGCAGCCGAGGTCTCGCACGGGGTGCCCCGGGGCGCAAGTCTTACTGATGGTGGAGCCACACCGGCCAGAGTAGCGTCGAAAAAACCGTCTCACTCCCTTGAAGGGACTCACCATGCGTCGTGCGTACATCCCGGCTGTCCTGTGTCTGTCGTTGGCCTTCGTCGGTTGCGGCACCAGCACCAGCGTCGACCTCAGCACTGCCACCACTGCCTGCAACTCGGTGTCAGCAGCGGCCTGCAACAGAGCGTCCTCCTGCGGCTCGCTCCCGACGGGCACCACGGTGGCGACCTGCACCACCGCCACCGAGACGGCGCTGGACTGCGCCGCGGGCTGCGCGCAAGGAACCACGTACCACATGAGCCAAGCGCAGACGTGCCTCAACGACACCAACAGCGCGACCTGCGGCAGCAACAACCTGCCCACCAGCTGCAGCACCGTGTGCAGCTGAGCTGTCGTCCCCAAAGAAAAACACAACGGCCCTTCTGGAGCGCCGCCACGGGCCCAAACTTCCCAATTGGGAGGCAGCGAGGCGGCGAGTGGCCTTGGGCCCTCGGGGCGCAGGGCCACCCCGACGGCCGGCGACCGAAGCCGCTTGTGCGCCAGCCTGGTAGAGACGGGGTTGCCCCTTCTGTTTTGAGGCTGTCCATGCGCGTTGCTCTTGCCCTCCTCTGCATCTCCGTCGTCGGCTGCGGCAACAGCACCGGCACCCCGATGGCCGCATGCAATTCCCTGGTGAGTGCGGCCTGCAACAAGGCTTCCGCCTGCAACGTGCTGGGCTCGACCTCCGTCTCGACTTGCAACACCGAGGGGCAAGCCGCCCTGAGCTGCTCGAGCGCAACCTGTCCAAGCGGCACCACCTACAGCAGCGCTGCGGTGAACCAGTGCATCAGCGACCTCGACAACGAAAGCTGTACCGATGTCAGCAATTCGGTCCTCCCCCCCAGCTGCGACACCAGCCTCTTTTGCGCCTGAGGAAAACCTCCCCACCGGTTTCCTAGGAGCGAGGCGCTGAAGCGCCGGCCTCTCGGGGCAACGTGCTTTTGGCAGACAGCCGACCCCCAGAGGAGGTACCCTCACCGTCTTTTTCGTTCAGCCGAGGAGTCCCCGCGTGCGTCGTGTCAGCCTCGCCGTCTGTCTTTCCGTCGCCTTTTTCGGCTGCGGAAGCAACATCATCATGAACGACGTCAGCGGGCCTGTCGCCGCCTGCGACTCGTTTTCCTATGCCGCGTGCAACCGCCTCAGCCAATGCCAGTCAGGGGTCAATGTCAGCAGCTGCACCCAGCTTCTAACTGCCGCCGTCATGTGCACCTCGGCCAGCTGCGGGACGGATACCTACAGTCCGACGGGCGCGCAGACGTGCCTCGACGCCTACAACAACCAGGACTGCGCGGACGCCGTGGCGAACGTCACCCCCCCGGAGTGCGCCATCACCAACTACTGCCTCGCCCCGTAAGGGGAAGAGAGCACCCGTTTCGCGTGAAGGGGGGGGAGCCCGTCCTTCACAAAAGCGAGTCGGCCAGGCGGGCGGTATTCTGCGCCACTCGTCGCAAAAGCGGGCGGCGGCTCCACGCCTCCTTGGACAGCTCGCGGCTGTGGGCCAGGTACCGGTTCTGCACCGCCTCGAAGGCCGCGACCACACCGGCGTCGTAGACCAGCAGGCTCACCTCCGAGTCCAGCGCGAAGGACCGGATGTCCATGTTGACCGAGCCCACCACTGCCAGCCAGCTGTCCACCGTGACGTGCTTGGCGTGGAGGAAGTGGGGTGCGTAGAGGTGAATGTGGATGCCCGCTTCCAGAAGCCGCGCGTAGTCGGACTCCTGGGCCCAGTTGGTGATGAGCTTGTTGCTGTGCTCGGGCACCACCAGCCGGACCTCCACGCCTCGAAGCGCCGCGGTTTCCATCGCCTGCAGAAAGGGCTCGTCCGGGACGAAGTAGGGCGTGGTCATCACCACTCGCTCGACAGCGTCGTGGAGCAACTCCACCAACAGCGTCTGCTGGTTTTCGTGTGGGTAGCCCGGTCCGCTGGGCAACACCTGGGCAGTGGAGGTCCCCACCGCGTCCCGGGGCGGCAGCAATTCCGAAAGCTCGAGGCGCTGGTCCGACTCCTGGTAGCGGTCGGCGAGAAACACCCCCTGCAGCTGCACCACCACCGGGCCGAGCACGCGCACCAGGAGCTCTTCGTTGGGGTAGGCGGGGATGAAGCCCGGGTTGACGATGTTTTGCGAGCCGACGTAGCCAATCCGCCCGTCGATGACGGCAATCTTCCGGTGGTTGCGAAGGTCGAGCCGGGCCGCGTTGCGGCGAAGGAAGTTGACCGGCAAGGCAGCCAGCACCTCGATGCCGGCTTTGCGAAGCTCCGGGGCCAAATGTCGCAGCCCGCCTGAGGAGCCGACTGCATCCATCAACACCCGACAGCTGACGCCACGGCGTTGGGCCCGCTCCAGGGCACCGGCCACCTTTTGACCGGTCTCGTCGGCGGCGAAAATGTAGAAGAGCAAGTGCACGTGGTGTTGCGCGGCGTCGATGTCCTGGACAAGCCGGTCGATGGCTGGCTGGTACTCGGGCAGCAGCTCCACCTGGTTGCCTCCCAGTGGCTCGAAGTCTCCGAGGCGTTCCACCAGCCGGGCACTCCGCTCGGCACTTCCCTCCAGCTTGGGCGGGCGGAAGGCGCTCAACGAGCGCATCTCCTTCTGGACGCCGCGGATGCGCAACACCGCCTTGGCCTCATCCACCAGCCGCTTGCGAGGGTAACGGATGCGCCCGATGAGCGCGTACAGGACGAGCCCCACCCAGGGGACGAGGAAGATGAGCACCAGCCAGGCCCGAGCCGCGTCCGCGCTGCGCCGCTGTGGGACGTAGAAGAGCATCACCAGCCGAATGCCCCACTCGCTCAGCACGTACAGCAGTCCCCAGCTGAAGCTCATGTCCACCTCCGGCCAACCAATGGGCCGGCGAGCTTAAACCCCAGGGCGGGCTCCGCCTGCCCTGGTTATTTGCATCACGGCTGCCGGCCGGTGGAAGAAGAGGCAGTGACGGCGGGAAGCGCCACAGGGAGGCCCCATGGTGGACAAGCAGAGCACGAGCTTCATGCGCTCTTTGTGTATGGGCGACATCGAGGAGGACATCCTTCTGCCCTTCCCGGAGATGCCGGCCAAGGATGCCGAAACCCTCAAGCAGGTCATCGCCTCGCTGGCGCAGCTGCTGGGCGGCAAGGAGAAAGAATTCCGCGCCTGGGACGTCGCCGGCGAGCTGCCGGCGGCCTTTCTCGAGGAGCTCAAGCAATTTGGCCTCTTCGGGATGGTTGTCCCGGAGGAGTTTGGGGGACTGGGCTTCGGTAGCACCGCCTACTCCCGTGCGCTGCAGGAGGTGTCCCGCTACGACGGCTCGGTGGCGGCCACCATCGGGGCGCACCAGTCCATTGGGATGCGGGGGCTGTTGCTCTTCGGAACCCCGGAACAGAAACGGCGCTGGCTCCCCAGGCTCGCCACCGGGGAGATGGTGGCCGCTTTCTGTCTCACCGAGCCGGGCGCCGGCTCGGATGCCGCGGGGGTGAAGACGACGGCGGTGCGCGATGGCGATGGGTATGTCCTCAATGGCAGCAAGCTGTGGATTACCAACGGCGGACTGGCCAGCTTCTTCACCGTCTTCGCCAAGACAGGGCGACCGGACGAGCGCGGCAAGCTCACCGCCTTCGTCGTCACCAAGGACCTTCCCGGGGTGAGTACCGGGCCCCACGAGGACAAGATGGGGCTGCGGGCGAGCTCCACTGCCGCCGTCTTCCTGGACAGCGTCCGCGTCCCGCTGGACCACCTGCTCGGCGAAGAGGGCAAGGGCTTCAAGGTGGCGATGCGCATCCTCAACAACGGGCGCACCGGCCTCGGCGGCGGCTGCGTCGGGGGGATGAAGCGGATGGTGGAGCTGGCAACCCGCCAGGGGAAGGGTCGGGTCCAATTCGGCCGGCCCATCAGTGACTTCGGCCTCATCAAGCAGAAAGTCGGCCACATGGTGGTGGAGACCTATGCCGCCGAGGCCGTGGTGGACTTGGTGGCCGGGTTGATTGACCAAGGGTACGAGGACTACGCGGTGGAGGCCGCCATCTCCAAAGTGTTTGCCACCGAGGCGCTGTGGCGCACCACCGACGAGGCGCTGCAGGTGGCCGGCGGCAACGGCTACATGCGGGAGTTCCCCTATGAGCGAGCGCTGCGCGACTGCAGAATTTTTCGCATCTGGGAGGGCACCAACGAGATTCTCCGTCTCTTCATCGCCCTCACCGCGATGAACGACGTGGGGGCCCAACTGGCCGATTTGGCGAGCAGCCTCAAGGGCGTCCTTGCCGACCCGATTAAAGGCTTCGGTCTTTTAAGCGACTACGCCCGACGCCGGGCCTCGCTGGCCACCAACGTCGGGCGCGGCAAGGGCGCCTTTGGCCGCCTCCACCCGGCCCTCAGGGACTCGGCCGAAGTCTTCGAGGAGGCGACCCGCGATTTGGCCACTGCCGCGGACCGCATTCTGCGCAAGCACGGGAAGCGAATCGTGGAGATGCAGTTTGCGACCCGCCGGCTGGCAGACATCATGATTGACCTCTTCGTCCTGGCGGCGGTGCTGTCGCGGGTGGACAGCGCAGTGAAGCGGGTGGGCGTCGAGGCAGCCGCACCGGAGCGGGAAATTCTCGAAGTCTTCGCTGGCCAGGTGGGTCGCCGAGTGAAGAGCAACTTCGGAAAAATCGACGACAACGACGATGAGCTCATTAAGCGGTTGGCCGACCACGCCTTCGCGCAGGAGGGCTTCGGCTGGGACAACCTCTAGCTCAGGGCGTCACCGTGAATCGCAGGCCGACCTCGAGCCACCAGTGCGATTCAGCACTGTTCAAACTCGCCCCACCTTCGATGACGTAGCTGCCATAACTCGCCCCGGCGTACGGACCGAGGCTCATCCGGTCGAACGTCACGGCCAGGCCCACCTGTCCAATGAAGAACTCGGGCCCCTGAAGCGCCGCCGTGACCGAGCCCATCGGAGCAGTGTATTGCTGCTGCTGCACTTCCCAGCCGCCGCCCAGGCCGACCCACGGGTCGAGTGCCAATGCTGCACCGGGGGGCGACCTCACCGGGTGAAACTGCACCTCAAGACCGAAGTGGTAGACGCGAGCCCAGCACGAGCTGTCACAGGGAGCCCACGCTGAGTAGAAGCCACTGCTGACGACGGTCGGGGCGAAGCTGAAGTAAGCGCCAACGAAGACCCAACGATTGATGCGGATGCCCGCGTCGAGCCCGATGGGGTACGCAATCTGGTTGAACATGGCTTGAACGAGCCGCCAGCCCAGCCGGGGTATTGCGGATAGGCAACGCCGAACCGGAGCGCCGCCTCAAAATTCACCGCCTCGGCCCCCTGTTCGCCAGCCGCCGGACGAGGCGCGAGCAACAGCAGCAGGCCCATGGCCAGAGCGAGTGGCGAGCTTGGGATGGGACCCATTCTTTTCCGACCGCAGAGCGCAGCTGTCCCATCCTGGCCCAAGAGGCACCGCGGCGCATTCGGCAAGTCGGAAACCCCGAGCGTGCTAAGCAGCGGCCATGCCGACGCTGCGGGACAAGGTGCTCTTCATCACCGGCGCCAGCCGGGGCATCGGCCTGGCCATTGCCGTCCGCGCCGCGCGAGACGGCGCGCGCATCGCCATCGCGGCCAAGACCTCTGAGCCACACCCCAAGCTACCGGGCACCATTTACACCGCAGCCCAGGACATCGAGCGGGCAGGCGGCCAGGCGCTTCCACTCACCGTCGACATCCGGCAGGAAGGCCAAATCGCCGAAGCGGTGGCCTCCACCGTCCGGACATGGGGCGGCATCGACATCTGCGTCAACAACGCCTCGGCCATCAGCCTCACCGACACCGAGTCCACTCCGATGAAGCGCTTTGACCTGATGCACCAGGTCAACACCCGCGGCACTTTCGCCACCACCCAGGCCTGCCTGCCCCACTTGAGGCAAGCGAAAAATCCCCACGTCCTCAACCTCTCGCCACCGCTCAACATGAAGGCCCACTGGTTTTCGGGCCACGTGGCCTACACCATGGCCAAGTACGGGATGAGCATGTGCGTGCTCGGCATGGCCGAGGAATTCAAACCCCTTGGCATCGCCGTGAACGCCCTTTGGCCGCGCACCGCGATTGCCACCGCGGCGATGGACATGATTGGCGGTCCGGACATCCGCCGTCAGTGCCGCACAGTCGACATCATGGCCGACGCGGCCCATGCTATTCTTCTGAGGGACGCGCGGAGCTGCACCGGGAATTTCTTCGTTGACGAGGACGTCCTCCGGACAGAAGGCGTCGGTGACTTCCGTCGCTACGCCATCGACCCAGCGGCAGAGTTGCTTCCGGACTTCTTTCTCGACTGAAGGCCGCCGGGGCCAGGGGCCGGCCCTTGCGGCACGTCGGGTGGAGCACCCCCCTTTTTGGCGCTCGCCTTGCTGCTTGCTTCCAAGCAGAGGCGCCCCCTTTGCATTCCAAGGAGCGGAAGGGGCTTCCGCATGGCGTGCCCGCCAGTCATGCTGGAGGTGGTCCCACACGGGGACTGCTCTGCTAGCCCTGACCTCGCTGCCTGGCCAACGTGTCCGACGCCTCACCCCAGCCCTCTGTGCCCGTGCCCGCGCCTCCGTCGGGGCCGCCGTCACGGCTGCCGGGAAGTGCGGTGGAGCGCTTCGTGGACGCGGTGCGCCGACGCCAGCGGCGTGCCTTCCTCTTGCAGGGGGCGCTCCAGGGGTTCGCGGCGCTCGCAGTCGCGGCCCTCGGCTCGGCGCTGCTCGCGCGCGCCGCCCCCTCGGCCGCGCGATTGCTGCTCGCGGCCGGCGGACTGGTGGCGCTGGGACTGTTTGCCTTTCGTGGGCTGGTGCAGGCGCGGCGGCGCACCGGCGACCAATTTCGCACCGCCCGCCTGGTGGCGGCGCGGCTACCGGGCGTCAGTCTGGACTTGCTCGCCGCCCTCGAGCTCCGCGCAGCGCTGGGCCACAGTGACGCTTTCTCGCAAGAGCTGGCCCGGGCCTACCTCTCGGGCACCGATGCCCGCGCCGTGGCACTCGATGCACGCCACGTGGTGGATGGACGCCCCACTCGGGTGGCGCTGCTATTGGCTCTGGGCGCTCTGGCGCTACTCGGCCTAGGCGCGCTCCTCGGGCCCGAGGGGCTGCGGCCACTGGTGCGCCTTCTGGTAACACCGCCGAGCAACGCCGCCTCGGGGCGGGAGCCCATCACCGGGGACGTCGAGCTCACCTACCGCTACCCGGCGTACCTCGGGCTGCTGCCGCGCACCGTCTCTGGCACGGCAGGTGAGATTGCGGCACCGGTGGGCACGCTGGTGGAGCTGCGGACGCGCTCTGACCGGCCGGTGGTGCAGGCTGGCTTGGTGGTGAGTGGCGCGCCGGTGCCTTTGCGGGTGGAAAACGGGCGGGACCTCTCTGGGAGTTTGTTGGTCCGTAAGTCAGGAACCTACTCGGTGGCCTTCTACGGGCGCACCGGCCGGGAGCTGGCCCGTGGCCCCGAGGTGCCCATCACCGCCGAGCCGGACGCGCCGCCACAGGTGTCGCTGCTGTTACCAGCCTCGGACCTCGAGGTGGACCCCGGCGGGGAGGTGGTGCTCCGCTGGGAGGCCAGCGACGACCATGGACTGCAGGCTCTGGCGCTCGTCTACCAGGGCCCCTCGGGCGCCGAGTCGCGGGTGGCGCTGCCGCTCGAAGAGGGCCGCCGCAGCCAGGGCACTTGGCGCTGGGCCTTGTCTGGGCTGAAGCTGTCTCCCGGGGACCGCGTCAGCTACTTCCTTGAAGCGACGGACAACGACGCCGTCGACGGCCCGCAGAAGGGAACCAGCCGCACCCAGGCCCTTCACGTCTACAGCGCCGCCGAGCACCGGCTGGAAGCCCTCCGCAAGCTGGAGGCGCTCTGGGAGCGCATGGTGACGCACCTCGCGGACCGAATGGAGGGACCGGACCGAGCTCGGACGCGGGACCTCCCCGCGGTCACCGCCCAGGTGCGTGTGGATGACGCCGGCCAGGCGCTGGCCGGCGACCTGGTGGCCACCGGCCACCTCCTGGCCCAGGAGAGGGACCGGCAGGAGGCGCTCATCGCGGCCGCGACCAATCTCGGCGAGCGGCTCGCCCACTCGGTGCGCCTCATTTCGGATGCCCGACGGCTCTACCTCCGGTTTGGCGCCCGGCCGGGAGACAACGACCCGGCGGCGCGCTTGTCCCGGGCGGCCGGGGAGGGAATCGCCCAGCTGGAGCGGGACGTCCTGTACCTCGAGTCACTGCTCGACCAGCAACGGGGGGAGGAAATCCGCGAGCTCACCGAGGCCCTGTCCCATGACCAGCGCGAGCTGGCGCAACTCATCGAGCGTTTCCAAACTACGAAAGACCCAGGCCTGCGCGAGCAGCTGCTCCGCCAAGTGGCCAACCTCCATCAGCACATGAACGAGCTCATCCGGCGAAGCATGGCGTTGAGGCGCACGCTGCACTTGGAGGAGCACCTCAACTTGGAGAGCCTGGGCGAAAACATGGGCAGCGCGCTCGATGACATCGAGAAGCTATTGCGCGAGGGCAAGACACAGGAGGCGCTGGCCAAGCTGCAACAGCTGCAGGCTCAGACCGAGGAGCAGATGCGGCGGGAAGACGAGCAGGTGGGGCGAGTGGACCCCGAACTGGTGAAGCGCTTTCGAGAATTCGCGGATGCCCTCAAGGAAACCCACGACGAGCAAGCGCGGGTCGCCTCCGAGACGCGGACTCTACGAGACCGCTACCGCGACCAGCTCCGGGCCCGGCTCCAGGAGAAGGCTGGGGCGGTGAAGGAGCAGATTCGCAAAGAGCTTGAGGCGGTGGCCCAGGACTACCGGAAAATCCGGCCCGGGGAGCTCGGCCCCCGCAGCGACCGGGCCCTGGAAAACGCGCAGTCCGAGCTGGAGAACTTGAAGAGTGCGCTGCATTCGGATGATTTTGACCTCGCCACCGAGGCCGCCCGGGCCGCTGGCCAGGCTTCCGACGAGATTGCCCGGGACGCCGCGCAGCAGCACGCTCTGCAGGAGGCTTATCGCGATCCAGGCGACGTCCGCGACCAATCCAAGCGCTTGGCGCAGCGCATGGCTCAAGACGCGCAGAAGATGCACGACGTCCAGCGCAGCCTGCAGCAGCTCTTCCCGCCGGCGGGCTCGCAGCTGTCCCCCCCGGACCGACAGCGGGTCCAGCAGCTCAGCCAGGAGCAGCGGGGCCTGGAACGCCGGGCCCAGGACCTGGTGCAGAAGATGGAGCAGCTCAACAAGCTGGCGCCGCTGTTCGGCCAGCAGGGCGCCGAGCAGCTGGAGCAAGTGGCCGAGCGGATGTCCAGCGCTCGCGAGCGGCTGGACGCGCGGGACCCGGGCCGCGGCTACGGGGACCAGAAGTCGGCCCTCGACGGCCTCGAGGAGCTCCAACGCCAGATGCAGCAGAGCCAGCGACCGGGCGGGCGCGGCGGGCAGGGCTTCCCCCTACCGATGCTGGCCGGCGGCCAGGGGGAGGGCGGCAACGAGGTGCTACCGCAGAAGGTGGAGATTCCGGATGCGGACCCCGGCACCGCCTTCAAGGACTTCCGCAAGGACCTCCTGGATGCCATGAAGCAGGGGACCCCCGAGCGTTACCGTGAGCAGGTGAAGAGCTACTACGAGGAGCTGGTGAAGTGACGCAGGCCCTCTTCGTTCTCCTCCTCAGCGTCGGGCTGGCCCATCCGTCCGACGTCGGCTCCAGCGCCGAGGCACGGGCGCGGCTCCGCGCCCTGGAAGGGCTCCTGGACGAGGAAGACTACGCCGGCGCCTACGCCGCCTGGGAGGAGCTCCGCGTCCAGCACCCGGAGAACGCCGAGTCGCTCGACTTTTACGGGGGCCGCATCGCCTTCGGCGAGGGGCGCTACCGGGAAGCGGTCGAGCTGTTGGAGGCCGCTGGAGGGGACGACCGCCCGGGCTCTTATTTGCGCCTGGCGCGTGACACCTTGGCGGTGACGAAGGACCACCTCCGCGCCGAGAGCGAGCACTTCGTCTTCCTCTACCCACCCGGCAAGGACGCAGTGCTCGCCCCTTGGGCCCTGGACGCGCTCGAAGCTCAGCGCGCCGCGCTGCTGGAGGACCTCGGCTACGCCCCGCCCGGCAAAGTGCGGGTGGAGCTGGTCAGCGACGCCTCGGAGTTGGCGCGGGCTTCCACCCTCTCCAAGAAGGAAATCGACGCCACCGGCACCATCGCCATCTGTAAGTTCAACAAGCTCATCGTCACCAGCCCCAAAGCAGTCCTCAAGGGCTACGACTGGCTGGACACCTTGGCCCATGAGTACACGCACCTGGTGGTGACGCAGAAGGGGCACAACAGCGTCCCCATCTGGCTGCAGGAGGCGCTGGCCAAGTACCTCGAGTCCCGCTGGCGGGGGCCTGCCGGCAAGGCGCTCCCGCCCTCCTCGCGCGCGCTATTGGCCGAGCGCGTGAAGCGAAACACCCTCATCCCCTTCGCCAAGATGCACCCCTCGATGGCCAAGCTTCCCTCCTGGCAAGACGCCGCCACGGCCTTTGCCGAGGTCTTCTTCGCCGCCGAGTACTTGGACCACGAACACGGCCGCAAAGCTCTGCGCGGAATTGTCGAGGCCATGGGGAGTGGGTCGTCCGACCAGCAGGCAGTGGAGACCGTCACCGGGCGCAGCTTTCCGGCCTTCGAGCGCGGCTGGATGGCCTACTTGCGAGCCCAGCCCGTGCCGCGGGCCGGCCCGGCCGGCGCCGAGAAGCTCGTGCTGCGCGACCCCAAGGCCACGGCCAGCGCCCCCCGGGCCAAGGGGCGCGAAATCGGCTTCCAGGACTTCGCCGACGTCGAGGAGCCATCCGCCCGTCGCTATGCGCACCTCGGCGAGCTGTTCCGCGAGCGCGGCCGATTCGGCGCCGCAGCCGAGGAGTTCGGCCACGCGCATGGCCTGGTGGGCAGCAAGTACGAGTCGGTGGCCAACAAGTACGCGCTCGCTCTGTTCGCCATCCGCCGCGTGGACGAGGCGGAGAAGGTGCTGCTCGCCGCCCTGGAGGCCCACCCGGGGAGCGCCACCACCGAGGTCCACCTCGGCCGCATCTACCTATCTCGGGGCGACTGGCGCCGGGCGCGCGACGCTTACCGGGGGGCCATTGCCCAGGACCCCTTCGACCCGGAAATCCACCTCGCTCTCATCCGGGCCGCCGATGGCCTGAAGGACGTCCCGCTCGGCCAACGTGCCCGAAGCGCTGCCACCATCCTCACCGGGGTGCCGGCCGAGCGCCTCGACGCGCTGGTCCAGCGTTTTCCCGGCCCCGAGGCGGACCTCTCCAATGTCGAGCTTCCAGCGGCGCAGCCGGACCCAAAGCAGCCGGCGCCGGCCCCCACCCCTCGAGCAGCACCGCCCACCAACTGACCATGACGCTCCCCCTTTCCTCCCCTCTGTCCGTCGAACCGGGCGATGACTTGCGCAGTGTCGAGGCGCTGGCCGACGCCAAGCGGCAAATCGTCGAGCAAATTGGCAAGCGCATCATCGGCCATGACGCGGTGGTTGAGCACCTCCTGGTCGCCCTCTTCGCCCGCGGGCATTGCCTCTTCGTCGGCGTGCCCGGGCTGGCCAAGACGCTGCTCATCTCCACCCTGGCCGAGGTCCTCAACCTGGACTTCAACCGCATTCAATTCACGCCCGACCTGATGCCCTCGGACATCACCGGCACCGACATTCTCGAGGAGGACCGGGCCACCGGGCGCCGGGACTTCCGTTTCATTCCCGGGCCGCTCTTCGCCAACATTGTCCTCGCCGACGAGGTCAACCGGACACCTCCCAAGACGCAGGCGGCGCTGCTGCAGGCCATGCAGGAGTACCGGGTGACGGCCGGCGGCCGCACCTATGGGCTGGAGCTACCCTTCCTGGTCTTCGCCACCCAGAATCCCATCGAGCAGGAGGGCACCTACCCCCTGCCCGAGGCGCAACTCGACCGCTTCATGTTCTTCGTCGACGTCGGCTACCCCTCGGCCGAGGAGGAGGCGGAGATTGTGAGGACCACCACCGGCACCGGCGGAGCGCGGCTTCAGAAGGTGCTCTCGCCGGAGCAAATTTTGGCGCTTCAGGAGCTGGTTCGCCGGGTGCCGGTGCCGGACCACGTGGTGCGCCATGCGGTGGAGCTGGTGCGTCACACCCGGCCCAAGGAGCCTGGGGCGCCGGACTTCATCCGCCGTCACGTCTCCTGGGGGGCCGGCCCGAGGGCCAGCCAGTACCTGGTGCTCGGAGCCAAGGCACGGGCGGTGCTTCAGGGGCGCTACGCGGCCAGCGTGGAAGACGTCCGCGCGCTCGCCCAGCCAGTGCTGCGCCACCGGGTTCTGCCCAACTTCACCGCTGAGTCCGAAGGGGTTACCGCCGAGCGCCTGGTGGAGCAGGTGCTCGAGCTGGTGAAGCCCTAAGGAGCCACCTTCCGACCGTGGCCCCGCTCGACGCCGCTACCATTGCCAAGTTGGCCGGAGTGAAGCTGCGCGCCCGCGCCGTGATGGAGGGGCTGCTCTCCGGGCTGCACAAGAGTCCGCACCAAGGCCAAAGCGTCGAATTCTCGGAGCACAAGGAGTACGCGCCGGGCGATGAGCTTCGGCACCTCGACTGGAAGGCCTACGCCAAGTTCGACCGCTTCTACGTCAAGCGCTACGAGCACGAGACCGACCTCCGGGCCGTGCTGGTGGTGGACGCAAGCGGCTCCATGGGCTACCGCTCCGGAGCCCTCTCCAAGCTGGAGGTGGCCACCACCCTGGCCGGCGCCCTCAGCTACCTCTTGGTGCGCCAGCAGGACGCCGCCGGGCTGTCGGTTTTAAGCGGTGGACATTCCACCAACATCCCTCCCCGGGCGGCCGCCGGCCATTTGATGACGCTGCTCACCGCCCTGGAGCAGCTCGAGCCCAAGGGGCCCACCCATCTGCACGCTGCCGCGGACTATTTGGCGGAGAGCCTCCCCCGGCGGGCGATGGTGGTGGTGTTTTCGGACCTCTTCGACGAGACGCCGGAGGCGCTGCGTCGCATCCTCCAGCTCCGAGCCCGCAAACACGACGTGGCCATCTTCCATATTCTGGACCCGGCCGAGCTCGAGTTTCCCTTCGATGACCCGACGCTCTTCCTCTCGATGGAGGACGAGCGCCGGCTCGAAGTCAACGCGCGAGAGATTCGCGAGAGCTACCTCGAGGAGCTCGGAGCCTTCCTCGCACAAACCAAAGAGCTGTGCGCCCAGATGGACGTGGAGTACCAGCTGGTCCGCACCGACCAGTCCCTGGACACGGTGCTGCTGCAATTCTTGGCCAAGCGCCAGGGGCGGCGCGGGTGAGCTTCGCCCATCCCTGGTTGCTGCTCGGTGCACTGGCCGCTCTGCTCCCGCTGCTGGTGCACCTGTTCGACCGCCGGCGCCCGAAGCCACGGCCCTTCGCCGCCATCGCCTTTGTGCTGCGCAGCCACCGCCGCACGGCCTCCCGGCTGCGGCTGAAGCGGCTGCTGCTGTACACGCTACGCACCCTGCTGCTTTTGGCGGTCCCGGTGGCCTTGGCTCGGCCACAGCTGTTCCGCCCGGGCGCCTCTCCGCTGCACCCCTCGGGGCCTGCCGCCACGGCCCTGGTGGTGGACCGCTCGCTCGGCATGCGCTTCCGCGACGGTGACACTCTCTTCGAGCGAGCCCGCGAAGAGACCCGCGACGCCCTGGCCACGCTGCTTTCGGAGGAGCCCGTCACCCTCGTCCCGTGCGGCCCCGACGTCGAGACGCCAGCCGCCCCCAGCTTCGACCGGGCTCGGCTACGGGAAGCCATCGACCGCCTGCAGCCTTCCTACGGAGGGGCGGATTTGAACCGGTGCTTGGCGCTCGCGGCGCGGGCCCTGGAGGACAGCCCATTGCCCGGGAAGCGGCTGGTGGTGGTGTCGGCCTTCACCACCGTCTCGCTGCGGCTCGAGGTGCCTCCGCCGCGGGTGAAAGTGGGCGACAAACTGGTTGCGCCCGAGGTGGTGCTGCGGGACGTCGCCCACGGGCGGGCCCTCTCCAACCACTTCCTCTTGGAGGTGAAGGCCGAGCCGGCCCCGCAGCTCGGGCCGCGCATGGTGGAAGTCACCTTCACCGCACGCAACGCCTCCTCCGGCGAGGCGAAAGAGGTGCCGGCCGGCCTGGAGCTCGGCGGACGCCCGGTGGCCAAGGCCTTCCTCGCCTTGCCACCGGGAAGCACCACCCAGAAGACGCTCAGCGCGCGTGCCGAAACGGGGGGCGCCCTCACCGGCGCGGTGACGCTGCAGCCCGACGCGCTGGCAGAGGACGACCGGCGGGACTTCGTCGTCCAGGTTCCCCGGGACCTCCGGGTGCTGGTGGTGGACGGCTCTCCGAGCTCGGTGCGCTACCGCGACGAAGCCTTCTTCTACGAGGCAGCGCTCAACGCACCCGGCTCGACCGCCCGCCCCACTTTGCGCGACGCGGAGGCCGCCTGGCGCGAGAAGCTGTCGGACTATGACGTCGTGGCGCTGCTCAACGTCCCGGCCCCCACCCCCGAGGTGGCGGCCAGACTGAGGACCTTCGTCGAGGCCGGCGGGGGGCTGCTTCTGTCCATGGGCGACCAGGTGGAGGTGGACAGCTGGAACCAGCGTCTCGCCTCGCTGTTGCCCCGTGCCTTGCGGCTGGTGAAGAGCGCCGGGGCCACCGGCGAGACGGCCCTGAGGCCAGCGCGCCTCGGCGACGTCGCCTGGGAGCATCCACTCTTTGTGCCCTTCACCGACAAAGCCCGCGAGGGCCTGTTGGCAGCTCGCTTCTTCCGCTACATGTTGGTGGAGGGAGGCCAACACTCCGGCGACACCACCGAGGTGCTGGCGGCCTACGACGACGGGGCGCCGGCCCTCTTGCTGGCGCGTGTGGGCAAGGGACGGGTGCTGCTGTTTACCTCCACCGTCGACCGGGCCTGGTCAGACTTTGCCATTCGCACCAGCTTCCTTCCCCTCGTCCAGCGCTCGGCCGCCTATCTGGCCGGTGGGCTGGACGAGCGAGAGCGCCTGGAGGGGCACATCGGCCAGACGCTGGTGCTTCACCCGGAGGGCGCGCTGCGGGTGGCCGAGGTGCGCGCCCCGTCCGGAGCCAAAGTCCCTCTGAGCCCGGAGGCCGACGGCGCCCTCCGCGTCGGGCCCTTCTGGGAGCCGGGCATTTACCGCCCCCTCGACGCGGCCGGCAGCCCGTCGCTTCCCCCCTTCGCGGTGGTGCTGGACGCTGCGCAGAGCGACCTCTCCCGGGTGAAGCCAGAGGCGCTGGCGGCCTACTTCGGCGAAGAGGCGGTGAGGGGCCCGGCCGGGGCCGCCCAGACGCAGCTGCCGGTCTGGACCTGGCTGCTGGTGGCCGCCGCGCTGGCCTTCTTTCTCGAGGGGACGTTGCTGCGGACGCCCTGAGCTCGGTCCCTCTAGGGGAAGCGGCGCTTCCCAGCTAGCGGGCCTTGCCGCCTCGGCCAGGACGCTTGCCTTCCAGTCGCTCGACGCTGGCCACCACCAGGTCAGCCAGTGGAGTGCCATCGAGGTGGGCAATTTCCACCAGGCCAGTGGGGCTCGTCACATTCACTTCGGTGAGCCATTCGCCGATGACGTCCAGCCCGACGAAGTGCAGGCCTTCCGCTTTGAGGTGTGGCGCAAGGCGCTCGCACAGGGCCCGGTCCCATGGGGTGAGTGGGGCGCGGACCGGCGTTCCACCTGCGGCCAGGTTGCCGCGGTGGTCGTCTTCGCGGGGCACTCGCAGCACCGCGCCGAGAGGCTCGCCCTCCAGCACCAGGATGCGTTTGTCCCCCACCCGCGCCTCGGGAAGGTAGCGCTGAAGCATGGCCCACTCGGTGCCAGCGCGGGTGTACAGCTCGAGCAGCGCCGCAGTGTTGCGGTCGCCGCGCTGAAGCAGCACTACCCCCTCCCCGCCGTGGCCCTCCACCGGTTTGAGCACCGCCCCGTCTGGTGCCGCGTCGACGAAGGCTTTGAGCTCGGCCACGGCGCAACTCACCAGCGTCGGCGGCGAGAGGTCCGGGAAGCGCAACGCCCAGAGATGCTCGCTCGCTCCGCGGAGCGCAGAGGGAGCGTTGATGAATAGCGGAGCGTGCTGAACGGCCTCCACCAACTGGGTGGCATGCAAGAAAGCCGCGTCGACCGGGGGGTCCTTGCGGAGCCACAGCACGTCCAGCTCGTCCAAGCCCAGCGTGCGGTTGGCCACCACTCGGAAGTGAGTTCCTTGGAGGGGCTGGACCTCGACTTCTCGGGCATGCGCCGAGGGCCGGCCCTGCGCATGGAAGAGCTGCCGCTGCTCAAAGCACAGCACGCGGTGGCCCCGCGCCTGGGTGGCCAGCATCAGCGCGAAGGTGGTGTCGTGGTGCACCAGCACCCGCTCCAGCGGGTCCATCAGGAAGCCGACGTTCAGGCGCTCGCGGGAAGCCACAGGGGGAGACCTCCTCCTTGCCACAAGCTGAAGTAGTCACGCGGCGACGGCGCCGCAGCCCAAGCATGGCCTGACCCGGGGGCAGCGGTCACCCCACCTCGGGCAGCCCGGCGGCGCCGGACTGAGCCGTCCTCGAGCTGCTACAGTGGCGAGTTGAAAGTGGCCTCCCCTCTCGAACGGGACTGCGCGCGGCTCTTCATCGTCGGCTTTCCGGGCCGGAGCGTCGACCCGGACCTCGGCACGCTGGTGCGTGACGGGGTGTTGGGGGCAATTCTTTTTGACCGCAACCTGGGTGCTGCCCAGGAGTCAGCCGAGCTGGTGGCCGAGCTGAAGCGCAGCGCCGGCCGTCCGTTTCTGCTCGCGGTAGACCAGGAGGGCGGCCGGGTCGCACGGCTGCGAGGCGCGCCCTTCACCGCGTTGCCCACGATGCGCGAGCTGGGCCGACACGCCGACGCGGCCTTGGCTCGGCGCGCCGGGCGCCTGTTGGCATACGAGCTCGGGGCGCTGGGCATCGACTGGGACTTCGCGCCGGTGCTGGACGTGGACAGTAACCCGGACAACCCTGTCATCGCCGACCGCGCCTTTGGAAGCGACGCCGAGCAGGTGGCCGCCCTCGGCGTGGCCCTCGCCCAAGGCCTGGAGGAGGGTGGGGTGGCCAGCTGCGCCAAGCACTTCCCCGGGCACGGCGACACCCGTCAGGACAGTCACCACACCTTGCCGGTCCTCACCCACACCCTGGAGCGCCTGAGACAGGTGGAGCTGCTGCCCTTTCGCCGCTACGCCGAGGCCGGGCTGGCTTCGGTGATGACGGCCCACGTGCGCTTTCCGGCGCTAGGAGAGGACCTCCCCGCCACCATGAGCCGCCGCGCCCTGGGCGACTTGCTGCGGGGCGAGCTGCATTTCCGCGGCGTCTGCGTTTCGGATGACCTCGAAATGAAGGCCATCTCGGAGCACATGGGCGTCGAGGAGGCAACGGTGGAGGGGGCGCGGGCAGGGGTAGACGTCTTCCTGGTGTGCGAGCACGCTGACGTCCAGCGCCGGTGTCTCGAGGCGTTGGTGCGAGCGGTGGAAGCCGGTCACGTCCCGCGGCAGCGGCTGTTGGAGGCCCACCGGCGCATCGATGCTCTCTTGGCGCGCTTCGCGCACCCGCCGGGAGCTTACTTCGAGCGGTTGGGGACGGCCGAGCACCAACGGATGGCCGAGGGGCTCTCCGCCCGGACGGTGCCTGCCGGCGACCCCACCGCGCGAGGCGTTGCTAGCTGACGCCCCGGCAAGAAAACCAATTTGATGTCCGCTCAAACCTTTCACATCGCCGGCTACGCAGTGCTCGGCTCGCTCGAGGTGATGGGCGTTCTGTTGGCCATCCGGGCGGTGCTCCGGACGCGGACCGCGCAAGGGGCCATCGCCTGGTCGGTCAGCCTGATTACCGTTCCTTTGCTGGCCATCCCGCTTTACCTGCTCTTTGGCCGAAGCCGCTTCCAGGGTTACGTGGAGGCCCTTCGCTCGCAGTCGGTCGAGCACCTGGCGCAAGTACAGGCAAACCTCCTGCGGGTCGGTGCCTTCTGCCGCCCCTTGCCGGGCCGCTGGGAAGAGGCGCTCGGGGTGCTCTCCCGCCTCAGCCGGACGCCTTGCACCAGCGGAAACCACGTCCAGCTGCTGGTCGATGGCGAGGCGGCATTCCCAACCATCCTGGCCGCCATCGCTCAGGCGAAGACGTACGTGCTGGTGCAGTTCTACATCCTTCGTGACGACGTCATCGGCCGGGAGTTCCAGGCCGCGCTCCTCGAGCGGGCGCGCGCTGGGGTGAAGGTATTTCTGCTCTACGACGAGATTGGCTCCTTCGGCCTGCCCAGCCGGTACCTGGCTCAGTTGCGTGCGGCCGGAGTGGAGGCGTCCGCCTTCCGGACGACGCGGGGAAGGCGAAACCGCTTCCAGCTCAACTTTCGCAACCACCGCAAGGTGGTGGTGGTCGACGGCCGGGTGGCCTTCACCGGCGGCCTCAACGTCGGTGACGAGTACCTAGGACGGGACCCGCGGGTGGGGCAGTGGCGCGACACCGAAATCGCGCTGGAGGGGCCGGCGGCGCAGGCCGTGCAGCTGGCCTGGACGTCCGACTGGTACTGGGCCACCCGCGGCCTGCCGGAGCTGGAGTGGGAGCCGCTCCCCTCGACTCGCGGTGACGTTCCGGCCTTTGTCCTGGCCACCGGCCCAGCGGACGTCGAGTCCCGGCTTCAGCTCTTCTTCATGCATTGCCTCAACGTGGCCAAAAAACGCGCCTGGTTTGCCAACCCATACTTCGTTCCGGACGGCGCCGTCTTCGAGACAATGCGTCTGGCCGCGCTGCGCGGCGTCGATGTTCGACTGCTCCTTCCGGAGAAGAACGACTCCAAGCTCATCGAGCTCGCCTCCTTTTCCTTTCTCGAAGCGGCCGAGCGCGCCGGCATCCAGACACTGCTCTACCGCGACGGCTTCCTTCACCAGAAGGTGATGTTGGTGGACGACGCGCTCAGCTCGGTGGGGTCGGCCAACCTGGACAACCGTTCGATGCGGCTGAACTTCGAGCTCACCACCCTCATCATCGACGAGGCCTTCGCACAGAAGGTGGCTGCCATGTTGGAACGGGACTTCGCGCGGGCTCGGCCGGTGAGCGCGGAGCAGGTGCTGTCACGGGGATGGCCTTACCGCTTCTCGGTGAGAGCGGCGCGGCTGCTCTCGCCCATCCTCTAGTGGGCCTCGAGCTCCTTGACCTTCTGCTGTGCTGATTGGCGAAGCATCGCCCGGATGTCCTGGGGGAGCGTGGTGTTGAGCGTCACCGTGTCCAGCACTTTGTGGTAGCAGCGCAGCGCTTCGAAGCGCTTTCCCGCATTGAGGTAAGCCTCGGCCAGGCTGTCCCAGGTATTGGGGGACTCGGGGTACAGCTCGACATTGAGCTTGAAAATCACGAGCGCCTTGTCCGGCGTACGGATGGCGAGCTCGTAGCCGAGGTTGTTGAGCCGCAGCTCGGCGATGGCCGGGTCGGTGCCATCGGCTTGCTTCAGCCGCCGGTACTCGTCGAGCGCCACGTCCACCTTGCCGGCGAGGAGAAACTGCAAGGGGACCTGCTCGCTGGTCGTGACGCGGACTCCGGTTTCTTCGGCAAAGAGCGTTTTGGACACCACCCCCGCGGCGTCGAAGGCGAAGCGCGTCGGGGGGTCGAGTCGGACAAAGTCTCCAGTGTCGAGCGGGTAGAGCTCGAAGGCCTCGCCGAGGAGGGGCTGCACTTTCAGTGAATTGCGGCCGGGGCTCACCACCACGACGGTGTCCGAACCGAAGCGGTAGCGTCCCGAGACTCTTCGAAGTTGCTCCTCGGTGGGATGACCTCGCCTGGCGTGGGGAGCGGTCAGCTCTTTCCACCCGTAGACGTCCGCCGCACCCCGCACAATCTCGTCGGCCAGCCTGCCTCCGCCATCCGCGTTGGTCATCACCACCACGCCGTAGCCATGGCCGTGGCTGGCCACCAACAGCGCCCGGAAGCCGTCAGTGCCGTTGGGCTGCTCGAGCGTGATGTGGGCGAAAGTCCCCGGGCCCCGCTGGTCGACGAAGAGGCCCAACGCATTGCCCGCTGCGAGCCCCAGGCCACCACCACCGGAGGAGGCTGGAGTCAGCATCCGCTTCGCCATCCCCGCTGAGAGCAACGCGCCGGGCGCTCCGGCGTAGGACTGCTGCACGGCAATGCAGAAGCGGGCCAAGTCCGAGGCGGTGGTCCACAGCCCGACGGCGGCAAGCTCGGGGTAGACGTGCCATTTGCCGGGCAAGGGGAGGCCGTCGACGTTGTAGCCACTGGCCGCGCGCGTTGCGAGCTCGGCCCCCAGCGGCTGCTCGAAGAAGCTGTCCTCCATGCCGGCGGGGCCGAGGACGGTGGTGCCCATCAGCGCAGCGAAGGGCTTTCCGGTGACGTCCTGGAGGACCTGTTGCACAATCTCATAGCCGCCCCCGGAGTAGCGAAAGCTGCTTCCAGGCTCAGCGTCGACGCGGACGGGCCGGTTGTTGGCCGGCGGCTTTCCCTCGAGTGTTTCCAAGAGCGTCGGGAGGTTGGCGCCGGTGGGGTAGCCGGCGAAGCCGCCCACCGTCACCCCCGCGGTGTGGCTGAGGAGCCGCTCCAGGGTGACGCCGGCGGTGAAGGGTCCCGTCGGGAGCTTCCAGCTCTTCAACAGGGAGTTGACTGGGGCCTGCAGAGACAGCTGGCCCTGGTCGGCCAGACGCAGGACGGCCAAGGCCGTTACCGGCTTGCTCAAGGAAGCGGCCTGAAACAGCGTCTTGGGCGTCACCGGCGCCTTGGAGGTGACGTCGAGGACGCCGTAGCCACGAGCCCAAGCGATGTGGCCGTCGAGGATGAGCGCAATACTCACCCCCGGCACGTGGTAGTGGCGCATCCGCTCTTCGAGCGTCCAAGGAGGCACCCCCTCCACCACCAGGTTTGGCAACAGCGAGTGCTCGAGCGCGCTGGGGGATGGGGCGGGCGCTCCGGAAGGGGCCGCGGTTGCGGCGCCCGGTGTCGCCGTGGCCGCGAGCAGGGTGACCAAGACGTGGAGGCACACGAAGCGTTTGAGCGGCATTGGCGCGACCCGCCCCTCTATCACGTTCCTGGTTGCATCTCGGTGGCAAAGGTGGCTCGGATGCCTTTCTGGGGACCGAGCGGGGCCGTTCGCCCAGCTCTTTTTGGGAGGAGACACTCATGACAACGGAACCGAAAACCGTGGCTCAAGAAGTCAGGAGCCGCGCCGGCTGGAGCATCGCCGCCGGCGTGCTGCTCATCATCGCCGGCATCGTGGCGCTCTCGGCGCCCTTCATCGCCGCCCTCACCGTCACCATCTTCGTCGGCTGGGCGATGATTTTCGGCGGCGTGGCGCAGGCCATCTACGCCTTCACCACCAAGGACAGCGCCGGCCACGTCATCTTTAAGGTGCTGCTGGCCATCCTCTACGTGGTGGCCGGCGGCTACATCCTCTACAACCCGCTCCCCGGCGTCGCGGCGCTGGCGCTGTTACTCGGTTGGGTCCTGGTGATTGAGGCGGTGGTGCTCGCTGTCCTGGCCTTCCAGGTGCGACCGCGGGCCGGGTGGGGGCTGTGGCTCTTTGATGCGATTGTGACTCTGGCGCTCGGCATCTTCATCCTCGTCAACTGGCCCGGAAATTCCTTCGTCATCCTGGCGGCCTTCGTCGGCGTGAGCATGATTCTCAGCGGCATCAGCCGGCTCATGTTGGGGGGAACGGTGCGCTCGTTTATTCCCAAGCCGCCGGCGGGGGCCAAGGCCTAGCTCTTCTCCAGCACGTGGAGCGCCAACAGCACGGCCAGCGACAGCTGGACCGAGGCCTCCGGCCGTTTCACCAGCGCGATGAGCTCGGCGACGGTTCGGCTGCCGTCGGCGGCGGGCAACAGCTCGCTCTCCCACTTTTCGAGCGCCACGTCTCGAAGCGGGTAGATGGGCTGGCGCGACGGCACCAGCCGGTCCTCGAGGGCCAGAAGACGACGCACCCGTTCAGGCTTGTACAGCTTCTTCATCCCGCGCTGGATGAGGGTGGCCGGGTGGACGTCCAGCTTCAGCACCTCCTGACGGGTGGGCTCCCCGAAGCTCATGACGTAGCTGCCGTCTTCCCAGGCGAAGAGCGAGTAGACGATGGCCTTCACCTGCTGGCCCAGGTAGTAGAGCCGGTCCGCGTCGGTGAGCAGCTCGCGCTCGACCAGGACGTCCCCGGTGCGTCGCCCGGACTTCTGGGCGACTTGGGCGGCGTCGGCCAGTTGGTCCGAACGCACCCGGCCCGTTCGGACTAGGAATTGGCCGAACCGGTCGGCAAGCAAGTTGGACAGGGCAAACACCGGCTGCCCTCTCTCGAAGAAGACGACTTTCTTCACAGCGCCCTTTTGGACACCGAGCTCGCCTGTCTCCCCCGAGAGGAAGAAGGCCGAAATGAGGGCCGGGAGGTTGTCGCGCAGCTCGCCGCGCCGGAGCTTGAGCCCTGGCGGCGTCGGACGCTGGGCAGCGGGCGGGCGACGCACGCCCGGGTCCGAGCCCTTACGCATGGACGAGGCCCGAAGGGGCCGTCCCGTGAGCTCCACCGGGCCTGAGGCGCCGCTCACCAGCACCCGACCGCTCAGCTCCATGGTGTCGGCCGGCTCGTCCTCCTCGATGTCGATGTCCAGCTCGACCTCGAACTCGTCTTCGGCGGCCTGAGGCGGTGGCCCGGGCGGGACGAGCTGGGCGACGGCCTCGAGCAGCTTCCTCGCCTCGAAGGGCTTCTCGAAGTACCCAGAAGCACCGTGCTTGTTGCGGCCCTCGAGCGCGTGCTTGCCGCCCTTGAAGACTCCGGTGACGAAAATGTAGGGCACGCCCGGGTGCTCGCGCCGGAGCGCCTCCGCGACGGCGTAGCCCATGACGTCCGGCAGAAGAACGTCGAGCAGCGCCAGCGCCGGCGCTTGGGCGCGCAGCAACTCCAGCGCCTGCTTGCCCTTGGTGGCGCCCACCACTTCGTAGCCTGCGTCCTCGAAGAGATGCGTCAGCAGCGACAGCAGCTCGACATTGTCGTCGACCACGAGAATGCGGGGACGCACCATTGGGCGACTCCAAGGTTAATCGCCTGCTCGGCTGTCGTCCCCTCCAACGTTTGAGTGGGTGCGAGGCCCACCGGCACCCACTCAGGCTTTTAGCGGAGGGCACGCGATGGACTCAGCGGATGGCAGGCTCTCCCCCAGCCGTCTTGCTGAGGACGGGTGGGCGAAAGGGGGGCAACCGGGAGGCCCGTTCCCGTGGGGGGAGACAAGCGGAGCGCCTCCGAGGGCCCTGGGGGCCGGGGGGGGGCCGCAGACGGCTGGCCCCGGGTTGCTTTCCCGCCGCCGGCTAGCGTAGGGACCGCGGTTCGCCGGGGGCTTCCCCCGCCAAAAGGGAAGGGACGCGTCCAACCGATGGCCGAGAAGCTGGCACCGCGGGAGAAGGGTTTCTCCGAGTGGTACGTGGACCTGGTCCTCAAGGCCAAGCTCGCCGACTACTCGGACGTCAAGGGCTGCATGGTGATTCGGCCCAACGGCTACGCGCTGTGGGAGAACATGCAGCGGGTGCTGGACCGAATGTTCAAGGAGACCGGCCACCGCAACGCCTACTTTCCGCTCCTCATCCCGGAGAGCTTCCTGCGCAAGGAGGCCGAGCACGTCGAGGGCTTCGCGCCACAGCTGGCGGTGGTGACGCACGCCGGAGGCAAGAAGCTGGAGGAGCCCTACGTCATCCGGCCCACCTCCGAAACCATCATCAACTCAATGTTCGCCCGGTGGATTCAGAGCTACCGCGACCTGCCGATGCTGCTCAACCAGTGGGCCAACGTCGTCCGCTGGGAGATGCGCACCCGGCTCTTTCTGCGCACCAGCGAGTTCCTCTGGCAAGAAGGCCACACCTGCCACGAGACCGAAGCCGAGGCCGAGGCCGAAACCCGGGCCATGCTCGAGGTGTACCGCACCTTCGCTGAGGACTACATGGCCATGCCGGTGCTCGCGGGCCGCAAGTCCGAGTCCGAGAAGTTCGCCGGCGCGGTGCGCACCTACTCCATCGAAGCGCTGATGCAAGACAAGAAAGCCCTTCAGGCCGGCACCAGCCACAACCTCGGACAAAACTTCGCCCGGGCCTTCAACACCGCCTTCCAGGGGCGCGACGGGCAGCAACACCACGTCTGGCAGACGTCCTGGGGAGTCTCCACGCGCCTCATCGGCGGCCTCATCCTCACCCACTCCGACGATGCCGGTCTGGTGGTGCCGCCCAAGCTCGCCGCCACGCACATCGCCATCGTCGTCATCGGCAAGGGTGAGGAGCGCGGACCGGTGGTGGAGCGAGCCCAAGCGGTGGCGGCAGACCTTCGCCGCGTCGGGCTGTCTGTCTTGGTCGACGACGACGACACCAAAAGCCCTGGCTTCAAATACTTCGAGCACGAGCTCGCCGGAGTCTGCTTGCGGATGGAGCTCGGACCCAAGGATTTGGCCAAGGGCCAAGCCGTCTTGGTGCGTCGCGACGACCGAGCCAAGCTGAGCGTCCCCTTGGACGCTGTCGTGACTCAGTCGCAGGCCATGCTTGAGGCGATGCAGGCCTCTCTCTTCAACCGCGCCAAGCAGTTCCGTGCCGCTCACACCTTTGAGGTGAACGACATGGAGGAAATGAAGGCCCGCGCCGACGACGGCTTCCTGCTGGCACAGTGGTGCGAGAGCCCGGCCTGCGAGGCCCAGGTGAAGGAGCTCACCGGCGGGGTGACCACGCGGAACCGGCCCTTTGACCTTCCCCAACAGCCCGGGAAGTGCATCGTGTGCGGCCAGCCTTCAGAGGGCCGGATGGTGTTCTCCAAGGCCTACTAGCAACTCTCCTGCGACGAGGGAGGCAGCTGGAAAAAGCGTGCTCGAGCCCAATGCCACGGCGCTTCTCCTGGTCACGGCCGGGGTGTTGCTCGGGGTCAGCGCGCTCCTCAGCCGCCTCGCCAGCCGAACCGGGCTCCCGGTGGCCTTCCTTTTCCTCGGCGTGGGTATGCTCGCCGGCTCGGACGGCCTCGGCAACATCGCCTTCGAGGACTACCCGCTCGCTTTCCGGCTCGGCACCTGCGCGCTGGTGCTCATCCTCTTCGATGGTGGGCTCAATACTCCGTTCGACCGCGTACGCCCGGTTTTGGGCCCGGCGGCCCTCCTCGCAACACTGGGGGTCGTCGGCACGGCCGGCATCGCCGCAGTCGCCGCCCGCTTTCTCTTCCACGTGCCATGGACGTATGCGCTGTTGTTGGGGGCGATTCTATCGTCCACCGACGCGGCGGCGGTCTTCTCCGTGTTGCGAAGCAGCGGCACCGCGCTCCGGGACAGGGTGGGTACGACGCTCGAGCTCGAGTCCGGGCTCAATGACCCGATGGCCGTCATCCTCACCTTGGCCCTCACCGAGTCGCTGGTCACCGGCGTTCAGCCGGGGCCTCGACTGCTGCTGGAGGTCACCCTCCAGCTGGTGGTGGGGGGGCTAATGGGGGGACTGCTTGGGACGCTCGCCGGTCGGCTGTTGCGGCACGTGGAGTTGCCTGCCCCGGGCCTGGTCCCTGTGGTGACGGTGGCCTTTGCCTTCGTCACCTTCGGGCTCACCACCCTGCTTCACGGGAGCGGCTTCCTCGCGGTGTACCTGGCCGGAATGGCCCTGGGACAGCGGCCTCTTCCGCACCGCGCGGGGCTCCTTCGCGTCCACGACGGCATCGCCTGGCTGGCCCAGGTGGCCATGTTTCTCATGCTCGGGCTGCTCGTCTTCCCCGCCCAGCTCCCAAAGGTGGCGCTCCCCGGCACGGTGCTGGCCCTGGTGCTGGCCTTCGTCGCCCGGCCCCTGGTGGTGGGCTTGTGTTTGCTGCCCTTTGGGTACAGCTGGAAAGAGCGCCTCTACATTGGCTGGGTGGGCTTGAGGGGAGCCGTCCCCATCATCCTCGCCACCTTCCCGGTGCTGGCGCAGGTGCCGGGCAGCACCCTCGTCTTCAACGTCGTCTTCTTCAGCGTGGTGGTGAGCGGGCTGTTGCCTGGGGCGACGGTGTCGCGCGTCAGCCGCTGGCTCGGGGTGCAAGCGCCGGACTGAGGCCTCTTCGGGCGCTACCAGGGGCCAACGTTGCGCAAAAGCACCACCTCGCCCCGGTGCCCCTTTGTCGCCGGGTAGTACAAGAGCATGTCGCTGCGGCCCTTTTTGTCGAGGTCCACCGACTCGAGGCGCCCCACCGCACGCACTGGGATGCGGGCCGAGGGGCTGTCGGCGAAGAGCGTCCCTTGCCCACCGAGGAAGATGCTGAGCTCGTCGTCACCCGTCCCGAAGGCAAGGTCGACGCGCTTGTCGCCGTTGTAGTCGCCAAACATGTCAATGGCTTGAATGTCTGCGGCCCCGGACAGGTTGAGGGTGAAGCTGAGCTCGCGCTCGGCGGCTGGCGTCGCGGCGAAGCGGCGCTTGGCCGGCTCGAAGGGGAAGACTTGAAAGTTGATGCTCAAGGTGCGGTTAAGGAGAATTTTAACGATGGCAAAAATGCCAATGTTGACGGAGGGCACCACCAAGTCGGGCCGGCCGTCCCCGGTGACGTCGAAGAGCTCGACGTCCGTCCCGGTGGCCCCTTCGCCCTTCAGGACTTGGTCCGGCGCCTCGGCGTAGCCCCCCTTTCGGCCGAAGAAGACGTAGGTGGTGGTGGTGACCGAGGCGAGCCCTCGGGCGACCAGCTTCCGCACCACCAAGTCCGCGATGCCGTCCCCGTCCACGTCGGCCACGGTGACGCTGGCCTGGGTTCCAGCCTCCTTGAGCTCCTCCAGCGAGCGGATGGCGAAGTCCCTCCGGAAGCTGGGCGCATTGGAGAAGGTAAAGCCGGGCGACTGCTTGTAGACCGTGATGCGGTCTTCGAGCGTCGCGACAATGTCCTTGAGGCCGTCCCCATCCACGTCGGCCACGTAGAGGGAGGGGAAGGCGAAGGCCAACCGGAAATAGGGCACCGAGCCGGTACGGGGACGGTCCAGGCGCCGCATTTGGTCGCCAGCGCTGAAGCCCGCTTGTACGTCCAAGGCCAGCTCGGCCACGCGGACGTAGCGCCCGTCACCCTGGCTTTTGTAGAGGCCCAAGCTGCCGGGGCCGGGAACGAGGAGCTCCCGACTTCCAGGCGCGCTCACGTCCTCCACAATTCGCAGCCGCGGCATAGCGCCCTGGGCTGGACGACTGAAGGCGGTGGCCTGCTCCACCAGCTTCACCGCTGGGCCCAGCACCCGGCCGTGAAAGCTTCGGGAGAGCACGCCGGTGGGCGTCAACAGCAACAGCTCGTCACCCGGCTGGCCGTCGACATCGGCCAAGTCGAAGCCGAAGGCATCCGCCTCGTCCACGCTGAGTGCCAGGTCCGGCGCGGTGCCGAAACTGCCGTCGCGGTTCCAGAAGACGGCCAGCGAGCGCTTCGTCCCCGGGCCGACACCGCTGGTGTAGCCAACCAGAATGTCCAGCTTGCCATCCCCGTCCAAGTCCGCGGCGCTCACCGTCACCACGTCTCCCAGCACCAGCAGCCTCTTCATCTCGAAGCGCTGGGGTTCCGCCCCGGCGCTCGGCGCGGCCAACGTCACGGCCAGAAGCAGGCCCCGTAGCTTCACGTGGAGATGTCCTTTCGCCCCAGCACCAGCGCGCCTGTGCCCAGGGCGCCCACCAGCCAGGCCAGGAAGACGAGCAGCGCGCGCGGTGCGACGTCGGTGGCGTGCCGGCTGGCCAGTCCCTGGGACAGCTGCGCCACCCTGTCCAGCCCGGCAGTGAGAGACGTCGTGGCCAACAGCGGCTCGAGCCTCGGCCAGCGTCCCAAGGCGAGGACGACGGCGCCCAACAGGGCCGTCGCCGCCACCGCCGGTCCGGGGCGGCCCAACCCCATTCCCCAAAGGCCCCCCACCGCCACCGCCACCGCCAGCCCTAGAAGGGAGGTGGCGACGGCCACGCCCAGCTGGGTGAAAAGCAGTCCGCGGCTGGCCAGCAGGTAGCTGCCCTCGGTGGCATCGGTCAGGCCGAAGCGGGCCCACCCCGCCATCAGCGCGCCGAGCGCGCCGGCCAGGTAAGCCAGCGCCAGCGCGCTGGCCAGCGCCAACAGGCGGGCCGTCCACCAGGCCGTCCGCCCCACCGGCCGGCAAAGCGCGGTCCGTGCCACACCCGAGGCAAAGTCCGTCCCCACCGCGCTGGCCGCAAAGAGCGCTCCCACCGCTGCGGCGGTGATGGCGGCACCGGTGGCTCCGGCGGCGGCGAGGTAGAAGCCATTCGGTGTGCCAAACAGGCCGCGCTCGGCGGCCACTCCCAGGCTGAGGGCATAGGCCCCAGCTAGCACCGCCGACAGCGGGAGGAGCCAGACGGAGCGCCCGGTGGCAAGCCGCAGCCATTCGCCGCGGTAGGCGCCGAGCAAGCCCCTCACCGGGCACCCGGCCCGGTGACGGAGAAGAAGAGCTCCCGCAGCGCTCCCACGTGGGCGGCGTCCACCGGCTGCTCCGCCACCAAATGCCCCTGGGCCATGACCAGGACGCGGCTCGCCGTACGCTCCACCTCGTCGAGGAGGTGGCTGGAAACGAGCAGCGCCGTGCCCGCGCCGGCCAGCGCGCCGAGAAGCGCTCCGACGTCCCGCACGCCCGGAGGGTCGAGCCCGTTGAGCGGCTCGTCCAGCACCAGAAGGGACGGACGCGGCAGCAGCGCCGCGCCGATGGCGAGGCGCTGCTTCATCCCCAGAGACAGCTGCCGGACGCGTCGGGTGGCCACCTCCAGAAGGCCCACCTGCGCCAGCACCTCCCGTCGACGCGCCACGTCGGCCCGGTGCCCCCCGAGCCACGCCACCCAGGCCAGCGCGCCTAAGGCCGTCAGCTCTCCGGGCAGCGCCGGTGACTCGATGAGGAAGCCGGTGGAGCCGAGCGCGGCAGCCCGCGCCCGGCGCACGTCGTGCCCCGACAGCTGCACCGTCCCGGCGTCGGGGTGTACCAGCCCGGCAATGACACGAAGCGCGGTGCTCTTTCCAGCGCCGTTCGGGCCGAGCAGCCCCACCACCTCGCCAGGGTGGACTTGGAAGGAGATGGAGTCGACGGCTTGCACCGGCCCATAGCGCTTCGCGATGCCAGAGACGTCGAGGGCAACCACCAGCCGGCCACCCTAACCTGCCGCCCCAGGCGCGCTCTACCCCTGGAGCAGTGAAGAGGGCGGTGCTTAGCTTGGCCGTCGGAGGGCCATCCCTTTTGCGCCTCTTTGTCGCCGGACCTCTGCCGGACGCGCTCCAGGCCCAGCTGTTCGCCACACTGGCGGCCACGCGCCGCGCGGCGTCTCAGGCGCGCTGGGTCCGCCCGGGGCAGCTGCACCTGACGCTGGACTTCCTGGGCGAGGTGGACGACTCAGCCCTCCCGTCCCTTGTGGACGCGCTCAGGCCGGTTGGCAGTCGGCACCCGGCCCTGCAGCTATGGCTGCGGGGAGCCGGTTGTTTCGGCCGCCCGCACCAACCGGAAGTCCTCTTCGCGGAGCTCGCCGGCGACGTGCCGGGCCTGGGCGCACTCGAAGCCGACGTCCACGAGGCGCTGCAGAAGTGGAAAAGGCCGCCCGCCGAGCAGGCCAGCCCGGCCTTTCACCCCCACCTCACGCTGGCCCGCGCTCGGGGCCGTCGTGGGGACGCGGCCCTGGGCCGCTGCCAGCGGGCATTGCGCGAGCAGCTGTTGGGGGGCTTTCTACTCGAGCGGATGGTGCTTTTCCGGAGCCAGCTCGCCCAGGGCGGCGCCCGCCACAGCCCACTCGTGGAATTTCCTCTGGGCAGCACCGCCGCCGCGCACGCCTGAAACTCTTACGTCTTTTCGGTCGAGAAGGAGCCCTTGTGGGAGCCGCAAGTCGGCCATTTGCCCGGGCCCCTTGACGCTCGAAAACTCCGTCTTATTTTTTTCAGCAGGAGGAAGTGCACATGGCAACACTGACCCGCTGGGAGCCCTTTCCGGGCATGAACAGGCTGCAGAGTGATTTGAATCGTTTGTTTGACGCCACTGTCGGGGCTCAACGCGGAACCGAGTCCTTTGGCTGGGCGCCGCCGGTTGATGTCTTCGAGGACGCAGAAGGGCTGACCTTCAAATTCGAGCTTCCTGAAGTGGACGCCAAGGACGTGCAAGTCAACTTGGAGGATGGCGTCCTCACCGTGCGCGGCGAGAGGAAGCTGGAGCGCGAGGAGAAGAAGGACAATTACCACCGAATTGAGCGCGCCTACGGCACGTTTGCTCGGAGCTTCACGCTTCCGGCGACGTTCGACGCCAACAAGGTGACGGCCGAAACCAAGAATGGGGTGCTTCGCATCTACGTGCCGAAGCGCGCCGAGGCCAAGCCCAAGAGCATCCAGGTGAAGGTGAATTAGTCCCTTTGCACCTGTAGCAGGAGCGCCCGGGGCAAACCCTCACGGGCGCTTCCGGTGCGCCCGGGGGCATTTGTCCGCCGGGCGCACCACGTTGTTTTCTGAGGGCTTCACTCGCCGAGGTAGGCACGGCGGATTTCCGGGCTGGCGAGGAGGGCTCGCCCCTCCCCCTGCATCGCCACCTCGCCCGTCTCCAACACGTAGCCATGGTGGGCGAGATTCAACGCCAGGTGGGCGTTTTGCTCGACCAGCAGAATGGAGACGCCGCGCGCATTCACCTCGCGGAGAATGCGGAAAATGGTTTCCACCACCTGGGGAGCGAGCCCCAGGGAGGGCTCGTCGAGCAGAAGCAGCTTCGGGCGGCTCATGAGGGCTCGGCTGATGGCCAGCATCTGTTGCTCGCCCCCGGAGAGCGTGCCCCCCACTTGGCGCTGGCGCTCCTTGAGTCTCGGGAAGAGTCCGAAGACGTAGTCGCGGTCTTGGGCCACTTGGGCCTGGTCGTGCCGGAGGTAGGCGCCCAAGTCCAAGTTTTCCGCCACGGTGAGGTTGAGGAAAATGCCCCGCCCCTCGGGCGCGTGGGCCATCCCTCGAGGGACCAGCAGATGCGACTTCATTCCCTGCACCGGCTGGCCATCGAGAAGAATTCGGCCGCTCTTCGGCCGAAGCATCCCCGACACCGCCCGAAGGGTGGTGGTTTTTCCCGCGCCGTTGGCGCCGATGAGCGCGACCACTTCGCCCTTGGCCACCCGTAGCGAGATGCCCCGCAGAGCAGTGATGGCCCCGTAGCTGACGTGCAGCTGCTCCACCTCGAGGATGGGCTCGCGTACCTGCCGCTCTTCGGGAAGGAGCGCGCCGGAGCTCATGCACCGGCTCCGGGGACGCTCAACCCATGGGCGGCCAAGTAGCTGTCGCCGAGGTAGGCCTCGATGACTTTGGGGTCGGCGCGCACCCGCTCCGGGTTGCCGCGGGCGATGGTCTCGCCGTAGTCGAGCACCGTAATCTCCTCGCAGATGCCCATCACCAGCTTCATGTCGTGCTCGATGACCAAAATCCCCAACGAAAAGCGTTCGCGCAGCTCGCGAATCAGCACCATCAAGTCGCCCTTCTCGCGGGTATTCATTCCCGCCGCGGGCTCATCCAAAAGAAGCACCTGGGGCCCGGTGGCCAGCGCGCGCGCAATCTCCAGGCGGCGCTGCTCGCCATAGGGCAGGTTGCGCGCTTCCTCCCCTCGGCGGTGGAGAAGTCCCATCACCTCCAGAAGGGCGTCCGCCTTGACGGTGAGGGCGCGCTCCTCGCGCTGGAAGCCGGGGGTGAGCAACAGCGCCCTCCACCAGTCGACGTAGTTGTTGAAGGCGGCCATCGCCGCCGCGATGCCACTGCGCTTGGAGGAGCGTCGCCGGGCGGCCTCGATGCGCGCCTGCGAGAAGAGGGCGTAGGT
This sequence comes from Myxococcaceae bacterium, assembly GCA_052143535.1. Taxonomy (GTDB): domain Bacteria; phylum Myxococcota; class Myxococcia; order Myxococcales; family Myxococcaceae; genus JADGRA01. The sequence continues at coordinate 48,820 of JBKQSS010000080.1, read as the reverse complement.
GTCGGCCAGGCACGCGACCCGGACGTTGTCGAGCGCACTGAGCGTCTTGAAGAGACGAATGTTTTGGAAGGTGCGAGCCAGCCCGAGCCGGTTGATTTGGTGGGGCTTCAGTCCATTCACCACCTTCTCGCTGACGCGCACCGTGCCGGCTGAGGGCCGGTAGACGCCGGTCAGGACGTTGAAGGCCGTCGTCTTGCCCGCGCCATTGGGCCCGATGAGCCCCTGCAAGTCGCCCTTGCGGATGGCCAAGTCAAAGCCGGAGAGGGCCTTCAGGCCGCCGAAATGGATGGCCACCCCTTCGGCCTGCAAGAGCGGCGCGCTCACTCCTCGCTCCTCCAGCCCCGGCCCCACCAGCGTGGGAAGGCATCCCACAGCTCGCGGCTGCCGAAGAGGCCCTGGGGACGCACCAGCATCAGGACCACCAGGAGGATGCCGTAAACCGGCATCCGGATTTGGTCCACCTTCTGGGCCAAGGAGGCGCCTCCCTCCAGCCCGCCCACCTGAAGAAAGAGGGTGCGCAGCACTTCCGGGAGCAGCGTCAGCACGACTGCGGCGACGATGGAGCCGCTGATGCTCCCCAGCCCACCGGCCACCACCATCGTCACCACCTCGATGCTCTTCACGAAGGTGAAGGAGCCGGGGTTGATGATCGGGACGAAGTGCGCGAAGAGCGCGCCGGCCACGCCGGCGAAGAAGGAGGAGATGACGAAGGCCCGTACCTTATAGGCGGTGGTGTCCACCCCCATCGCCTCGGCGGCCACCTCGTCCTCGCGGATGGCCAGCAGCGAGCGCCCGTGGGCGCTGTCCTGAATTCGGCGCGCCACCAGAACCACCACGAAGACGGAGCTCCAAATCATCATGAAGCTGCTGGTCTGCGGGATGCCCGACAGCCCCAGAGCTCGGCCGAACACCTCGAGGTTGGAGACAATGACGCGAATCATCTCTCCGAAGCCCAAGGTGACGATGGCCAGGTAATCCCCCCGCAGGCGCAGACTGGGGAGGCCCACCAAGAAGCCGGCCACGCCGGCCGCGGCTCCCCCCACCGCCAGCGAGGCGAGCAGTTGCAGCTGGTCCGAGACGGCATGGGGGATGCCGGAGATGGCCAAGTCCTTCATCTCCAGCGCCAGCTTGCCGCCGACATAGGCCCCCACCGCCATGAAGCCGGCATGCCCGATGGAGAACTGGCCAGTCATGCCGTTCACGATGTTGAGCGACACGGCGAGGATGACATTCACCCCGACCAGCGAGGAGAGGTAGACGAAGAAGGGCAGCTCGCCGACCACGACTTGAAGCCCGCCGAGCACCGCCAGCGCCAACAACACCGGGAAGACGCCGCGCAGCGGTGCAGGCAGAGAGGCCATCCGGGGGGTCAGACTTTCTCCGCGGTCACGCTGCCGAAAAGGCCGGAGGGCCTCACCAGCAGGACCAAAATCAAGAAGCTGAAGGCCACCGCGTCCCGCCAGCTGGAGGAGGAGTAGCCCACCACGAATTCCTCCACCAGCCCGAGCAGAAGTCCGCCCACCACTGCCCCCGGGACGTTGCCGATGCCACCGATGACGGCGGCGACGAAGGCCTTGAGTCCGACGTAGAGGCCCATCAGCGGCTGGACAACGGTGTCCTTGATGGCGAAGAGGATGCCGGCGCCGGCGGCCAGGGCACTGCCCAGCATGAAGGTGAGCGCGATGACTCGGTCGACCGGGATGCCCATCAAGGCGGCCGTTCGATGGTCGAAGGACACGGCCCGCATGGCCCGCCCGAAGCGGCTTCGGTAAACCAGGGCCTGGAGGGCCACCGTCAAGAGCAATGCGATGCCGAGCGAGATGACTTGCCAGTTCCAGATGACGACGGTGCGGTCGCCGAAGATGAGCCACTCCCGCGGAGGAATAATCTCTGGGAAGGCCCTCGGTGCCGCGCCGGGAAGCGGCCCGAAGTCCAGCTGAAAACCGTAGGAGAGGGTGAAGGAGATGCCGATGGCGGTGATCAGGGCGGTGAGCCGCGGCTTCTCGCGCAGCGGCCGGTAGGCGAAGCGCTCGATGAACAGCCCGAGCAGCGCACAGCCCCCCATCGCCACCAGGAAGATGGCGGCCACGCCGAGCAGCGACGACTGCGCTGGCCGGCCGAGTCCGCGGGCGGTGGCGTAGGCGACGAAAGTCCCCACCATCATCACGTCGCCGTGGGCGAAGTTGATGAGCTTCAGTACGCCGTACACCATGGTGTAGCCGAGCGCGACCAGGGCATAGATGGTGCCGGCGGCGAGCCCGTTGATGAGGTGCTGAACCAGGTCGCCCATCAGGGATTAATCGTCGTCACGTACTCGAATTTACCCTTCCCCACCCGAAGCACGGCCGCGGGTTTGACCGCATTGCGCCGCGCGTCGAGGGTGACGATGCCGGCCACGCCCGGGTAGTCCCTGGTTTGGGCGATGGCGTCGCGGAGCGCCTTCCCCGAGAGGTCCGGCGCCCGCTTCATCGCGTCGATGGCCACCCCGGCTGCGTCGTAGGCCAGGGTCGCCAGCGCATCCGGAACCGAGCCGTAGGCCGCCTTGTAGGCGGCCACCCACTTCTGGACCCGCGGTGCGGGGTCGTCAGAGCTGTAGTGGTTGCTGAAGTAGTGGCCCTCCACCGCGCTTCCCCCCAGCTCGAACAGCTTCTCGCTGTCCCAACCATCTCCGCCCATCAGGGGAACCGTCAGGCCGAGCTCCCGAGCCTGGCGGGCGATGACGCCCACCTCGCTGTAGTAGCCGGGGATGTAGATGCCATCCGGGTTGGCCCGCTTGATGGCAGTCAGCTGGCCTCGAAAATCGCTGTCTCCCTGGTTGTAAGTCTCGACGGCGACGATTTTGCCGCCCATCTCAGTGAATTTCCGAGTGAAGACGTCGGTCAAGCCGGTGGAGTAGTCGCTCTTCAGGTCTCGCAGCACGGCAACCTTGTTGAGCTTCAGGTTTTCTCGCGCGAATTTGGCCATCACGAAGCCCTGGAATGGGTCGATGAAGCAGACCCGGAAAATGTAGTCGCCAATCTCGGTCACCTTGGGGTTGGTGGAGGTGGGCGTAATCATCGGCACGCGGGCTGGCTGGGCGACGTTGGCCATGGCGATGGAGTTGGTGCTCGCCACCTCCCCGAGGACGACCGCCACGTTGTCCTGGCTCACCAGCCGGGTGGTGGCGTTGGCCGCCTCTTCAGGCTTGCCTTGGTCATCGTAGACGCGCGTCTCGAGCTTCTTGCCCTTCACCCCTCCGGCGGCATTGGCCTCCTTCACCGCAAGCTCGATGCCGTTTCGGCTGGAGATGCCGAAAGTGGCCTGCCCGCCGGTGAGGGAAAACACCTCGCCGATGAGGATGGTGTCGCCGGTGGGGGCCACCGAGGGCGCCGCGGCCGAGACGACCACCGGAGCGGCGGATTTCTTTTCGCAGCCGATGGCGAGCAGCGCGAGGGCCGTGGTGACAGCCAGGTGCGTTCGCATGGGGGAACCCTCTTTCAACAGGCGGAAACAGGCCGGGGTCTTCTAGGGGGAGGGCGCACAAGGGGTCAAGGCAACGCTTGTGCCACCCCCCTTCGGCCTCATCGCCGGCCGCGCGCCCAGTCCAGCGCCTCCTCCAGCCGGTCATCGCCCCAGAAGAGCTCTCCGGCCACCTGGAAGCTAGGTGCCCCAAACACTCCCAGCGCCTGCGCTGCCTCCCCTTGGGCCCGCAGCGCCGCCTTCACCTCGGGTGTCTGCGCCGCCTCGAGGACGCGGGTTGCCTCTTGCCCTTGGGCTTGCACCACCGCCCCCACCACCTCGGCAGAGGCGATGTCCTGGTCCTGCGCAAACTCGGCGCGGTACAGGGCCTCGCTGAAGGCCTCGCCCCACCCCTCGTTCAGCGCCACCAGCGCCACCCGAGAGGCGAGCACGCTGTGCCTCGGGAAGGTGGACGGAAAGCGCACCTCCAAACCATACCGGCGCGCCCGGCGCGCCACGTCCTTCACGGCATAAGCGCCACGCAGCGGGAAGACGTTGAGGGGACTGTCCCTCAGCCCCTCGGCTTGAAAAATGGGGCCCAGCAAGAAGGGCCGCCAATGGACGTCGACGCCGGCCGAGGTGGCGGCGGCTCGGATGCGCAGCGCCGACAGACAGGCGTAGGGGCTGGCGAACTCGTAGAAAAAGTCGATGGGGGCAAACGGCTCCATGGGCCGCTACCGCGGAGCCTGGGGGGTGGCTTGCACCTCCGTCTCTTGGAGGTAGCAGTTGCAATTTGCCTGGAAGCCCGCGTCACAACCCAGCCTGGCGATGCAGCGGTTGATGGCGTCCACCTCGCTGGCCGCGGAAATGACGCCCTCAAAGTCACCGTTGCCGACGGTGTCTCCGCAGATGCCGGCACAGTTGTAATTCAAGTCCTGGCATCCGGTTGCGGCGGCTACCCCCAGAGCGGCCACCAAGCCCACCATCAGATGTCGTTTGCCCATGTCCTCTTCCGGCTGAAAAACTACGTGGGGCTCCGCGAAATTTCCCAAAACCCCTCGCACGAGGAGCGCGTAATGCCCCCTCCAAGAGGGGCCCCGAAGGGCCAGCAGCCCCAAGCTTCGCTCTCTAGCAGGGAAGGCAAGGACGCGTCGCAGAAGAGGCCCCCGCCTCTCCAGAAAGAGGACAGGCGCATGCCCAAAACGAGGCCCGGGCTCGCCCGAGGGCGAAGGGGTGTGCGAGAAGCCCCGCGGTGCATGCCGTGAAGCTTTTACCCCCTCCTGCGCCCCGTCCTGTCGCCCAGCGCGAATTCCGCGAACTCGTGCGCCTGTCGCTACCGCTCGCCTTGACGCAGGCCGGGCACTCGTTGATGGGGGCCGTGGACACCGCCGTGGTGGGGCGCGCCGGCGCCGTGCAGCTGGCCGGGGTGGGACTCGGCAATGCCCTCTTCTTCGCCCTCGCCTTCTTCGGCATCGGCCTGTTGACGGGCGCCGACCCCCTCATCTCCCAGGCGGTGGGAGCCGGGGACAGCGTCCGCGCACGACGGCTGTACTGGCAGGCGGTGTACACGGCGGGTGTCGCCAGCGTGGCTTTGGCGCTTCCCATCCTCGCCAGCCTCTGGCTGCTGCGGCCTTTGGGCATTCCGGACGATGTGGCCAGGAGCGCGAGCAGCTTCATGGTGTGGCGCGTCCCGGGGCTTTTGCCGACGCTTCTCTTCTTCGCAGCACGCGCCTACCTGCAGGCCATTGGCCAGGCGCGCTGGCTGCTGTACGCCGTGCTCGGCGCAAACGTCGTCAACCTGCTCGGAGACTTGCTCTTCGTCTTCGGGGGCCAAGGGTTGCCGCTGTGGACTGGCCCGCTGCGCGCAGTGCCGGCGATGGGCGCGGGCGGCTCGGCGCTGGTGACCAGCGTTTCCACGCTGCTCGAGTTTCTGGTTTTGGCGTGGGTGGTGGGCCGAGTCCGGCTACCTGCCGGAGCACCGAAGGGCTTGGCCACTCCGCTGCCCAAGGACTTGGCCCAGGTATTTCGGGTGGGCCTCCCGGTCGGGCTGCACTACTGCGCTGAGGTGGGGCTGTTTTCCCTGGCCGGCTTTCTGGCCGGCCTCTTCGGGGCGGTGAGCCTGGCAGCCCACCAAATTGCCCTCATGTACGCCTCGCTCACCTTCACTTTCGCCGCCGGGCTGGGAAACGCGGGCAGCGTCCGCGTCGGTTACGCGGTGGGAGCCGGAGACACGCCTCTGGCCCGACGTGCAGGCCTGTTGGCCTTCGCCCTGGGCGCCACTTTCATGGCTTTCACCGCGGTGGGGTTTCTCCTCTTTCCCGCCGGCCTGGTGGCGGTGATGACGAATTCGCCCGAGGTGGCCCGGCTCGCCATCCCGCTGCTCGGCATCACCGCATTCTTCCAGCTGGCCGACGGCATCCAAGGGGTAGGCGCCGGAGTGCTGCGCGGCGCCGGGGACACCCACTTCACCTTCGTCGCCAATGTGGTGGGCCATTGGGCGATTGGGCTGCCGGTGGCCCTGGGGTTGGGCTTTTGGGCCCACCAGGGCGTCTTCGGCATCTGGTGGGGACTGGCCGCGGGCTTAACCTCTGTGGCCGTGGCCTTGGGGTGGCGATTCTTGTGGCTCTCGGCGAGGGAAATTCGACCGCTGGCGGCACACCCCTAGGAGGGCAACTGCCCCTTGGGGGGGCCAACGCCGCCTAGCCGGCCGTCTTCTCCTGGTCGGAGTAGATGGCATCGGCGATTCGGTAGGCGCTGCCCTCCAGCCGCTGGACCGCTTCTTTGAGAGCAGCCGGCTCGGCGGTGTTGAGCACCTTTCTCAGCGCCTCCATGTCGGCGCGAATTTCGGCGATGTCGGCTTGGTTGAGCACGTTGGAGTACTCCTCCAGGCTCTTCTCAGTCGTGTAGAGCAGCCCGTCGGCGCTGTTGCGGAGGTCGGCAATCTCCTTCTTGCGCTTGTCGTCGGCCTGGTGCGACTGGGCGTCGCTCACCATCGCCTGAATCTCCTTCTCGGACAGCCCGGAGCTGCTCACCACCCGGACCTGCTGCTGCTTGCCGGTGCCGAGGTCCTTGGCGCTGACGTGGACAATGCCGTTGGCGTCGATGTCGAAGGAGACTTCAATCTGCGGCACGCCGCGGGGGGCCGGCGGGATGCCCACCAACTCAAAGCGGGCCAGCGTCTTGTTGTCGGCCGCCATCTCGCGCTCGCCCTGGAGCACGTGCACACTCACCAGCGGCTGGTTGTCCACCGCGGTGGAGAACACCTGCCCCTTCTTGCAGGGGATGGTGGTGTTCTTGTCGATGATTTTGGTGAACACCCCTCCGGCCGTCTCCACGCCCAAGGACAAGGGGGTGACGTCGAGCAAGAGGACGTCCTTCACCTCGCCCTTGAGGACGCCGCCCTGAATGGCTGCGCCCACCGCCACCACCTCATCCGGGTTGATGCCCTTGTGCGGTTCCTTGGTGAAGAATTCCTTCACCCGTTGCTGCACTTTGGGCATCCGCGTCATACCGCCCACCAACAGCACCTGGTGGATGGCCTGGGGCTGCACCCCGGCGTCCTTGAGGGCGACGCGACATGGCTCGATGGTGCGCTCGATGAGGTCCGCCACCAGCGAGTCGAGGGTGGTGCGGTCGAGGGTTTCGATGAGGTGCTTGGGGCCAGACTGGTCGGCGGTGATGAACGGCAGATTCAGTTCAGTCTCGGTGGCGCTGGACAGCTCGTGCTTGGCGCGTTCGGCGGCCTCCTTCAGCCGCTGCAGTGCCATCCGGTCTTTGCGCAAGTCGATGCCATTCTGCTCGAGGAATCGCTTGGCGACGTAGTCGACGATTCGCTGGTCGAAGTCCTCGCCACCGAGGAAGGTGTCACCATTGGTGCTCTTCACCTCGAAGACGCCGCCATTGAGCTCGAGGATGGAGATGTCGAAGGTGCCGCCGCCCAAGTCATAGACGGCCACCCGCTCGCTCTTGTTGTCTTTCCCCCGGTCCAGACCGTAGGCGAGCGCGGCCGCTGTCGGCTCGTTGATGATGCGCAGCACGTTCAGCCCGGCGATGCGGCCCGCGTCCTTGGTAGCCTGACGCTGGCTGTCGTTGAAGTAGGCGGGAACGGTGATGACGGCTTCGGTGACCGGTTCGCCGAGGTAGTCCTCTGCAGTCTGCTTCATCTTCAGGAGCACCTGCGCCGACACCTCCTGTGGGCTGAGCAGCTTGCCCCGGACGTCGAGCCAGGCATCTCCGCTCGGGGAGGCCACCACCTTGAAGGGCGAGGCAGTGACGGCGCGCTTGGCCTCGGGAGTTTCGAGCTTGCGGCCGATGAGGCGCTTCACCGCGAAGAGGGTGTTCTCGGCGTTGGTGACCGCCTGGCGCTTGGCAATTTGCCCCACCAGCCGCTCGCCGCTGTCGGTGAAGGCGACGATGGAGGGGGTGGTGCGACTGCCCTCGCTGTTGGGGATGACGACCGGCTCGCCGCCTTCCATGACTGCGACGCAGGAGTTGGTGGTCCCGAGGTCGATGCCGATGACTTTGCTCATCGCTTAGGGAGCCCCTTTGTCCGGCGCTGGGGTGTACTCCCCGCGGCCTTCAGGCGATGCCGCCTCATCCGGTACCACCGGCGGCCGGGCCACCGTCACCAGCGCCGGTCGCACCAGCCGGTCGTTCAGCATCCAGCCGCGCAGCACCTCGGACACCACCGAGTTGGGCGCCGCCTCGGTGGACTCGGCGGTCCCCATCGCCTCGTGAAGGTTGGGGTCGAAGGGTTGGCCCACCGCCAAAAGCGGCCGTGCGCCGTGCCGAACCAGGGTGTCCTCGAATTGTTTGCGCGTCATTTGCAGGCCCTGCTCGAGGCTGGCCCAGTCGCGGGTGGTGCTCCCGTGCCCGAGGGCACGCTCCAGGTTGTCCAGCACCGGGAGAAAGTCCTTCAGCAGTCGCTCGTTGGCGAACCGCGCGCCCTCCTGCAGCTCCCGCTGGGTGCGTTTGCGGGCATTGTCCAAGTCCGCCGCGGCTCGTAGGGCCCGCTCCCGCTCGGCCTTCACTTGGGCCTCGAGCTCGGCCACTCGGGCCTCGGCCGCCTCAAGGCGCGCGGCCTCCTCCAGCTGCGGCTCCGCCGGCACACTCGGTGCCTCGGCGGTGGCGTCGGTCGCAGCAGCGATGGAGCCAGCATCCACGGCCGGCGCCTCGCCGGAGCGAGTGCGCTGCTCGACGCTGTCCAGGGCCGCGGCGATGACGTCCTCGCCAATGTCGGCGGAGAACTTGCCCTTTCCAGTGGCCACGTTGGCTTGGGACTATGGCACAGCCCACCGTCTGCCGGGGGCTGTTAGCCCCGGCGACGGAGCGTCTTCTTGGCCGGGCGCTTCTTCCCTTTCTTGGCTGCCCCGCGGGGCTTGCGGGCCGCCTTGGGGGCCTTGCCATAGAAGGCCTCCTGGAGCTTCGAGGAGGCCTCGGCCGCCGTCTTCTTTGCGGCCTGGCCAAGCTGCTGAAGGCGCTCCTTCAGCCGGGTCCTAATTTCAGGGTCGGTCACCTCATCGAGCACTCGCTGGGACTCGGCCTTCAGCTCCTCCCCCGTCCGACGGAGCTCCTCCCCGGCGGCTTTGAGGTAATCCATCAGCTTCTGGTCCCACGGTTGTTCTTGCGCCATGCCTCGCTCCTTGTCGTGTGTCCTCGTCCAAACGCTTCAGCCCTGGCGCGTGTATGCGGCGAGCGCCTCGGCCCACACCTGCTTCACCGGGACGCGGGCCGCCTCGGCCAGCCTCCGCACGTCTTCGTACTCTGGCGCTGCATTCAGCGCCTCCCCCCCCCAGGTGCCCACCTTGATGCGCACCGGCCCGTACCTTGTCTGCACGCTGACATGGTGCCGTGCCAGCGTTGTCCTCTCCACCGCAAACGTCCGCACCCCCAGCGTGGTGGACTCGCGCAGCACCAACTGCACCAGTGCCTCGCGTCGCTCGGCCCCCACCAGCGCCCCCAAAAGGTGGCCCGGCCGGCCCTTCTTCATGGTGACGGGCGCCACCCAGGCGTCCAGTGCCCCGGCGGCCAACAGGGCCTCCAGCAGGCCGGCCAACAGCTGTGGGGAACAGTCGTCGAGGTTGGTTTCCAAAACGTACGTCCCCGCGTCCGCCTCCGCCGAGGGCTGCCCAAGTGTCGCCCGGAGGACATTCGGCCGGTCCGCCCACTCCCGCGTCCCGACGCCATACCCAACGCGCTCCACCACCATTTCCGGCGGGGGCCCGACGCGAGACAAGACGCGCACCAAAGCCGCCCCAGTGGGGGTGGTGAGCTCCCCGAGGCCCTCGTAGCGGACGGGAAACCCTTGCAGAAGGGCCAGGGTGGCTGGCGCGGGCACGGGCAAAAGCCCATGCGCCGTCTGGACGGTGCCGCTGCCCAGCGGGACCGGCGCGCACAGCACGTCCGGGTCCCCCAACAGCTCGAGCACCAGGGCTGCCCCGCAGACGTCGAGGATGGAGTCCACCGCACCCACCTCGTGAAACTCCACTGCCTCCAGCGCAACGCCGTGGATGGCCGCCTCCACGCGGCCGATGGCCTCGAAGACGGCGCGGGCGCGCTCCCGGGCCCGCTCGGGAAGCTTTGACGCGGACACTAGGCGGAGAATTTCCGAGAGCGCCCGGTGGCCCACTGGCGGCCCTGGCTCCACCACCACCTCGAGGTGGACGCCACTGATGCCCTGCCTTCGGGCGGCTGTCGCGACGAGCCGCCAGTCGCCGAGGGGCAGACTGCGCAGCCCCTCCTCGAGCGCGCGCTGGGGCACCCCCAAGTCCAGCGCCGCGGCGAGGAACATGTCGCCGGAGATGCCGCCCACCGGCTCGAGGTAGAGGACGCGCTGACTCACCGGCGGCGGCCCCGGGACACCAGCGCTGCGTAGAAGCCGCCTCCAAACCCATTGTCCACATTCACCACCGCGACGTTGGGGGCGCAGGAATTCACCATGGTGAGGAGTGCCGAGAGGCCCCCGAGGTTGGCTCCGTAGCCGACGCTCGTCGGCACCGCCACCACCGGGACGCCCACCAGGCCACCCACCACCGAGGCCAGCGCTCCCTCCATCCCGGCCACCACCACCGCGGCGTCGGCCTCTTGCACCTCGGCACGTCGCCGCAACAGCCGGTGGAGCCCGGCCACACCGACGTCGTACACCCGGGCCACCTGCGCGCCCAACGCGTCGGCGGTGACGGCTGCCTCCTCGGCCACTGGAATGTCCGACGTCCCGGCGCACACCACCGCCACCTTCCCCGCTCGCGGACGCCGGCCCTGGGGCAAATGCAGAATTCTCGCCTCCTCGTGCCACAGCGAGGCGGGCCAGCGCCGCCTCAGCGCCTGTGCCTTGTCCGCCCCGAGCCGCGTCACCAACACCGGCTGCCCCCGGCCAGCCAGCGCGGCAACAATGCCCTCCAGCTGGGCAAGGCTCTTGCGCTCGCCGTACACCACTTCCGGGAAGCCCGAGCGCAAGCTGCGGTGGGTGTCCACGGTGGCGTAGCCGAGCTCGGCGAAGGGGAGGTCCGCCAGCGCTCGGGCGGCGTCCTCCACGCTGGCCCGGCCGGAGGCCACCCGACGGAGCAACTTCCTGAGCGAGGCGGCGTCCATGTTGGAAGTGAAGTCTCCCGGAAGGGGGGTGTCGGGGGGAGCCTTTCAGCTCACCCGCAGCGAGGCCAAGAGCGGCGCCAGCGCTCCCGAGCCGGGGAGAAACAGAAACTCGGCGGCAAAAGCCCGCGCTTCGAGATGCGCCTGCAGTACCAGCGGCGAGGACTCCCGGCACAGACTTTTGGCCAGCGCCGGCGCCGAGCAGCGGCGCGACAGGGGGGATGCGGGCTGCAGCCGAAGGCCGGTGAGTTTCCCCATCGCCTGGAGCGCCGCCGCGGCCGCCTCGCGGGCCGTCCCGCCGAGGGCCTCGTCCACCCCCTCCTCGTCCGAGCCGGCGTCCCCCCCAAGCCGGGACGCGAGCCAAGCGGCGTCCTCCAAGGCGAAGACGAGCCATACGGCGCCCTGCACCGCGCCGCCCACCTCCAGGCCGGCGGCGACGCGCGCCGCACCTTCGCCACCGAGCCGCAAGGCGAGTTGGGAAAGCGAGAAGGAGCGGGCCTCCGGGGGTTGGAATTGCACCCGCTCCCCGGAAAGCCGACGGGACAGGACGGCCGCGGCCTGGCCGGCGGCGACGTTGGCCAGCTCGCGCAGCGCGTCCCGCTGCGCCTCATTCAGCGGCGCCTCCACCGTCAAGCCAACAGCCGCGGCACGTCGAGGATAAAGACGGGGCGCCCGCTGCCCAGAATTGTGACTCCGGCCAAACCGGGCAGCTGGTCCAGAGGACGGGAGAGGGCCTTCAGCACGACTTCCTCCTGCCCCACCAGGACATCCACCGCCAGGGCCACTGGCCCGGGTTCGGCCTCCATCACCACGAAGGGCCGCTGCCCGCGCACCTCGCTTTCGGGAAAGCCCAAAAGGCTGGCCAGCCCGTGCACGGGCACCAGCGTCTGGTCGTGCCGCAACAGGCGGGCGCCCGAGCCCGCCTGCAACGGAGGGCTTTGGGCCTCCACTGCGGCAAGCACCTTGGTAATGGGAAGGCCCACCACCTCGCCGCCGGCCTCCACCAACAGCAGCTGCAAGACGGCGACGGTGAGGGGCAGCCGGAAGGTGACGCAACTGCCGCGTCCACTCTCCGACGTCAACTCCAGTGTCCCGCCCACCCGCTCCACCGCCTTCTTCACCGCGTCCATGCCCACCCCGCGGCCTGAAATGTCGCTCACGTCGCGCGCCGTGGAAACCCCCGGGGCACAGGCCAACAGCAAAGCCTCGCTGCGGCTGAGACGCGCCGCCGCCTCGGCGCTGAGGACCCCGCGGGCCACAGCCGAGGCACGCAGCCCAGCCTCGTCCATGCCCTGGCCGTCGTCGGTGACGTCGATGTTGACGCGGTCGCGCTCCCGACGCACGGTGACGCTCACCCGGCCGCGCGCCGGCTTGCCTCTGGCGACGCGGGCCGGGCCGTCCTCAATGCCATGGTCGATGGCGTTGCGCAGCACGTGGAGCAGCGGCTCGGCCAGCGCATCCAGGATGGCCCGGTCGAGCTCGATTTCGGCGCCCTCCACCTGAAGGTCCACCTCCCGGCCTCGGCGTCGAGCGACGTCGCGGACAGCGCGCGGCAGCTGGTCGGTCACCACCGCCACCGGCGTCATGCGGGCGCCCATCACGCGGCTGTGCATGTCCTTGGCCAGGCTGTGGAGGCGGTCGACGCCCTCCTCCAGCGCCGGGCGCTGCGCCTCGTTGAGGCGCTTTCCGAGCTCCCGAAGGCGAGCCGTGGCCAAAAGGAGCTCGCCGGCGAGCTCGAGAAAGTCATCGAGCAGCTCGGTGCGCACCCGGACGCTGCGGGCCCCTTCCAAGGCAACGCTGGCCGAGGCGTCGGCCGAGGCCGGCGCCGCGGGGGGCGGACCCACCGAGACCAGCTCCACCTCGCTTGAGTGCTTGAGCGCCTCGCGGACACTGCTCTCCCCGCCGGGCACCTGGACGGTGAGGCTAAAGCGCCCCTCCGGAAGCGCACCGGCGCGCAGCTCCTCGAGGGGAGGCTGGACGTCGAGCACCGTCCCGAGCGAGGAGAGCGTGCGGTACACCCCGAAGGCCCGCACCCCGGGGCTCCCCACCGTGGGCGGCACCCGCACCTGGACGTGGAGGGCCGCCTCCCCGGCCGGCGGGGCAGCGGATGTGAAGAGGACATTCCGGGCGACGCGGGTGGGCTTGGGAAGCTGCCCGGTGCGGGCCTGGACGGCTTCGGCCAGCCGGGCCAAAAGCGCCGAGGGCGGGGCCGACGGCCGGTTGGCACCCGCGGCACGGACTTGGGCCTGCATGGTGTCGCTGGCCTCGAGCATCAAGTCCACCAGCGCCTGGTCCCAGCTGCCGGCGTCGTTTCGCAGGGCCTCCACCAAGTCCTCCACCCGGTGGGCGAGGGTGGCGATGGCCTCCAACCCCATCGAGGCGGCCATGCCCTTCACCGAGTGCGCGTGGCGAAACAGCGAGTCCACCGTCTCCGGCGCCCGCTGCCGCTCCAGCGTCACCAAGTCTCGCGACAACGCCTCGAGGTGCTCGGCCGCCTCGGCCACGAAGAGGCCCACGTAGCGGGACATGTCGAGGTGGGTCGGCACGTTGGCTCTTTTCGTCCCCGGCGGGCGTCAGCCCGCGACTTCCTCGCGCAGCACCTTGCGCACCACCGAGAGCACCTCCTCGGCGCGGAACGGCTTCACCAGGAAGTCGGCGGCGCCCGCCTCCAGCGCTTCGAGGACGAGCGCTTCCTGGTCCAGTGCCGAGCAGATGATGACCAGCGCCTGGGCGTCGGCGCGGACAATCTCCCGGGTGGCCTCGACGCCATTCTTGTACGGCATGACGATGTCCATGGTGGTGAGGTCCGGCTTCAGCTCGTGGTGCCTCTGCACTGCCTCCACCCCGTGGCTGGCCTCGCCCACCACTTGGTAGCCGGCCTCGACCAGAATCTCGCGGAGCATGTTCCGCATGAAGGAGGCATCGTCGACGATGAGGACGCGCTTCGCCATCTCGGTAGGAAGCCTATCTGCCCCGGAACAGCCCCGTCACCCGGGCCTCCAACGCCTCGACGTCGAGGAGGTTGACGGCCAGGCTTTCGCCCAGCTGTGCCACCCCCCGCACCAAGCCGGTGCCTTGGCCGGACTCCGGCAGCTGGGCCAGCTCCTCGATGGCCTCCACGTCGGCCACCCCGAGGGCCAAGTCACGGCGGCCGCGGTCGAGCAGTAGCAGCTTGGGCGCCGGCCCTTGGGCCTCGCCCAGCCCAAGCACCGGACATAAGTCGACCACCGTCACCACCCGCCCGCGAAGGTTGATGACGCCGGTGACGGCCGCCGGGGCCCGAGGGACGCGGGTGAAGAGCTCGGGCGTCACCACCACTTCCCGCACCGCCGCCAGCGGCAGCGCGTAGCGGCCGGTCCCGACCCGGAAGACGACGTGCCGCGCGCTGTCAACCATTGGGACGCCCGAGTGGAGCCTCGGGGCTCATGCACCGAGCCGGAACCGCCGCACGACGCTCTGCAACTCGAGCGAGAGGTTGTTGAGCTCCTGTGCCGCGGAGGTCATGCGCGAGACGGCAGCGGTCTGCTCGCGGATGACGGCCTGCACGGCGTTGGTGGAGCCGGCGTTGCCCTTGGCCACCTCGGAAATCTCCTGGATGGCCTTCACCATCTCCTGGCTGCCTTGCAGCTGCTCGCGCGCGCTCTCGGAGATGAGGTGCACCTTGTCCGCGCCCTTTCGGGTGGTGTCGGTGATGGAACCCATCGAGCGCAGGATGCTGGTCAAGTCCTCGCGGCCCTCGGTCAGCTCGGCGATGCCCTCGCGCATGGCCGTCACCACCGCGGCGGACTGCCGCGAAATGTCGCGGGCCAGCTTCGAGATTTGTTCGGCACTGCGACCGGCGCTCTCCGCCAGCTTGCGTACCTCGTCGGCCACCACCGCGAAACCGCGCCCGTACTCCCCGGCTCGGGCCGCCTCGATGGTGGCATTGAGCGCGAGCAGGTTGGTCTGCTGGGCGACGTGGGTGATGGCGTCGACAATCTTCGAAATCTCCTGTGTCTTCTCACCGAAGGCGAAGACTTCCTGGCTGGCCACCTCGATGCGGCTGAACACCTTGTTCACCTTCTCACCGGCCAGCCGCGCCGCCTTGCTTCCCTGCTCTGCGGCGCTGCTGCTATCCCCGGCGGCCCGGGCGGCGTCCTCGGCACTGACTGCGGTGCGCTGGATGGAGCCGGCCATCCCCGTGATGACTTTGGAGGCCTGACCGACGAGGTCGGACTGGGCCACCGCGCCCTGGGCGATGGTGAGGATGGACTGGCCCACCTCTTCGGTGGCGGCGTTGACGTTTTCTGCGGACCGCTCGAGGTCGGTGGCGGAGTCGGCCACCGACTGGGCAGTGTGGTGGATGTGGCCCACCAGCTCCCGCAGGTTCTCCTGCATGTGCCGAATGGCCGTCGCCAGCTCGTCAATCTCGTCCCGCCCGAGGCTGGCCCGCGTCTCCACCGGACTGGCCAAATCCCCGCGGGAGATTTCCAGCGCCGAGCGACTGAGCACCCGAAGCCGGGCCACCCGGGCCAGGACGGCGGGAACGAGGAAGGCCAGCCCCAGGGTGACGACGGCCGCGACCAGCAAGCGGACTTCTAGGCGCTCCGTCCGCACCAGCTGCAGCGCCAGAAACAGCGCCGCCCCCAGCACCACGTAGCCGAGGACAATTTTGTTTTGTAACGGCAGGGTGAGACCGCCCAGCCGCTCGTCGACGGCCTTCAAAACGCGTTGCGCCGGCTCTCGGCGCGGCAACAGCGCGGCCGAGAACTCGTCGAGTACCGGGCGGCGCGGAGTGGCGTTCCGGGAGGGAGGTTGGGCGATGGCCATAACCTTTAGGCGCGGGAAGGCTGTCCATTGTGGACCCAAATGCCGCGTTTTTCACCGTTTGGCCCCCCTTTCCCTGAAGCGGCGCCGGGCGGCGGACCGACACTGGCTGCTGGGGTGGGCAGAGCGGGCACCCCCCAGAGGCCATCGCGCTTGGCCTTCGCCTAGAGGACACCTCAGGCAAACAGCGCCCGGTTCTCCTCCACCCATCTGTACAGCCGCCTCACCCCGGTCGGCACATCCACCCGAGGCCGCCAACCGAGGGCAGTGCTCGCCCTTGAGATGTCAGCGACGAAGACTGGTTGGTCGCCCGGCCGCCAGTCCGCAAAGCGCGGATGCAACGGATGCCCGCTGAGATGCTCGAGCATTGCCACCAGCTCCAACAGCGAGAGGGTGTGGTCCGGGCCGCCGCCGAGGTTGAAGACGGCCCCCTTCAGGGCGTCGGCGCGGGCCACCGCCGCGTCGTAGGCGTCGCAGAGGTCATCAATGAAGAGCAAGTCCCGCACTTGCTTGCCGTCCCCATAAATGGACACCGGCTGCCCGGTGACGGTGGCAATGGTGAACCACGCCACCCAGCCCTGGTCCTCCACGCCGAATTGTCGGTAGCCGTAGATGCAAGACTGGCGGAAACACACCGTCTTCAGCCCGTAGATGCGCGCGTAGTCCCGGACGTACTGGTCCGCGGCGCCCTTGCTGCAGCCGTAGGGCGAATGGAAGTCGAGCGGCTGCGTCTCGGGAATGCCTCCCGGACGGCGAAACCGGTACCGCCCGGCGTGCTCCTCGACGCCTTCCTGCTCGAGCCCGCCGTACACCTTGTTGGTGGAGGCATACAGCAGCACCGCCCTGGGGGCATGCCGTCGCACGGACTCGAGGAGGTTGAACGTCCCCAGCGCATTGACTTCGAAGTCCTGGCGCGGGTTGGCCACCGAGGTGGTGACCGCCACCTGCGCTGCCAGGTGCAGCACCACCGCCGCGTCCTGGTGCCGGGCGAGGGAGGCGTCGAGCGCGGCTGCCTCTCGGATGTCGACGCGCTCGAAGACGAGCTGACCGGCTTGGCGCTGCAGCCAGGCGAGGTTCGCATCCGCCCCCCGCCGCGACAGGTCGTCCAGCACCACCACCAGGTGGCCCTGTGCAAGCCAACGCTGGACAGCGTTGCACCCGATGAAGCCCGCGCCTCCGGTGACGAGGTATTTCATTGCTCCGCAGTCTCGCATGCAGTGACGGCCGGAGGGGGGCTCGCCAGGGCATTCAAAGAGTGCAGTGGAACCGGCAAATTCTCCGAGGAGGACAGGCTCTAGCGGGCGAAGTGGTCAAAGCCAGGGGCGGGCACCGGCAGGGCGAGTCCGCGTGCGTCGAGCAAGTGGACGCCCCGACGCTTCACCAGTCTCCCCACCCGTGTCACCGCCTCACCGGCGCGGGCGCAGGCCCGCTCGAAGGCGGCCGCGCGGGCGGCTGGCACGGCCACCAGCAGCTCATAGTCCTCTCCGCCCAACAGCGCCGCCGAGAGTGCCCGCCCCGGTGAAGGAAAGGCGTCCCGGACGTCCGCGTCGACCGGGAGGGAGGTGGCCTCGACGTCCGCCCCCACCCCGGAGGCGGTGAGCAGCCGTGCCAAGTCCTGCGCCAAGCCGTCCGAGACGTCCATCGCCGCCGAAGCGTAGCGGGCGGCCAAAAGGCCCAAGCCAACCCGGGGCTCCGGCCGACGTTGGCGTCGCTCGGCCCGGGGGTAGCGACGGGCACTGCCCCGCCCTGCCAAAGAGTGCAGCCCCAAGCGCGCCGCACCGAGCGTCCCGGAGACGTACAGCCAATCCCCCGCGCGGCCGCCCGAGCGCAACAGGGGCGCAGTGCCGGCCGGCGTTCCAAAAGCCGTCAACGTCAGCGAGAGCTCGCGGGCGCGGCTGATGTTTCCACCCACCAAGGCGACGCCGAAGCGCCGCGCTAAGGCCGCCATTCCGCGCGCCAGGGCCCGCACTTCCGCGAGCCGCAGCCCGGGGGCCGCCAGCGCGCAGACAAACCACTCCGGCCGCGCACCCATCGCCGCCAAGTCGGAGAGGTTGACGGCCAGCGCCTTGTGCCCGACGTCTTCCAACGGCCCGTCGGCCCGGCGAAAGTGGACGTCCTCCACCACCGCGTCGGTGGTGACACACAGCCACCGGGCGCGTACCGCCAGGACCGCGCCATCGTCCCCTGGGCCCACCTTCACTCGGGCCCGCGGAAAAGCAGCCAGGAAGGCAGAAATGGCAGCGAATTCGCTGAGGGAGCCGCGCCTCAGAAGCGGTCCTGCGCCGGCGCGCCTCCGTCGGAGGCCGGGGGCGGGATGACGGAGCCAGGCGCCGGCGGCTTGGCCGGCAGCACCACCTCGAAGCGGGAGCCCCGCCCCACCTCGCTCGTCACCTTCACCACGCCGCTGTGGCCCTCGACGTAGCTTTTGACAATCGCCAGGCCGAGGCCGGCGCCACCAAATTCCCGCGTCGAGCTGTTGTCCACCTGGTAGAAGCTTTGGAAGACTTTGTCCTGCTGGTCCGAGGGGATGCCCACCCCGGAGTCCTGCACCACAATCCGGTACCCGGGCGTCCCGCCGAGCTCCGCCTGGGACTGGACGTCGGTGAGGACCACCTGCACCCATCCGCCTTTGGGGGTGAATTTCACCGCGTTGGAAAGCAGGTTGACCACCACCTGGCGCAGCTTCTCGCGGTCCGCCCGTGCCTCCACTGCCCGGGGCGGCAGCTTGGTGTCGACCATCAGCCCCTTCTTCTGCGCTTGCGGCTTGACGCTGGACAAAGCCGAGGTGACGACGTCCGAGACCAGCACCCCGTCAAAGGTGAGCCGTACCTTCCCGGCCTCAATCTGGCTGATGTCCAGAATGGAGGAGATGAGCTTCAAGAGCGTGTCGCCCTTGTCCATGATGGTACGGACGTAGTCCGTCTGTTCGGGGTTGAGCGGGCCGACCAAGCCCTCGGACAGCATCTCCGAGTAGCCGATGATGGAGGTGAGCGGCGTGCGCAGCTCATGGCTCACCGTGGCTAGAAAGCTGGACTTGAGCCGGTCCATCTCCTTGAGCCGAACGTTGAGCGCCTCGAGCTTTCGGTTTTGTCCCTCGAGGTCGCGGTTGCTCTCCAGCGTGGCTTCGATGTGCACCTGGCTGGTGAGGTAGGTTTTTTGCCCGGCCGCCACCAGGGCCTCGAGCAGCTGCGAGAAATGCAGCATCACCTTGGCCACCGTCTGCTCCGGGGCCCGGCGAATTTTGGCCAGGTGCCCCTGCGCCAGGGCCAGGTCGATGCCCGGGGTGAGGTCGGTGAGGCTCGCCGGCAAGTCCCCCAGGTCCTCGGGGGTGAAGGGGCCGAAAACCACTCGGCCCAGCGCATCGCCTTCCCAGAGGATGGGAAGCACCAGGTACCTGAGCCCGGTGAAGCAGGGCACGGTGACCATCCCCCGCAGGGGGATGCCCGGCGGGACCTGCGAGGCGCGGGCGTTCTGCACCGGCCCCACCGGGCCTTCCTTCACCCGGGCCACGGTGGCCGTGCAGCAGCGTCGGCCCTCGGAAAAGGAGAAGACGTAGCCGCAGAAGTCGCCGTTGCCGACTTTGATGTCGGCCAGCCGGTTTCCCTTCTCGTCGAAGACTTTGACGCCGACCTTGTAGAGCTCGGCAAAACCCTTCGCCAGCTCTCCAAACGTCTGCAGGTCGAGCAGGTCCCCCAGGGCCAGCCGGCGCTGGAGCACCGACTCGGGCGGACGAGGAGGCGCTTCGGCGCTCATACCTCGTCCTTCTGCAGCTGCTCGAGCCAGCCGGCCACCTGGGTGCCGGTCGAGTCGATGCGGTCGAAGACCTGGGCCAGAAAGCCGCCCTCACTCAAACCGAGGTTGCGGGCCAACCCCGCTTGCTCGTCCATCTTCCGGTAGGCCAGTTGGATGACCGCAAAGAGCGTCTCCAAGACGCCCTCTCCGCGGATGGCCACGGCTCCAATCACCGGCTCCCGGCCACGGACCCGCGTCTCTTCCAGTTCCTCGTCGGTCTTGGTGTCCGGCAGGTCACGCTTATTGAACTGGATGACGATCGGCACCTGGGCCGCGTCCAGGCCGTTTTCCCGCATGTTCTCGTGCAGGTTGGCCCAATAGGCATTGTTGTCGGCGTTGGCGCTGCGGCGACTGTCGGCGATGAAGGCCACCGCGTCGGCGTTCTGCAACACCACCCGCCGGGTGGCGTTGTGGATGACCTGGCCAGGCACGGTGAAGAGCTTGACCTTCACCGTGTAGCCGCCCTTGGTCTGGAAGAAGACGGGCAAAAGGTCGAAAAACAGCGTGCGGTCGTCGTGGGTCTCGACGGTGAGCAGCTTTCCCCGCCCCTCGGTCTGGGTCCGGGCGTGGATCAGCTGCAGATTGGTGGTCTTCCCGGAAAGTCCCGGGCCGTAATAGACCACCTTGACGGTGAGTTCCCGCTGGGCGTGGTTGAGTTGCACGGACGGGGAGCAGTGGGCGAGGAAGGCCCAAGCGAGGGTTACGAGTGCGAGAAGTCTCACCACATATTACCGAGAAAGCCACCGAGACCCCAGGATCCAGCCGTCCTACAAGTGGGTAGACCCGGGTCTTCTCAGAAGAGGTGACCGGGAAGTCGCTGAACGGTTAGGATCCACCAGGCGAGCCGAGGAGGACCACGAACGATGACCATGAAGCGGGTGGAGACTCCCTCGGAACCAAGCGCCATGCCGGTGGTCGATGACGGCAGCCTGCCTACCGACCTGACGCCACTCCTCAAGTATGGACCGCTCGGAGACGACGAGCTCCCCTTGGTGGGCATGCTGCGGGCGGGCTACCGGAGCGAGACGCTGGAGAAGTCGCTGGAGGCGCTGACGCCTCTTCGGCCCTTCGTCCAGGTGGTGCGCTTGCGCGGGCAGATTGTGGGCTACGTCACGGTAGAGCGGGACGGCCCGGTTCCCGGGGCGGCCTACCTGCGCAACATTGTCGTCAAACTCGAGCTGCGCAAAATGGGCATCGGCACCTCGCTGCTCAAGCATGCCATCCAGGTGTCGAAGGACATGTACCGTCGGACGCTGGCCCTGCGCGTCGACCCGGCCAATGCGCCAGCGGTCAACTTTTACCGCTCGATGGGTTTCACCACAGTGGCCACGGTCGTCTCCAAGAAGTCCGGAAAGCTGCGCCTACTCATGTCTCGCGAGCTGTAGCTCGCTGCAGCCCCGGCCCCGTCCGCTGCAGCGGTGGTCCTGGCCGCGTTCGCGCTGCCATACCCTCGAGGGTTGAGGTGGGTATTCTCAAACGCGGCGCAGTGCGCGCAGTCGGGCTCTTCGCCCTCGGGTTCCTGCCGGGGCTCATCAGCTTTTCCAACCTGTTTTACTCCCCGGAGGGTTCGGTCCCCACCGGCGTGAGGCAGCTGGCCTTTTTCGTCCTCCCCTGGCTGGTGTGGGCCTTCTACACGCCGGCCATTCGCCGCATTCTGCGGCGCTGGGCTCCGCTGGAGAATGCCGGGAGGGCGAGCTGGTTTCTCGTCCACGCGCTCACCTTTTCCGCAGGCTGGGTGGGCAACGAGTTGCTGCAGGGGGCGCTCGGCCCTTGGGCACCCTGGCCCAGCATGCGCGCCCTCGGCTTCCTCGGGCTCTTCTTACAAATGATGCGGCACTCGTTGCTGGTGGACTTGCTTGCCTACAGCGGGGCCTGCGGCGTCATTTACGGACTCGAGGCTCGCCGCCGCCTGCGCGCCCAAGAGATGACTGCCTCTCGGCTGGAGGCCCAGCTGGCTCGGGCCCAGCTCGATGCACTCAGGGTGCAGCTGCAACCACACTTTCTCTTCAACACGCTGAACGCCATCTCGATGATGGCGCGGAAGGGCGAGACCGACGGCGTGGTCCGAATGCTGGCCGGCCTCAGCGACTTGTTGCGGTTGGCCCTGGCCAGCGGCGGGAAGGCGGAAGTCCCGTTGCGCGACGAGCTCGACTTCCTCGAGCGCTACCTGGCCTTGCAGCAAATCCGTTTCTCGGACCGCCTCCAGGTACGGATGCGCATCTCCCCCGAAGCGCTCGACGCGCGCGTCCCTTCGTTGGTGCTTCAACCCCTCGCCGAGAACGCCGTCCGCCATGGGCTTTCTCCCCGCAACCAGGGCGGCCTGTTGGAGATTGGTGCCGAGCGCTCCGGGATGACGTTGGTGCTTTCCGTCCGGGACACCGGTGTCGGCTTGCCGGCGCCCTCGGAGCGCCGAGGCGGAATGGGGCTCCAAAACGTCCGCGCTCGTCTGGCCGTCCTGTACCCCGACAGGCACCGCTTCACCCTCGAGAACCATCCCGACGGGGGGACGCTGGCCGTGGTGAGCATCCCCTTCCACCAGGAGCCGCTGGCCGATGCCTGAGCCCATCCGCGCGGCGGTGGTGGACGACGAGCCGCTGGCCCGGGAGGGCGTCCGGCTCCTCCTCGGCCGAGACCCCGAGGTGACAGTCGTCGGCGAGGCGGGAAACGCAAGCGAGGCGCTGGAAGTCTTGGACCGGGCCAGGCCACAGCTCGTCTTCCTCGACGTCCAAATGCCCGGCGGCGACGGCTTCGAGGTGCTGAGTCGCGCCCAGCCTCCGCTTCCACTGGTGGTCTTCGTGACGGCCTACGACGCGCATGCACTACAGGCCTTTGCCGTCCACGCCCTCGACTATGTGCTCAAGCCCTTCGACGACGAGCGCTTCGGACAGGCACTGAAGCGGGCCAAGGAGGAGCTCCGACGCTCGGCTGCTGCAGAAATTGGCGAGCGCATGCTTCAGGGAGTGCAGGCGCTCGAGCGCACCCGGGTGGTGGTGCGGGACCGCGGGCGGGTGACATTTCTCGACGCCGACGAGATTGAGTGGATTGAAGCCGCTGACTACTACGTCCAATTGCACGTCGGGCCGCACACTTACCTTCACCGCGAGTCGATGGCGGCCCTGGAGGCTCGGCTCGACGCTCGCCGGTTTGTGCGCATTCACCGCAAAGCCATCGTCAACATCCGCTGCCTGCGCGAGCTCCGCCGGGAAGGCTCCGGCGGCCTGTTGGCGGTGCTGTTAAGCGGCGTCACCATCCCGGTGGCCCGGAGCCACCAGGCCCACCTGCGCCGGCTGGCTTAGGCTCTGAGGACCCCAAGCAGCCCCGCGAGCCCCCCCAAGCGGGCTCCGGAGCTCCGGCTCCGCCATTCCCTGCACCACCAGGCATTCCGGCTGCTTCCCCCGTGCCGAGGCCTCACAGACGGTGAAGACTCCTCCGGGCCGTAGCCTGAAGGAGGTTTCTCCCCATGCGTCGCGTGTTTCTGCTCCCCCTCCTCGCCTCTGCACTGGCCTTCGGCCTGCCGACTCTCAGCCGCAGCTTCTCTGCGCATTCGGCCCCCCGGAGCGCGGTGGAAGACTCCGGCCTGCTCAGCACCTCCCAAGGCAGCGTGCCCTTCACCCTGTATTGGCCGGACGGCGCGCGCAGCGTCCGGACTCTGGTCATCTTCGCCGCGGACGCCCAGACACCCCGCCCGAGGCCGTTGCGTCTCCTCGCCGAGGCGACCGCCGCCACCGGCGTGGCTGCGGTGTACCTCGCTCCCAGCGCTGCACCGGAAGAAGCCGCAGCGCGGCTGAAGGGCCTGCTGCAGCGCCACGCCAACGGCTTCGGTCTGGAAGGGGCGCGCGTCTGGACGTGGGTGGAGGGCCGCCACCTCGAGTCCCCCGCCGCCCCACGGTGTCAGCAAAGCAGCCCCCTGGCGGCGGCCGTCCGCTTCTTGCGTGGGGACAGCGCCCTGGTGCGGACGGCGCTCGAGCTCGCGCTGGGCACTGGCTGCGCGGTGACGAGGCGCCTTTAGAGGGCGGACAGCGCCCAGTGTCTTACTCCGCGTGCACCGCGGCAACGGGGGCGCTGGCCGAAAACCACTCGGCCAGCGGTGCCAGCTGGCGGAAGCGCCGTGCCGGCGGCAGCGACTGCACCAACAGCCGTCCGTAGGCGCGCCGCGAGACGCGGACGTCCAAGAGGGCGACAATGCCCCGGTCCGCCCGGCTGCGAATGAGGCGGCCAAAGCCCTGTCGCAAGGCGAGCGCCGCCTCGGGCAGCTGGTAGGCCGAGAAGGGCTCCTCGCCTTGGGCCTGCAGCTGCTCAATTCGGGCCGCGGTGAGGGGATGGCCAGGGGAAGCAAACGGCAGTTTGTCCATCACCACCAGGGAGAGCGCCTCGCCCGGGACGTCCACTCCCTCCCAAAAGCTGCTGGTGGCGAAGAGGACGGACGGTGCGGCGCGAAAGGCCTCCAACAGCGCGTGTTTCGGCGCCTCGCCTTGCTTCAGCACCGGCCAGGGTAACCGGTGCTGAAGCAGCGCATGCACCGCGTCCATGTTGCGCAAGGAGGTGAAGAGGACGAAGGCCCGCCCGCCGGTGAGCTCGGTGAGGGAGAGGACTTCGGCGGCCACCGAATGGACGAAGCCCGGCTCATTCGGCTCGCTGAGGTGCGTCGGCAGGTAGAGGGCCGCCTGACGGGAGTAGTCAAAGGAGGACGGCACGGCCAGCTGGGTGAGGGAGTGCACCGGCTCTCCCGCCTCGTCCAAAAGCCCCAGCCGACGACAGAAATAGCCGAAGGAGTTGCCGGCTCGCAGGGTGGCCGAGGTGAAGACGAGGGTGTCCACCGCGCCATACAGCTTCTCTCGCAGCGCCTCGGCCACCGAGATGGGTGCCGCCCGGAGGGCCACCCCTCGGCCCCGGCCTTCTGCCCAGTAGACGTGGTCCTGGGACTCCGCCCGGCGCACGAAGTCCAACTCCGAGGAGAGCTCGTTGCTGCGCCGGCCGAGCGCCTGCACCTCCGGCTCCTCGGCCCCGGCGGCAAAGGCGCCGAGCGCGGCCAGCCCCTCCAAAACGCCCTCCACTTGGCCGCCCAAGGGCCGCAACAGCCCCGGCGTCAGGCGAATGGCCGACTCCGTTTGCAGGCCCAAGGCCCGCGGCGCGCTGCTGAAGAGGGACTCCGCCTGCGCTCGGACTTTCAACGCCAGAGCCGCCAGCATTCCGGAACGCTCGTCCGTTGGCTCGAGCGCCACCTGGGCGTCGCGGGCGAGGTCCTCGAAACGGAAGCTACTCACCGCGACGCCGAAAAATTCCGTGGCGGCGTCCTCCAGCGCATGGGCTTCGTCGAAGATGACGGCGTCATAGCGGGGCAGGACGCCTTCTCCGCTGCCCCGGGAGGTGCGCAGGGCCAGGTCCGCGAAAAAAAGGGCGTGGTTGACGACGATGATGTCCGAGACCTCGGCACGCGCGCGCAGCCGGGTGACGAAGCAGGCCTCGTGCAGAGGGCATCGCGCGCCGAGACACGTCTCCCGGGTGGTGGAGAGCCGGGGCCAGCCGGCAAAGTCATCGGGCAGGGCCAACTCGGCCCGGTCCCCGGTTTCGGTGCGCCCAGCCCAGGCGGAGACTTGGGCCCAGGCCTCCTCGGCTCCCGGGCCCAGCAGCGAAGGCTCGCGCTCGATGCGCTCCAGCCGGTGCAAGCACAGGTAGTTGGCCCGCCCCTTCACCAGGGTGGCGCGGATGTTGAGGCCAAGCCCCTTTTGCAACAAGGGCAAGTCCTTGTGGAAGAGCTGGTCCTGCAGCGTCTTGGTGGCGGTGGAGATGACGACTTTGCGGCCGCTGAGCGCCGCCGGGACGAGGTAGGCAAGCGTCTTGCCGGTGCCGGTGCCGGCTTCGGCCACCAGCGCGCGGTGCTCGGCGAAGGCGCGCTCGACTTCGCGGGCCAGGGTGAGCTGCTCGGGACGGTGCTCCCAGCCGGGCAGCACCTGGGAGAGCCGTCCGCGCGGCCCAAGGAGGCCTTCCACCGACATGGTCAATGCCGCCCCAATAGCCGCAGCACTGCCAGCGCCACCGTCGGGGCCAACAGCAGCACCGCTGCCATCGCCACCGCTTTGGCCCGACGCCGGGACGACGTCTCGGCGCTGGGGGCTGCCTTGAGGGCGGCGACGCTCACCGGCGCGGAGGCCAGCTTGACGGCAGCCTCCAGCGAGCTGCGCGCCAGCGCGTCGGTGGGCGCCTTGGCCAGCCGTATGCGGTAGAGGTACCCGGCCGCCGTCAACTCACCGCCGGAAGCGGCCAGCTGGAGAAACCGCTGGTGCTCGGGCGCCTCTCCCCAGCGTGCGGCCAGCTCCCTCCACGCAGCCGCCAGGCCGCTGGAGGGCTGAAGGGTGCTGTCCAGGACGGCGTTGGAAAAGACGAGTCCGCAGGCCGGGCAGCTGGTGGCCGACGGGCCACGGGGCGCAACGCATTTGGGGCAGAAGCCCTGGGGCGGCTCGAAGGCCGCTTCGATGGAGGCAGGCCCAGGGGCCCCGAGAAGGCGCACCGGAGCCGGGCCGGCCGCGCCGCGAGGCCTTGCAGCCACTGGCCGAGGCACCACCGGAGCCGGCTCGCCGCCGGCCGCGGACACCGAGAGACGCTGCTCCTGGCCGCAGCCAATGCAGCGGACGAGGACGAGGCCTTCGTCCAGACGGAAGTCCACCACCTCCAGCGGCTGCCTGCACGCGGAACAAAGGCCATTCATCGGTGGGCCTACCAGCTAAGCACACCTTGGGGCCGCAGCCTCAGGGGGAAGCCATCAGCAGCTGCACCGGTGAGGGCGTGAGGCACAGCACCAAGACGACGAGGCAGGCGACGCAGATGAGGAGGCGACGGCCGTCGAGGGGCTCCTCGGGCTGCGCCACTTCCGGGTGGCGAAAGCCCACCACCAAGGAGGCCACCAACAGCCACACCAGCCAGGAGACGTTGAAGAAGAGGACCAGCCCGAGAAGGCCGAGCGCGGTCACCTTCCCCAGGCCAACCGCCCGCCGGCCGAGGTTGGCAAAGGCCAAATGGCCGCCATCCAGCTGCCCGATGGGAAAGAGGTTGAGGGTGGTGACGAGGCAGCCAAACCAGCCGGCCACAATGTACGGGTTGGCGAGGACGTCCTTTCCCGTCGGCAACGGGCCCACCAAAAGCCGCTGGATGAGGAGCGTCAGAAGGTTGTCCCCGAAGCTCTGGCCGACAACGACGGGCTGCTGACCGGCCAACACCAGCCGGAGGGCTCCGAAGGCCGACTCGTGCGGTGGAAACACCGAGGCCACAACAGGGACGTCGATGACCGAGGCGTGCGCGTAGCCCCACAACAGCACCAACACGGCGACGACGAAGCCGGCCAGAGGGCCAGCGGCGCCGATGTCCACCAGCGCGTTGCGCGTCGGAATGCGACTCCGAATGCGGATGACGGCGCCGAGCGTTCCGAAGCCCAGGTGTGGCAGCGGAATGAAGTATGGCAGCGAGGCGTCCACCCCGTGCCGTCGGGCGAGGACGTAGTGGCCCATCTCGTGGCTGCCCAGAATGGCCACCAGGCTGAGACTGAAGGCGACGCCGTCGAGGATGTTGGCCCGGTTCCATACGCCGGACGTCTGGTCCGCGAGAAACACCTCGAAGGTGGTGCCCAGGGTGAGCACGAGCAGGCCGAGGTGTAAGAGCGGCCGCTGGGCCGGGCGAAGGGCGACGCTGTCCATGGCAGAAAGGGTGCTCTTAACCCTGTTCCAGCACCTGGCGCAGCGTCTGGGCGGTGAATTGCACGAGCGGGATGACGCGCGAGTAATTCATCCGAGTCGGGCCGATGACGCCCACCGTGCCCAGTGTGCGGTCTTCGTTTCCATAGGGGCTGGCCACCACCGTCACGTCACCGGCCGAGGAGAACTCGCTCTCGTTGCCGATGAAAATCTGCATTGCCCCCGCCTGCTCCACCCGGTCGAGCAGCGCCACCAGCTTGCTCTTCTCGTCCAAGGCACGGAACAGCGAGCGCATGCGCTCGACATCGGCGAATTCGGGCGATTCGAGGAAGGAGCCAGTCCCTTCGATGTGGATGCGCTCTGGGGCGTGCAGCTCGGTGGCGGCATACCCGAGCCGCAGTGCCTTGGCCCGCAGCTCATCGAGCAGCGCCTGCTCCTGCAGCTGCTCCACGGTAATTCTCTCGCGCAGGCCCTCGAAGGGCACCTCGTGCAGTAACTCAGAGAGGTAATTCGAAGCGCGGACCAGCTCCGCCTCCGACATCTCCACGTCCATGCTGAGTGGCTTGTTCAGCACCTGCCCGTCCCGGCCCACCAGGATGGCCAGCACCCGGTTGTCGCGCAGCCGCACGAATTCAATCCGGTGAAAGACGCCCGCCGAGGGCCGTGGTGCCACCACCACGCACGCGTGCTTGGTGACGAAGGCCAGAACACGACTCGCCTCCTGGAGCGACTCCTCCAGGCCGGCCCCGGTGGGGATGCCGCGCTGAATGAATTCGCGGTCGCGCGGCAGCGGCTGGCGAAGCTGCATCAGCGAGTCGACGTAGAAACGGTAAGCCCGGCCGGTGGGGACACGTCCGGCGGAGGTGTGCGGCTTCTCCAGGTAGCCCAAGGCCTCCAGGTCGGCCATCACGTTGCGCAACGTCGCACTGGAAACGTCGAACTGACTTCGAGCCAGCTGGTGGCTCCCCACCGGGCCACCGGTCGCGATGTACTCGCGAATCACTGCATGCAACACCGAGCGCGTACGCTCGTTCAAGTCTTCCATGAAAAGCCGATTCAAATGGTAGGACCCCTGCCCAGCCGTTTCAACAGAGACCCACCGAGCGGTAACCCCCCGCAAACGCTGGACTCGGCGCCGAATTTGCGCCCAGCGGGCACGCGGCTCCGCCCAGCACCTCCACCTTCGGCCAACCGCGCCACAGGCCTGTCGTTCGTCGTTCCCTTTTGCGACGCCTTGAGGCTTCATGCCGGCTTGGCGCAGGGCGGCAGACACACCATTCCTCAGGAGGCGAGGCGGCGATGAAACCGAAGGAAGTTCTGGGGCTAGCCAAAGAGCGCGGCGCGGTGATGGTCGACCTCAAATTCATGGACTTCGTGGGCACCTGGCAGCACTTCACCGTGCCTTTGCATGAGTTGAAGGAAGAGATTTTCGAGGAGGGCCTGGGCTTCGACGGCTCCTCCATCCGCGGCTGGGCGGAGATTCATGCCTCGGACATGCTGGTGATGCCCGACGCCACCACCGCGGTGATGGACCCCTTCACCAAGGACCCCACCTTAAGCCTCATCTGCACCATCGCCGACCCCATCACCAAGGAGGCCTACGGTCGGGACCCGCGCACCATCGCCCTCAAGGCCGAGAAGTACCTCAAATCCACCGGCATCGCCGACACCGCCTATTTCGGGCCGGAGGCCGAATTCTTCGTCTTTGACTCAGTGCGCTTCGACAACCGGGTGAACGGCGCGTTCTACGAAATTGGCTCCAACGAGGGGGCGTGGAGCTCGGGGCGCGAGGAGGAGGGAGGCAACCGCGGCTACAAAATCCGCCACAAGGAGGGCTATTTCCCAGTTGCGCCGCTGGACAGCCAAAACGACATCCGGACCGAGATGTGTCTCGTCCTCGCCGCGGTGGGCGTGGAGGTGGAGCGCCAGCACCATGAGGTGGCCACCGCCGGGCAGGCCGAAATCGACTTCCGTTTCGACACCCTGGTGAAGTGCGCCGACAACCTGAGCTGGTTCAAGCACATCGTGAAAAATGTCGCCTGGCGCAACGGCAAGACGGCGACCTTCATGCCCAAGCCGCTCTTCGGCGACAACGGCAGCGGCATGCACACCCATCAATCGCTGTGGAGGAACGGCAAGCCGCTTTTCGCCGGGGACGGCTACGCCGGACTCTCCGAGATGGCGCTGCATTACATCGGCGGCATTCTCAAGCACGCCCGCGCCTTGGCCGCCCTCTGTAACCCCACCACCAACAGCTACAAGCGTCTGGTGCCGGGCTTCGAGGCACCGGTCAATCTCGCCTACAGCAGCCGAAACCGCAGCGCCTCCATCCGCATCCCGATGTACAGCCCGAGCCCCAAGGCCAAGCGGTTGGAGTTCCGCAGCCCGGACCCCTCCTGCAACCCCTATCTGGCCTTCGCCGCCCAGCTGATGGCCGGCCTGGACGGCGTGGAGAACAAAATCGACCCTGGGGACCCCTTGGACAAGGACATCTACGGGCTGACCCCCGAGGAGTTGAAGGACGTCCCGAAGATGCCGGGCAGTCTCGAGGAGGCGCTCGATTGCCTCAAGAAGGACTACAAATTCCTCCTCAAGGGTGACGTCTTCACCACCGACGTCATCGACACCTGGATTCACCTCAAGACCGAGCGCGAGTTGAATGCCGTCCGGCTGCGGCCGCACCCGATGGAATTCGCTTTGTACTTCGATATTTGACCTAGCCCCGTCCTTTCGGGCGCAGCCCCATCCGTGGGGGTTGCGCTCACGACGGGGGCCTTCCACCTTTTCTAGGCCGCCCGGGCACCCTCCGGCTGCCCTGCGCGCCGACGGCACCAGGCGAAGCAGCGCCTAGCCAGGCACAGGCTTGCCTGGCCCAGGCAGCGGCTCGACTTCATGAAACCGGGTGTAGTCCACCCGCCGCGTGCCGTCCGGAAGCAGCTGGAGAATGTCCACGAAGCGCGCATTCCAGCGGATTTCGTCGGCGATGTAGCTGTGTCGGGAGTGGATGGTTTGCGACATGGTCGCGTCGAAGCCCGTGAAGCTGACCAGGATTTCGCCTTGCAGCTCTGCAAACTGCTCGGGCGTCATGGCGTACAGAGGGCTCTTCTCATCGATGACGTGCATCGCCGTCCAGGTGAGGATGAAGGCACTCGACTGGTTGCGCAACAGGGGCAAATCCAGCATCCGCCGCAGGCGGTCCCCCTCCTGGGTGAGCTCCATCGACATCAGTGTCACCCGCAGCTGTGCCTCGGCGATGTGGTTGGCTCGCTCGTTGGCCACCCGGAACATCAGCGTCGGGACGCCGTTTCTGCGAGCCACCACCGCCAGGTCGCTGAAAACGACTCGGGCTCGGGGGCGGCTGAACTTGGCGAAGACGAGGCCCGTCACCAGCGCCACCCCCAAAAGGCTGAGCATCGCCTCGACGGTGACCAGGAGGTGCGCGCTGTTGGAGTGCGGCGTCATCTCCCCGTAGCCGATGGTGCCCATGGTTTCTACGCTGAAGTAGAAGCCATCGACGAAGCTTCCCGGCCGCGCGTTCTCCACGCCGCCGAGCAATGCGTAGAGAGCGCCGAAGAAGGCGTTGGCGCCGAGAAAGGCCCCGACGAAGAGGGTGAGCAGCACCAGCCAGCTGGTGGAAATGAGGAAGTAGTAGAAGTCGTGCAGCAGGTCCGGCTTCCATCCGACAATCTCGGTGGACTTCCACAGCGGCGCCCCATCGCGCGGAAACAGTCGGGGTTGGGGCCTCTTCAAAGGCGGCGTCTCTAAGGACACAGGTGCCCTTCTAGCAGCACGTCCTGCAGCAGCGCCGTCCCATCCACCCACGGCGAGGTACACGGAGGCCCCAGCGTCCAGAGGCACCGCGAGCCGGAGCCCCCGGACGCGAGCTGCAAGAGGAAGGACGAGCGGGTGCCGTAGCCCAGGGCCGGCGCGTGAATGCAGGTGCCATCCCGCACCTCTGGCTCGGCGTGCACCCGCAGGACGTCGGCCCACGCCTCCAGGGGCATCATTCCTCGCCCAGCGGTGAGCGCCCTTTGCGCTCGCGTCACCCGGGCGCTCTCGTCGCCTGCGCCCAGGCTCCGCTCGGTCAGGACGTGGAGCCCCGGCGAAAGCCAGCGCTGCTCCACGCGCTGGCCGTCGGAAAACGTCAACCCGGCTCGGCCCGAAGCGTCGGCGTACAAGAGATGAAAGGGGTTGTAGTCGCGCGGCCCGAGGCCGCCGAGGCGCCGGTGCAGCTGCTCCACCGAGCCCGCCGAAAGCGCCTCCTTCACCAGCTGGCCGCGCGAGGCGAGCCGGGCGTCGTGCTCCAGGCCATGCCGGTTGGTGACGCCGACGAAGAGGCCCTGGGCGTTGACGCCGAGCCAGGTGCCCAAGGCCTGCTCGTCACGTGGCGCGAGGACGGCCCTTGCCTCAGGCCAACGCTGCGGCGGCGAAGCCGGGCGGGCGAGGAATTCGTCACGGTTGGCCGCGACTTGGAGCACGCCGCCCGGCGCGGGCACCACGGCGAGCAGCGTGCACATGCCCCTCCTCTAATGCCGGAGGGGCGGCTGCGTCAGCCCCACAACAGGTGGCGGAGATTTTGGTGGGCGCGGCGGGTCTGCCGACGGGCGTCGCGCAAGCCATCGGCCGCGTCCTCGAGCTCGAGCTCCGGGTGGATGGCAACCAGCGTCTCGACCTCGTCTCCCACCATGTCCAGGACGCCGAGGGCGTCAGCCAACGGCTGCTCGACGTCCGTGGCCAGCGACTTCGTCCCCTCCGGGCCGCCGAGGCGCTGTTCCAGCTCGCGCAGACGCGTCAACTCCTCCGTCACGTAGGCGAAGCGGGGTGGGCGACCGGCCGGCGTGGCGAGTGGCAAAAC
Organism: Myxococcaceae bacterium; assembly: GCA_052143535.1. Taxonomy (GTDB): domain Bacteria; phylum Myxococcota; class Myxococcia; order Myxococcales; family Myxococcaceae; genus JADGRA01. The sequence goes on along the minus strand of JBKQSS010000080.1, from coordinate 16,657 downwards.
GGTGGTGCGGAAGCACCTCAAGCCCTGCAGGGTGGCGACTTCCCAGTCCCGGCGGGTGGCCGCGCCACGCTGCATGGCTTCCGCAGCCAGACTCGACAAGGCCGGAAAAGCGGCGGGAGGGACGCCCAATTCGCTTGCCCGTCGGCCACGGATTTCTTCCACCGAGCGCCCCAGGCGAGCCGCGGTGGAGGGATTGACTGCCAGGTAGCGGATGTCGTCGCCGAGCCACTCCACCACTCCGACGCCAAGCGGCGACTGGTTGAAGAGGAAGTCACACAGCGGGTCATCAACTCCCGGCTCGGCGACGAAAGGGGGACAGGCGACGTCGGGGACAATGGCAAACAGAGCAGGGTGCGACATTTCTTCCTTCGACTAATGACTAGGGGAGACTTTGGGGCCGCGCGTCCTACCCCCCCGCAGGAGAATGTTACAAACCGGTGTCGGCGGCAGCCTAATGACGGCCAGTAGTGGAGGCCAAAGCCGCCTCAGCCGGGGCTGGGGGTGGGGGTGAGGACGAGAATGAGGACGCCATTCGCGTGCGGCCCGGCCTGCAGGTACACCGAGCCTTCACGGCCCAGGGTGTAGGTGGTGTGCAGCGGCGGCACCGCGACGGACACCTGGCTTTGGGTGCCCTTCACACTCAACAGCGTCAGGGTGGCCGCCTTGCCGTTGGGAAGCTTCACCTCGGCAGGCTTGCCCAGCAGCAGCTGCAGCTGCTGCTGCGACAGCCGGCGGTAGGACTTGTAGGTGATGCCACTCTTGGCGAATTGGTCCCGCATTTTCTCGAGGCCCGGGTCCACCCCAGTGCCGTCGTTGGACGCCTGGACGACTTCTGCCAACAGCGAGACGCGACTCTGCGCGGCGGCGGGAAGCGCGAGGGCGACGGTGGCGAGCAAGGTGGCCCGCAGAAACCCCCTCACAACTCGCCGCCCTTTGGGCGGGGCGCCGGCGGTGGCGCCACGTCGGGGACCGAAGCGTCTGCACCGAGGCTGAGGCTGGGTCGGTCCGGATGGTCCACGAGCCAGATGATGGCATCTCCGCCCTCCGTCTTCAGCACCACCGGCGCGACGTGAGAGGACTCGTCGGTGGAGACGGCCTGCAACGAGGGGTGCGGAGTCTCGGCTTCGACGCCCAGCTGGAGGGAAGGAAGGGCCAGCAGCGCCACCAGGGCCGCAGCGACGAGCCCGAAGCCTCCCCACATGACGGACGGCCGGTGCGCCCTCCACTCGGAGAAGCCCACCGACAGCCGCTCAGGGAGGGACGGCCGGTGCGGCTGGAGACGGGCCAATACCCCTGCGGCGAAGCCGGAGAAGTCGGTGGCCTCGGCCTGCGCCTCGAAGCGCCGGCGGAGCGCCTGGCCCACTGCCCGGAGCTCGGCCAAACGGGCCGCGCAGGCAGGGCAGCTGGCCAGGTGTGCCTCGAGCGCGACGCGAGCCGGCGGGGAGAGCTCCCCATCGAGGTGCGCGGACAATTCCTGGACGGATGAGCAGTGGGGAGCAGCCATGGATTTTCCCAAGGAAAGGCAGACGAGGGCACCCGTCCCTTTATTCGCCCCCCTTCGGTTTTCCCAAAGCCGCAGGCGGCGCATCGGCCAGGTAGTCGGCCAACAGCCGTTGGACCTTCGCCCGGGCGTGGAAGAGGCGCGACATGACCGTTCCTTTGGGGATTTCCAGGGTCCGCGCCAAGTCCTCGTAAGACATTCCCTCGAGCTCGCGCAACAACAGGATGGCGCGGTGCTTTTCGGGCAGCTGCGCCAGCGCCTCCTCCAGCTTCTCCCCCAGCTCGCGGCGCAGCGCGGCCTTGGCCGGACTCGACTCGAGCTGGCTACCGAGAGCCCCGAGGTTGGCCTCGGCGAGGTCCATCTGGACGCTGTCGTCGTACTCGACCGACTCGGAGCTATTCGTCCCACGGCGACGCAGCACGTCGATGCAGGCGTTGGTGGTGATGCGGTACAGCCACGTGTAGAAGCTGGAGTCCCCCTTGAAGTGGTCGAGGTAGCGGTGCACCTTGACGAAGGCTTCCTGGGAGACGTCGAGCGCTTCCTCGGCATCCTTCACCATCCCCAGCGCCACCGCGTACACCTTCTTCTGGTAGCGCTCGACGAGCAGGCCGAAGGCCCGCTGGTCGCCGGAACGGGCACGGCGGACGAGCGTGAGGTCGTCGGTCGGCAAGGGCGGCTCCACCTTAGGGAGCCGGGTCCCCCTCCGTCCAGGTTCCTTCTGTTGGGGACTTCTCGTCTAGGCCCAGCCGCGGGGGTCGCGCAGCACCTCCAAAAGACGGGCCTCCTCACTCCCCGGGGCGGGCTGGACGTCATAACTCCACCGCACCCGCGGCGGCATCGAGACGAGAATGCTCTCCACGCGCCCTTGGGTCTGCAGTCCGAAGAGCGTGCCTCGGTCTTGCACCAGGTTGAATTCGACGTAGCGCCCGCGGCGGAGCTCAGCCCAGGCGCGCTGTGCGTCCGTGTAGGGGAGCAACTTGCGCCGCGAAACTATCGGGAGGTAGGCCGGCAGGAAGGCACGCGCGCAGTCCTGGACGAAGGCGAACTCTCGCTCCAGCTCGCGGCCGCTGTCCTCGAAGAAGATGCCGCCCACGCCCCGGGCCTCTCCTCGGTGCTGCAGCCAGAAATAGCGGTCACAGGCCTCCTTGAGTCGTGGGTAAGAGCCAGGCTCGTGCCGCTCGCACACCTCGCGCAGCGTGCGGTGGAAATGCTGGGCGTCCTCCTCGAAGAGGTAATGCGGGGTGAGGTCGGCGCCGCCCCCGAACCAAGCCTTGGCCCCATGCTGGATGAAGCGAAAATTGGCATGCACGGTGGGGACGAGCGGGCTGCGGGGGTGGAGAATGAGACTCACTCCGGCGGCGAAGAAGTCCCGGCCATCTCCGCCCAGCTTCTGGGCAAAGGCTTCGCTCAGCTCGCCCCACACCCCGGAGACGTTGACGCCAGCTTTCTCGAAGACGCGCCCCTCCTCGAGGACACGGGTCCGGCCACCGCCCCCTCCGGGACGCTCCCAGCGGTCGTCACCGAAGCACCCCTCGCCGTCCTCGGCCTCCACCGCGTGGCAGATGTCCTGTTGCAGGCCCTCCACGAAGGCCTGCATCCGTGCGCCGAGCTGGTTGAAGGTCTTCAAGGAAACACCCGGCCCGGGGGGCCTTTAGTGCACCGGGAGGTCCGGCCCTTGCGTGTCCACGACGCCGAAGCGCGCCTCGTACTTCTGCAGGTTGTCAGCCATCGCTGAGAGCAGCCGCTTCATGTGACGAGGGCTGGTGATGATGCGGGCACGCACCGCGGCCTTCGGCTGCTGCGGCTGGACGTAAATGAAATCCAGTGTGAACTCGGCGTCGGTATGGTTCACCAGGGCCATGTTCGCATAGAGACCTTGGGCCACGGTCTCGTCGATCTGGATCTGCAACGCACTCTCGGGCACCTTGAGGTCGGACATGGCCTCCGTGCATACCGCTCCGATGGGCGAAGGTGCCAGGGGGGCACCGCCCGACGGGCTCGCCTTGGACCAGGCTCTGACCGCCCCCTTCGAGCTGGGGGTTGGTCCGGGGGCCTGCCTTCTGCTGCACGGCTTCACAGGGACTCCCTGGGACGTGCGGCCCCTCGGCGAAGCCCTCGCCGCCGGGGGCTTCCGCGTCCGCGGCTTGCGTCTCCCCGGCCACGGCACCACCCCCAGGGGCATGCTCCAGGCCGGGGCCAACGACTGGCTACAGGCGTGTGAGGAGGGCCTGGCCGCCTTTCGGGAGCCCCGGGTGGCGGTGGTGGGCCTCTCCATGGGAGCGCTCCTGGCGGTGGTGCTTGGCGCCCGGTACCCAGACCGCGTCCAAGCGGTGGTGGGCCTGGCCCCGGCCGTCCGTTTCAAGGACGCCCTGACGCGGGGCTTGCGCCTGGGCCGGCCTCTGTCGCTGGCCGTGGCGGCGCGGCTCCACCCGTGGGTCCACAAGACGACGACCGACCTGCTCGACCCGCTGGCCCGGGCGGCGGCGCCGGTGCTTTCCGCCTGGCCACTGCGTCGGCTGAGGGATTTGTGGAACATCCAGGACCTCGCTTGGGCCAGCGCGCCCAAAGTCCGGGCGCCGGTGTTGCTCGCGGTGGCGCGGCAGGACCGGGTGGTGGACGTCCGTGGCACCCAGCAGCTGGCTCGGCGGCTCACCCATGCGGCCCCCGTCCGCTTCATCGAGCTCGACCGCGGCGCGCACATCATGCCGCGCGACGAGGGGCGCCTGGTGTTGCAACAGGAAGTGCTTGCCTTCCTGCGTCGTGCCCGCACGCTCGATAGCGGCGCGCCGACAGTGTAGTTTCGCCGACCCCAAAGGGCCCTGTCCCCGCTCCGGGTGGGCCGGAAAGCGTGAAGGAGGAAGGATGGCCAAGCGGCGCTACATCCTCGCCGTCGACCAGGGCACGACCGGCACGCACGTCACGGTGCTCGACGACCGGCTGAAAGTCGCCGGGCAGGCGTACCGGGAGTTTCCGCAGGTCTTCCCGCAGCCGGGCTGGGTGGAGCACGACCTCGAGGTCATCTGGCATTCGGTGGAGCGCTGCATCACCAAGGGCCTGAAGGACGCCGGAATTGACCCGGCCTGGGTGTCGGCCATTGGCATTACCAACCAGCGCGAGACCACCGGCCTGTGGCGGCGCGACAACTCCAAGCCAGTCCACCGGGCGATTGTCTGGCAAGACCGACGGACGGCGGAGGTCTGCGCCGCCCTCAAGGCAAAAGGGGAAGAGGAGGGCGTCCGGGCGAAGACGGGGCTGGTGCTGGACCCCTACTTCAGCGCCACCAAGCTGGCCTGGCTTCTGGACAACGTGGACGGAGCGCGCGCCCGGGCGGAGGCCGGGGAGTTGTGCTTCGGCACCATCGACAGCTGGCTGGTGTGGCGCTTTACCAGCGGCGCGGCGCACGTCACCGACGCCTCCAATGCCAGCCGGACGCTGTTGTATGACATTCACACCAACGCTTGGGACGACGGCCTGTGCGCGCTGTTTGGCGTGCCGAAGGCGGTGCTCCCGGAGGTGAAGGGGTGCGCTGAGGTGTACGGCGTCACCAAGGAGTGCGCCGTCCTTCCCGACGGCATCCCGGTGTGCGGCATGGCCGGCGACCAGCAAGCGGCGCTCTTTGGCCAGGCCTGTTTCCAGCCGGGCGAGTCGAAGTGCACCTACGGGACGGGGGCCTTCCTGTTGATGAATACCGGCCCGACGCCGGTGCTCAGCCAGCACGGCCTGCTCACCACGGTGGCCTGGCGTCTGGGGGGTGTCACCACCTATGCGCTGGAGGGCTCGAGCTTTGTGGCCGGCGCGGCGGTGCAGTGGCTGCGCGATGGACTGGGGCTGATTCGCAAGGCGCGCAAGGTAGAGGACCTGGCACGCCAGGTGCCGGATTCGGGCGGAGTCACTTTCGTGCCCGCGCTGGCCGGCCTGGGGGCGCCCCAGTGGCGGCCAGAGGCCAGGGGCCTGCTGATGGGGATGGACCGTGGGACGACTGCCGCGCACGTGGCGCGCGCGGTGTTGGAGGGGATTGCGCTTCAGACGGCCGACTTGGCCGAGGCCATGCGCAAAGACAGTGGGCAAGCCATTCCCTTCTTCAAGGTGGACGGCGGCGCCGCCGGGAATGACTTACTGATGCAGATGCAGGCCGACATTCTCGACGTCCCGGTGGTGCGACCGCGCAACCTGGAAACCACCTCGCTGGGCGCAGCGTTGCTCGCCGGACTTGGCTCGGGCCACTGGAACACACTCGACGAAATCCGCGGCGCCTGGAAGGCCGAGCGTACCTTCAAGCCGAAGGCCACCCCCGAAGCCCGGGCCGCGGCGATGGTCCGATGGCGGCGGGCGGTGCAATCCGCGTGAGAGCCCCAACGCTCTTTGGAGGGAGGACACATGGCCCGGGATAAGACGAAGCTGACGGACGCCGAGGTGCAGGCGTTTCTCGCCAAGTGGCCTGGCTGGGCGCTCGAGGCGGGGGGGCTGAAGAAGACCTACGCCTTCGCGGACTTCCGGGCGGCGATGGCCTTCGTCAACCGAGTCGCGGACGCGGCTGAGGCCGCCGACCACCACCCGGACATCGACATCCGCTACAGCAAGGTGACGCTCCGCCTCGTCACCCACGACGCCCAAGGACTCACCGCACGGGACACCGCGCTGGCCGCGCAGGTGGAGCGCTTCGCCTGACGGCAGGAGCCCAACCGGGGCCTCACTGCACCGAAACCCGAGTGAGGTTGTCGTCCGGGACGCGGTCGATGAGCAAGTTGAGCGGGTCGATGCCGGCCTTGGCCGGCTTCCCCCGGACGGTGAAGGTGAAGTCCTGGAGGCCACTGTGGACGCGCCGCTTCTCGAGCAGCAGTGGCTGGTCCTTCTCGTCGAGCACGCCGACGTCCAAAAGCTGGTCCATCGGGACCTCCTGCTCGGCTCCCAGCTCCCCGGCGCGAAGCTTCTTGGCGCTCACCCTGAGGGTGACTTCCCAGCTGTCGCCGCCGAGGTTTTTGGCCGTGGCGGACACCGCACGGTTGTCGAAGAGGGTGATGGTCTCGAAGAGGTCGGTGAGGAAGTCCTGGTACTCCGCCGGCGTCTCCTTTCGCAGCTCGGCGAGGAGGAGGCGCGCGTTCGGGTAGGGGGGCTCCTTCACTGAGCCCTCGCGCAAGAAGCGCTGCAGCGCGCGGTCGACTGCCTCCTCCCCAATCGCGTCCTGGAGCGCGTACAGGACGAGGCTGCCCTTCTGGTAGTGAATGTACGGTTGGTTTTCCACGCGCAGCAAAGGCACTTCCTTCTTTCGCTCGGCGCCCCGGCCGCGCAGGTACCCCTGCAACTCGTATTTCAGGAAGCGGCGCATGTGCTCGTTTCCATAGCGGTGCTTCATCACCATCAGTGCGGTGTACTGGGCCAAGCTCTCGTCCAGCAGCGTCGAGCCCTGAACCCTGGCGCCGATGACTTGGTGCGCCCACCACTGGTGGGCGACCTCGTGGGCGGTGACGTAGTAGGGGAAGTCGAGGTCCTCGTCGCTGGACGGGTCGACGTGGGCGATGAAGCCGACGGACTCGGAGAAGGGGATGGTGCTGGGGAAGGACTGCGCGAACATGAAGTAGCGCGGAAACTCGACGATGCGGACCTGGCCGTGCTGGTAAGGGCCGAAATTGGTGGTCGCGTAGAGCAGCGTTGCCTTCACCGCTTCCACCATGCGCGCGACGTTGAAGCCGTGTGAGGGGTGGTAGAAAATCTCGATGGCGACGCCGTTCCAAAGGTCGCGCTGGACGGCATAGCGCGCGGAAAGCACGGAGTAGAAGTCGAGCATCCGGCCGCGACTCCGGTAGAGGAAGGCCCGCCGGCCGTCCTCCGTCCATTCGCGGACGAGGTCCCCGGGCGCGATGGCGAGTTGGTCGGGCGCGGTGGTCAGCGTCGCTTCGAAGGTCACCCAGTCCGCGTCGAGGAGGTTGTGCTGGGCGCCCCGAGCGTCGTCCAGGTCCGGCATCCGCTCCTTCGGCTCTAGCCCGTTCTTCCGCCGGGCGGAATCGTCCGTCAACTCCACCGCCTCCATGTAGCCGATGCGGGGAAGGCTGAAATTATCCACGAAGGTGCCGTTGGCGAAGACACGGTTGCCTGGGCCCTCCTCGTTGCGGAACCCTTGGGGCTGTGAGTCGAGGTCGAAGAGGAGCTCCGTGTCGGCGCCGGCGGCGAGCGGCGACGGAAGGACGAAGGTGGACACGCCGAGGCGGGTGTCCACCTCGGTGGCGGCCTGCAAAGCACCGAGCGCGAGACGGCGAACGACGGGACGCTGCTCGGGGTCGATGCGGACGAAGACTCGGCTCACCGGCGAGGCACTTCGGTTCACCAGGTGGTAGCTGCCGGCCCAGTGCACCCCGCGGGTTTCTGGCCGGAGGTCAGCCCGGAGTCGGACGGCGGTGACGCTCGGCTGGGGCTCGTTCTCGAAGGGCTTGTAGCGCCTCTCGTATTCCGCCTGCAGTCGCTCCGTCTGCCGCGAGGTGAGGTAGGGGTTGAGGCGGTTGGTGTTGTGGAAAATGAAGATGCCGGTGGCGACGAAGGCCAGAAACACCGCGCCCAAGGCGAGGGTCATGCGTGGGGTGAGCCTCGCCCGGGCGAGCCGCCAACGCACGCTGGGCCAACTCTCCACGCCCCGCACCCAGAAGAGACGGGACACCAGCACCAGCGCCACTGCGCCGAGCCCCCAGTAGACACGGAACCACACCATGCCCTGGACGAAGTGCCCGTAGCCATTCATGTCCGAGTAGGTGACGGAGGGGGAGGTGCCGTAGTTGTAGAGGTGGTGCTCGAGGCCCAAGGCCGGGCCCATGAACGAGGAAGCCAGGAAGTAGATGACCATCCCCAGGTAGCCGAGCAGCTTGTTGTTCACCAACACCTGGATGGCGATGGCCAGCACACAGAGCAGCGTGAAGTCCACCAGCTGCACGCCATACAGCTCGCGCAGGTACAGACCGAGCTCGTAGTGGTGGTAGCCCCTCAACGTCTGAAAGCCGACGCCGAAGAGCAGGACGACGGTGAGGAGGAGGACCTGGACCGCCGCCAGCGCCAGCACCTTGGAAACCAACGGAAGCCAGGAGGGAACCGGCGTGGCGTCGAGGATTTGGTCCACCCCCGCATCGCGCTCGCGCCAAACCAACTCACCGGAAAACAGGGTGATGATGATGAGGAAGAAGAGATTGAAGTCCCCGCCGAGCAGCAGCAGCACCGCGCTGGTCACCGGCCAGACCGTGGTCCCATAGAGCAGCGCCAGGTTGCGGGCGGCGACGACCATGAAGAGCACCCCGGCGAAGAGCAGCACCAGGAAGTAGACGTTCTTCACCGTCTCGCGAAAGTTCACCCACGTCGTCCCAGCGAGCAGCGCCGGCCAGTGCCAGCTGGCGCTGACAGCCGCCAGGGTTGGGAGCCTGGGCCTGGGGAGCTCGGGCAGCGCCTCGGGAGCGCCTTTGCCGCCACCCTCGATGGGCTGGGCGAAACGAAACCGAAGCACGGTGACCAAGAGGACGAGTGCGCCGACGAAAAGCCACAGAAGACGGTTCTCGGCCATCGCCCCGCGGAGCGGAATCAGCGACGCATTCTTCTCGGCCACCGTCCAGTACTGGGTGACGAAGCGAAAAGCGCTTTGCCCAAAGGGGTTGACCAGCGCCGCCAGGTGCTGGTTCTCCAGCTTCGAAAACAGCGCGCCGCCAATCTGAAAGCCCACCACCAACAGCACGCTGGCGATGTAGACCGCGCGCATTCCGCGGGTGAGCGCGGCCAAGGAGAGAAAGAGCGCGCCGGCAAACACCAGGTTCGGCAGGACGAGGACCAGGTAGGGCCACAGGTAAAACGCCGTGCGGTGCGGACCGACCAAGCTCTTGTCCAAGAATGGCAGGTGAGCGCCGACCCACAGGCCAAACCCGATGCTCGAGAAGATGACCAACAGGCCGAGGAGCGCCCCTAAGTACCGGCCCAACAGGTAATCACGCTGACGCAGCCGCGAGGTGAAGAAGAAGGGGTAGCTGTGGGTGCCAAAGTCTTGGTAGACGGCCTGCCCCATGACGGGGGCGGCGACCAACAGGCCGACGTAGCTCAGCACTCCTGTCAGCGTCGCGATGCCGTACGCGGAGTTGGCGAAGACTTTCCCGCCCGAGCCGGCGAAGCCGGAGGGTACGCTTTCGAAGGCCCCGCCGGTGACGCACATCGCCAGGGCCGCCAGGGCGAAGAAGACGGCAAAGTAGACAAGCGTCGACAGGCGAAGGATGCGGTGTTTCGCTTCGAACCACGCCACCGAGAGGAGCATTGGCTTTTTCGAGGTGTCCGGTTGGGGCTCAGCCGACCCGCGCCGCCGGCGGCCCAGAGGCGTGCTGGCGAATGGCGGCGAAGTAGACGTCCTCCACCTCGGGCTGCACCGGCTCGCTGTCTCGGTCCGGCTGGTGCTCCGAGAGAAGACGCAAAAGCGTCCGGCCGCCCGTCAACCGGGCGGAAAGGACTTGGAAGCGCGACTGGTGGTCCGCCAGCTCCGCGCGAGACGTCAGCTTCTGCCACACCCGTCCCTGGAGCGCGCCGGCCAGCTCCGCCGGCTCGCCTTCCACCAGAAGCTCCCCCTGGTCGATGACTGCCATCCGCTGGCACAAGTCACTGACGTCCGAGACAATGTGGGTGGAGAGGATGACCACCACCTGCTCGCCAATTTCCGACAGCAGGTTGTGGAAACGCACCCGCTCCTCAGGGTCCAGTCCGGCGGTCGGCTCGTCGACGATGATGAGTTTCGGGTCCTGGAGCAGCGCTTGGGCAATCCCGAAGCGCTGCTTCATGCCGCCCGAGAAGGTGCCCAGCCGGCGGCGCCTCGCTTCGGCGAGGTTGGTGCGCTCGAGCAGCGTGTCCACCATCCGTCGACGGTCGGCGCTGCTTGCGACGCCCTTGAGTTGGGCCAGGTGGTCCAAGAGCTCCACCGCCGTCACCTTGGGGTAGAGGCCAAACTCCTGAGGCAGGTAGCCAAGGACGCGCCGCACCGCTTCCTTGTCTCGGAGCACGTCGATGCCGTCGAGGGTGGCCGTCCCGGCGTCGGCCTCCTGAAGGGTGGCCAGAATTCTCATCAGCGTGGACTTGCCGGCGCCGTTCGGCCCGAGCAGCCCAAACATCCCGGCGGGGATTTTCAAGGTGACGTCGCGAAGGGCCTGCACGCCACCCGGGTAGCGTTTGCTCAGGCCGGCGATGCGGAGCTCCATGGGTAACACCCTCCTCGTCTGGACGGCCTTTCCTCGCTCGGCTGACTCTGACAGGCGGCTCGCCGGGAAGCGACGCTGCTTGGGGGGCCCTTCGTCGGGCGTGCCGTCGGGCTCAGGCCAGCCGCGCCAGCACCAGGCACAAGCAAGGCACTCCGGGGAGCGCGGTCAGGGCATGGTGGCTGCCGGCGGGCATGGTGAGGGACTCGCCGGGCCAAAACTCGCGACCTGAGCTGTCGCGAAACCCACCCTCCAGCACCAGCGTGTCCTCGGGGGCGTCGTGCCCGTGGTCCTCCAGTCCCGAGCCCGGCTCGATGCGGCACAGGGTGGCCAAGGCCTGAGCGGCACGGGGCCCGGTGGGCACGGCGCGGACGGAGATGCCTGGGGTGTTGAGCCAGTCCTCCTGGGTGTCGACACTGGCCAGGAGCGCCCGCGCCGCGTCCGCGTCGATGTCCAGAAAGGCCGCCACCTGCCCGACGAAACGCTCCAGGCGCCGCGGGCCGGTCATCTCTCTGCGCAGTGCTGCCAAGACGTTGTCCGGTGCCTCGGCCGGGCTCTCCCCCCGAAGCAGCTGCGAGGCCGCTCCGAGGAGCTCCCTCGCCGCCCGAGCGCAGCTGGGGCAGCTCTCCAGGTGCGTGCGCACCTCCGGCGCGAGCGGCAGCTGTGGCGAAAGGGCGTGCTGGACGAGTGCCTCTTTGGGGTGGGGGGCCATTGTTGTCTTCAAAGAGAGGTTACGTGCTCAGCCGGCTTGGCGGATGTCGGCGCCTTCCTCCTCCTATCCGCTTAGAAGCACTGCGGCCAGGGCCTCATAGGCGGCCCGGAGCGCTGAAACCGAGGCACTCTCCTGGGCCTGGTGGGCCTGGGCAGTCTCACCCGGTCCGAAGTTGACGGCCTCCACGCCGTAGAGGGCGAGCCGGGCCACGTCCGTCCAGGCCTGCTTGGCGGTGGCCGCCCTGCCGCTGGCGCCGACGAGACGGTGAAAGTAGGAGTTGGAGGCGCACACTGGGGCGGACGGGGAGCGGTCGGTTACCTCCACTTCGGCCCGCCCGGCGACGAGACGCCGCAAGTCCGCTTCGGCCTGTGCCGCGGTGCGTCCCGGGGCGAAGCGGACGTTGACGTTGAGGGTGAAGACGTCCGGCACCACGTTTCGGGCGCGTCCCCCCTGACCCAGGGTGGCGGTCATGACTTCTCGAAATTGAAAACCGCCACAGTCGACCTCGCGCGGCTGAAGGGCGAGCAGCTCGCTGAGGAGGGGACCGGCGAGGTGAAGCGCATTCACTCCCTGCCAGGGCCGCGCCGCGTGGGCCGCCTTGCCTCGAAAGCGCAAGGTGGCGTGCAACGAGCCGACGCAGCCCACCTGCACCACGCCGTCGGTGGGTTCGAGCGCCACCGCAAAGCGCGCCTGGGAGAGCTCCGGAACGCGCTCGAGGAGTGGACCGAGCCCGTTCTCGGCATAGGGCCCCTCTTCGCGCTCGTACAGGACGAGCAACAGGTTGACCGGGAGCTCCGCGCGGGGAAGCGACTCGGCAAGTGCCATCATCACCGCCACTCCACCCTTCATGTCACTGGCGCCAGTTCCTACCAGCCGGTCGCCCTCTCGCCTTGGGAGGCCTGTCTCGGGATGCGGTGGAACGGTGTCCAGGTGCCCCAGAAGCGCCACCGTCGGACGCGGGTCCTCTCGGCGCCCGAAGACGAAGCTGTGGCCCAGCCGCACCCGCTCGGCGGGCGTCCACAGCCGAGCGGCCCAGGCCTCGACATGCTCTGCCAGGGCTGCCTCGGCGCCGGTTGGACTGGGAATGGCACACAAGGCGAGCGTGGCGCCCGCCAGCGCGTCCGCGTCAGCCGCCGCCATCATCCAGCCACAACAGCGCGGCGCAGACACACGCCGGGCCAGGGAGGCCCCACATGGAGTGCACCGTTCCCGCTGCCATCTCCAGCGTCTCGCCCGGCCACACCACGTGCCCGACCGAGTCGGCGAAGCCCCCCTCGAGGACGAAGAGTTGCTCTCTTCCCACATGGGGGTGCTCGGAGAGCGTCACCCCCGCCGGGAGGCGCACCAGCGAGGCCAGCGCAGCCTGAGCGCGGGGGCCCGCCTCGACGGGCAGCACGGAAATTCCGGCGTCCGGACCCTCCATCCACTCCTCGGCCACGTCGACTCGAGCAAGCAGCGCCCGCGCCGCCGCCTCGCCAACGTCGAAAAAACGCGCCAGGGCGTCACAGAAGCGGTCCAGCCGTTGGGGACCGGAGACGGTACGGAGCACCTGCTTGGTCGGCTCGGCCGTCTTGGCCATCGCCTCCAGCGCGTGCCCCACCCGGTCCACGTCCTCCGGGGGCTCACCGTCGACGGGCTCGGGCTTTGCCTCGCCGCTCTCGCCGGGGGTGGAGGCGAGGAGCGAGGCGACCAGCAAGTCAACGGGACGTTCGGAGTCGCTCACGAAGAGAGGGCCTGGACCCGCGCCAAAGCGTATCAAGCCGGGACGGCGAAATCGCGAAGTGCGCTCTCCAGGGACGTCTTTCGGTCAGTGCTGGGGGTGCGCTGGCCAATAATCAGCGCACACGGCACGCCGTAGCTGCCGGCCGGGAAGGCCCGTGGGACAGTGCCGGGGATGACGACGCTTCGGGCGGGAACGCGCCCGCGGTACTCGCGGGGCTCCGTCCCGGTGACGTCGAGGATGCGTGTGCTGGCGGTAAGGACGACGTTGGCGCCGAGCACTGCCTCTTCCTCCACCAACACCCCCTCCACCACGACCGAGCGGCTGCCGATGAAGACGCCGTCCTCGACCACCACCGGTGTGGCCGACGGGGGCTCCAGCACGCCGCCCAGGCCCACCCCCCCGGAGAGGTGGACGTTGCGGCCAACCTGCGCGCACGAGCCGACGGTGGCCCAGGTGTCCACCATGGTGCCGCTTCCGACGCGGGCTCCGATGTTGACATAGCCCGGCATCACCACTGCGCCTGGCTCGACGTGCGCGCCATAGCGGATGACGCCGGGAGGAACCAGCCGCACGCCGGCCGCGGCGAGGTCCCTCTTCAGTGGCACCTTGTCATGGAACTCGAAGGGGCCGACGTGCATCGTCCGCGTTTCGGCGATGACGAAGTACAAGAGGATGGCCTGCTTCACCCAGGCGTGGGTCACCCACTTTCCCTCGCGTTTTTCGGCGACGCGGAGGTCGCCGCGGTCCAGGGCAGCGAGCGTCAGGAGCACCGCGCTGCGCGTCCCGCCGTCCTGGAGCAGGGTGCGGTCGCCGAAGGCGGCGGAGACACGGGACTCGAGCATCGCAACGTCCACAGCCGACTCTCCTTCCTTGCCAATGGGCCCTCTTAGGCGTCGCTCAGTCCGGCCAGCCGCCGCACGGAGCGAGCAATGGGCTCAGGCGCTTCTTCCTGCAGGAAATGCCCCGCGTCCACCTCGGTGACGCGGGCGGCCTTGAGGGCGGCGCGGTGCCGCTTCAGCGCCCGTCCGAGAATGGGGTCCCGGCGGCCCCACACCAGCTCCACTGGCCCCGGGAAGCCCCGTACCCAAGTCTCGACCTCCCGAAGGGCGGGGATGCTGGGGTGGTTGGGCCCAGTGGGTACCATCCTGGCCAAGGCCAGCGGCCCGGCCCGGTCGCCTCGGTGCCGCAAGGGCCAACGGTAGGCCTCGGCCACCTCGCCCGAAATGCTGCGCGGGTCCGCCTGCACGCGGCCCAAAAGCCCCAGAGGAAAGCCCAGCAGGCGGAAGAGGACGTCGCTCAGCACAGGGACGCGCGCGAGCCGGTGGAAGACGGTGCCGCGGAAGCGGGCCGGCAAAACGACAGCGGTGTTGAGGAGGCACAGCGCAGTCACCCGGGAGCCGGCGCGGGCCGCCGCCCAGCCGCCCAACGGGCCGGCCCAGTCGTGCAGCACCAACACCACCTCCCGGAGGTCGAGCGCCTCCATCCACGCCAAGAGGGTGCGGCCATGGCCTTCCACACTGTGCCAGCGCCAGGAAGCGGGCTTGCTGCTCCGTCCAAAGCCGAAGAGGTCCGGCGCGAGCAGCCGAAGCGGTGCATCAGCCAGTGCCCCCATCACCCGGCGCCAGAGGAAACCCCAGGTGGGATTTCCGTGAAGCAGCACCACCGGGCGCCCCTGGCCCACCTCCACGTAAGCCATCTCCCCTTCGGGCAGCTTCAGGCTTCGGGCGGGGTAGGGAAACTCCTTCAGCACGATGGGGGGAGGCGGAGAGGGCATTTCCATGGTTTCTTGACGACGGACGGTGCGGCGCACCCTTGCCGCGCTGGCCAAAGTTGCCCCCCGTCTTCGGAGAGCCCCTCTGTGCCCGCTGCGCCGCTCGTTTCGCTGGTAGTCCCCGTCTACAACGAGAGGGGCACCCTCGCCGAGCTTCTCCGCCGGGTGGTGGCGGTGGACATGCGCAAAGAGGTGCTTCTCGTCGACGATTGCTCCACCGACGGCTCCCGCGAGCTCTTGCAGAGGCTGGCCACCGAAGGCCTCAGCGTCCTCGGCCACGCCCAGCCGGCCAACGCCACCTCGGTGCGCGTGCTGTTTCAAGCCAAAAACCAGGGCAAGGGCGCGGCGCTGCGCCGGGGCTTTGAGGAAGCCTCGGGCGACATCGTCATCATCCAAGACGCGGACCTGGAGTACGACCCGAGGGATATTCCACGCGTCATTCAGCCCATCGTCGATGGCGACGCGGACGTCGTCTATGGCAGCCGCTTCACCGGTACGCCTCGGCGGGTGCTCTTCTACTGGCATGCGGTGATGAATGGGCTACTCACCACCCTGTCCAATATGACCAGCGGGCTGAACCTCACCGACATGGAGACTTGCTACAAGGCCTTCCGCCGCGAAGTCCTCCAAACCATCACCCTGGAGGAGGACCGCTTCGGCTTCGAGCCCGAAATTACGGCCAAGGTGGCCCGCGGCCGGTACCGCGTCTACGAGGTGCCCATCAGCTACCACGGGCGCACCTACGAGGAAGGGAAGAAGATTGGCTGGAAGGACGGGATGCGCGCGCTCTATGCCATTTTCAAGTACGCGCTGAAGCGCAGTCCCAAGCCCCGAGCCGTCCCGGACCAGCCCCGGCTGCTTTCCTCTGACGCCCCGCCGTCCGAGGCCGCCTCGAGCGACTCCTTCAGCGGCCAGACAGACAGCCGCACAGCGCGCTAGGTCCGCGGAATCCCGGGGTGCTAGCGTCATCATGACGCTGCGCGCCTTGGCTTGGGTTGGGGTTGCGCAAACCACTCCCACGCGCCGCCTCCCCCTCTCAGAGGAATCTCCTCCACGATGCTCGACTGGCTGCACAATCTCTTCTCACGCGACTTGGCCATCGACCTCGGGACGGCGAACACCCTCATCTACATCCGTGGCCAAGGCATCGTCTCCAACGAGCCCTCGGTGGTGGCGGTGCAGCAGGACGCCCGGGGAGCCAAGCGCGTGCTGGCGGTGGGCAAAGAGGCCAAGGAGATGCTCGGCCGGACCCCGGGCAACATCGTGGCCATCCGACCGATGAAGGACGGCGTCATTGCCGACTTCGAAATTACTGCCGCCATGCTGCGCTACTTCATCGAGCGGGCACACAACCGGAAGCTGGGAGTCCGGCCCCGCATCATCATCGGCATCCCCTCCGGCATCACCGAGGTGGAACGCCGCGCCGTCCGTGAGGCCGCGGAGAACGCCGGCGCGCGCGAGGTGTACCTCATCGAGCAGCCGATGGCGGCCGCCATCGGCGCCGGCCTCGCCATCCACGAGCCCATCGGCAACATGGTTGTGGACGTGGGGGGAGGGACGTCGGAGACGGCCGTCATCTCCCTCGGCGGCGTGGTGGCCTCGGAGGCGATCCGCTGTGGCGGGTTCGACATCGACCCCGCCCTCCAGACCTATGTACGGCGCGAGCAGGCCGTCGCCTTCGGCGAGCGCACGGCCGAGGAGATCAAGCTGGCCATCGGTTCCGCCGCCCCCTACAACGGCGAGGTGAAGGCGG
>JBKQSS010000079.1:0-4154 GCA_052143535.1 Myxococcaceae bacterium | reverse complement strand
CCTTGAGTGCCCTCGAGCAGCGCCTCTTCCTCGGCGAGCGCCTGTTGCGCGACAACGACGCTGCCAGCATGGCCGCCTCCATCGAGCAGCGGCTGCCGTTGGTGGACCAAACGCTGCTTCAGGCCGTGTGCGGCTGCCGGACAGTCGGCGCTTCCACCCCATTCGCCGCAAGGCCGCGCTGCGACGCGCGGGCTTGAAGGGGCTCGACCCAGCCCTCTTCGAGCGCGAGAAGCAGGGCTTCGTCCTGCCCTTCGAGCGGTGGATACGGCAAGGCCTCAACCGCGCCGTGGACGCCACGCTGCAGGACGCGGAGGCGGTCCGCGCCGCGGGGCTACAGCCCGAGGCGGTGGCCCGGCTGTGGAAGGCCTTCCTCGCCGGGGCGCCCGGCCTGTACTGGTCGCGCGTCTGGGCCCTTTACGTGCTCGTGCGCTGGTGCCGGCGGCACGGGGTGGCCCGGTGAGTGGCCGGCGCTACGCCCTCATCACCCCGGCCCGGGACGAGGCCCAGTACGCGCGCCGCACGCTGGACGCCGTCCTCTCTCAGACAGAAGCGCCCGCGCTGTGGGTGGTGGTGGACGACGGAAGCAAGGACGAGACGCCCGCCATTCTCGCCGAGTACGCGAAGAGGACGCCCTACTTGCGCATGGTGCGCCGGGCGGACAGGGGCGCGCGGAAGGTGGGCGGCGGCGTCATTGACGCCTTTTACTCGGGCTACGAGACGCTGAAACCGGAGGACTTCGACTACATCTGCAAGCTGGACTTGGACCTCGACTTGCCCCCCGGCTATTTCGCCGGGCTGATGGACAGAATGGAGAAGCAGCCGCGGATAGGTACCGCCAGCGGAAAGCCCTACTTCTTCCCGCCCGGCACCAAGGACGACAGCGTCCAATTCCCTCTCACCGACACCTCACGCCTCGTCTCGGAGGTGACGGGCGACGAGAACTCGGTGGGCATGACGAAGTTTTACCGCACTGCCTGCTTCCGGCAGATTGGCGGCTTCGTCCGGGAGGTGATGTGGGACGGTATTGATGGGCACCGCTGCCGGCAGCTAGGGTGGATGGCCGTCTCCTGGGACGCGCCCGAGCTGCGCTTCGTACACCTGCGGCCGATGGGGACGAGCCACAAGAATTGGTGGACGGGGCGGCAGCGCCACGGTTTCGGCCAGTACTTCATGGGCACCGCCCCAAGCTACATGCTGGCCTCGGCCCTCTTCCGCATGACGCGCCCGCCTTTGGTGTGGGGCGGCCTGGCCATGGCCCAGGGATACTTCAAGAGCATGCTGCAAGGGCGTCCCCGGTACGAGGACCCGGCCTTCCGCAAATTCCTCCGCGCCTACCAGCGGGCCTGCCTGTTGAAGGGGAAACGCCGCGCCACTGCCGAGCTCAATGCTCGGCAGGCGCCACTCTGGGACCCAACGCGCGGATGAATTTTGTTGCGTAACGCGGGGCCACCTCCAGCATCCTAGAGGCCATGCTCGAGTCTGGACAGCCGGCACCCCCCTTCACCTTGAAGGACGCTTCTGGACACGCCTGGTCTCTGGAAGCGCTGCACAAAAAGGGACCAGTCGTGGTTTTCTTCTACCCCCGCGACAACTCGCCCTTTTGCACCATGGAGGCTTGTGCCTTCCGGGACGGCTACGAGGACTTCTTGGCTGCCGGCGCCAGCGTGGTGGGCGTGAGCTCGGACTCCGAGGAATCGCACCGAGGCTTCTCCAAGCGCCAGCGGCTTCCCTTCTTGCTGCTCAGTGACATGGGCGGCGCAACGCGGAAAGCCTACCGCGTGCCGCGGACGCTGGGACTGGTGGACGGGCGGGCGACGTTTGTCATCGACCAGGCGGGCATTGTCCGAATGGCATTCTCGGCGCAGCTCCAGACGACGGGGCACATGGAGAAAGCCCTCGAGACTGTCCGACAACTGAAGGCGGATGCCGCTTCATCCGCTCCCGCCTCACACTGAAGGCCCAAACTTCGGGCACCCGAAAGCGTCACCCTTCAGACTTCCTCCCCCGGACAAAAGACTCCCAAAGCGGCGCGCAAAACAAAAGGGCGGCTCGAAAGCCGCCCTTGGTTACCAACTCGTCGACGACGGTGCCGTTAGGCGCGAGCCGTGATTTTCGGAATGGTCGAGCTGCACACCTCGTAGCTCAGAACCTGCGGAGTCCCTGTGACGACATTGGACAGGGCCTTCAGCACTTCCGGGTACGCTGCGCGGCCGTACTGCTCTGCCTTCTCCTTCGACTCCCAGAAGCTGATGGCATACGCCTCATTGCCATTGGGGCCGATGAAGGCAACTTCCTCGTGGAACCCAGGCTGCTTGCGAAGAAGGGGAAGAACGTCCTTCTCCAGGGTGGTGGTGAACTGCGTTGCGGTGTTGGGCTTGAGCTGCAGATGCACGTTGCGAGCAAACATGGTCAACCCTCAGATTCATACTGACTAAGTATTTTGGAAATCGAGCAGCGTCTCTTAGTCCAGATGACTCGAGCACCTGAGCAGTACGCTCAGACGCAATGAGAAACTAACCACCATCCGCCGAGGCACCAGCGCCGGCGCTGAAGTCTTTCTGCATTCCTCGCTCAGGGAAACTGCTGGCGCGCACTCGTGCAACGGCGGCAGCTTCAGAGGAGGCGCGTGTGCCAGCGAGGAACGCGAAAAGCCTGCGCCAGCTCCTCCTGGCCCCGCAGACTTCGCGCAGTGACGAGGCCTCAAGCGCCCGGAGGAGCTTCAGCGGCACCGCGACGCAGCCCCGCGGGACGTTCCAAACCGTCGGACAGAAGCTTCTTCCGCCCTCCCGCCTCGCGCTCAGCTAGAAGAGGAGGCGGATGCGTCGTTCCAAGCATGGACTCCCGGCCGTGGCGCTCATCCTTGGCTCGGTCTTCTGGCTGGCCTGCAGCAGCAGCGGCACTCCACCGGTCGCGGCAACTCTCACCATTCAGCCCAGCACGTTGACGGTCACGGCGAGCGGAGGCGCTTTAGCCTTCACTGCCACGCTGACTGGTTCCTCGAGCTCCATCACCTGGAGCCTGACGGGGCCGGGAAGTTTCAGCCCCGCATCCGGCACGAGTACCTCCTACACCCCGCCCTCAGACGTCTCGTCTTCGACGACGGCCACGCTGACGGCCACCGCCGGCGGCAACGTCACTGCCAGCGCAGCCATCATCATCCTCCCGCACCTGCCGCCCATTACCGTGACGGGGACGGTGCTCACAGAGCAGGGCCTCTGGCCAGCCGCCGGCGTGTCGGTGTCCATCGGAAGCAGCATCACCACCACCGACGCCGACGGAGGCTTTAGCCTCTCCAACGTCATACCCCCCTACGCCGTGGCAGTGGTGTCTCCAGACGACAACCTCGCCGTCGTCTATCAGGCGCTCACCCGAACCGACCCGACCATCACCTTCTCCACCTACCCCAACGGAAACCCCTCCAACGCGGGAACCGTCTCCGGCACCGTCAGTACCAACGCCCCGGGCGCCGTACAGGCATCCCTCGCTTGGGCCTCGCCCCTCACGGGTCCTCAGACGCAAACGGTCACGGCAAGCCCCTTCAGCCTGAACCTCTATTGGAACGGCGCTGCGTCCATCGTGGGGAACCTCCACGCCCTGCAGCTGTTGACGGACGCGGTGAGCGGTGAGCCCTACGGCTGGGCCTACGGACTGCAGTCCAGTGTCGCGGTGGCGAATTCTCAAACCACCAGCAACCAGGAAATCGCCATGACGTCCGGTGCCCTCTCCACCATCACCGGCTCGGTTAGCGGCCCCGCCTCATACGGCACGCCCATCACGTCGGTGTCGGTGGACTTCGCGGACGGCGCCTCCATCCTCGTCGTGACAGCCGGCACGCCCGTGGGGAGCTTTGCGTACGCCACGCCGGCCGGCATCGGCGCCACCATTAGCGTCGGCGCCAGCGTCTTTACGTCGACGCCAGACAACGGCGCGCTGGGCAGCACGGTCTACGTCCGCGGGCTGTCTCCCGACGCAACCGGGGTGTCGGTCAGCGTTCCCGAAGCCGCCGTTCCGATTTCCCCGGCCAATGGGGCCACTGGGCTTCCGGCAAACACCGCCTTCACCTGGACGCCGTACAGCGGCGGAATTCACGAGGTGTCCTTCTCCGGCAGTGCCCTCATCACCATCTTCACCGCCGCTACCACGACGACGGTGCC
>JBKQSS010000078.1:0-30278 GCA_052143535.1 Myxococcaceae bacterium | reverse complement strand
ACCTGACCCCTCTGCGCCGCAGGACGGGGCGAAAGGTGAAGGTTGTGCGCGGGGAGCCATTCATGACAGGCGGGGTTCCGACGCGAAGCCTAGGGCGCGGAAATGAGCGGGTTGGCGCGCATGACGGAAGCCTGTTCGTGCGTGATGTCCGCACTCGGCGAGATAGCCCAAACATAAGAAGGTTTAGTCCGCCGCAGAGTTGCGCGGCACCGCCACAGACTGAGTACACCAGCGTCGGTTGCCCGCCATCCGGGCTTTGGCCGCAGGCTGCCGCCAACCCGGGGTCGGTTTCGCAGAGCGCGCAGACGCAGGAAGAGGTGCCCGCAAGCGGCTCGAAGGACTCCCCCGATTCCTCGGTGGGATGAAAGAGGTGGTGGCCCTCCGAGGTGCTCAAGAGGCTACCATGGCTGGTGTCTCAGCCCGCTTCCGGCAGCAGGTACATGGCGGCAGCTGCTAGCTGCAGCGGGGGGCCCAACAACGCCTGAAGCGGAGGGGGTCTCATCATCTCCCCTTCACCGGCCCTTGACGGTTTTTATCGCGTTCTTCGGGCAGGCATTCGCTGCCTGTTCGCTATGCGCTCGACGGAATGTCCGGAATTCTGCGGGACGCGCTGGCCCGCACTGAACGTTCGTGCAACTCTCAATTTGCCGCGCGATGACGCCCAGATACTGCGCTCAGGCTGAAAGGAGTGTTCAGTGAGGACAACCGTCCTTTCGATTGCAATGGCTGGGCTCGCTCTCGCGCTTCAGGCTTCCGGCTGCACCTCCACGGGGGATTCGGACGCCGGACCCACGATCAACGGAGGCGTTTGCCTTCCGCTGGACGCTGGACTCCCAGTGGTTGCTCCTTGGCTGGGGGTGGACGCTGGGCCCGGCGGGGAACCGCTCGAGGAATTCGCTAATGATTATTTCGAGGCTTTTTGCGACGGCATGAGCAAGTGCATCCCCTTCGAAAGCTACATGATTCCAGCTTGCGTCGAGCAGCTTCGTACGACAGGTGTCTGGAGCTACACCGAATGCTCTCAAATTCCCTTGGGGTTGGCGTGCCAAGGCATCTGCGAGCCGATCGCGGCCAACCTTCTTGGGCTGGTAGGTCTGGGCGACGCCGGGTTCTCTTATGATCCGGAGCTTGCGGCGGCATGTTTGTCGGCTCCGTGGACTGCTTGTGCGGCCTATTCCTCTGGCGAGGGTGTCATCCCGCCCCCCGCTTGCTCTTCGGTCTTCGCGTGCGAGGACAGCTTCCAGTGCGCAGACGGAGTCTGCGTGGTCGATGCTGGCTCGTGTCTGCCGGTTCCTCCGCTTCGGCCTGGGAGCCTTTGCACTTACGACGCAGGATGCGGAAGCGACGGAGGATTGACCTGCGATGGTGTGTACTGCCGCGGAAATGCGAGCTTGGGCACGTCGTGCGCTGATCTCCCCATCTTTGGATGTGCGCCGGGGCTCTTTTGCAACCAGCTCTCGCAGACTTGTGAGTCACAGCTTGCGCCGGGGGGCGCGTGTTCGTCGGGGAGCTACCTCGGTCCCGATATCTTTCCTGACTGTCAATCTGGGCTGATTTGTCGAGGACAGGCACTGCTCACGGATGGGGGCACCCGCCTGGGCAGCTGTCAGCCGCCCTCGAGATTGGGCGAATCCTGCGTCGAACTCTCACCCGATGAGGTTCAACACATTTCTGGCTGTGTCGTTGGAGACGTGTGTAGTTGCACCGTCTGTGTCCCGCCCCCGTCGTCGGGACCGTGCGCAGATGGACTAATCCCGTGCCTTCCTGGTGCGTCCGCCTGTGACTTCTCGGATGCAGGGGTTTGCCAACCCCTAGCAAGCTTTAAGAGTTGCATGAACGACCAGCAATGCGCAACGGGCTCCTATTGCGACGACTTCACTTCATGTGCTCCGTACATTGGTCCTGTCTGTAGTGGTTACGGATGGCGGACGGATCGCTGCAGACTTCGTCTTTACAATGAAGTCAGTCGGTCAGGCCGTTTGGGGGCGGCAGGTCAGAGTTCGCATCTATTCGCTAGGCGCGCGAGGGAACGTCGCGGACTTGGAAGGGACAACTGCAATCACTTCGGCGTCTTGCGACTCGGCGAGAGTACAGACTGGTCCAACCTCGGTGAACGGATAGAAAACACATTAGTGACGGGCAGTCGTGTGAGCACTGGCTCGTGCGGAGGTTCCGCTTTGCCCTGGCTGTCTCCTGTGGAGCGAGGCCCTGCGCTGAGCCGTGAGCCAGTCGAGCCAAGGTCCCATTCCCTCGCCGGTCCTGGCAGAAACCGGGAGCGTCACCGCTGAAGGTGTGACCCGGGACAGTGCATCGGCGATACGCTCTAGGCTTACGTCCGGGAGGTGCGGGAGCAGGTCGACCTTGGTCACCAGAACCAGGTCTGCCTTTCGAAACATCACTGGGTACTTGAGCGGCTTGTCCTCCCCTTCGGTCACGCTAAGGGCAACCACATTCGCTGCTTGACCAAGATCATAGATGGCTGGACAGACCAGGTTTCCAACATTCTCGATGACCAGCAGGTCGAGGTCCTGCCAGGGGAAGTTGTGGAGTGCTCGATGCACCAGCTCCGCGTCGAGATGGCAAGCAGACCCGGTGGTGATTTCGAGTGCAGGGATGCCGGCAGCGCGCAGCCGGGCGGCGTCACGGTCCGTTTCCAGGTCGCCGCTGAGGGCACCGAGGCGAATGCGGCCCTTGGACAGCCGTGCTGTTGTCTCGAGCAACGCTGTCTTGCCGGAACCCGGCGAGCCCATCAGG
The DNA here is from genome assembly GCA_052143535.1 of Myxococcaceae bacterium. GTDB lineage: Bacteria > Myxococcota > Myxococcia > Myxococcales > Myxococcaceae > JADGRA01. The sequence continues at coordinate 27,524 of JBKQSS010000078.1, read as the reverse complement.
TTCACCGCTAGGACCCCGAGCTTCTCAAAATGCTCCCTGGTGTGCCCTGCCATCTTCTCATTCGCCGTCAGGATGCGGTCATGCACTTCCACTGGCACCAGCGACTCGTCGCCACATCCGCATGATTCGCACATCGCTCGTCCTCCGTTAGGGCCCTTGCTTGCTCACCGAGACGAGGTAGGCCACCAAGTCCCAGCTCTCCGCATCCGAGAATGCGCTCCAAGATGCCATCGGCGTTCCGGATACACCCTCGCGGATGGCGCGGTAGGCCCGAGCCGGCGCGTCAGGGCTGCTCCATTGGGGAGCGGTGAAGTCCGCCGGCCGTCGGTCCAGTCCGAGGCTGCGCACTCCGCGTCCATCGGCGTGCTCTCCGTGACAGAGCACGCAGTATCGGACATACAGCTCGCGTCCCCGCTGGCGTGCCTCGGCAGAGCGAACTTGATTCCAGGGCACGGCCAGAGTGGCCTGGGAAGACTCACCGCACCTCGAACTGCAGCCCGAAGAGGCGATGAGCATCATCGCCAACCAAGCCCGGTGTCTTGGATGTTTCATGGTACCGCCTCGGTGCGAATGGGTACCCCAAGGCTGCGCACTCCGCGACCACCCGGTCTACGAGCATAGGAATTGCGGTCTCCACTGACGGCGTCCGCTCCACACCCAGGTCCATCGACGCAGGAACGAGTCCCAGCAAAAACAGGCGGGTTGGGAGCGAGCCCTGCCAACGGGCTGCGCCGATGAGGTCACTGACACCCACCTGGTGAACGGACAGTCGGTGCTCCGCAGCATGGGCAACCGCATCGCCTTCGAGCCGCACGAACGAGCCGGGAGGCCCATCTGAGCGAATGGCATCAACAATGAGCACAGTGTCGGCCGATTCCAACACCGGAAGTAGCGACAGCCCCAGGGTCCCGCCGTCGAGAACACGGACGCCTTCTGACGGCTCATACTGGCGGAGGAGGCAAGCGATGGCTGCCACTCCAACGCCGTCATCTCGGCAAAGGAGGTTACCTAGGCCGAGGACAAGCAGAGGATCACGCTCGAACATGGCTTTGTGGTCTCTCTCGCGGGCCATAGTCTTCTTTGCCCGCATCGAGCTCCTCGCGGAAAAGGAACTTGTTGCCGGAGAAGATGGAGTCAAGCTCGCCGTTGCGCTCCTGTTTTGAGGTGAGAAGAGCGCTGTAGACGTGGTGAACGACGAAGCCCAGGATGAGCCACATCACAACGTGGTGAATAAACCGCGCCGTTTGAAGGCCGCCTATCAGGACCGACCAACCCTGGAAAAAGTGCATCGGCGACGTCACACTTGCGCTTGCGCCGTAGAGCGCAAGTCCCGTCACAATCATCACCACGTAAAGCAAAAACACGGCGGTGTAAGCAAGACCAGCCACCGCATTGTGGGCAATGGCCCCCGGGGTCTTCACCGAAAAGAAAGTGTAGAAGCGCAGGGTTCTTGCGAAGTTGTGCCAGCGCGCGCGAGTCGTGGGGATGAACTGACGCCAGGATGCCTGTCTCGGGCCGATGAAGAACCAGACCACCCGGGCACAAAACGCAAGAATGAAGACGATGGCCGAGTAGAAATGGATGGTCTTCATCCATCCCATGAGGAAGTGGGGCGTTGCCGGTCCGACGGAACCCTCGAAGGGTTTGCCCATGTAGATGCCGGTAACGGCGAGTACAAGGATGCTGCCGGCAATGAGCCAGTGCACACTACGGATGACGGCATCCCAGACGTACACCCGAATACGAGGTTCTTCCTCAGTATGGTGCACCCACGTTCTGTAGGCGCTGTTGGTGCTCACTGTATCCTCAAATGCGCCAGCGCGCGCTTGTGGACATCTACGACGTGCACCCCGCAGGCCATGCACGGATCAAAGGAGTGAACAGTTCGGAGAATCTCCAGGGGTTGTGCGGGAATCGCCACCGGCGTTCCCAGCAGCGATGCCTCGTAGGGCCCACGCTTTCCTGCTTCATCCCGTGGTCCTGCGTTCCAGGTGCTGGGAACGACGCATTGGTAGTTGACGATGACGCCATCTTTGATGTGCACCCAGTGACCAAGCGCCCCCCGGGGCGCCTCATGATAGCCAGCGCCAAATGCCTCCTTGGGCCAGCTCGATGGATCCCATTTGGCGTTGTCCTGTATGCGCAGGTCGCCTGACCCCATATTGTCCGCCAGTGTGCCAATCCACCCGTCCATTTTTTCGGCTAGGAGAACGGTTTCAATGCAGCGCGCGGCGATGCGCCCGAGGGTTGAGAACAGTGCTTCCGGCCCCACCTTCAGCTGCCCGAGTACGCTACCCACCAACTCGCGGACGCGCGGGTGCCCGGCCCCGTAAGCCACCAACATGCGCGCCAGGGGCCCCACCTCCATCGGCTCGCCGGCATAACGTGGGGACTTCAACCAGCTGTACTTCTGCGCGAGGTCGAGCCGTTCGAAGGGAGGCTGTGGTCCGGTGTAGTGGGGCAACGTCTCGCCCTGCGAGGGGTGTAGCGCCTTGTCGTCGCCGCCCGAATAATCATACCAAGCATGTTTTATCGATTCTGTAATTCGAGCCGGCTCCAGTGACAGAAGCTTGGAGATGTCCCGCTTCATGATGATGCCCGAAGGGAGGAACATCGTCGGATTAGGCGCGTCATCCTCCGGGTAGGCTCCGTAGGCCATGTAATTGCCTACGCCGCTGCCGTAGCTCGCCCACTCTTTATAGAAGGAGGCGATGGCCAGTACATCCGGCAGATAGACGCGCTTGACGAAGTCCTGACCTTTGGCGGCGAGCGCACGGAGTTTGTCGATGCTCCCGATGTTTAGCGACGCCTGACTGTTTGGGTCCACCGGAGTGGCCATTCCTCCCACCAGGAAGGATTGGAGATGAGGGTTCTTGCCACCAAGGATGGCGTGGATTTTGATGAATTCGCGCTGCCAGTCCAAAGCTTCGAGATAGTGCGCCACCGCCATGAGGTTCGCCTCTGGGGGGAGACGGTAAGCCGGGTGCCCCCAGTAAGCGTTTGCAAAGGGCCCGAGCTGCCCGCGTTCGACGAAGTCCTTGAGACGGGTCTTAACCCCAGAGAAGTACTGGGTACTCGACATTGGCCAGTCCGAGATGGATTGCGCCAACGTCGATGTCTTGGCTGGATCCGCTGAAAGCGCGGACACGACGTCCACCCAGTCCAAAGCGTGTAGATGGTAAAAATGAATGACGTGGTCCTGGATGCACTGCGCCGCGTTGATGAGGGTTCTGAGGATTCGCGCGTTGGGTGGCGGGACGGCACCGATTGCATTTTCCACAGCTCGGATGGACGCAATGGCATGAACGGTTGTGCAAACGCCGCAGATCCGCTGAGTGAAGGCCCAAGCGTCCCGTGGGTCGCGGCCTTTGAGGATGATTTCGATGCCACGAAACATTGTTGACGAGGACCACGCGTCCTTCACCACCCCTCCATCGACCTCTGCCTCGATGCGGAGATGCCCTTCGATGCGGGTTACTGGATCCACTACGACATGCGTCATGGTGTCTCCCCTGTCCTAGGCGCCGGTGGAGGCGTCGATTGGGGCGGCTCAGGTGGCTCAGTGTCGGGCCCCTCGTGAGTCGCGAGGCGGTGCTGCACCATCTTGCCAACCGTGTGGGCGCCGAACGCAGCGGCGGTGCCAGCAGCCAGCCAAAGGCCGACAGTATCTATGTCGGCGGAGACTCCGAACCCGGCCACATTGGGCAAGTGCTTGTAGAAGGGAGTCATCTTGTCCCAGAAGTCTGGCTCTGCGCAGCCGATGCACGGGTGCCCGCAGCCGATCGGCCAGTTGGTGCCGTCGTTCCAGCGGACGTTGGGACAGTTTTGATGGGTGACGGGACCCTTGCAGCCCATCTTGAAGAGGCAGTACCCGTCCCGGTGCCCTTGGTCGCCCCACGCTTCGACATATTGTCCGGCATCAAAGTGGGCGCGGCGCTCGCAGGCGTCGTGAATGCTTGTGCCGTAAGCGAATAGCGGCCGACCTACCCCATCCACCGGGGGCCATCGTTTGAACGTGAGGTAATAGCTGATGAGGGCCACCATATTCGCGGCATTGGCCGGGCACGCGGAGAGGTTGATGAGGTTCTTCACGCCGGGCACCGCGTCCGCCACCCCGAGCGCACCAGTCGGATTGGGCGCCGCCGCCGGCAGCCCGCCGTAGGTGGCACACGTGCCCATGGCAATCGTCGCCGCTGCTCCCCCACAGACCTCTCGGGCGATGGACAGCGCTGACTTTCCGCCGATGGTGCAATACGCACCCCCGGCCCCAGTGGGGATGGACCCCTCCACGACTGCGAGGTACTCGCCCTTGTTCGTTTTGACGACGTTTTCGAGAGCAGCCTCCGCCTGTTGGCCAGCCGCCGCCATAAGCGTCTCGTGATAGTCGAGAGACAGCAGATCGAGAATCACTTCGCCGACAGTGGGCGCGCTAGAGCGGAGAAATGACTCCGTGTTCCCACAGCAATCTTGGAATTCCAGCCAGACGAGTATGGGCTTCTTGGTCTTGCTCAGAGCGGCTGCGATTTTTGTCGTCGCCGAGCCGGGCAAAGCGAAGGTGCTCGCAATACCGGCGCAGAAAAGGACAAATTCCCGTCGGCTTATCCCTCGCCGCTTCAACTCTCCGACCAGCCAGCCCTCTTCCATCGCTGCCTCCGGGGATTCGAGGCCCCACGTCAGCCGTCTTCGCCTGGGTCTCCTGAAAAAGAGGGTGCAAGACCGGGACCGCTTCTACGGGCGGGGAGGGCCGCGTGGAAGGCTCCTCAGCCGCCAAAACGTGCGCCAGCAGCTATGCCAGCGCGCAAAGCGTGCGGCTCCGGCACCTCGAGCTCGATGCGCTCGAGCACGAGCTCATCCCCTGTTTCGAGGCGCCCCGGTCCATCACATTCCACGCACCGCAGGACAGCGCCCCGGGCTATCGGACGGGTACATTTCGAGCAGACCCAGAGCGCCCCCAACCGACGGATGACGAGCTGTGCTTCTGGATAACGGCTCGCAGCACGGAACGTCTCGAAGGCGGTGGCGAAGAGGTCAGGATCCACGCCGGCCAGCTCTCCAACACCGACAGTGACCTTTCGAACGGCCGTGGCCCCGCGAGCACTCGCCTGGGCAGCAACCTGGTCGAAGAGATCCTGTACAAGCGAGTACTCGTGCACCGTCAAAGCTCCGGAAAGCGCGGGCTCCGCTTCGTGAAGAAAGCGTCGAGGCCCTCTTTGAACTCGGGTCCGTCTGCGCTCCGAACGAGGTTTTCCAGCTCTTGGTCGAGGTGGTAGTCGAGCCGGTCCACCCCCGCGGCCTCGTTGAAGAGCGACTTCGCCATCGCGTAGGCACGCGTGGGCCCTCCCGCTAAGCGCCTGGCGAGAGAAAGGACTTCTGCGTCGAACCCTTCGGTGGGGAACACTCCACTCACTAAGCGTGCTTGCTGTGCTGCGCGAGCGTCGAGTCGGGGATTGAGAAGCAGCATGTCCAATGCGAAGCGCAGGCCGACCAGTTTCGGGAGCAAGAAGGTCGAACTCTCCGCGCCGCTAAGGCCGGTCTTGGCATAGGCCCATTCGAAGGTCGCCCGCTCAGAAGCGAAGACCAGGTCACAAGCCATCGCCAGTCCAAATCCGCCGGCGGCGCAGGCGCCATCCACCGCGGCGATGAATGGCTTCGGAGCACGGCGGATCTCGGAGATGGTGCTGTGAAGGTACTCCAGGATTTGCTTAAAGACTTCCCCGTAACCCCCGGGCACGGCTCGGGAAGCAGGAGTCAAGTATTGCAGTCCGGCGGCCTCGCCCCCAGCACGAATGTACTTTAAATCTGCGCCGCTGCAGAACATGCCAGGAACGCCCCGAACAACCACCGCCCGCACCTTGGGATCTCGGGCGAGCTGGAGCCCTGCCTTCCGCAAGTCTTGAGCGGTCTCGACATCGAGTGAGTTGAAGCGTTCGCGCCGTTCGATGGTGAGGATTCCCACGCTTGCGTCCACCTCAATGCGGATGTGCTTCACGGAACGCCTCCTCAGCAAATGCGTGGGAGTGGCTCACCTTCTGGCTCAATCAGCAGTCGCCGACCCAGCCCAGTGTCCAGTATCACCCGACCGAGATGTTCCCCGATGCAAGTCCCGACGATTGCCGCGTTCTTGCCGAGAGGATGAGAGCGCAGCGCCGCCAGCACTCGCTCGGACGACTGCGGCCGGACGCCGAGAACGGCCTTCCCTTCATTGGCCACGTGAAGTGGGTCAATTCCAAGGAGTTCCGCCGCAGCGCGGACGGGATCTGTGAATGGCACCAGACGTTCCTCTAAGATGATTCCCACGCCGCTCTTTTCGGCCATCTCGTGAAGGGCGCTTGCCAGTCCGCCTCGGGTGGGGTCCTTCATTGCCACCACATCCGAGCCGCCGGCGGCAAGGGCCGACCGAATCAGCTCGTTGATCGGGGCGACGTCCGAGAGAAGGTCTCCCTGCAAGGCCAGCTTGTGCCTCGCTGCGAGCACCGCAAATCCATGGTCCCCCATCGTGCCTGAGACAATCAAGCGATCTCCGGGCCGAAGCCCATTGTCTGGAACGACTCTATTGGTGAAAGCCACGCCGGCGGTGTTGAGGACCAGGCCGTCAATTTCGCCCCGACCCATCACCTTGGTGTCTCCAGTGACGATAGGAGCGTGGGCTTCGCGCGAGGTCGAGAGGATGGATTGCTGTATTCGCAACAAGTCCGCTGAGGCGAATCCGTCTTCGATGATGACGGCGCAGGTCAGGGCGAGAGGCTCAGTCGCCCCCATCATTGCCAGGTCATTCACCGTGCCGGCGACGGACAGACGTCCGATGTCGCCACCCGGGAAGAAGAGAGGGTGGATGACGTGCGAATCGGTGGTGAGTATGAGCCAGCGGTTCCCTATCGGAATCGCAGCGCCGTCATCCATGGCCGCCAGGCCCACGCCCTCCACTTGGGCCTCTGTCCCTGAGACGAAGACCTGTTCGATGAGGGTCCGCATGGCGCGTCCGCCTGCGCCGTGTTTCAGAGTGATGCGCTCTCCCAATGGAAGTTGGACTTTCACAGGGCAACCTCCAAGGTTTCCTGGAGGTCAGGGTGACCACCGTATTGATGCCAGATTTTACAGGTACCCTCGCTGCTCACCATGCATGCGCCAACTGGGGTGTCAGGACGGCACTCCTTGCCAAACAGCGGGCAATCGCTGGGAGACTTCAACCCCGCCATGATTTCGCCGCAGATGCAGCGCTGCACCAGGGTGGGGGGCGCGGAATTCCATAGCTTGGCCAAGTCGATGCGGAAGCGCCGTCGTGCATCGAGGTGCGCCCATTCGTCGCGAAAGCGTAGGTTACCGTTTGGCACATGAGCGATGCCGCGCCATCGGCCCCCGAGCGGCCGAAAGACTTGCCATAGCTGTGCTTGGGCGACTTCGTTTCCCTCCCGGGTTACGCAGCGTGGGTACATGTTGTCCACTTTCGGTGTGCCGGATCGGATAAGTTCGACGAGCCGCACCAGACCGGCGAGTACGTCGAGTGGCTCGAAACCGGCCACCACCACGGGCAGACGGTGTCGCTCGACGAAAGCTTCGAAGACGCCCCAGCCGGTGATGGTCGCAGCGTGACCCGCCGCGAGGAAGCCCTCTACCCGCGTGTCTGGCATCTCGGCGACGATTTCCATCACCGGGGGAATGTATTTGTGTGCCGAGAGGACGGAGAAGTTGGCAGGTGGTCCTCGCAAGACTTCGGCCGCAGTTGCCACGGCAGTGGTCTCGAATCCGGTGGCGAAGAAGACAACTTCTTCTTTGGTCTGTCGGGCCAACTCCACCGCCTGGGACACGCTGTAGACAACATCAACATGCGCGCCCGAGCCGCGCGCGTCGGCGAGCGATCCAGCCGACCCTGGAACCTTGAGCATGTCCCCGTAGGTCGCGACGCGAACCCCCTGCTGCGCCAGGGCCACGCCTTCGTCGACCTCGGGGATGTCCGTGATGCAGACTGGACAGCCGGGCCCCATAATGACATCCAACGCACGTGGGAAGATGTGGCGGAGCCCAAAGCGTGCGATGGCCTGCTCGTGGCTGCCACAGACGTGCATCACTGCCACGGAACGTCCCAGCTCCTCGGTCAGCCGCCCCAGCTTTTCAGCAAGCGTCTTGCCTCGTTCCGGATCCCGGAATTTCAGCTGCAACACATCCTGTTCGGAGGCGAGGCTCACAACTTATCCACCGTTCGGTGCCCTGCTGCCTGAAGTTCGGAACGGACGTCGGCAGCCATGAGGTCTTCCTCGGCCTGGGTGCGGAGCAGGTCTTGGTAGAGCTTCAGCGTCGCTAAGCCCTCTTCGGCCGGGATGCGCCGGATCGCGAAGCCCACGTGGTTGAGGATGTAGTCCCCCGGCGCCACTGGCTCATCGACGACGTCGAGACGCACTTCTTTGCAGATTCCCCAAAAGTCGACGGTTGCCAGTAGCCCCTTCACCTCGACAACTCTGCCCGGAACGCCAAGACACATAGCCTTACCCTCCCCGATCGTTTCCAACCCGCGACACCGCATCGGCAACGAGTGCTTGCCCGAGGGCGATGCCACCGTCCCCAGGTGGAACTTGCCGATGCAGCCGAACGTCGACGCCCGGTCCAAGCTCAGAAACAATTCCCTCGGCAAGGCGGGGGTTTTGGAAACAGCCACCCGTGAGCACCACCGGCAGCGGCCCCCGCGTTTCGAGTATCGCCCTCACCATTTCCGCTGTCCCCCGTATGAGTGTGTTGTGAAAGGCGGCGGAAATGGTTGACGCAGCCCGTCCAGCGATGACGTCGGCTACCGCTTCCCGAACCATGCTTCTCAAGTCCAGGCACCACGGGTTCGTGGTGCGGTCAAAATGGTAGGAATAGGCTCGTCTCTCGGCGGGGTCGGCGACAACGTTCCACGCCAATGCGACCTCACCCTCATAGCGGGCCTCATGGCGAAACAACCCTAGAGCTCCGAGCCCGTCGAAGTAGCGGCCGGCCCCATGAGAGCGAGGTGCGTTGAGGTCTCTCCTAAGCATTTGCTGCACCAGCTCTAGATGCTGCTCAGAGATGGCTCTAAACAGAGGAATGTCCATCAACGGAGGCTTACCGTCGAAGGCGTCGTCGACGAGCGCCAACGCTGTTCGCCAGACCTCTCGAATTGCGCGATCCCCGCCTGGGAGTCGGATCGGCCGTAGCGTTGCTCGGCGCTCAAAACTGGCGAGTGTCGCCAACAGCAGCTCTCCGCCCCACGAGCTTCCATCCGGGCCATACCCGGTTCCATCGAACGCCACGCCCACGACGGGTCCCTCGAGCCCATGTTCTGCCATGGCGCTGGCAACGTGCGCGTGATGATGCTGCACCGGCACATGGATCGACTCGGGTCTCGCGCGGGCGAACGCGGTCGAGACGTAGTCTGGGTGAAGGTCATGCGCGATGACCTGAGGGCGGACTCCAAGAAAGCGGACCATCCGATCGATGGCTTCGCCATAGGCCACGAGGACCCCCGGGTCATCGAGGTCTCCCACGTGTGGTCCAAGTACGGCCGAGTCCCCGAAGGCCAGACAGAATGTGTTCTTCAACTGTGCGCCGCAGGCCAGCACCGGGCGCGCCAACTCATGGCTCAGACGAATTGAGCGAGGGACGTATCCGCGCGATCGACGCAAGAGCACCGGCGTTCCGTTCACCACGCGCGCGACTGAGTCATCACACCGAGTGACAATCTCCCGGTCGTGGACGAGCAAGAAGTCTGCGATGTCCTGGATCCGCTCTAGGTCACTGTCGCGGTAGGCAATCGGCTCGTCGGAGAGGTTGGCCGAGGTCATCACCAGTGGGCGGCCCGCGTCGGCGAGGAGCAGGTGATGGAGAGGTGTATAGGCGAGCATCAAGCCCACAAGCGGGTTCCGCGGTGCAACTTCGTTAGCGAGGCCCGAGCCCTCCAACCGGGTGACGAGCACGATGGGCCGTTCTGGAGATTGAAGCAGCTCACGCTCGGAATGGCTGAGGGCCGCCAGTTGCTGTGCCTCTACAAGAGTGCGCACCATTACGGCAAATGGCTTGGCATCGCGCCGCTTGCGTAGCCGCAATTCAGTGACGGCTTGCGCCGAGGTTGCATCGCAGGCGAGGTGAAATCCGCCGATGCCCTTCACCGCGACGATGGAGCCCGTCACTAAAGCTTCGGCCGCGTATCGGAGTGGGTCCTTCGTCACCACTTCTTCGCCGGAGCGGGCCACCAGCAGGAGTCGTGGGCCACAACGCGAGCACGCGTTGGGCTGAGCGTGGAAGCGTCGATTATTTGGGTCGCCGTATTCCCGTTGGCAGTTGTCACACATTGGGAACTTCGCCATCGACGTCGCAGGACGGTCATATGGCACATCGAGGGCGATGGTGAATCGGGGGCCGCAGTTTGTGCAGTTGGTAAATGGATAGCGGTAACGGCGGTCTCGCTCGTCAAGGATCTCGGCTACACAGTCCGGACAGGTAGCGAGGTCGGGCGGAATCGATGGCTCGCGGAGAGCATTTGCTTGACTGGCCCCAATGGTGAAGGCCAACTCGTTGCGAACCGGGATGGTTGTCCAGCTCAGTCGCCGAATGGCCGCCGCGGGGGGGGGATTGGCCTCGATGGCTCGGAGGAATGAATCCAGCGATTCTTGGCTCCCGAACGCGTCGATGGTAACGCCACGCCCGTCATTGTGAACCTGGCCTTTGATGCCGAGCGTTCTCGCAATCCGGTAAATCCAGGGTCGAAAGCCGACGCCTTGCACGGTTCCCCGCACTTCGATTCGGCGGCCCTGGAGGTCCATGCGGTGCACAGTGAAGCAAAACGGAGGCCAAGAGGGCCGCCCTAGCCAGTTAGAGAGAGGGGCATTCTGACTTAGAGCGCTGGCGCGTGGAGTCTCACGGGGTTGCGCGCGCGGAAGTATGGGTCGAGGGCAGCGGCTACTGAGCGGAGGAGCAACTGCCCTTCGAGGCTTACGCGAAAACGGTTCTCACCCGCCCGCTGGACGAGCCCATCGCGCTCCAAACGCTCAAGGGCTGACCACTCCTGCTGAAATTCGTCATCGAACACGCCGGGGTAACGGCGCGCAACTTCGTCGAAGTCTACTTCGAGCTGGCAGAAGAGCTGCGCAAGGATGTCGCGGCGCGCGCCCTCCTCGAAGCTCAACCAGTGGCCTCGTGAAACGGCCAGGCCCCCGTCCTCTAGACGCTTCGCCCAACGATGTACCTCGCGCTCATTTTGGAGGTATGCCCCTCCGATGTCCGAGATAGCCGATGGACCGAAGGCAAGTACGTCCGTTTCGGCGCACGTCGTGTAGCCCATGAAGTTGCGCCGGAGCGTTCCATTGGCGCGTGCTTGGGACAATTCGTCGGTCGGGAGCGCGAAGTGGTCGAGACCGATGTATTGATAGCCGGCATCCTGAAGGCGAGCTAACGACTTCTCAAACAGTGCGAGGCGGAGTTCTGAGCTCGGAAGCTCTTCGGGCGTGAATTGGCCCTGGCGCCTCTTTAGCGAGGGGACGTGTGCATAGCCGAAGAGCGCGACGCGTTCCGGTCGAAGCTCTTCGATTCGGTCCAAAGTGCGCATGAAGCCGTGAACAGTCTGTCGCGGCAGGCCATACATCAGGTCCACGTTGATGCTGACGAATCCAAGGTCGCGGGATGCCTGAACTAGGTCCCGGGTTTGCTCCCATTGCTGGATCCGGTTGACTCGGCTCTGAACGACGGGATCGAAATCCTGAACGCCCATGCTCACCCGGTTGAACCCAAGACCGGCAAGAACTCGCATCTGCTCGACTGTTGTGACTGCCGGGTGAACCTCAATCGACGCCTCGACCTGTGGCTTCCAAGCAAAGTGTTCGCGGAGCATCAGCACCAAACGGGTGAGCTGCTCTGGCTCGAGGTACGTCGGCGTCCCGCCTCCGAGGTGAAGCTGCACGACTTCCGGCGTACGAGGCAGAAGGCTGGCAAGGCGCTCGACTTCCATCTCAAGCGCCCGGAGGTACTGCTCGACGAGCGCCGCGTTGCGGGTCACAAGCATGTTGCATCCGCAGTAGAAACAGAGCTTTCGACAAAATGGGACGTGAACGTATAGCGAAAGTGGACGATTCGACCGGGGAATTGCCTTGCGAGCGTCGGCGTCGCTCAACGATTCGTCCCAGCGGTTCGCCGGGGGGTAGCTCGTGTAACGAGGAACCAGTTCAGAACCGTAAGACTCAAGCAGTGAGCGACAGCGAGATTCGCTTCGGAGCGGAATCACGTGCAGTGCGTCCTCCGTCCACCGCAACTGCAATCGACGGACCGGGACAGCCCAATCGGCCTCAGTGAGTGATTCGGCAAACTTCGACACTTGGCCTCGCTGGTACCACGAGGCAGAGGCCGACCTCGACGCCCGTCGACTGCAAGACTTGCGTCGCCCGGATTTCGGGACGCAAGGAATGCGCGCTCCTGAGCGCACCTTCCAACCGTCCTAAGTTACTTGGCCGCCGCCAGAGGCTTGAGAGGTCACCGAGTACGCGCCGGTCAAACGTCGTGGTCATGGGTGAGGCCCAAGCGACAATCGATGGCCGAAAGCGCAGAGCGGCAAGGCGGCTGGCAAATGCGCTCCGAGGGTCCTTCTGAGCGACGACCAGCTGCTAGAAGGAAGCGCGTGTCCTCGCCAACCCGGAACTCGGTCCCTGCTGCTTAGCCTGTGGGGAGCTGAATGCGAAACGACGCGCCACCGAGGTCGCTCGTCTCCAGATGAAGACGGCCTCCGTGTTGACTGACAATGCCCTGTACGATGGCTAAGCCGAGGCCTGACCCCCGCGGCTTGGTCGTGAAGAAAGGCTGAAAGACTTTCTCGCGAAGCTCGGGCGAGACGCCGGCGCCCGCATCCTCCACCCGTAACTCGATCTGATCCGGGCCTGCCGCTGATGCGCTTACTCTTATCTCCCCACCTTGAGGGCTCGCGTCGAGGGCGTTAAGCAAGAGGTTCATCACTACTTCTCGGAGTCGAGATTCTTCCCCGCGAGTCTTGATGTCAGGGTCAAGTCGAAGCGTAATGGAGATGCCGCGCCTCTCGACATCTGTCGCTAACAGCTCTGTTACCCGCTCGATCAAGGGGCCGACAAGTACGGGCTCGTCGTCAATTTCGTGCGGACGGGCAAATCGGAGGAATTCCTCTAAGAGCTGGTCCAGCCTGCGGATTTCTTCTTGAACAAGGAGTAACGGCTGGAGCGCGTCTGCTTGGGCTTCGCCTGGCATCCTGCGGATACGTTTTTCGAGGACGGCGAGTTGGAGCGACGCAGCATTAAGAGGGTTTCTAATTTCGTGAGAGAGACCGGCCGTCAAGGTGCGCACTGCCGCCAGTCGCTGCACTTCCTGGTCCTCGCGATAAATGTAGAGCATGATGCCGAGTTCGACGTCGAGAATGCGATCCAAAGCCGCACGCATTGCGTTGGCGCGCTCCGGACGGTCGACAAACTCAGTGACGACGGTCTCAAACTCCCGACGTAGAACGTTCATACCCCCAAACATGTAATGCTGCGGTAGCCCTATGCGGACATGCGCGCGACCAATGCGGCTGCGACGCTCAAAATACTCCAGGTCCCAGGGGCCGAGCAGGGTTGTCCCCATCCACTCGACCAGCAGCTTTTTCAGCCTGCCAATCTCAGCCTCCCCGGCCAAAGCCCGACGGGCGTTTGGATGCTCCAAGATCCGCGCATAGAAGACTTCAGCGATGCGTGGAAAGTGACGTTGAGCAAGGGGATGCAGCTCACGTAGAGCCTCCGCATCGGTTTGACCGAAGCCGACGTAACCAAGAAGCTCTTCGAAGACCGGGTCGGGCATACCCCGAAGGGGAGATATCGCCCCCCGCGGCGCGAGGCCAGTTGAAGCTGCGGATGCCTTACTAGGGAACAACCAGCACCGGTTTTGGAGAGATGTGCAGGAGCCGAGTTGTTACACTTCCGAGAAAAAGGCGGGCCAGCGCTCCTTTTCCGGTAGCACCAGCCACCACCAGGTCGACATCTGCCCCAGTTGCAGCCTGCGCTACTTGCTCTGCCGGAGGGCCCACCACGACACGCGTGCCGAGCTTCACGCCCCGCCTGCGCATGGTCTGCACCGCTTCTTCGACTAACGCTTCGCCCGCTCGTTCTTCCGTGGCGAGCATTTCCTGCCACCCCGCCAAAGCGGCCTCGGGCGGCGCGATGGGAACGTGTATGGCGTACACGATCGTCAGGGCCGAGTGGAAGGGGTCGGCCAGCTCGGAGGCGAAGTCCAGAGCGCGGCGAGCCGGTGCCGAACCGTCATAGGCCACGAGGATGTGCCGAATGGACATGAGCAGAACCGGCTTTCAAGACTTGAGCCAAGCGCTCGTCTTCGTAAAACGGCGCACTCCTCCAGAGGCCTTGGCATTGCCCGCTAGGACGCAAGACCCACGAGTGGATTGGGTGAACTAGGGATTGTTCTGGGCGAAACATGGCAAAAGGTCAGTTTGGGTGCAGCTCTAGCGCAAGGCTGGTCGAAGTCGTCAAGTGCAACGGGGTCAAGGGACTTCGAGCCGATGCGTTGGTAAGCAACCCAGCGATGCTCGGCGTCCTCCGGCGACTGGTTCCCAAAGCGCTTTGAGCGCAGGGGATGCTGTCTCAGAACCGAAGTCCGCAAACTCTGCGCACTCAGGCGCGGCTTTTCCCCGCCTCTACGGGCGGCGCGAGAGATGCAGGTACTCCCCCCATGCTAGGCTCTGCAACGGAACAAGCGAAAAAGGCCCCCCGGCGCGAGGCCGGTTCTCATCAATCCGAGAGCCAGGGCGAAGGTCTGGTAGCCTCAGTCCCAATGCCCAGGGCTCATGTGCTGGTGGTAGATGACGAGCCGAATGCACGCGGTGCCCTGCGCACGCTCTTGACCGAGGAGGGCTTCCGGATCTCCGAGGCCGCCGATGGAGTCGAGGCGCTCACCATCCTTCGCGAGCAAGAAGTAGATGTCATCTTGGCCGACGTGCGCATGCCCCGGCTCGATGGGCTTGCCTTGGTCCGCGCAGCGCGCGAAGAGCAACTCTCCGGCGCCTTCGTCATGATGACAGCCTTCGCGAGCGTAGAGACGGCAGTGGAAGCCATGCGCGCTGGAGCGGAGAATTTTCTTACCAAGCCGCTCGCGCCGTCGACTGTTTTGGTGGTCCTCGAAAAGGTGTTGGAGAAGCGAGAACTCGCCCGTGACGCGGACCAGCTTCGCGCTCGGGTCCGCGAGCGTTTTCGCATCGAATCCATCATCGGAGAAAGCGCTGCGCTGCAATCTATTTTTGAGGTCGTGAAGCGCGCAGCGCCGACGAAGGCCACCATCCTTTTGCTGGGCGAATCGGGTACCGGCAAGGAACTGGTAGCCCAAGCCGTTCACCAGGAGTCGCCGCGGCGCGACAAACCCTTCATCAAGGTCAACTGCGCGGCATTGTCCGAGACCCTGCTTGAATCCGAGCTTTTCGGCCATGAACGGGGCTCGTTTACTGGTGCCACGGGAAGGCGCGAAGGTCGATTTGAGCTGGCTGACGGAGGAACTCTCTTTCTTGATGAGATCGGCGACATCGCGCCTTCTGTTCAGGTCAAGCTGCTCCGTGCCCTGCAGCAGCGCGAATTTGAGCGCGTTGGGGGAACGCAGACGCTGAAAGTGGATGTCCGGGTCGTCGCAGCGACAAATCGTGACCTGGCCGCGGCGGTAACGGCGGGAAAGTTTCGGGAAGATCTCTACTACCGCCTCAACGTCGTCGCAGTCACGCTCCCTCCGCTTCGTCAGCGCAAAGGCGACATTCCAGCACTCGTCTCGTACTTCGTTCGGCGTTACGCGCAGTCGTACGGCAAACACGTGCGAGGGCTTCTGCCAGGGACGCTGAACGCACTTCTGCGCTATGACTGGCCGGGCAACGTGCGCGAGCTCGAAAACGTCATCGAGCGCGCGGTGGTATTGGCCGCAACGCCAGATCTAACCACCGACGATCTGCCACCGGTTCTGAGCGGGCCGTTACCTGTGGGTACCCGCCAAGGGACCCTCATTCCGGGCGGCACGATGCATGAGATTGAGCGGGAGGCCATCCTCCGCACGCTGGAAGTGGTCGATGGAAGCACGTCCCGCGCGGCGGAAATGCTCGGTATCAGTCCTCGCACGATTCAATATCGCCTCAAGGAGTATGGGCAGGAGAACGGCTCGTCCGCCAAGACGACGGAGCCGCGCGACGAAAATTCGTGAGCGTCCTCGCAGCTATTCGGTTCGTCGAGGCGGCTGCTGTCGGAGAAGCTGCAGCTGGGCTCGCCCGTCGGTTGGGGGAACCGTTGCACCTCGTGCACGTCCTCCCAGCGGAGTCCGCTCAAGTCCCGGGCGATGGTGCCAGGTCCTTTATTCATGGCGCCCTTGCTCGATTGGCCAGACGACTTGGCACGAATGGGCTTCGCGTGACGTTTCAAGTCGCCGTCGGCGAGGCCCACGTCGAATTGCTCAGGGCGGTGGCTGACAGCCATGCCCTACTCCTCGTCGCCGGCTTACCGCCGCCCGAGGCTGGACGTGGCCGCGGCGGGACAATCGACCGTTTGTCTGAGACCTGCCCGGTGCCATTGCTCGCCGTTTCAGGCGCGGAGCCCTTCGCCTCTTGGGGACCGGAACGGCCTTTGCGGGTAGCCGTTGGCGTAGACACCTCGCGGCCAGCCCATGCCGCGGCGGCGTTGGTCAAGACGCTGTCCGAGAAAGGGCCGGTGCAACTAACGGCGGTGCGCATCGTCTATCCGCTTTTCGACGCCCGTCGCTTTGGGCTGCCGCTTCCGGTTGACTTCCAGGAGCTCGGCGCCGAGCTAACGACTGCGCTGCAGCGCGAGGTCGAAGATGTTCTGCAGGGAGCTGGTTTCGTCGCTCGGAGCACCCATGTTGTTCTCCATCCGAGCATCGGAAATCCTGCCGGGGCGTTGGTAGCAATGGCCGAGGAGTCTCAGGCGGAGGTCCTGGTCCTTGGGAGCCATCATCGCCGCGCGCTCGCCCGCCTCTGGAGCGTCTCTCAGCACACGTTACGGCTAAGGCGAATGGCTGTCCTTATGGTTCCAGGTGTATCAGCGACATCGTCGGAGCCCCGCTCTTTTCACACGGTGCTCGCCGCCACAGACTTTTCGCTGCTTGGCGACGAGGCTGTCGCGCTTGGGCACGCGGCACTGCACAAAGGTGGGACGCTCCACCTCCTTCACGTCGCAAAGAGCCAGCCGTCGACGGAGGAGCAGATGGTTCTTCTTCGCCGCCTTCGCGGCCTGGTCTCCGATGCAGATGAAGGCCTCGGTATAGAGGCCGAGGTTCGGGTTCGCAGTCAGCCGCCGGGCTCCGACGAGGCGTCCTGCATCTTGCAATCCGCGGAGAGGATTGGTGCGGACTTGATTGCTCTTGGTGCCAACGGGCACTCCACATTTAGTATGAGCGTCCTTGGCTCGGTGGCGATGAAAGTCATGGCGGGCGCACATGCCCCGCTCCTGATCGCCCGGCCTCCCGAATAGGAAGCATCGGCGCCCACCGACTACATGATGCGCCACGCTCGGCGCCCCGCGACGAGGCCCGCCGTCTCTGGGTAACGTCGCCGCGGGTCCTGCGATGGCGACACGGGCCTAGGTCGCCCGCTTAATCTGCGCGGTCAGCGACTCGGTGTAGACCTCCATCGTTCGATAGCCCAAGGCTGTGGCTCGATTCCCGCCGCCTCCACAATGAAGTCAGTCGGTCATTGCATTTTTCTGGCGGCACGTGCAATTGGCGCTCGATTCGGGCGGCATTTCGCTACCGGTTCGCTTTGGGCTCCACCGAACGTCGCAACTGGTATCATTGCGGCGCGCCAAACTCTCCCGCCGTCGCATTGATGGTGGTGCCAAAGTCCATGGTGTAGCCGTAGCTTTGCTGCGCCAGGTTGGTGCCGTAGTAGTCGATAGACGCACCGTTCGCGTTATCGAAAGTGTCGTTGTCCGTCTGACCCGGGTAGTTGACGGAGACGTAGTAGGCGCCGCTGGGTGACGTCATCGTCAAGATGGGTCCGATGCCCGTGCCGGCCCAGTTGACGATGATGCCGTTTGGCCGATGGGGGGTAATCACCGGGGTGCCGGTCCAGGAGTCCCCTTCGCTCGTGACGGGAAAGGCGACGGACTGGACGTAGGGATTCACCGGGTCCGCGCCTACGATGTCCAGCACCCAGTAGGTGGTGTTGATAGGCGTGCCCGTGACGACGAAGGAGATGACGTTGGTTTGGCTAGGCGTGGCCTTCGCGTACGCCAGGGCGGTTACCGGCGCGGTATCGCCACGGACGGGGAGGGCCCACGTGTTTCCATTGCTGTCCGTCGGCGCATTGGTCAGCGAGCCGTCATCTTCGAGGACCACGATGAGGTTGCCGGCGGTCGGCCAGGGCACTTTGTACGGACTGGCGGTGATGTTGATGTTGGTGACGAAGGCCATTTTAAGAACGCGCATGCTCGAAGGCAGCGGCGTTCCCGCTCCGCCGGCCGACTTCAACTCCAGGCAATAGGTGTTGACGGTATGGTTGCCCGTCGTCGTCAGGGTGGGCGTGATGGATGTCCCCTGGGCAACCAGCGACTGGAGGCCGAAGAAGTTCATGTTGGGGTTGGACCCACCGCCGGTCGCGAGGTCGGCGTGCTGCAACGTCCACCCGGCGCCACCCGTGATCGACGCGACGGGCGTTCCAAGGCCGAGGAGCCCGGTGTTGTCCAGCGCGTAGTGCAGGAGCAGGCTGCCGGTGGCCACAGTCATGGACGGAAGGTTGATTGTCGGTGCAGCGGCCGTGATGGATGAAGCTGTGGCGCCCACTGGCGAGCTCAGCGCGACGCCTGCCCACTCCTGCACCATGACCTTCACGTTGTCGTCGTTCTTCGTCAGGGTCAGTGTCAGGGTGCGGCCGCCCGCCTTCACGTTTGGTAGCACATAGGCACCGCTCACGGTCTCGCCGCTGCCCGCGTCAGCGCTGACGACCGCGGTCGAGGGCCAGGTGTTGCCCGCATCATCCACGAGCGATGAGACGGTGGTGCCGTGCGTCAGGTCGAGGAAGACGACGACGCAATTCCCCGCCCCCCACGTGTTGGGCATGGGGAAGGTGTAACGCGACGAGGAAAGGCCGCGCGTCGGGGCATTGCCGCCGTAGGACACGGACTGCACCAACGTCGGGACGCCTTGGCTGTTTATCGAGGTAACGGTGATGGAAAGAGTCGCAGTCGAACTCCCGGCGCCATTCGACCCCGTCACCTGGTAGTTCGCCGCTGCCGTGACCGTGGTCGGGGTGCCGGTGATGACCCCGGTGACAGGGTCGAGGTTCAACCCGGAGGGTAAGGCGGGCGACACCGAGTACGATGCAATCGCGCCTCCGCCATTGCTGGGTGTATTCGGCGCAATGGGCGTGTTTAACGGGTAGACCGCCGGGTTGTCCGAATAGGTCAGGTTCTCCGGTGCCACGGGCGTTGCCGTCGGCGTGACGGGGGCTGAGGGCGCGCTGGCGGGGCCATTCCCCACAGCATTCGTGGCGTACACCTCAAAGGTGTAGGCGGTACCGTTGGTCAGGGAGGAGACAGATGCGCGCGTCCCGTTTACAACCACGACTGCCGAGGGCGACTCCGGCGAAATAAGGACAGTGTAGCTGTCGACGGGCAAGCCGCCGTTGCTTACAGGTGCCGTCCAGGCGACGGACGCCAACTGGTTGCCCGCGGCTGCAGTTACGTCCGTTGGTGCGCCAGGCACCGTCGAACCGGCGTCCGTAACCGGGCCTCCGACGTTCGCCGGCGGACACGCGACGAGAAAGCCAAAAAAGACGGTGGAAGCAAGTCCGCGGGCGAGGTGCACACAACTCTCCAGTGGCGGTTTCGCTCGCCGGGTACGCAGCAATGTAGCACCCAGTTCTTTTGCGCGGTGCAGACGGCAGTGAAAGGGCCGTTTGAGTGAAGGTGAAAGCGGCGCATGGTCGCAGCCCGGACGGCAGTCGTCGTCTGGTGGCCCCTTTTGGACGCAGTGCGAAACCTTCTGTGGTTACGTGGACTCCCTCTGGACGGCGCTCAAGAGCACCTGGCGAGCTTCGTCTTGGCTCCAGAGACGAGCGGGGTCGTTGGTACGGCGGCCCTTGAGGTTTACGGAAGCGTCGGGCTGCGCCGGTCTGTAGCGGTACACCCGGACTGGGCGAGCCGAGGCCTAGGCGTCTGCTCACCCGCGCCGGGTTGGAGCGCGCCAATACGCTGCAACTCAGTGGGGTCTTCCTCCCCACAACCGCGCCTTGAGAGACGGTCACCCAGGAGCGTGAGAACGCCGGGGTACCCTGTACAGTGCTCCCCATGCGCCGTTCCGTTCCCCTCTGGCTTGCCGTAACGCTCGTTCCCCTTTCCGCACCCGGGACCCCGGCCACCCCGCAGGACGTCGCCACGCTCTTCTCGCAGTGGCGCGAGTTTCAACGGCCGCCCCGTGTTGCCGGGGTTCCGGACTACTCGGCGAAGGCGATGGCGGCGCAGGCCCGCGCACTCCCGAGTTGGCTCTCGCGCGTGGCTTCGCTCGACGTCTCCGGCGCGCCGCTGCCCTTGCGGAACGACGCGCGACTCATCGCGGCCGAGATGCATGGGCTCGAATTCGACCACCGCGTTCTCAGCCCGTGGACCCGGGACCCGGCGTTCTACGTCACCATCTTCGACGAGCAGTCGGACCAGCCGGCCCGGGAGGCGGAATGGGCGGACGCCGCCGTGGAGCTCTGGGCTCTCAAGTTCCCACTCTCGGCCGCGGCCGAGAGCGAGCTCCTCGACGGCCTCCGCGTCGTGCCATCCCTCCTCGCCCAGGCGAGGACGAACCTCAGCGGCGACGGTCGGGACCTGTGGCGGATGGCCGGTGGTCCCATCCGGTCGCAGGCGACGGCGCTCACCGCGCTCGCACCCGGGGTGGCCTCGAATGCCTCGCTCTCCGCCGCGGTGAAGGCAGCGCTGGCCGCGACGGAGGACTACCGCCGCTGGGTCGAGCAGCAAGCGCCGAACAAGACGGGGCCCTCCGGTGTGGGCGTCGACAACTACAACTGGTACCTGGCGAATGTCGCGCTCGTGCCCTACACCCACGCCCAACTAGTGACGCTCATGGAGCGCGAGCTGGGGCGGGCCCGCGCCACCCTCGCCGCCGAGGAGCTGAGGAACCGCGCCGTTCCTCCTCAGATGCCGGCGACCACCGTCCAGGAACACCAGCGCCGCCTCGACGATGCCCTCAGAACCTGGATCCGCTTTCTCCGGGAGAACGACTTCATCAGCTGGGAGGACTGGATGGAGCCGGCCCTGGCCACGTTCCCCGGAGGCTTCGACCCGAAACCCCCGCTCGAATTCTTCTCCGAGGTGGAGGCACGCGATCCGCTTCTCCTTCGGCTGCACATGTGGCACTTCATGGACCTGGCCGTGCTGGCCCGCCGGCCGCCGGCCGACCCGGTTCGTGTGCGCCCGGCCCTCTACAACATCTTCGCCACCCGCACCGAGGGCTTCGCTACTGCCCTCGAGGAGCTGATGATGCACGCAGGACTCTACGAGGGCCGTCCGCGCTCGCGCGAGCTCGTCTACGTGATGCTCGCTCAGCGTGCGGCGCGCGCGCTCGGCGACCTCCGGATGCACGACAACACCTGGACTCTCGAGCAGGCCAGCGAGTTCGCGTCGAGAGCCACACCGCGCGGGTGGCTCCGTCTCGACGGGCGCACGGTCCGCAGCGAGCAGCAGCTCTTCCTGCGTCGGCCCAGCTACGGGACAAGCTACATCGTCGGCAAGGTGATGACCGACGAGCTGGTAGCCTCGCTGTCCCGGAATGGCCCGCTCCCGATGAAGGCGCTCCTCGACGGCCTCAATCGCATCGGGCTCCTGCCCATGTCCCTGGTAGTCCAGGAGCTCGAGGCCCCCTGAACAGCGTCCATGGAGACCGAAGCCCAGCGCGGAGCAGTCCGGGTTCCCGCCGATCCCCTGAACGCGACGGTCGCGTTTCTGGAGCGCTTCGGGTTCCAACTCGAGGAGATCGCCCCCGCCGATGATCCGTCCGAGGCCTTGATGATTGGCCACGGGCTGCGCCTGAAGCTGGACCGCGCCCATCGGGGGTCGCTGGAGCTGGTCGTCCCCGCTTCCGGTGCCTTGGCGCCAGGTCGGCACGTCGGCCCGGGCGGTCTGGTGGTGGAGGTCGCGGCACCGAAGAAGCTCGATGTACCGCCCGCCGCTCCGAGCTTTGTCCACACCCGCTACGACGAGACGCCGTTCCACGAGGGTCGCGCCGGCCTGCTCTACCGTGACCTGCTGCCGTCGCGGCTCGGCGGCCGATGGGTCGCCAGCCACGTCCGCGCGGCCACCGGCGGTCCGGTGCAGGATTGCGTGCACTCTCATCGGGTGAGGCTGCAGCTGATCTACTGCCTGTCCGGTGACGCGGACCTGGTCTATGAGAACCAGGCAGGGCCGTTCACGTTTCGTGCCGGCGATCTCGTGCTCCAGCCGCCGGGCCTCCGGCATCGGGTGCTCTCTGCCGGAGCAGGGTTCGAGGTGGTCGAGGTCACGTCACCGGCATGGCACCCGACCTCGATCGATCACCAGACGGTTTTGCCATCACCGGATCGGGCGCCCGACCGCTCCCCCTCCGGCCAGCGGTTTCTCCATGCCGTCGTCGACCGGTGTTCGGCCCAGCTGCTGGCTCCAGGTGTCGAGTCGCGCGACCTCGGAGTGGATGCCGCCAGCGGCGGCGTCGCCACCGCCCGGGCGCTGCGTTTCCAGGGCGCGGGAACGGTCGAGCTCCTTGAGGCGGATGACCTGCGCTTCGTGTTTGTTTGCGAGGGGGCGGGCTCAATCCAAGGCGTAACGAGGACCGGGCTCGCGGCCTACGACGCGGTGGCGCTTCCCCCGGGCCCGTTCTTGCTCCTGGGCTCGCCTGGCCTGCGTGTTCTGGAGGTCACTTCGGCGACCCATCCCGCTACCCCCGGACGGACTGTTAGTGTCTGCCCCAGCCCGGAGGGCTGACCGTGAGCGACCGCAAAGCACAGGGCATCGAGGCGACGAACCAGGAGTTTCGCCGGTACGACCAGGTCGAGAAGAAGCAGGAGTACCACCTGGCGGAGGCGCACCACACGGAGGCCTTCGACGAGGAGACTGGCATCCCCACGTGTGACCTCGGGCGTTTCCTTCGCGGCGACGAGACCGACAAGCAGTGCTTCGCCAGGGAGCTGGGGGATGCCCTGCGCCGGCTTGGCTTCGCCATTCTCGAAGGCCACGGGGTCGACTCCGCGCTCTACGACGAGGCCGACGAGCAGATCCTGGCGCTCTTCACCGAGGTGCCACTAGAAGAGAAGGTGCGCTACCGCGCGCGTCGCTTCGGCTCGGTCAACCAGGGCTACTTTCCGGTCAAGGAGACGAGCGACATCCACCCCGACCTTGTCGAAGGCTGGGTGTTCTGTCGGCGTGCGTTCGACCTCGACGGTGACCCGTCCTACCGCGAGGCCGACTTCTGGCCTCGCCCCCATCTCGAGCCGCTCTTCCGCCGGCTCTGCCAGACACACGAGCGATTGATCCTCCCAGTGATGCAGAGCCTGCTCCGTTCGCTGCATTGCGATCCGCATCTCTACGACCGCCCCCTGACCCGTACCAACTTCGGGCTGCGGCTCAACTATTACCCACCGATCAGCGATGCCGACGAGGCCTCGGGAGCCGGCCGCATGCTCGGCCACGAGGACGTCGACCTTTTCACCTTCCTCCCCGCCTCCCGGGTGGAGGG
The DNA here is from genome assembly GCA_052143535.1 of Myxococcaceae bacterium. Taxonomy (GTDB): domain Bacteria; phylum Myxococcota; class Myxococcia; order Myxococcales; family Myxococcaceae; genus JADGRA01. The sequence continues at coordinate 3,821 of JBKQSS010000078.1, read as the reverse complement.
TCTCCAGATCCTGAACCGGGCCAACGGGAAGTGGATCCGGCTTGCGGCGCCCCGGGGGTCGATCATCCTCAACACCGGCGACTACGTGCAGCGCATTTCCAACGACATCTTCCCCTCGACGACTCACCGGGTGAGCCCGCCCCGGCTCGCTGCCGAGCGCCAGCGGCCGAGGGTCTCCCTTCCGATGGCGATCTACCTCTGCGAAAACGAGATGCTGGAGGTCCTGCCCGGTCTCGGGCCGCCCAAGTACGAGCCGATCCAGGCGATCCATTTCCACACCCGGATCACCAGCAAGTATTACGGAGACGACTATGCCGTCGGGTGATCCACCGAGCCGGCGACTTCGCGCTCCTCGACCACCAGCCAGCTCACCAGCCCGACCAGTGCAAGCGCCGCGAGCGCCGCCAGGGTGATGCCCGGCTGCTGGATCAGCGCTCCGACGAGCAACAGCAGATAAATGCCCAGGAAAAGAAGGGGGACGAGCGGGTAGAGGGGAACCCGGAACGGCGCGGCGGGCCGCTCGGCGCGGAGCTTGAACAGGACCACCACCATGAAGCCGTCGATCACCAGGATGAAGGTGATGGCTAGGGAGAGCAGCCGTTCGAATGTTCCGGTCGCGGCCAGCACCACCGAGACGAGAGCGACCAGAAGCAACGCCGTCCACGGAGTTCCGCCCGAATTCACTCTCGATAGCACCCGAGGCCCAAGACCGTCGCGGGACAGCCCGAAGACCACTCGAGGAGTGACGAAGAGATTGCCATTGAGCGAGGCCAGCACCACGAGGAGCGCGAGGGCCGACATCACCGTGCCTGCCCGCGGACCGAACATCGCGTTGGCCGCGTCACCGGCGACTAGCGTCGAGGCGGCAATCCGCTCGAAGGGCAAGACGTGGATAAAGGCCGCGTTGAGCAAGAGGTATAGCGCGGTCACCGCGGCGATGCTGCCGAGAAACACCCGGGGCAGCGAGCGATCCGGGTCCTTCATTTCCTCGGCGATCTTGGCGGCATCAGGGTAGCCGTAATAGGTCCAGATCACCGACTGGAAGGCCACGGCAACCGCGCCGAAGAGGGCGAAGCCGGTGGGTGCGCCCGGGAGGCTGCCCCCCCAGCCTGCTCCGCTGCCGGCGACGGCGGCCACCACCAACACGCCCGCCAGCGCCAGGACCTTGGCCGCGGTGATGAGGTTCTGCGCGAGAGCCCCGACGCGCACTCCCACCAGGTGAATGGCGGTCAGGGCGACGAGGAGCCCGGCGCCGGTGGCAGAGGCGGTGCGTGGGTTCGATCCCAGGACCCGTGACAGGTAGTCGCCGCACACCACGGCGATGGCCGCCACCGCGGCGCAGTAGATGCCGAGCGCCTCGACCCAGCCCACGACGAACGCGGCCCGGCGCCCAAAGCTCTCCCGTGCGTACACGTACTTCCCGCCCGCGTGTGGGAGCCGGGTGGCCAACTCGGCGAAGACCAGCGCGCCGAGCAGGCCCACTGCTCCTCCCAGAGCCCAGGCGACAAAGGTGAGCGCCGGCCGCCCGATCGAGCTCGCGACGATGCCGGGAGCCCGAAAAATCCCCGAGCCGACCATGATCCCGACCACAAGCGCCAGACCATCGCCCCACCCGAGCGTCTTCCTCAAGGTGAGAGACGGAGGGCGCACCGGGCACCAGTCTAGCCCGCAGGCGAAGACGTCTGCGACAAGACGTCTCCGGCCGCCGCGAGCGCGGCGTCGCTCTAACGCAGGTTAACGGCTCCCTAACGTTGGAGGCCCTCGCTGCGGACTGTCTTCGCCGGCGAGTGACAGCGATGTCGGTCTCAGGCTCACGCACCCCCGAGCGAGCGCGGCGGCATAGACCTCCATCATGTGTGCCGCGACCTTGCGGTGGTGAGCATCGAGCGAATCCCAGGCCGGAATCCCCTCCGAACGTGGGGTAAGCTTGGTGTCTGGCGGAACGATGCCGAGCTTCTTCTGCCCGGCCACCGTCTCCTCGCGCACCCTGTCCCAGCCCTGGTCGAACTGACCCTTGAACTTGGCGATCCACTCCTTCGGAGCATGGTGGGGCGCGTGTGCGGTGCCTGGCGCGTAATAGGTCACCCATGGCCTATCGGGCGCAACCGCATGCAGCATTTGGATGCGCGCGATGGCGTGGTCGGCCAAGTCGTTGTCGAAAAAATAGTCCTTCTGGTCGTGGGGCGGCTCGATGGGCTTGATGCCCTCGATGATGGCGGGGTGCCACTGGTTAGTGTCGCCCCCGATGAAGCCGAAGAAGTAGTCGAAACCGAGGCCAGTGGGCCAGAGGTCGGCGCCACAGCAGGCCGAGCTGCGCTGCAACTGGACCAGAACCGCGACAGCCTCGTCCACCGAGGCCTGTTCGTCGTCGATCGTCTGCGCTTGCTCCATGAGACGAGGTTCACTGCTCATCGGACCGCCGTTCATCACCTGCGAGCTCCGTTTTGAGTACACTTCTTGACACGGTCTAAAAGCAGACTCATAATGAAATTATGCTGCGTCGGCGCACCAATGAAGCAAACCTCCTGCGCGGACACGGCGTCCAGGTCACAGCCCAGCGCCTAGCCGTGCTGCGGGCGGTATCGCGCCGACCCCACGGTACAGCGGACGATGTCGCCGAGGTCGTCCGGTCCGAGATCGGAGCCATCTCGCGCCAAGCGGTGTACGACGCGCTCGGGACTTTGGCCGACAAGGGCCTCATTCGGCGCATCCAGCCTGCCGGGTCACCTGCCCGTTTCGAGGACCGGGTCGGCGACAACCATCACCATCTAATCTGCCGCACCTGCGGACGGATGGTCGACGTCGACTGCGCGGTCGGTGCCACCCCTTGTCTAACCGCTGCCGACGACTCGGGTTACAAAATCGATGAGGCCGAGGTGGTCTACTGGGGCCGCTGTCCCAATTGCCTCGCGGCAACTCCGGTTTCGGCCAAAGACTGAAATGGAGACCTGCACCGTCCCAAGCGTCCTGCAAGTGATCGAAGTCAGTGACGCCCCACAGCAGTAACTCAAACCCAGCGCGACCAAGCATCGAAACAACTTCAGGAGGGCAACGTGTCAGAAAACACAGCAAGCAAGTGCCCAATGTCGGGCGGAAACACTTCGATTGGGGCCGCGTCAAACCAAGGTTGGTGGCCGAATCAGTTAAACTTGAGGGTGCTCCACCAGAACAACCCGCACGCCGATCCCATGGACGAGGGGTTCGATTACGCCAAGGCGTTCAAGAGCCTCGACTTCGAAGCCCTGGCGAAGGACGTCGATGCGCTGATGACCCAGTCCCAGGAATGGTGGCCAGCCGACTACGGCCACTACGGTCCGTTCTTCATCCGGATGACGTGGCACGCCGCAGGCACATACCGCATCGCCGATGGCCGTGGCGGCGGCGGGTCCGGTGCGCAGCGCTTCGCACCGCTCAACAGCTGGCCCGACAACGTGAACCTCGACAAGGCACGCCGGCTGCTCTGGCCGATCAAGCAGAAATACGGCCGCAAAATCTCCTGGGCTGACTTGATGATTCTCGCCGGCAACGTTGCCTTGGACTCGATGGGATTCAAGACCTTTGGTTTTGGCGGCGGCCGCGAGGACGTCTGGGAGCCCGAAGAGCTAAATTGGGGCCCTGAAGGCAAGTGGCTGGCGGACGAGCGCTACAGCGGCGACCGTGATCTTCAGAAGCCGCTCGGTGCCGTGCAGATGGGTCTGATCTATGTGAATCCGGAAGGCCCGAATGGAAAGCCGGATCCGCTGGCTGCGGCACGGGATATCCGCGAGACTTTTGCCCGCATGGCGATGAACGACGAGGAGACCGTTGCGCTCATTGCCGGC
>JBKQSS010000077.1:0-34806 GCA_052143535.1 Myxococcaceae bacterium | reverse complement strand
TCATCCTCGTGGCCACTGCAGCTGTCTCGGTGTGCGGGTGGCCTCGCCACCCGCCCCACTATTTTTTTTCAAAAGGTGAAGCGCACCGGGCGTTCCCGGCCGGGAACCGCGGCTGCCCGTCGGCTGCATGCCCCCCTTTGAGGACTGCGAATTCAAACCACTCAGTTTCCCAAGGGGGCCTCGACTACTCGGCGCCGCCCCAGGACGTTCAGCGCGGCGCCTTTCCTGAAAGCAGCCCCTCCCCATCCCGCACCCAGTCCTGGGCGTCCGCCTCGCCGGCTGCAGCGGCGGAACGCGCCAGCTCTAGGCCTCGCCGCGCTGCCACCTGAGAGCTCGACTCGTCGCCGGCCACCAAGAAGGCCTCGGAGAGGGCGAGCTGGTTGGGGGCGTAGTCGGGGAAGAGGGCCACCGCCTTGCGGGCCGCCTCCAGGCCGGCGTCGACGTCGCCCGGGCCCAAGGGCCAGCCCGGTGCCCGCACCAGCACCAGGGCCAGCACGCGCTCCGGGCCGGCGCTGTCCAGCCGTGCGTCCTCCTGGTTGGCCTTCTGCAAAAGCTTCACCATGAGGGGAAGCCCCTGGGTGGCGGTGGTGGGCTGCTCGCGGGCCTGGACGCCTAAGGCCAGGGCCAGCGCGTAGTCGCACGCCGCTGAGGTGGGTGCCGCCTGCTGGCAGCGCTGGCCTGCCTGGAGGGCCTGTTGCGCCAGCTCCCGGCGGGCGTCCCCGGACGGCTCGTGTTGCGCCTTTTTGGTGGCCGCGCGCGACTGCGCGGCCAGAGCGGCCGCGTCCTCCGTCCCTGCTCCCGCCTCCGGCGGGGGCAGCGGCTTCAACGGTGAAGCGCACGCGGCCAGGGCCAGCCCGAGGAGAAGGCGCGCCTTCCTCACTGGCCCGGCCCCAAGAGAGCGCGGACCGCTTGGAGGGTGGCTGCATCGGCCGGCACAAAGCCCACCATGCGGATGCCGTCGAGTGCCGCGGTGCCTCCGGGCGTTTGGGGCAAGGCCAACAGCGCCTTGTCGAGCGCCGCCCAGCGTGCTGGCGCGAGCCGGTTGCCCACCGTCGTCACCAGCGCCGCGGGCAGGGGGGAGGAGTGGGCCACCGCGTCCAACTCGGCCGCGAAGGGAAGTGTCGGCAGGGCATTGCCTTGGGCGCCGTCCAGCAGCACCGCCACGTCCTCTCCCTGGACGGCCCGGCGGAGCGCCGACAGCACCTGCGCGGACTCCACCACCTTGGTGGCCGCGGGCAGCCGCCACTTTGGCCCCAGCACGGCCCGCACGAAGTCCGGCGCATAGCCGGCGATGGACAAAACCGTGAAGCCGGCCAAGTCCGTCGGCTTGCCGAGGCGGCCCTTTTTCGCCACCAGCGTCCACGTCTCGCTCGGCCCAAGGCCCTTCTGCTGCACCACCAGGCGCGGGTTTAGCCGCAAAGCGGCGGCGTGCTTCACGTAGAAGGGAAGGGAGACGAGGCCCACCTGGGCCTCGCCCAAGCGGGCCAGGCCGTCCTTCTCCGAGGGCACGTAGCTGGCCGCCAGCTGGCCGGGAGCCCAGCCGGCGGCCTTTGCCAACGCCGCGGCGAAGGCGTCCATGGAGGGTTGGGCCTCCGTGGTGCTGCCGGGGTAGCCCGGGGCGCAGGCGACGAGGGTGACGGGCGTCTCGGCGGCGCCCGTGCGGGCAGTCAGCAGTGTGGCAGCCAGGGCGAAGAGTGCGGGGCGCATGGGGAAGCAAGTGTACCCCGTGCTACCCTGCCGACAGGGTGACTTCCCGCTCTCGTCTCCAGCGCGTCTTCGCCCGCGTTGTCGCGCTCCGCGTCCCCATTCTCCTCCTCTACGCGCTGCTCGTTCCGGCCGCGGCGTTGTTGGCCACCCGCATTCCCTCGCAGTCCAGCATTTTCGGACTGGTCACGCGCGACGACCCGGACTGGCTGGCCACCCAGGCCTTCCAAAAAGTCTTTCCCGAGGGGCAATTCGTCTTGCTGCTGCTCGAGTCGGAGGACCCTTTCCAGCCCCAGGCGGTGGCCGACGCGGACGCTCTGGCTGCGGCGCTGGCCAAGCTGCCCGGGGTGACGGTGGTGTCGGCCGTCGACACCTGGCGCCGCGCCCACCCGGACTTCCAGCCGACGCCCGAGGGGCTGCAGGCGCTGCGCCATTTCGCCACCTCCACGACGCTGCTGCGCAAGCAGGGGCTGGTGGGCGAGCACTTCCTTGGCCTGGTGGTGGGCTTCCCCCAACAAGGCCCCAAGGCGCGAGACGCGAAGCTCGCCGCCATTGACGCGGCGGTGGCCCACTCTGAACGCACTGCCGTGACGGGCGTGCGCAAAGTGGGCGCCCCGTATGTCGAGTCCTGGATTGAGCGCGAGTCCAGCCAGGCCACTGTCCGGTGGTTCCCGGTCTTCGGGCTTTTGGTGGTGGGGCTGGCGCTCTTCCTCTACCGCTCGGTGCGCTCGATGCTGGCCATTCTCTTGGCGCTGGGTGCCACCGTGGCTCTGGCCGAGGGGGCCGGCCAGCTGCTCGGCTTCTCCGTCACCGTCGTCTCGGCCATCGTCCCCCTCACCGTCATGGTGACGGCCCTGGCTTCGCTGGTTTACCTGCACAGCCGCTTCGTGGACCAACCGGAGGGCGTCAGCGTCGACGCGCACCAGCTGTACGCCCTGGAGAACAAGTTTCTCCCGGTGACGGCGTCCAGCGTCGCCGCCGTGCTGGGCTTCGCCGCGCTGGCCGTCTCGAGCATTCGCCCCATCCGCGAAATGGGCCTGTGGACGGCCACCGGGCTGGCCATTGCCTGGGTGGTGGCCTTCACCCTCTTTCCGGCGTTGCAGCAGGTGCTGCGCACGCCCACTGGGCGCACCGTCCCGGTGCGCACCAAATTTTACGACCGGCTGGCCGAGGTGCTCCCGCGCTTCACCTTCCGCTGGCGCTGGCCCCTGGTGGTGGGCGCCCTGGCCCTCTCGGCCTGCGGACTGGTGGCGCTCTTCGGCTTGCCCGGGCGGCTAGCCCCCATGAAGCTGGGCGTCGACTCGCTCGACTACCTCGACCCCAACCTGGCCCTGCACCGGGACATGGTGTTTTTCCGGGAGCACGTCTCGGGACTCAACGTGGTGCGCGTCTGGGTGAAGACGGCTCCCGGCGCCGCCGTCGACCCGGAGGTGCTACGCGGGCTGGACCGTTTCACGGGCAATGTGGAGGCGCTCCCCGCCGTCTCCTCGGTGGTGGGGCCCACCACCTTTCTCCGCATGCGGCGGGCGCTGGCTGGACAGAGCGAGGCCTTGCCCCAGGACAAAGCCGCGTTCGCCAGCCTGGCCGGCGACGTGGAGCAGCTGCTGTTGAGCCAGCCCGAGCTGCGCGGCTTCATCGACGTGGGGACGCTGTCCAACGTCCAGCTCACGGTGCTGCTCGCGCGCGGCGAGACGCAAGCGGACTACCAGGCGCTGAAAAGCGAGTTGCAGCGGGCCTGGGACACCGCGGTGGCCGGGGACCCGGCGTTCCTGGGAGCCAGCTTCCAGGTGGTGGGCGAGTCCATTCTCCAAGCCAAGGTGGGCGCCAGTCTGGTGCCGACGCTGACTGAAAGTTTCAGCCTCACCGCGGCCCTCATTTTCACCGCCTTCCTGGTGGTTTTCCGCAGCGCCACCGCGCGGCTGATGGCGATGATTCCCTCCGTCTTCGCCATTCTCGTCACCTTCCTCGGAATGCGGCTCCTCGGCGGCAGCCTCAACGTGGCCACCATCCTCATCGCCACCACCGTGCTCGGGACCACCGAGAATGACCAGATTCATTTCTTCTACCACCTGAATGAGGGCGAGGGCCCGGCAGGGCTCGACGGGGCGATGCGCCACTCGCTGAGGGTTTCCGGGCGGGCGATTGTGTTTGCCACCCTCATCAACGCTGCCGGCTTTTTGGGGCTGGCCTTCTCGAGCTTCCCGCCGTTGCGTCAATTCGGGTTGGTGACCTCGGCCGCCTTCCTGTTGGCGATGCTGGCCGACTTCACGGCGCTACCGGGGGCGTTGTGGCTGGTGCGCCGAGAGCAGCCGGCTCGGTAGCCCGTGCCGGGCGGGCCACCTGCTGGTAGATGGTCTCCATGCGGGAGACGGACGCCTCCAGCGTGAGTCCGGCAGCGGCGGCGAGGGCCCCCTCACGGGCCGCGGCCAGCCGCTCCGGGTGCTCCACCAGGTAGTCGATGCGCCGGGCCAGGGCCTCCGAGTCGCCCGGGGGGAAGCGAAACTCGTCACTGATGGCCAGCCGGCTGGCGGCGCTCATCGGCGCGTCGGCCACCAGCGTCGGCAGCCCAGTCCCCAGCGCCTCGAGGACGGCCATGCCCTCGAGCTCAATCACCGAGGCGTGCACCAACAGGTCGGCCCCCCGCATGACGCCGGGCATGTTCTCCTCCTCGACGACGCGGATTTCGGCCGGAAGTGGCAACGTCGAGGACATCCGGCGCAGTCGCTCCTCCTCCGGCCCGTGCCCGCAGATGACGAGCTGGATGCGCCCGGCATGCTGGCAGCGGCGCACCGCCTCAACCAGCACGTCGATGCGCTTCTCGGCGGCTAGCCGCGAGACGGCCAGCACCACGAAGCGGCCCTGGTAGCGCGCTTCGCGCTCGGCCGGCCCGGGGTGGAACTGCGGCGGGATACCGTTGGAGACGACGTCGGCGGGCACGCTGAGACCCCGCTGCCGCAGCTCGGCCAGTCCGAAGGCGGTGGGGACGACGAGGTGGTTGGCCTTGCCGTACAGCGCGGAGATGAAGAAGCGCCACGTCTTGTCCACCAGCCACTCGGAATGAATGCCGATGTTGTGGAACATGTTCTCCGGCTGAATGTGCGAGGCCGCCACCACCGGCGTCCCCAGCTGGCGCGCCAGCTGGCCAGCGCGGATGCCGAGCCAGAAGGGAAACTGGATGTGGAGCACATCCGCGCGGCGCAGCACCGGCTCCAGCACCGAGCGCGACGGCCAGGCGAAAATGAACCCCATCTCCCGCATGACGCGGCCGAAGGGCGGGATGGTGAACTGCGGCAGTCCCACCCGTCCCTCCGAGCTGGGGCCGCCGGCGATGACGGTGACGTCGTGGCGTTGCCGCAACACCGAAATGAAGCGCTTGGCGGAGATGACGCCGCCGGTCTTCACACCGTCAAAGGTGTCCACGGCGTACGCAATGTGGAGACGCCGGGGGGCAGGCATGGCGGCCCTCTATAACGAAGCGCGCAACGCCACAACGAAGTTAGAAGCGCCCGCCCACCGCCAGCACCGCCCCGGCCTGGACGGGCGCAAGGGCCACGGCCTGCACTCCGCTGGTGCTGTGTACCGGCGCTCCCCAGCCGGCGGTGAGCTCGTAGCCGGTAATGGCACCCACCAACATGAGGGGCGCGGCGATGAAAATGGCATTCTTGGCATTGCCCTGCGCCAGTCCCAGCCCGGCCCCGAGGCCCGCTGCCTCACCGAGCCAGCAAGCCCAGAGGGCGCCGTCGCCTCCGAGCGCGTTTCCTGCCAGGGGCACTACCGCGGCGATGGTGAGGCCGTAGCTGGTGAGCCCCACCGCGGCGATGGTGCTGGTGGAGCAGTTTTGGCCGTTGGGGCTTTGCGAGGCCAGACAGCCGAAGTAGCCGCCCAACGCGCCCAGGCCCACCCCGGCGGCGCCCGCCACCAGCAACTCGACGGAAATGCGCACCGCCCGAGGGGTAACCGCTGGCGCCGCCGGCGGCAACTGGGTAACGGCGGTGGGAGGCAGCGCCGGGACGTCGCTCGTCGTCGGGCCGTCGGAAGAAGCCGTCAGCACCAGCGCCGTTGCGAAGAGAGGAGCGAACATTCCTTGGCGTGCGACGCGCTTTTCCTCGGCGTCCCAGGGGAGGGTGGGTGGGGGTTAGGGGGAGGAGACGCCGGCCCGGCTACCCCCGCTGTCCCCCAGGTGGGGGGAAGGCCAGCGCGCTCGGCCCCCGAGCCCGCCGACGCTTCCTTCAGCAAATACCCCGGAGTGGCCTCGAGGCGCCAGCCTGCACGGTCAAAGGGGCTCGGGTATCAACCCTGGCCGGCCTGAGAGGCTCAGATGAAGGGGAGCGCGTGCACGGTGACGCCCCCCGCTCCTCCCGCCAGCTGCAACGCCGTCCCCGGCGCGAGCGCGTCCCGGTGGACGTAGCCGAGTGCCACCTGCTGCCCGAGGCGCCGCGAGGGCACCACCGAGGTGACGAAGCCCACCTTGCGCTCGCCTTGGAAGAGCTCGGTGCGAGGGGCAGGGTGGGCGTCGCCAAGGAGCAGCCCCACCAAGCGCTTATTCACGTGCCCGCGGAAGGTGGCCCGGGCGATGACTTCCTGCCCGATGTAGCAGCCCTTTTGGTAGTGCAGGGCCCGCTCCAGGTTGGCCTCCAGGGGCAGCGTGCGCTCGTCCATGTCCAGCCCGTAGCGCGGCACCCCGCGCTCCACCCGCAGCACCTCCAGCGCCTCAAAGCCCCCGGGCAGAAGGCCTTCCTCGCTGCCCATGTCGAGCAGCGCGGTAAAGACGGTCTCCAGCCCGGCCGCTGAAACCAGCACGTCCACCCCCGGAAGCAGAAGCGCCGAGGGCAGCACCAGAACCCCCTGCCCCTCGATGCCGCCGGCCAGCGCCTCGGCGACGGGCGGGGCTTCACCGGGAAGGCCGAAGAGGCGTCGCGCCAGGGCCCAGGCGCGCGGGCCGACCAGCGCCAGCTGGCCAAACTCGGCGCTCGCCTCAGCCAGCTCCGCCTCCTCGCTGATGAGGTAGCGCTGCAAATGCGCTAGCGCCGCTGGCGCGAGGCCGGGCTCCAAGAGGAGCAGGACGTCCTCCTCGCGCCGCACCACCTGCACGTCCGCCACCATGCCCCCCTTGGCGGTGAGGAGGGCCGCATAGCGCACCCCAAAGAGCGGCGCGCCTTGTACGTCCTGCGTCAGCATGCCGTGCAGGAAGGAGAGGCGGTCCGGCCCGGTGACGCGCAGCACCTGGCGTGCGGAGAGGTCCACCACCGCCACCGCCTCCCGCATGGCCGCCTCTTCGGCCGTGGGCCAGCCGTCCTGGGCGCCCCCATAGTGCAGCACCACCTCACGTCCCCCGACGCTTCCGAAGCGGGCGTGGAGGCGGGCGTGGTGTGCGTGTAGGGCGAGGGTTTCCATGGCCAGCCGGCTATATAAGGTGGGCAGAGATGAACCTCCACCACCTCTCCAACTACCGCGACTCCTCGGCGGAGAAGCTGCGCAAGCACAGCGTCTTCTCCACCCCCCGCTTCTTTCTCGACGTCTACTGCCTAAGGCCAGGCCAAGCGCAGACAGCGCACGCCCACCCCGACGCGGACAAGGTGTACCTGGGGCTGGAGGGAGCCCCCCGCGTGGAGTTGGACGGTGAGGAGGCGGCCCTACCGCCGGGAGCGGCGGTGCATTGCCCAGCCGGAAGTCGGCACGGCGTGCACAACCCCGGCCCGGGCGAGGCTCGGGTGCTCGTCTTCATGACGCCCAACCCGGGAAAGTCATGAGACATCCTGTGTCAACGTCAGGCTGCGTTGAGGAGGCGCGCGGCAGTGTGGAGGGCAGGGTCGTATGGCTTTCGGTCCATCCAGGCGCGCCAGAGCACCCGAATCCAAGCGCGGGCGAGGATGCGGATGGCGTGCGGATGTCGGCAGCCGCGGGCGCGGGCTTGCTCGTAGACGTGGCTGGCCCAAGGGGAGGCGTGGCGGGAGTTGTCGGCAAAGCAGGAAATGGCCTGGCGCAGGTTTTTGTTGCAGGCCCAGCGGAAGCTGACGCTGCGACTTTTGCCGGAGGCGTGAGTCACCGGTGCCGCGCCTGCTTCTGCGGCGAGTTGCTCCTCGGACGGGAACCGCGCGCGCTCGTCGCCGAGTTCGGCGAGTATTTGAGCGGCGCAGACTTTCCCGGCGCGAGGGAAGGACATCAAGACTCTCCCGTCCTCGCTGCTGGCGACGGCATACTCCACCCGTCCCGTGAGCTTGTTGATTTCCTCGACAAGGCGTTCCAGGGCACCCGCAATGGCACGAACCAGCTCGCCCTTCGCTTCGGCTTCGGCGTCGCCGCACATGCCGACGGGTGCCGCGCGCAAGTGACAGAGCAGCTCGGCGGCGGGACGGCGGCCGGAGTAGCGGTACTGGGCGAGGAAGGACGCGAGTCGCTTTTCGCCCAAGTGCGCAGCGCTATGTGGCGTGGGGTAGCGCTGCACGAAGGCCAAGGCAATGGGCGAGTCGATTTCGAAAAAGACGTCTGCTGCACCTGCCCAGAAGCTCTCGAGCAAGCTCCGCAGCTGATTGGCCAACGCCACCCTGTGGCGGATCAGGAGGGCGCGGGTGCGGACGAGGGCACGCAGCGCTTTGAGCTCGTCAGAAGCGGGCTTGAGCGCTCGAAAGCGATGGCCGTCAGTGCGCAGCAGGTCCGCGAGCAGGTAGGCGTCGCCAACGTCGCTCTTTCCTTGAGCCGCTCGGTACCGCGGGCGAGCAGCCTTCACAGCATTGGGGTGGATGGGCACCAGCACGTAGCCGGACTCCACGAGTGTGTCGACGAGCAGACCACTCGGCCTCTCGATAGCGATCGACAGCTCGGGTGGCTCCCCTCGTCGGCCGAGACGCCGTTTCAATTCGGTAAGGCCCTCGGCCGAGTGAACAACCTCGAAGCGATCCACGACCTTGCCAGCTTCATCCACAACGCAAAGGGCGTGAGTACTGCCGCCCCAGTCGAGCCCTACGAAGTACCGCATACGCAACCTCCTCGTGCTTGGGATACACCGCTCCGTGCCGGGAGGTCGGGCCGGTCGCTCATTGACAGGCGCTCTGGGCGGCTACCCACGGCGCAACACCCTGTGGCCGGTCAAGACCTCCCGGCCTCCCCGACGCCGCGGGTCTCATGCTGGCAGTCGAGCTACAAGCAAGCTTGGCGGTCATCGGGGAGGCACGGAGGCGGGAGTGCATCGACACAGAGCATCTACGCCCTCCCGCGTGCCGAGGTACCCCAATGAGCAAGAAACCGCTGGCGAAACACCATGCCCGCGCGGCCATGGCCTTGCTTCTCCTCGGCCTGGCCACAGCCGGGCTTGCCGTCTACCAGTGGTACGAGCTCCACCTGGTGGAGTCCGGCGTCCGGGTGGTGTGCAGCCTCAGTGCCACGGTGAATTGCGAGACGGTGTGGACCAGCCCGTTGGCCCAAGCCCTGCACCAGGCCCTGGGGATGCCGGTGGCCGCCCTCGGCCTGGTGTGGGGAGCAACGGCCATGGCCTGCGCCGGCTGGCTGCTGCTGCGCGCACTCCGCGCCGAGCCGGTGCGGGACTTGGTGGGCGCCTCGCGGGTGACCGCAGCCGCCGGCCTGCTCGCCATCGCCGGCTTCGCCGCCGGCAGCATTCACGCGGGCGCGCTCTGCCTCACCTGCCTCCTCACCTACGGGCTGGTGCTGGCTTACGCCGCCGTGGCCGCGCTGGCCCTTCCCCGCCCTCTCTTCCCCCACGGCGGGGAGTGGTGGACGTCCCTCGGACTGCCCTCGGTGGTGGCGATTGTCGGCTACCTTCTGCTGCTCATCCCCGGCCGGACAGTGCCCCAACCCTCGCCCTTGGCCCATGCCACGGCCAACCCTGGCGGCCTCGAGGCCTACCTCGCGCAAGCCGGCCCGGGCGAGCGCCAGGCCCTCAGCGACAACCTGGCCCTGTGGCGGCTCAACACCGCGCCGGCCCCTCTTCCCCCGGAGCGCAACCGTCTCGGTGAGGCCTCGGCCGCGGTCAAGGTGGTGGAATGGACGGACATTCGCTGCGGCCACTGCAAGCACTTCAACGAGGTGCTGGAAAGCCTGCGGGGCATTCTCCCGGCGGGCAGCCTCTCGGTGGAGGCGCGCAACCTTCCTCTGGACGGGGCCTGCAACCCCTTCATTCAGCAAATGGCGGGGGGAGTGAGTTGCGACGGGGCGCTGGCCCTCATTTGTCTCGAGAAGGCGCCTGACTTCTGGCCGCTGCGGGACAAACTCTTCGAGGCGCAGAACGAGCTCACCCGCGAGAAAATTCTCGAGATTGCGACCTCCACCCTCAGCGTCTCCCGGCCTGCGCTGGAGAGCTGCATGGCCAGTCCGGAGACACGCGGCCGCCTCCTCGAGGACATCCGCTACGCCATGCTGTACCGCCCCAGCGGCACCCCCACCGTCACTGTCAACGGCCGGCTGGCGCCGCCCTCCGGGCCCTTCCTCTATGTGCTGGCCATGACGGCGGGAAACCCGGACGCGCCCGCCCTGGCCGCCCTCCCGCCCGCCTCTCGCCGGTGAGCCGGAAGAAGCCCGGCGCGGTCCCGCCAGTCCCCACGGCGGCCTTCCATTCCCCCTTCGCTGGACTCAAAAGCCTGCGCCAGGCGCTTCCGGCTGGGGCCCCACCGCGGCCAGCGCCGCTTCGGGCGGGGCCGGCGCGGGCGGTGGTGCGCCTCGAGAAAAAGGGCCGTCGGGGCAAGGAGGTGACGGTGGTGGAGCAGCTCGCCCTGTCCCAGAAGGAGCGGCAGGCGTGGCTGCAGGAGTTACGGCGGACACTGGGCTGCGGAGGCGCCGAGGAGGAGGGCGCGCTCGTCTTGCAGGGGGACCACCGCCAGAGGGTGGAGGCCTACTTGCGCGCGCGGGGCGTCCTCCGCATCTCGGTGGGTTAGCAGCCCCTCAGGGGCGTCTCAGTAGTAAAACCGAATGCGCGGCCACAGCTCCAAAAGCGAGGGGTGAAGGCCCCGGCACAGGCTCATCGGCGCCTCATCCTCGAAGGGCATGACGAAGGGGGCGCCGAAGCGGCCCAGCAGGACGACTTCGCGGCAATTGTCTGTCAGCTCCGCCGGCTCGCGGTTGATGGCAATGACGACGTCGGGCTGCAGTCCGCGCGTCCCCCACAAGCCATATTGGTTGTGACCGCTCAACACCGGCGGAAGCCCGCGGCCGAAGAAGTCCAGCGCACCCGCCTCACCGTAATTGCGAGCCAAAATGACGACGCGCGCTTGCTCCTCCGGCGAGAGCGAGCGCACCGCGGCGGTGACGCGCTCCACGTACTGGCGCCAGCCCAGCATGTCGGCGAAGGTTTGAGGCACCTCGCTCTGGCGCAGGGTCTCGGTTGGCTTCGGGTCGAGGTGCAGGGCACGCGTGTACTGCACCAGCACCGCGGGCGGGAGAATCGGCATGGCCAGCGGTGCGATGAGGGCGCTGAAGGCGAGAGCTGCCGTCAGGTAGGCGGCTCGGAGCGCCGGGCGGCGTACCCAGGACTCCAAGGCCCCGGCGCCGATGGCAAACATCGAGCCGTACAAGGGAGAGACGAAGTAGTCCTTGGCGTGCAACAGCAGCATTGCCGCGAAGGCGAGGAGGAAGGCGACGCTCAGGAAACGAAGCTTTTTCAAGCGCTCGCCAAGGAAGGGCGCCACCACGCCGGCCAGCCACAGCGGGGCGAAGAAAGGATTCATCGACAGCACTTGCCGCAGGACAAAAGCGCCCGGAGAGAGCACAACGTTTTTGCCCTGCGCTTGGCTGCGCAACATCTCGAGGAAGGGAAGTCCGTGGTTGAGCTGCCAGAGCGCGCTCGGCAGCGCGAGCAACGTCGCGAGCGCGAGGCCGGCCAGCACCTGCCATCGCCAGAGCGCGCGGGCGTGACCGGTACTGAGCAGCCCGACCGCCAGCGGTAGCAGGTACAGCGGCAGCGCGTACTTGACCTCCAGGTCCAGCCCGATGACCAGCCCCGCCCAAAGGAAGAAGCGCGGCTCGTCCTGCAGCAGTGCTCGCGCGATGAGGTAGCCGAGCAGCGTCCAAAGCCAGGGCTCAAATGTCGACGTGCCGAGGGTGCTCGTCATCCCGAGGTACATCGGGGCGACGGCCGCCGCCGTCCCAGCCAGCGCGGCGCCGAAATTGCCGGCGCCGGCGAGGCGGCCGAGCGCCACCGTCACCCAGACCGTCATCGCGGCGGCCACCGCCGCCAGGGCACGCAGCAGAAAGAGATGCTCGCCCGCTGCCTGGCTCAGCGCAGACAGAACAGGCACCAGCGGGGGCTGGTCGACGTAGCCGAACTGTGGGTGGCGCCCGCAGGCGATGAAATAGAGCTCGTCGCGAAAAAAGTCATAGCGGTTGGCGACCAGAAGATGAATGGCCAACGTCGCACTGGAGAGCGCCCACTTGACCCGGTCGCGCATGGTTCCTTCTGGGAGCCTCGACTCCGTCAGCCGCCAAGCGCCCTCCGGCCGGGCAGCTGTCGTTTCCTTTAAAGGGCGGAGATGACGGCGTCGGTGAAGTCGCGACAGCCGGCCGAGCCACCCAGGTCCCGGGTCCGCACCTTGCCCTCGGAAAACACCCGCAGCAGCGCGCGCTCGAGGCGCTCGGCCGCTTCGGGAAGCCTCAAGGAGCGCAACATGAGGACGGCGGACATCATCAGCGCCGTGGGATTGGCGAGCCCTTTGCCGGCAATGTCCGGCGCGGTGCCGTGCACCGCCTCGAAGACGGCCACCCGTTCGCCGAAGTTGGCCCCGCCGACGACGCCCAGGCCGCCCACCAGCCCCGCGCACAAATCCGAGAGAATGTCCCCGTAGAGGTTCTCCATCAGCAGCACGTCGAAGCGCTCCGGGTTCCGGACGAGCTGCATGCACATGTTGTCGACAATGACTTCCTCGTACCCAATCTCGGGAAAGTCCCGCGCCACCTTCCGACAGCAGTCGAGAAACAGGCCGTCGGACAGCTTCATGATGTTGGCCTTGTGGACGGCCGTCACCCGCTTGCGGGCGTTGGCCCGTGCGTACTCGAAGGCGTAGCGGGCAATCCGGGTGCTCGCCTTCTCGGTAATAATTTTGAGGCTCTCCACCACGCCCGGCACCACAATGTGCTCGAGGCCGGCGTAGAGGTCCTCGGTGTTTTCTCGCATCACCACCAAGTCCACGTTTTCGTAGCGCGTCTTCAACCCGGGCACCGAGCGCACCGGGCGCACCGAGGCGTAAAGGTCCAGCGCCTTGCGCAGCGCGACGTTGGCCGAGGCCAAACCGGTGCCCACCAGCGTGCCGGTGGGGCCCTTCAGGGCCACCCCGGAGCGCATCACCGCATCCACCGTCGACGGCGGCAGGTTGGTACCGTATTTGTTCACCACCTCCGCCCCCGCGTCTGCGCGCTCAAACGTCAGAGGCACCTTCAGCATCTCTAGGACGCGGAGCGTAGCGTCGGCCACTTCGGGCCCAATTCCATCTCCGGGAATGAGGGTAACGGTGCGCTGTGCAGGCTCGGTCATGGCGGGGACAGGGTGTACAGCGCCTGGGCCTCGGGCCGGTAGCCGTTTCCACCTTCCCGAGCCGGGGCTTCCCCTAACCCGTCCCGGACAGCGCCGGGACGAAGTCCACCTTCTGAAAGCCAAGCGAGAGGAGGAGCCCCCGCAGCGCTCGCTCCGCCGAGGCGCGGGCCCGGGCCTGCAGCGCTGCGTCCGCACGCGCCTCCTGCTCGAAGGCCGCCCGCGCCAGCTCAAGCAACTGCGCCGTCTGCAACGAGTCCAGGTTGCTCTGGATGACTTCCGTTTCCGCCGGCCGCACCTCGGCGCGCGTCTGCAGCGGTGGAAGCACCACCTCCAAGGTGCCGCCGCGCAGCCCGAGGGCGTGTGCGTCCAAGTGCGAGAGGTCGAGCCCCACGTGCACCGTCCCAAACACAATCGCTCGTCCGCGACTGGGCAGCAGAGCCGACTTGGCCCAAAGGAAGACGTCCTCCCACACATTGCCGGTCGGCAAAGGCTCGGGCGCGTAGCCCACCTTCTTGTAGACGTTGACGTCCAGCGTCTCCAGCCGCGCCACTTCCCGCATCCGCTCGACGACGGTGGGGACGTCTGGCGGGCTCCCAAGGGGGGCACGGGAGACGAGGACGAGCAGCGCCCCAATCAGCAGCAGCGCCCCGAGCGTGAGGAGCGCAAAAGCGGCCCGGCCCGGGCGGCCAGGCCCTGGGGGAACTATGCTCGCCGGCGAGGGCGCGTCCATGGGTCGTCTCCTTTCCTTGCTGCTCGGGTTGCTGGTGGTGGCCTTTGCTGCCTACTACCTCCTGGGGGGTGCGACCCAGTCGGCCACCGGCGGCGTGTCGGCGCCCAAACAGCAGCTCGACAAAGTGCGGGAACGGGCGAAGGAAATCGAGCGGGACAGCCAGAAGCGTGCCGACGAGCTCTTCAAGAAGAGCGAGTAGCGCCGCGGCCGTCCGGGTAACGCACCGTCACCACGGTGCCAATGCCGCCTCGGACAAACCAGTCCCCCGTTACCACCAAGGCGCGGGGTTCCAGCGCCTTCAGCAGGTCGTCAGCAATCCGGTTGGTGACGGCCTCGTGAAAGGCGCCCTCGTTGCGGTAGCTCCAGAAGTACAGCTTCAGACTCTTGAGCTCGACACACTTCCTGTCCGGGACGTAGGTAATTTTGAAGCGCGCGAAGTCCGGCTGGCCGGTGAGCGGGCAGAGGCAGGTGAATTCCGGCGCGTCGAAGGCAATCTCGTAGTCCCGCTCCGGAGCAGGGTTGGGAAACGTCTCCAGCGTGCGCGCGGGTGTCGAAGCCATGGCCACTCCCGCCCGCTTTTGACAGGAGGCGGCCGGGGTGCGCAACTCTGCTGCGGCCTTTTGGGGGGGGCGGTATGAAAGAAACCCGCCGAGGGAGGCTGGCAGAGCCGCCTCCTTGGAAAAGCCTGCGTCGGGGTGAATGGGGATGACAGTCAAACTCACACGCTGCAGCGCGCGCCGCCTGGCCGAGCAACGCCCAGTGCTGGTGGAGCTCCTCCGAGACGTCGTCGCCGACGGCGCCTCGGTGGGCTTTCTCCACCCGCTTGCCGAGGAGGTGGCGACTGCCTACTGGGCGGACGTCGAGGCGGCGCTGGCCCACGGCCACCGCGAGCTGCTACTGGCCGAGAAAGACGGCGTGCTGGTGGGCACCGCCCAGCTCGAGCTCGCGCAGAAGCCCAACGCACGCCACCGAGCCGAAGTCACCAAGCTGCTGGTACACCCCAGGGCGCGTCGGCAGGGCGTCGGGCGCCTTCTTTTGCACGAGGTGGAGCAGCTCGCGCGCAGTCACGGCCGCACATTGCTCTTCCTGGACACTCGAGAAGGGGACGTGGCCGAGCATCTCTACCGGGGCGAAGGCTACCTGCAGGCCGGACGCATCCCCAACTACGTGCGCAGCGAAACCGGACGTTACGAGGCTACCATTCTCTACTACCGGCTCCTGGAAGCCGCCTCTGGTTAGGGCGCCGTCGGGTGGAGGGCCCGGAAATCCAACAGCACCGTGCCGGTGCGCTCCAGCGCCGCGCGGGCCTCGGGTGAGGTGAAGGTGTCGAGCTCCACCCGCCGCTGCGCGGCATAGCCGGACTGGACGTGCGTCGGAGGCTCGCCCGGGTGGCACATCAACTCGGTGGTGCCGGGGCGAAGCCCCTCAAGCGCGGCCAAAAACCGCGGCAACGTCCAGTAGGCCTCGCCGCCCGCCTCGCCGACGAAGTCGTCGGAAGTGGCCACCCCGTGGGCGCGCAGTGCTGCGCGCATCGTCCCGTCCAGGGCTCGCACCGGCAGCCCCCACGCCGCCGCCGCGGCGGCCGCGCCGGCGAGCACCGTCGCTGTTCGGTGCAGGTGCTTGTGCACATCGAGGTGAGTCGGCCGGCAGCCTAAGAGCTGCTCGGCGCGCTTGAGCTGGGCCCGGGCCTCGGCCTCCACCACTCGGGCAGGGAGTGCCTCCGCGCCAGTCTCGGCGAAAGCCCCATTCACCAGGAGCTCGCCTGGAAAGTCCGGACTGACCGGGCGACCGCGGGCGAGGTTGAGGTGGAGCCCAACCGCCAGGCCGTGCGCCGCCTCCGCGGCTGCTGTGCTGAACGGGGTATTGACCATCAGGGTGGCGGAGCTCACCACGCCATTGCGCATCGCCCGGAGCAGGCCGGCGTCCACCGCCGGGTCGTAGCCCAAGTCATCCGCATTGATGATGAGGCAGCGTCTCACCGGCGACAGTCTAGGCCCAACAGGGGCTTCGCCCGCTTGTGGCGAGTTGGCCCTGTCTCGTGTTTTCCCCGAGTAGAACCGAAGGCTCACCTCAGGGGGCTTTACCCCGGACTGGCCACCAGGAGCACACCCCCCTCGCCGAGCGGGGCTCAACCGCGTTCGAGCTGCGCGGCCAGCCAATCCGCTGCCACCACGACTGCTGCGGCCTGGCTCCGGCCGAAGTCGTGTCCAGCACCGGGAATCACCTGCAACTCCAGGCGTCCATTCCGCCCCGCCAGGCGCCGAAAGGTGCGAATCGGCCCGAGCGGGTCCCTGGCCCCCTGGAGAATGAGCGTGGGGCAGCTGAGACCTTCGAGCACCGCCTCGTCCTCGAGGCGACGCTGCCTCGCTGCGGACCGAATGGGAAAGCCGAGCAGCACCAGCCCCCGTGGCGAGGTCTCTAGGGCGAGCCGGGCCAGGACACGACCCCCGAAGGAACGGCCGGCGTAGGCCCGGATGGCCGCGTCAGAACGAGCCAGCGTCCGGGCCACTTCCACCTCGCGCTCGAGTCCCGGCGAGGGCCGACCGGGCGGAAGCGCGGCGCGCAGGCCCCAAAGGCCCCGTTCGCGAAGCGCGTCCTCGAGCTGCACCAGGACCGGCTGGTTGGCGCGCCCTCCGAAGCCGGGAAGCATGAGAACTCGCGGCGCCACCGAAGCGACAGTCGCTGGCCCGCGCGCAACCGTCAAGCCGAGGATGGAAAGCGCGGGGAAGCCCTCCGTCCGCACTGGGTGCGAGCGGGGCGCAGGGAACTCCGAGGCCGTCGCGCTCGCCCTCAGCGCTCGCGGGGCGAGCTCGCAACCCCGGCCAGCCGCGCTGCCCGCCGCCACCAGGCGTAGGCCGGCATCCCCGAGGCGACGAGCAACAAACCGAAGAGCGACTCGCGCGGCGAGCCGACCAGCGTGGACACCACCAGTGCCAGACAGGCCGCCACGAAGAGACCGGTCACCCAAGGGTAGCCCCACGCCCGCACCGGCCGCGGGGCCGCGGGGCGCGTCCGGCGCAGGACGAACACCGCCGCCCCGGTGCCGGCGTGGAAGAGCACGCCAGCGAAGACGGCGCAGGTGTAGAGCTGCTCGTAGGTGCCGGAGAGCGTGAGGGCAATCCCCCACGCTCCTTGCGCCACGAGCGAGTTCGCCGGGGCCCGGGTCCGCGGGTCGATGCGCGCCAGTCCGCCGAAGAAGAGCCCGTCTTGCGCCATCGGCAGGTAGATGCGGGCGCAGCAGAGGATGTTCGAGGCCAGACATCCGAAGCTCGCCAGGAGGATGGCCAGGCTGACCAGCCGTGCGCCGGTGGCGCCGAGGAGCACCTTGGCCGCTGCCTCCGCGATGCGCGGGGTCTGGCCAATTTTTTCCGGAGTGAGCGCGCGCAGGTAGACCAGGTTGATGGCCAAGTAGAGAGCCATCACCACCAGCGTCCCCGCCACCAGCGCGCGCCGGAGGTTCCGCGCCGGGTCCCGCAACTCGGCCGCGGTGAAGGTGAGCACGTACCAGCCGTCGTAGGTCCAGAGCACGGCCACCATGCCCAGCGCCAGCCCGGCGAAGAGCCTGCTCTGCGGCAGGGGTGCGAGCAGCTGCACCGGGGCCTTCGGCGCGACGAGCAGCCCAATTCCGGCCAGGCCCACCAGCGCCAACACCTTGAGGCCGGTGGCCAGGTTCTGCGCCAGGGCTCCCTGTCTCAGGCCGAGGGCGTTCACCGCGGTGAGCAACCCGATGGCGAGTGCCCCAGCCAGCTGCCCGCCGCTCACGCTCCACGTCCATCGAGTCAACAGCACGTGCTGGGTGGAGAAGTAGGGAAGGAAGGCGCCCAGGTACTCACCGAAGCCCACCGCGATGGCGGCGATGCCGCCAGTCATGATGACCAGGAAGGAGCTCCACCCGAAGAGGAAGCCCCACAGGCGCCCGTAGGCTTCCTTGAGGAACTGGTACTGCCCCCCGGCGAGGGGGAACATCGCTCCCAGCTCGGCGTAGCTGAGGGCCCCGGCCAGCGTCACCAGGCCACCGGCCAACCAAAGCAAGAGAATCAACCCGGCATGTGGAAGACGGCGCGCGATGTCGCCGGTGGTGAGGAAAATCCCGGTCCCCAGCGTCGCGCCGATGGTGATGAGCGCGCCGTCCAAGGCGCTCAGGCCACGCATCAGGCTCGGGCTGTGCGCCACGCCCTCCTCATCGGTCCGCTCGCCCACCGGGCACCATCTTGTCACAGTCGCTTTGGGCCCCATTTGCCTTACCGGTGCTGCCAGGCCGTGCGCCTTGCGACTCCGGCACCCGGTGGTTTGGGCGCAGCGCGCCCCAAAGGCCTGCAGCGGACCTGGCTTTCGCGTTGCGCTAAGAGTGGGCCAATGGCGCGCACCTTGGCGGAGAAGCTGGCGCTTTTCGACTCGGCCCTCCCGCTGGAGCGCGCCCGGACGATTCCTGGCCTTTGGTATACGGACCCCGAGGTGGAGGCGGCAGAGCGGCGCGCCGTCTTCGGGGACAGCTGGCAGCTGGCGGCCCGGGCCGACCAGCTCGCCGCGCCCGGCTCCTTTGTCACCACCACCATCGCCGGCGAGCCCATCCTGCTGGTGCGCGACGAGCAGCACGAGCTGCGCGCCTTCTTCAACGTCTGCCGCCATCGCGCGGCCCGGGTGATGGCGGAGGCGGAGGGCACCGCGCGGAAGCTCCGCTGTCGCTACCACGGCTGGACCTATGACTTGGCGGGCAGGCTGGTGGGCACACCGGAATTCGAAGGCGTGCTCGACTTCCAAAAGCAGGAGCAGGGGCTCACGCCGCTGGCGGTGGGCAGCTGGGGCCCGATGGTGTTTGTCCATGCAGGCCGCGCTCCGGGACAACTGGCCAGTGCGCTCGCGCCTCTGCCGGACCGGATGGGCCCGCTTGCTGACCTCGTCTTCTTCGAGCGCCGGAAGTATGAGCTCGGGTGCAACTGGAAAGTCTTTGTCGACAACTACTTAGACGGCGGCTACCACGTCAACACCGTGCATCCGGCGCTGGCTGGCGTGCTCCAGTACCTCCAGTACCGGACCGAATGCTTCGCCGAGACGAGCCTCCAGACCAGCCCGCTTCGACCGCCGGAGCGCGAAACCTCTGACGCCTCGGCCGGGTCGGTACGCAAAGGGGCCATGGCGCACTATGGCTGGGCGTACCCGAATTTCATGGTCAACCTCTACGACGGGGTGATGGACACCAACCTCGTCCTCCCGCTCGGACCGGACCGGTGCGAGGTGGTCATCGACTTCTACTTCGCCCGCACCGCGTCCGAGGCGGACCGCCGCTTCGCGCACCAGAGTATCGACGTCGGTCACCGCATCCAGCTCGAGGACGTGGGGGTGTGCGAGGACGTCCAACAGGGGCTGGGCAGCCGGTCCTACGACACCGGCCGCTTCAGCGTGCGTCGCGAGATGGCGGTGCACCACTTCCACCGCCTGCTCGCCGAGCGGCTCCGCGCCGCGGCGGGCGACTGAAGGGCCATACGTTGTCTCTCACGGGTGGCACTCGGCAATGAGGCGCGGCGCTTGCTCCGGGAAGCGCGTCACCAGGTCCCTCTGGATGGCTTCGCGCTCAGCCGTCTTTCCGGCTTGGGCCTGAACAATGCAGAGTGCTGCCAGCGGTCGGGCATCGGCCGGGTCCAGGCGGTCCGCCTCTCGGTAGGAGCGCTCGGCGCCTGCCCAGTCGCCTGCCTGCGCCAGGGTGGCTCCCAAGTAATAGTAGGCGATGGCCAGCTGCGGGTCCTTGCTGAGCGCCGCCCTCAACAGGCGAGAGGCCTCCTGCGGTTGGTTTTGTCGCAGCCGCACGAAGCCGAGCTCTGCGGCTGCAGCCGGGTGAAAACGCTTCTTGAGCACGCCGTTGAGCACCTGGGCCGCTTCGTCCAGGCGCCCGAGCTGGCTGAGGAGCTCCCCCCGGCGTAACGCCACGTCGCGGTCCTGCGGGGCTTTGCGTGCGGCGACGTTGAGCGCCTCCAGCGTGGCGGGCGCGTCCCCTTGGAGCTGCCGGAGGTCGGCCCGAAGCAAATCGGGCCGCGGGTCCTGGGGAGCGAGCTCGGTGGCCTTGTCGAGCGAGGCATCCGCCCGCTTTCCCATCCGCAGGGCGATGAGGGCACTGCTCTCTTGCAGGTAGGCCTCTTCGGTGGCCGGGAAGCGGTGGACGAAGGACTGCACCACCTCCAGGGCGGTCTCGTGGTCCGGCAGGGTGAGCGCCAGCTCGCCGGCGTGGCGCAGCTGGTCCACACTGGACGTCGGGTCCTGTGCGACCGCGACCAACTCGCGCATCCGCTCGGCCGGGTCTCCCCGGGACTCCGCTTTGTCCAGACGCTCGGCCGGTGTCGTCTTGGGGCGCAGCACCCAGTAGCCGGCTGCGC
Organism: Myxococcaceae bacterium; assembly: GCA_052143535.1. GTDB lineage: Bacteria > Myxococcota > Myxococcia > Myxococcales > Myxococcaceae > JADGRA01. Next base: position 14,531 of record JBKQSS010000077.1, on the reverse strand, counting down.
CCAACACCATCGCCACCAGCACCAGCGGCCCGAGCACCTGGGGGGTGAAGAGGCGGCGGAGCGCCCCGACTAGCGCGCGGCCCACGCGGGCCCCCAGCGGCGGCCCCCTCCGTTGTGGCGCTACCTTGCGCGGCGGCTGGCTGTCCTCGAGCGGAGGCAGCAAGTCGAGCGGGAGCTCGTCTCTACGACCGGGGGTGCTGGGGTCGGCCAGGCGCGCTCGCCGGAGCGCGATGCGCTTGGGGTCCTTCTCCGCAGGGAAAATGGTGGTCACGTAACCGGAGACTTCCTCTCCGCTTGCCACCCGCGCCGGGCCACCCACCTCCTCGATGGCGCGGATGAGCTCCTGGAGGCTGGGAAAGCGCTGTGCCGGGTCCTTGGAGAGGGCGGTGAGGCACACCAGCTCGAGCTGCGGTGGCACCGACGGGTCGAATTCGGTGGGACGCTTCGGCTTGCCCTCCGAGATGCGGTTGAGCACCTCTTCGGTATTCAGCCCGGTGAAGGGCCGGCGGCCGCAGAGCTGCTCGTACAGCATGACGCCGGCGGCAAAAAGGTCTGCCCGGTGGTCCACGGGCTGCCCGGCAATCATCTCCGGGGACATGTAGAAGAATTTCCCTTTCAGTGTGCCGGGCTCGGTGCCCCCGCCGATGCGGGAGGACTTGGCGATGCCGAAGTCGATGACTTTCACCTCGCCGTTGACGCCGACGTGGATGTTGTCCGGGGTGAAGTCGCGGTGGACGATGCGCAGCTCGCGTCCCTTGGCGTCCACCGCGCGGTGGGCGGCGTCCAGCCCGCGGCAGGCTTCGGTCAGCACGCGCAAGGTGATGCCGAGCGGCACACGCAGCCCGCCGTGCGCCGCCTGCTGCCGGAGCTCGGCGAAGCTATGGCCTTCGAGCAACTCCATGGCGATGAAGGGCTCGCCGTGCACCTGACCCAAGTCGAGAATGCGCACCACATTGGGGTGCTCGATTTGACGGGTAATGTCCGCCTCGTTGAGGAACATCCGGACGATGGCCGGGTCCGCAATGAGGTGAGGAAGCAGACGCTTCACCGCCATGGCCGGCCCAAAGCGGCCGTCGGGCAAGAGCATCCGGCCGAGGTACACCTCGGCCATCCCCCCGGTGGCGATCCGGGAGGTGAGCCGGTAGCGGCCGAACCAGGTGGACGTCTGGGAGACGCTCAAGCGCCGCCGAAGTCTACACCCCTAAGGCCGGCCCCAGCCCCGGGCCCCCAGCGGCAAACGTCCGGAAGGTGAAGCAATTGGCTCCTCTCGTGGCTGCCTGTGTGCAGGATACCCACGCGGGGTCCCCGGGGAAGTCCCTTTCTGGCCCACTTTGCCAGTGGGGCCCCCTGGAGGAGCCCTCACCCAGCGCGCCACAGGGCGCTGAGCGCCACGGCCCCCATGGCGGCTCCCGCCACCAAGGCCAGCACCAGCTGCGCCCCGCCAAGCCACAGGGCCAGCCGAAGCACCGTGCTGCCGCCCTCGGGACTGCTGCCCGTGCGGGTCTGCTCCAGGGCACGCAGGGCCAGCAGGACGGCCAGCGCCGCGCCGAGCAACGGCATCAGCGACCAGCCGAGGAGGGCAGCGATGAGACTGGCCCAGGCGAGCGCACTCGGCCGCACCGGGGGCGACACCTCGCGCACCTCGGGCCCGGGCCAGGCCAGGGCGGTAATGCGGTCCGGCGGAAAGGCGCCTCGCGCCAGACGCCGGCCGCAGACGACGCAAAACAGCAGTCCGGCCCGGTTGGCGGTACGGCACTCGGAGCAGAGCAGGTGGGCGGCCATTCGGGCGACAGAAGCCTCTGTCGTTCAGGCAGAGCAAGCCCCGCGCCGGCCCGCGCGGCCAGCAATATTGGGGGCTTGGGGCCCCCGGGCCCCGGGTCGCCCAGCACGGCCTGGGTCAGCGCCCGCTGGCCCCTCACCTGCGGCAAAGGGGAGGCCGTCCGGGCGACGTCAGTGGTTGAACCAGGCGAAACCGACACCGGCCAGGATGAGGCCGACCACCAGAAGAATGCCCAACGCCACCAGCGCGAGGTGCACTGCCCCGAGCCACAGCCCGACGGTGGCCATGCTCCAACCCCCGATGGCTCCGCGGGCGGCGCTTATCTCGCGTCGAGCGCTCACCCCCGTCACCACCGCCACCACTGCTCCCACAATGGGCAACAGAACCCAGCACAGAATGCCACTGGCCAGACTGACCAGGGCCATCGGGCTGTCGCGGGCCGGCACCCCCGGCTGAAACGTGTCCAGGGCATTGCCAGAAGGCGTTTCCACGTCAGGCCACTTGGGTGCGTCCATCTTGAAGCTCCCTCGAACGGCGGGTGCGTACCGCAACGCGCCGAAGCATAGAGAAGCCGGTCCGCTTCCGCACCAGGGCCCCGCTTTGCTGCCTCGAGCGGGGGCGGCCCTCCCGGCGGCACGGGAGCGGCCGCTACTGGTAGCCCTTCGCTTGGAGGGTGAAGAGGTGGGCGTAGCGGCCGCCCAACGCCATCAACTCGGCGTGCGTCCCCTGCTCCACCAACTGGCCATGCTCGATGACGACAATGCGGTCGGCCATCCGCACCGTGGAAAAGCGGTGCGAGATGAGCAGTGTGGTGCGCCCGCGCGCCAGCTCGCGAAAGCGCTGGAAAATGGCGTGCTCGGCCTCCGCGTCGAGCGCCGCGGTGGGCTCATCGAGCACGAGGATGTCTGCCTCCTCGCGCATGAAGGCCCGCGCCAGAGCCACCTTCTGCCATTGCCCACCGGAGAGCTCGGTGCCGTCCTTGAACCAGCGACCGAGGGGCGTCTCCAGGCCCTCGCTGAGGCTCGACAATAGCTCGGTGGCGCCGCCCTCCTGCACCGCGCGCTGCACGCGCTCCGTGTCCTCGAGATGCTCCACGCTGCCGACGCCGACATTCTCCCGGAAGCGGAATTGGTACTGGTTGAAGTCCTGGAAGATGACGCCGAGACGGCGGCGCAGGACGGTTTCGTCCCAAGCCGCCAGGTCCACCCCGTCCAGGAGGATGCGGCCCTCGGTGGGGGCGTACAGACGCGTCAGCAGTTTGATGAACGTCGTCTTCCCGGCGCCATTTTGCCCTACCAGCGCGAGGCTCTGTCCCCGGGGGATGAAGAGGCTCACGTGCCGCAGCGCCCACCCCTCCGCGTCGGGGTAACGGAAACCCACGTCCTCGAAGCGAATGCCCTCTTCCATTCCCACCGAGGCGGCAACCAGCGCCGGCGCCGGGCGGCCGGTGGGGATGGCCAGGTACTCGAAGAGATTGGACATGTAGAGGTTGTCCTCGTACATGCCGCCGAGGGCGGTGAGAATGCTTTGAAAGGCCTGCTGCCCCTGGCGGAAGGCCACCACGTAAAGCGTCATCAGGCCCAGCGTCAGCCTCCCGGTGGCCGCGGCCACGGCCACCACCGCGTAGCAACCGTAAAACGTCAGCGTCCCCACCAGGCTTAAGGCGTAGCTCCAGACAGCTCGGCGCAGCGACAGCTGGCGGTCCTCTCGGTAAAACAGCTCCCCAAGGCTGCGGTAGCGCTGCAGCAACATCGGCCCCAGCCCAAAGAGCTTCACCTCTTTGGCGTGGTCGTCATTGGCCAGGACGTACTCGAGGTACAACAGGCGGCGACTGTCTGGAGAACGCCAGTTGCGCAGCCGAAAGGCCTGCTGGCTGAAGCGCATTTCGGCAAACGTCGCCGGCAGGGCTGCCAACAGAAGTCCCAGCACCGCCCAGGGGGAAAAGGACAAAAGCAACCCCGCGTAGCCCAACAAGGTGAGGATGTTTTGGACGAGTTGGAAGCTCTCCGTCACCACCGAGATGGGACGCACCGAGGCCTCTCGCCGGGCGCGCGTCAGCCGGTCGTAGAAGTCCGGGTCCTCGAAGTGGCGAAGCTCGAGGGTGAGCGCCTTCTCCAAAATCCGAACGTTGATGTCCAGGCCCAGCCGCGCTCCGAGCAGCCCCCGCACCAGGCCCAGAGCCCGAATCACCGCCGCCTGGGCCACCACCAGGCCGAGTTCCACCGCCACCCAGCGCAGCGTCGCCTCGCGATGGTGCGCCACCGCAGCGTCGACAATGGCCTTTCCTACCCAGGCCACGGCCAGGGGAACGCCAGCGCCGAGCAGCGTCAACCCACCAAGCAGGACGGTGAGCCTCGGAGAGGACTGCCACACCAGCGCCACCGTCGCCCGGGTGTGGCGGAAGCTCGCGCGAAGGGAGGCGAGGCGAAAACGCTCTAGGGCCGTGTCCAAGCGAAACGGCTAATGCATCCAGGGGCCTACCGCAATGCGCTTGCATCGGCGCACGCCCCCCATAGAGGGCTGCCGAGGCCTGAGCGGCCGCTAGTGTGAGGAGGCCGAGGCGCCGCCCGGCACGGCCGCGGTGGTAATCCCCACCACCCGCCCGCTGGCGCGCTCCTGGGCAAAGGCCACGACGCTCAGGGCTTCCCGCCGCCAGGCCTGGGCCAGGGACAGCCGCACCGTCCCGGTCCAACCGCCGCCGGGCACCACCGCCACCTGCTCCAAGGAGCGCACCACCGGCGCGTGAAAGAGAGTGCGTCCTCGGTTTTCCCCCCGCGTCACGCGCGAGGAGAGCCCGGACTCGGTGAGGACTACCCACAGGGCGGCCGGCTTGTCTTCCCCAGGGCCTACCTGCAGCTCGACGTCCACGCCTCCCGGGACGGCCCGGAGGGCGGCATGGACCCGCCGCTTGGGACGCGCCACCGCTTGGGCGACGGCAGCGCGGGCGAGCTCGGCATTGCCGACGAAGGAGCGCGTTCCATCCACCACCATTTGCGGGGTGAAGAGTTGCGAGTCAGAGGCACCCGTGCCGGCCGCGGCGTAGTGCTCCTGGCGCGCCGTCGCCTCGGGCAGCGAGAAGGGGTCCGCCCAACCAAGCGAATTCCAGTAGTCGACGTGGAGCTCGAGGGGGATGATTTGTGCACCCGACACCGGCTGCTCGCGTGCCAAGCTCGACAGCGCCTCGTCGGCCGGCGGACAGCTGGAGCAGCCCTCTGAGGTGAAGAGCTCCAGCAGCACCGGAGCGCGCTCCGCCCCGCGCGCCCCGAAAGAGGCCAAAAACAGCATGCCCGCCAGCCAGCGCCTCACGGCGCGTAGCTCCACGTCGGTAGCGCCCGCCGGATGAGGACGGCAAGGGCTCCCAGTGCCGCCCAGGGCAAGAGGTGAAACACCAAGAGGTGGGGACTCGAACCGTCCTCGCAGGTGAGTTGCAAGACGAGGAGCCCCACCCCGGCGCTGGCCAGTCCCATCGCCAGCGCCCGCGCCGGGTTGTAGGCCGAACGGGTGAGGAGCCAGCTGCCGGCGGCGAGTGGAAGGGCCGCCAGCGCCAGCACCGTCCACAGACAACCGGCCCCGGCCAGAAAGGGCCGGTCCGCCGCCTGGCCATCCGCGGCCAGAAGCACTGCCACCGGCGCGAGCAGAGCGAGGGCAAGCCCGCCTCTCGGCGAGCTGCGGCGCGGAGCGAGGGTGAGAAAGACGCCGGCCACGGCCACAGCGCCCAACAGCGCGACGGCGGCGAGAAACAGCCAGCGCGGTGTGGTGGAAACGCCCCAGTTGGAAGGCACCAGGAAGGCCGCCCCGGTGGTTGCCAGGACGACGTTGGCCGCGGCGAGGGCCGCGGCGCGCCGCCACCAGGGAGACACCGGAAGGGCGAGCTCTCGGTGCGCGACGGACAGCCAAGCCGTCTCGACGCCGGGGGGCAGGACGTCCTCGGCTCCGTCGGCCACCAGGACGCTACAGGCCGGACAGCGAGTGCCGTGAGCGCGGTCCTCGGCGTCCACCGCCCCGGTGGCCAGGTGCTCGACCAGCCTCTCATGCGGCGTCACGTGCCCTCCCCCAAGTGGGCTAGGAGGCCCCGCAGCCGGACGTAGCCGCGGTGGGCTCGTACCTTCACCGCGGATTCGGTGAGGCCGAGCGTCTCGGCAATTTCCCCGAAGGAGAAGCCCTCGAAGCGGTGCAGGAGAATGGCCTCCCGCTGCTGAGGCGGCAGCTGGGCCAGCGCCGTTTGGACGGCCCGCTCCAGCAGCGGGTCCGGAAATGGAGTGTGTCCAACTTGCTCGGGCGTTTCTCCATCGTCGGTGGGTTGCTCGAAGCGCGCCCGGCGGACGTGGTCCCGGGCGGCGTTGCTGGCGATGGCGTAAAGCCAGGGGCGAAACCGCGCGCCGCGCTGAAAGCGGCCCCGGGAGCGCACTACCGAGAGGAAGGTGGTCTGCGTGAGGTCATCGGCGGTGGTGGTCCCTACCATCCGCCGCAGGTAGGCGTGCACCCGCGCCGCATGGCGTGCAAACAGCGCGTCAAAGGCGGCGGAATCGCCGCCGAGGAAGCGCTCCATCAGCATCTCGTCCGGCTCCGGGGCATGGGCCTCGGTACCGGTACGCCGCACGGGGGTCCCGGGTTTCACCGGAAGTGGCATGTAGCACGAGGCAAACCCGCAAACGTGGTTCTGAAGTCATGGGGGACCCCTGCCAGAGGCCGGGCGTGGCCGCTGCCTTGGGGGTGTGTCGCCTAGGGATGCCGGCTAGCGACGCAGGACGGGCGCCGCGGAGGGCGCTGACAGCTGTAGCTCCGAGGCGCGCTGGACCGCCCGTCGGGCGGCCTGCACCACGGCGCGCCGGCCCTTGCCGAAGAGGGCCGGCGTTCGCCGTAGCTCGGCCCGCTCCTCCTCGGTGTAGCGGAGGTAGGCGTACTTCACGGCATGGGGTGGGGTGCGCAAGTCAGACACCAGGCCAACCCAGGACAGGGCGCGCAGCACGTAGAAGCTGGGGTCGAACTCCCACCAGAACCAGCCCTGGTTGGCGGTGTTCTGGTGGTAGTGGTGGTTGTTGTGCCAGCCCTCGCCGCAGGTGATGAGGGCCAAAAGCCAGTTGTTTCGGCTGGTGTCCGTCGTCTTGAAGCGACGGCGCCCGAAGACGTGGCTGAGCGAGTTGATGGTGAAGGTGCCGTGCCAGAGCAGCGTGGTGCTGACGAAGAAGCCCCAAACCAACAGGGGAAAGCCGCCGATGAAGAAGAGTGCCACGGCGAGCATCACCGGCGGCACCAGGTAATAGCGGTTCAGCCAGCGCAGCTCGGGGTACTTGGAAAAATCCTTGATGCCGTCGTAGCGCGTCTCGACGTACCGGTCGCAGAGAATCCATCCGACGTGGCTCCACCAGAAGCCCCGCTGGAGCGGCGAGTGGACGTCCTGCTCCTGGTCCGAGTACCGGTGGTGATGACGGTGATGCGCGGCCCACCACAGCGGCCCCTTCTGCGTGCACAGGCAGGCGCAGAAGGCGAGGACGAACTGGAAGGCCCGGCTCGTCTTGAAGCTTCGGTGGCTGAAGTAGCGGTGGTACCCGGTGGTCAGTGCCCACATCCGGAAATAATAGAGTCCGACGCAGACCGCGACGTAGTGCCACTGGAAGGGCACCACGAAAGCGAAGAGCGCCATCACGTGCACGCCGAAAAAGGGCAGCGACGTGACCCACTTGATGCGCTCGTCGTGGGGAACGGAAGGCAGGATGTCGGTGGATGTCATGGGCCGGGAGTGGGAGCCGGAGAAGAGTCCGGTACCCTTCCATCTATCGGCCGGCTGTCAGGCCACTGTCAGGCCGACGCGGATTTTCCGAGCGCCTCCAGCCAGCGCTCAAAGCCAGGATGCCCATGGAGGGCGGCTAGGTCGGAGTCAGTGCGCGCATAGGCGACGTCGGAAAACCCGAGGTCCCGCGCCCGTTCCAAGACGAGGACGGCGCGGTCCAGCTCGCCAGCCCGCGCCAGGGCGCAGGCCACGTCATAGGCCGCTTCGGCCGAGGGGTGCCGGTCGAGCGCGGCCAGCCCCAACTCGGCGGCCCGAGTGTAGTTTCCCCGAAGAAAAGCCACGCGCTCGGCGCAGGCGTAGGCTTTGCCCAGGTCCACACCGGGAAGCCGAGCGGCCCGCTCCGCCTCCCCGGCGCGCAACAGGGCGCCCGCCCACTCATGCAGAATGGTGGGGTCTCGCGACGCCTCGTACGCTTGCTGCCAGAGGGGCAACGCCCGGGTGTCGTCCCCCACCAGACTGAAGGCCGCCGCCAGCGCATGCTTCTCCACCCCCCGGCCCTGCACCTGACTGAAGTGGTCCAGGGCCCGGCGGCCCTCCCCCTGCTTGAGCGCTATCCACCCGAGGAGGTGGTGGGCCCGTGAGCGAAGCGCTGGACTCGGTGTGCCACTGAGCAGCGCCTCGGCACGCTCCCGGGCCGGTTGGAGTTGTCCGGCCCGGTAAAGCGCCTCCAGCTGCTGGAGCTCCTGCGGATGAGGCACGGACTCCTCGCCGCGCAGCAACGCCCCCAGGACACGAAGCGCCTGCAGGGCGAAGAGGGCAAAGAGGAATGTGACCAACAGGCCTCGGCGCCACTGCCAGGAGATGACGACGGCGCAGACGCCAATGGCCAGCACCTGGGCCGCGGCGAAACCGGCCTTGCCGAAAGCCCGCGTCAGCACGGCGGCCGCGATGCGTCCCCCGTCGAGCGGCAGCACCGGCAAGAGGTTGAACGCCGCCCAAAGGAAATTCGCCAGGGCAGCGCGTTCCAGCGCGTAGGCGGCGACGTCCGAGACTGCGCTCACCCTTCCGATGCCGAGGTAACACAAGACGCCGAAGCTTGCCCCCAGAAGCGGTCCGGCCAGCGTCAGCAACACTTCCCGGTGCCAGGGGATGGGGCCTGGGGCGTTGGGGCTGGTGAGGCCCCCCAGGGCCACCAGCTGGATGCTGGGGTGGTAGTGAAAGGCCAGCGACACCAGTGCGTGGCCGAGTTCGTGAACCAGCACCGACACAAAGACGATGGCCACCCAGAGGGCCACCACCGCGAGCTGCGTGCCGGCATGGGCCAGTCCGTCACCGTCCGCGAGCGCCCGACCAGGCCAGGTGGTGGGGTCGCTGGCCGCCTGGCCGAGGCTGCCCAGCCCGAAGGCGGCTGCAATGAGCAGGTGACTCGGGTGCACCTCCACCGGAATCGGGCCGAGCCGAAAGCGGAGCATGGAGGCACTCTACCCTTTGGGGGCCAAGGCGCCTGTCGGAACCAAGCCTCCGTGGTAGGCAGTCCGCCCCGCGCCATGTCCGTCACCTATGGCCCTTACCTTCTGCCTCACCCCTACGTGCTGGCTCCGATGGCGGGAGTCAGCGAGGAGCCCTTCCGTGTGCTGGCCTTCCGCCTGGGCGCGGCGCTCTGCACCACCGAATTGGTGAGCGCGCAAGGGTTGCTCCGCGCCAGCGCTCGCACGTTGCGCTACCTCCGCCACGACGCAAAGGTGGAACACCCTTACTCACTGCAAGTCTTCGGCGGCGAGCCGGAGGCCATGGCGCGGGCCGCGGCGGTGGGCAAGCAGTGGGGGGCGGAGGTCATCGACATCAACATGGGGTGCCCGGTGAAGAAGGTGACGCGGAACGGGGCGGGCTCCGCTCTGCTCTGCGACCCCGCGCGCGCCGCGGCCATCGTCCGCGCCATCCACGCGGCCACCGGGCTTCCGGTAAGCGCGAAAATTCGGAGCGGCTGGGACGCCCACCACCGCAACTACCTGGAGATGGCTGAAACCCTGGAGGACGCCGGGTGCATTGCCCTGGCCGTCCACCCGCGCACCCGCGCCCAAGGCTATGCCGGAGCGGCGGATTGGAGCGTCATCACAGACCTGGTCCGGCACCGCCGACGGATGGCCATCGTCGGTAACGGGGATGTGAAGACGCCGGGCGATGCGCGCCGGATGCTGGAGAGCACCGGTTGTGACTTGGTGATGATTGGTCGGGGCGCCCTCGGCAACCCGTGGATTTTTCGCGAGCTGCTGGGAGGCCCAGCCCCCAGCGCAGCCGAGCGCCGGGACGTGGTGCTGGACCATCTTGCGGCGCACGTCGAATTCGTGGGCGAGCCGTTGGCCGCCGTGCGCAGCTTTCGAAAACACCTCGGCTGGTACTCCCACGGCCTGCGCGGCGCGGCGGCCTTTCGCTCCGAAGTGAACCAGCTGGCCCAGCTGGCCGACGTCCAACGCGTCGTGCAGCGTTTCTTCCTAGAGGCCTTGGGGGATGTGGCCGCGGAGGAAGAGCAGGAAGTCGACTACCGGGCGGCCCTCGGCTGAGGCCGCTTGCCCCGCGGCGGCTGGCTAAAACTCAAGCGCCAGAGCCACCGTCAGGCAGCGACCGCTGAAGAGCAGGGTGGGTGTCCCGAGGTTGCAGCCCGGGTCGTTTCCGAGCGCGGCACTGGCGCGGATACGGAAGCTGGAGGCCGACCTCTGGGCACGGCTCTCCGGCCCGTTGGCCAGGACGTCGAAGTCCAGCGACAGCACCAGCGTCGCAGAGACGCGCGTTCGGCCCGAGGCATCCGCCGCCAAGGTGCGGCTCTGCAGCCCGAGCTCCACCCAGGACGTCCGTGGCAGGCCGAGGCTATCCGCGAGCGCGTCGAGGCGGATGCCTCCGGCGAAGGTGAGCGCCACCTGGTTGTTGGGACCGCGGTCCATGCGCCCATTCCAGAAGAGAGCCTGCGCCGCAGTCAGGTCATTGGGCCCAAGCCCCCAGCGCGCTGTCAGGTGCTCAATGCGGCCCGCATCAGTGAGCCGAACTCCCAGGCGAAACTGGGAGGCGACGTCCACTACCGGAAGGACGGCGCTGCCGTCCACCGCCCAGTCCCAGGCTCCGCTGGGCGCCCGCGACGTGCGTTGCTCGAGCCCCAAGTCGAGCCCTGGGTCCGACGGGCTCGTGCCTCCGTCTGCAGCGACGGCCACGGCCGGCAGGCAAGCGCTCGCCAGCGCCGTGCCCAAAACCCAAGCCTTGGCCCCGGTCATGCCCCTCACGACAGACGCTTGTACCGTAACCCACCCCCCTCCTGGGAGGGGCGCGGCACTTTGCCGCACCCTCGCCCTCCGGCCAGGCGCCGGCCCAAGGCGTCAGCACACCTTGGGGGCCTGTGTCAGCTGGCCGACGTCCTCGAAAAAAGCAGGGAGGGTGGGGCGCCGCGGGTTTGAGACTGCTAACCCGTCGCCGTCCCCGGCGTCCGTGCGGCTTCGCGGGACGTCACCTCCCGCTCCGGACTCGAGTGTGGCGGCGGAGGCCGCAGGACGCGGCTTTGGGCAGTGTCTCGAAAGTAGTCACAGGCGGCGGTGCGTGTCCTCTGCAGCGTGGCAAAGTCGACGTGGTACAGCCCGAAGCGCGGACCCCAGCCCTCGAGCCATTCAAAGTTGTCGAGCAGCGACCAGTACAGGTAACCGCGTATGTCCGCGCCGGAGGCGTGCGCCTCGAGGAGAGCTCGCCAGTGGGCGTAGAGGAAGGCCGAGCGGCGGTCACCGCGGCGGTCGTCGATGCCATTCTCCGTCACCCAGATGGGCAGGCCGTAGCGACGCACCGCCTGGAGCGTCTGTCCGAAGCCCTCTGGGTACTGCTCCCAGCCGATATCGGTCAGGCCTCGCCGGAGCGAATCTCGGTAGTGAAACTCGAAGAAGGGCTTCCTCGGTACGAAGCGAAGGTGCGCGCGGCTGTAGTAGTTCACCCCCACGAAGTCGAGCGAGTTGCGGCCATTGGCGATTTCTGTGTGGGTGCTAAAGAGCCCCGGCATCCGCACCCGCAGCGTTCCGGTGCACAGCGCCTCCAGGAAGGCGTGGTTGTAGGCGGCGTCGGTGAGCCGAACCAGCGCATGGTCCAAGGGGTGCCAGCTCCGGTCCGCCGCGAAGGCGAGCATGTTTTGGCTGGTGCCCACCGGCACCGGGCCAAGGGCGTGGTGTAGCTCCTCGCGTGCGGCGACGTGGGCGCGCGCCATGTTGGCCAATGCCGGCAGAGCCAGGTTCGGGTCGGCAATTCCAGGGGGAATCACGCCCCGCACGTAGCCGCCGAGCATCAGCACCACCGGCTCGTTGAAGCTGAGCACCAACGCGTCCAGTCCGCGCAGCACCGAGGTGCAGGCCCGGGCGTAGGCGCGAAAAGCGGTCACGCTCTCTGGGCGGTGCCACGGCGTTTCGGAGTGAAACCACTTCGGATGCGTGAAGTGGTGGAGTGTCACCACTGGGCTGAGGCCGGCAGCGCGCATCGCGAGGAGCCTGGTGCGGTAGGCGTCCAGCGCCTGCTCGTCGAAGCGGCCGCGCTCCGGCTCGATGCGTGCCCACTCCAGGCTGATGCGGAAGGCTCCGGCGCCCACCTCGCGTGCGAGCCGGTAGTCGTCCTCGTAGCGGTTCCAATGGTCGACGCCGGCGCCTGCGCAGTGCTTCAGCTGTTGCGAGCGTTCCCAGTGGCTCCAGTCATTCTCGATGTTGCCTTCCACCTGATAGGCGGCCGTGGCAACGCCGAAGACGAAGTCAGGTGGAAAGATGAGCTCGCTGGCGCGCATTCTCGGATTGCGTGAGACCCTAGCGTGGATGCGCCGTTCGTTGACACGTCGCAAGACCGTCACTAGCATCACACGTTGCATTTCAACCGGAGGGACGCGATGGCAGCAAAAAAGAGGAAGACCGCAAAAAAGAAGCCCGCCGCCCGGAAGACGAAGAAGAAGACGACGCGGAGGTCGAGGAAGTAGCGGCCCGCCTCCGTCTCGCTCGGGATGGATGAGACGGCCCGGGGCCCGTAACAAGGCCCGGGCCGTTTTCTTTTCCTCGCCAGAAGCCCCATCCGTGTCGCTGCGCCCGGCCGAGCTCGCCATCATCACCGCCGCGTTGCGCGAGACACTCTCGGGCGCAGTGGTCCAGAAAATCGGCAGTCCCGCTCCGCTGCGTGTGGAGATTGAGCTCAGGAGCCCAGGGCGCAGCTCTCGGCTTCTGCTGTCTGCCGAACCGGAGGTGGCTCGCCTATCGTTGGCCACCGCTCGTTCCCCAGCTGTCCGCGCGCCCACGCCTTTCTTGTTGCGGCTTCGCAAGGAGTTGGTCGGTTCTCGGCTGAAGACGCTGGAGCGGACTGGGGCCCGGGAAGTGGAGCTTTATTTCGAGCGTGCGGCCGAGGCACGCACCTTGGTTGTGGAGATGGGGGCTCCCGGGGCGCTGCTCCTGCTTGGCGCGGGGCGCCGGCCGCTGGTCGCTTCCGGTGAAAAGGCCCGTGCCCCCCGGCCGCCGTCGGCCCTTCCTGAGCGCGAAGCCCCCTCTCGCCTCAACGCCCACTCCGAGCCGCTGGCGCTGCTGTCGGCTGCGGAGTCGCTCTTCTCAGAGAAGGAATCCACCGTCCGAGCTGCTGCACTGCGGCGCCAACGCGTGCAGCCACTCCGGACGCGCGTCGAGCGGCTCCGGCGGACGCTGGAGAAGGTGCGGAGTGAGGCCAACCGGACCGAGGCCGCCGAGCAGAATCGCCGCTTCGGCGAGCTGCTTCGCCAAAACGTTGCCGCGGTTCCTCGCCGGGCCACGGAGGTGACGCTGACCGAGTATCGCGCCGACGGGGCGCGGCAAGTGGTGGTGCCCCTCGACCCGAGTCTCGACGCACGGGCCCAGGCGGAGCGCCACTTCCAGCGTTACCGCCGTCTGAGCCGCGGCAGCGTCCGTGCCAGCGCGCGAATGGTGGAGCTGGAAGTCGAGCTCCGCGACGCCGAGGCGGAGTTGGCCGCGGCCCGCGAGGCGCCGGACGAGCAGCTGCTCAAAGGGCCGCCCGCGGCTGCACCGCGCGCGGGACGGCCGCCGACTCGCACCCACCAGCCGTACCGAGTCTTTCACGCGCGCTCGGGGGACCGTATCCTGGTTGGTCGCGCGGGGAGCGACAACGACGCGTTGACTTTCCAGTTGGCGCGCCCGGATGACCTCTGGCTCCACGCGCGAGGCGTCCCCGGCGCCCACGTCCTGGTGCCGCTGGCCCGCGGCGCCGAAGTGGCTCAGGAGACGCTTCTCGATGCTGCCCACCTGGCGCTACACCACGCTCGAGGCGCGGGGGGCGGCCGGGGCGAGGTGAGTTATACGCGGGCCAAGTTCGTCCGGAGAGTGAAGGATGGAGCGCCTGGAAGCGTCAGCTACTCGCGCGAGAAGACCTTCCTGGTCCGGCTTGAGCCAGAGCGCCTCGAGCGACTGCTGGCTTCGCGGGAGGAGCCGTGAAGCAGACCAACACTTCCTCCAGCCCCACCCCCGCGGCGTCGGCGTGCCAGCGCTGCTCGGCGCGGCTCGGCCGCTCCTGTTGCGAGGCCAACGACGACGAGCCGCTGGCCACCCTCACCCTGGCCGACGTGGAGCGCATCCAGGCCGCCACGCACCGTGCGCGCAACAGCTTTGTGCAGCACGAGGTCTTCCGGGAGGTCGAAGCCCGGGCCTATGAGCAACTCCGGCCTGGCTGGCGCGGCTATTTTCGTGGCGGGACGGTGCGGCTCACCCTGGCGCGCTCCCAGGGCGCGTGTGTCTTCTTCGACCGCTCCAGCGGTTGCACCCTGCCTTCTGAAGTGCGCCCCACCGCCTGTCTTCTGTACCCTAGTGAGCCGGCGGACGGGGGGGGCTGGACGCTGGCTGTGGAGCGAGAAGGGTCGATGGCTGACGCGCTGGCCTCTGGAGAGCCGCGCTGCTTAGCGGTGGAGGAGGCGGCCGGCCGCGGGGCGCTGCTGCGCGCCTTCACTCTCACCGCCGAGTCGCTTCAGGCGCTGGGAAAGCGCCTGCG
>JBKQSS010000076.1:0-8281 GCA_052143535.1 Myxococcaceae bacterium | reverse complement strand
GGCGACGAATTCCGGCGCCCTGCCCAGCCTCCACGCCGCCAACTGGTTCGCCGCCGTGACGCCGGTGGCGGTGGCCGCACCGGCGGCGGCGCCGGTGCTTTTCGCACTGGCCGCGCTGGCCGGCTTGAGCCGGGTGGTGGCCGGGGTGCACTGGCCCTCGGACGTCCTCGTCGGCGCCCTCCTCGGGGTGGCCATGGGGTTGCTCGCGACGGCGCTGCTTCGCCTCCTCACGCGCTGGCGGGCGCGACGCGCCGGCGCGCGGGGCGTCGCCCATGTCGGCAGTAACTAGCCGGCCGCTCGACGCGGCTCAGGGCAGTTTCAAGGCCGCCTCTCGAGAAGCGAAAGGCTTCTCCTAAAACCCCGCCCGAGGCTGAGCGCTGGCACCCCAAAGCGCCTCGGCCGGGGCTAGTTCGTCGGAACCATTTGGATGGTGGGCGAGAAGTAGGGGTCGTTCGCGTGCTGCCCTACCACGTAGCACAGGCCCTGCGCGTTGAGGTGGGACTGCGACTGTGCGCTGAAGGCCATGAAGACCGGCAATGAATTGCTGAGGCCGGTCGTGCCATTGAGGTTGAGCACCACCTGCGAACAACCGACGTCGTCGGGGTCGCTGGTGCAGGTGAACGGCGGAGGCGCGTTGGCGCATCCGGTCTGCAGCTGGTACGGCGCCCGGTCTGGCAGGGGCGTGACTCCATCGCCAAACGTCGTCTGAATTTTCTGCGGGCTGTTGTTGATCCAGAACGTGCCGCCATCGGTGGGCGCATCGGCGGCGACCGGGTCAAAGCGCAGGTTGGCACCCTCCTGACGAAGCTTGTCCCAGAAGGTGTGGTCGGTGTGCTCCGTAATTTGAGCGATGTACGTTCCGTCCGGGTTGGTCTGAACGCCTCGGTCCTCCAGATTGCTCTCCGAGCTGCTGTAGTCGTAGTTGACGCAATTGAGCATCTGCGTCGCGTCGTTCCACCCAAAGGCGAAGTGGACGGTGACCGGAAGCGCCGCGAACAGCGCCTGGGCGTTGGCGTCCGGGTAGGTCCCGGTGCCAACGTAGGTGGCCGTGCCTCGGATGAGCTTGCTCCAGCCGTTCTGCACCATGAGTGCGTAGTCCGCGGACTCGGCTGCCGTCAGGTTGACGGCAGTCGCTGGGTAGGAGGCTTGGACGACGTCATAGGAAAAGGCGTACCGGACGTTGGTGTTGAAGGGCTGCCCGTTGTCCTCTTGCGTCCAAATGAAGAGCCCGCTTGCCGGCTCGACACCGTCCTTGCCCACGAAGCCGGAGGCTCGATGTGCGTCAATGACGTAAGGCCCGGGCTTGATTGCCACCTGGGACCCCATGTCTTGCCACGTCTCATTCTCGAGCGGGTCGTTGTTCAGCCGCACATTGGCAACCACGAAGAGGTACTCGCTGAAAATCATCGTCCAGCCGTCGACGAAATTGGGGTCGCCAGCGTTGGCCGGGCAAAACGGCAGCCCGGAGATTCCGAGCGTCTCACCAGAGAACGTCACCCCAATGCTGTTGGGGATGCTCGTCTCGGCGTCGAAACCAGGATTGAAACCCCCACAAAGCCCGGCGTCGCACGGGTTAGTCGGGGTGGTATTCTGGGAGGAAGAACTTCCGCAGCCGCTAACCGTCAACAGCAGCAGACTCGTCCCGAGCGCGCCCCAGCTCCTCAACTCCAATGTCTTGCGACTCTTCATACACGTCTCCTCAAGGGCCCAACCCGCGACCCCGCTCTTGTGGTGTGGCCTTCTCGCCTGTTTCATTTCGATGGTCCGTCTCGCTTGGGGGCTGGCGAACGCTGGCAGGTGGCCCCGTTAACTTCTGGGCGGCTCATTGGGCCGTCAGGGTGAAGGAATAAACGCCGGTGGTTTGCTGAATTCCGTTCAGCACTGCGGCCTGGAAGGCGGAAACGTCGGTCCAGCCGTAGGGGCCACCTGGACCGCCGTCGGCAGTCCCTCCATCAGGGCTTGGAGGCGGTAGCAGCGTCGAGAAATCCGCGCCGTCGAACCAAGTCGTGGGGTCCACTTCCAACGTCAGTTGCCGGTCGGTGGTGGTGAAATTGAGGTCGCACAACGCCCCGTTGACGCGTTGAATCCACGTCAGCGGGTCGTCCACCGTCGCCAAATTCGAATCGATGACAATCCAGCCTGCAAACGGCACCTGGACGCCATTCATCGAGGCAACTCCAGCCAGGTACGCGGAGGCATTGCCTAAAGGGCCTCCTACGTCCGGGTCGGTAATGGTGGGGTCAGGAGGAAGCAGGTCGAGCTCAACCGCCACCGCTGGACCGATTCCGGCGCCTGTTTCCCCGGTAACGCCGCCTGGAACGGGGACGAAGGCTGGATTCAGCGTGTCGACGGTCACCTGCAACAGGGACTGCGCAATGACGACGCCCGAGCGGTACTGCCCCGGCTCGGGTGGGGCGATGTTGAAATAAAAAGGCCCCAAATCAATCTTCGCGGCGTCCAGCTCGACAGCCCACCCCAGTGCGGTGGTGAAAAACAGCGGTCCGGCATCGGGACGTACCACTCCACTGATGGAGAAAGGCACCGTGAAGGGGCTCCCGGCCGTCTGGTTGGAGCAGCCGGCCGCCAACAGGGCTGCGAGGAGGCTCAAGGCGAGTTTCCTCCTCATCGGTCGGACTCCTTGTCGAGGATGAGAGCGAGGCCAAAGAGCACCGAAAATGGCGGCGCCGCAGTGAAATGCTCAACCGGCACCAACGAGGGGTAGGCCGTGTGGTGAAAGTCGGACGCGTAGAAGAATTCGCTTGCCGGATACTGAGAATTCAAAAGGTTCTGCAGGTTCACGCTCAGCTGGACAAAGCTCCAGCGCAACGTTCCGGACGCATTGATGACGAACGTCGGGTTCGCGCTCTGCCCCAGGGGCAGCGCACGGACGCCGATGAAGTTGAGGCCCAAGCCGACGCTCCCGGTGAAGGCGTGGTCTGCCAGGCGCCAGGGAAGCCGTCCGAAGACGACCGTGTCCGAGCGGGCGACAATGTCCGGGACGTAAGGAACGAGCGTGCCCGTGCCAACAAACGTCGCGTAGGCGTAGGTAAATGACGCCGACTCGTCTATCCAGCGGCCGGTGAGTCGAGTCGCAGCGACAACGCCTTGCCGGATGGTGCCGGTGGCAAGGCTCAAAACGCCCAAGTCGGGATTGAAGACGAGGTCCTGACCGACGCGCGTATAGAAGTAAAGGGCCCGAGCGCTTGCCTGAAAGGAGGGCAAAACCTTGTGGTAGATGAGGCCGACTTCCGCAGCGCTCACCGACGAGAAAGGGGCCTGCTCGTCCTGAGTAATGTTGTTCTGCGGTAGCGACGAGGCGCCCACGCCATAACTGGCCGTGGCCGTGAGGTCCGCTGGAAGGTCATAGAAAACCGTAACTTTGGGTTCGGTGATGAGCGCCGTGGCCGTCGTCCGTTGGTCGGCCAACCGCGCCCCCCCTTCAGGGTCGGTGGTTCCGCAAATGACGTTCACCTGTGAGCTGTGCGGCACGTACTGGAGCGGCAACTGGCAGAGGTTGAGGATGTTGTAGTCGTAGTACTCGAGGCGCAGCCCAGCCAGCACCTTGAGCGGTCGAATGGGCTGCAGGGCCAACGCTACGTACCCGGCGATGTTGAAGATGTCGGTGATGTAGTTTTCGTCGTACTCGTACGGCGTTTCCGTTCCGAATTTGACTCGTTGAATCTCCGGAGTGGTGTGGTCGTACCGAGCGTAGTAGCCAACTTCGAGCGACTGGTTGAACCCAAAGAGGTTCCGTTCCACGCGGTAGGCGCCACTCAAGCCGGCGGTGACGTCCGAGAATTGCTGAAGAATGCCGTCCCCCCGCTGCGGATGGGCCGTTTGACCTTGCAGAACGGGGTCCAGCAGGAAACCGGTGAAGTCCTCCAGGATGCGGTCTCCGTTGTAAATGACGAAGGCATTCTGGGTGAGTACGCCACTGCTGGTCGGCTCAATAATTTGAAGTGACAACGAGTAGTGCTGCGCGTCGCCGCCCTGGCTCG
The DNA here is from genome assembly GCA_052143535.1 of Myxococcaceae bacterium. Taxonomy (GTDB): domain Bacteria; phylum Myxococcota; class Myxococcia; order Myxococcales; family Myxococcaceae; genus JADGRA01. The sequence continues at coordinate 4,283 of JBKQSS010000076.1, read as the reverse complement.
GGTCTTCGGTGCCGTAGAAATTGACGGTCCCGTTGGCGATGTCATCGGCGCGGACCACTCCGGCGCTCTTGTAATGTGTCGCGTAGGCCGTCCCGAGCAGGCGCCACAAGCCGTTCGAGCCGAGCTCGCCTTCATACTGGGCCATCGCGCTCGCGCTGGTGGCCGCGCGGTTGGTGCCGAAGCCGTCGGTGGTGGTGAATTGCACGCCAGCGAAGGTGCCGTCGCGCTCTCCCGGAGGAGCCCATAACAGGAGCGCCCGCTCCGTATTGAAGGAGCCATACTGCACTTCCCCGAGGAGCATGCGGTTGGACACGCCCAGCTGGTAGTCGGCGCTTCCTGCCACCGCGAAGTCTCCTTGCCGCGGGTCGAACGGGCCTTCGATGACGTGCAGGCTCTGGACCAGCTCCGGGATAATGAAGTGCGTATCCGCGTAGCCATGCCCGTCCGGGTTGTCGACTTGGTTGATAGGAACGCCATTCACCGAGAACTGAATGGCTTGGCCTTGCGGCGAGTCAAAGCCTCGCAGGATGACTTCGTCCGCGTGGCCAGCGCCACCTTCATTCGCGATGAAGATGCCGGGGGCCAGCTCGAGCAGCTGCTCGGGCGTGTTGCCGACCAGCGTAGCCATCTGGCCTACCTCAATTTGAAAGTCGCTCGCACCGACGCTTCCGGGGCGAGGTGCCCCGCGAACGTTGACCTCATTGACGGCGGGCTGGGCGTTGCTCGCGCCCGCGGCGGGCGGAAGTGGCACCACCACCGGTAGCGCTTGCGGAAGCGGCGCGGCGGTCGGCGGAGCCTGGGACGAGGGCGCAATCACCAACGGTCCGGGCGGCACCGCCGGCTGCGCGGTGGGCGCTGCGGCCCCTTCCGCCTTGGAGGCGGCGCTCGGGACCACGGCTGCAGCGGGCGGCTGGAAGACAAAGGGAATCCGGATGCGCGCTGGATAGGGCACTCCATCGCGGAGCGCGGGGCGGAATTTCCATTGCTTCACCGCGGCGATTGCTGCTGCGTCAAAGTCGGCGCCGCCGCTGCTCACCACCACAGGCTCCTGCACTGAGCCGTCCGGCTGCACGGTGACGAGCAAGGTGACGGTGGAGGGCTCGGTATGGGGGGCCGGGTAGACGGCCGCTGGATTCTCGAGCACCTCGGGCGGAGAGATGTTTTGTGCGAGGGCGGCCTGTCCGACAGGCAGGACTAGAAGCCAGGCACGCGCCAAGAGAGTTTTCATCATCGAAAGAAGTGGACGGAGAAGGGGGGAGTGGTGGCAGCAACCGCGTGGCCGGATTCATCCCGCGCGAACACATAAGGCTCGTTGAGCGCGCATTGCCGAGCGGCCCGCTCGAAGGCAGGAGCAGCTGGGCCCAGAATGTCGACGTTTTGGGCCTCCCCGTCGCGGTCGACGTGGACTGCGATGAGGACTCGCACGCTGCGGAGCTCGGTATTTTCGTCTTCCTCTTGGGGCCAGGCGCAGGCCCAGTCGGTGCGCGCCGGTGCGGCCGCCCGCGCGCGGCTCGGGCCGGCTCCCCGAGCGCTCGCGTGGGCATCGGTCACAGCCGTCAAGCTGGTTCCGGCCGAGGCGGTGACACCACCGGCATACACATTGCCTTTGCCAATCACCATGTCGAAGGACGTCATGTCCAAAGGACGGTCTGGTGTGGGAGCGGCGGCGATGACTTTGCCCGCGGCCGCGGCGGCGGGAGCCTTCTCCGGCGCTCGGTGCGGCGGCGGCGGTTCCGGCGGAGCGGGCGGCGGCGGCTTCTCCAATGTGACGCTTTGGGTGAGCACCACCGGCGCTGGGGCCGGCGCCGGGGCCGGGCTCAAAAAGCTCGTCCCGATGAGAGCCCCATGCACCAACAGCGCCAGGGCAACCGCCGGCACCACGCGCCGCCGGACGCCCTCATCCTGCCCGAGCCATTTTTCGTAAAAAGGCCCGGGACGCGGCCCCAGGGAGCCGCGCGGAATTGGGTAGCGGAGTGGTCGACGGCCGCCCGACACCTTCATGGGGGAGCTGGAGACGTGCCGGTGGGCACGACAACACCAAAGGCGATGTGGGTGATGCCCGCTTGCGACAGGAGGTCCATCACGTGGATGACACGCTCGTGGTACACGTGCCCGTCGGCCTGAATGACGACGTTGAGTTCCGGGTGGGCCGAATGCTCAGCGCGCACCAGCGGAAGAATCGCGTCGTCGCTGGCCACCGGCTGCCCGTTCACCCGAGTGCTCCCATCGGGGAGAAGGCCGATGGAGAAGATGACTTGTGTCGCCTCTCCGGTGGTGGCCTTGGGCAGCTCCAAGGGAAGCGCCGTGGCCGGGGCAATCACCAGCTTCGCCGTCACCATGAAGATGATGAGCAGCACCAACATGATGTCCACCAACGGTGTGACGTTGATGCCAGAAATTATCTGAGTGGAGCCATTGCCATTGCCGCCCGCCGCCATCTCACCGACCTCCCTGGAGAGCGTCCGTCGAGTCCTCGACGCGCGGCGGATTGGGGGCTTCTTCGGCGTTCAAATGCGCGAGCAGCACCTTGGACAGCGCCTCGGTGTTGGCGAGGACGGATTGGATGCGCCGCTGGAAATAGTTGAACGCCACCACCGCTGGAATGGCGACGAAGAGGCCCACGGCGGTTGCCACCAGCGCCTCTGAAATCCCGCCCATGATGGCCGAAGAGGAGCCCGCAGTGGCCCGGAGCGCGTCGGTTGCCCCCAGGACCTCGAAGGCTTCAATAACGCCAATCACCGTCCCCAACAGTCCAATGAACGGTGCGTTGTTGCCCAAGGTGCCGAGGAAGGCGAGCCCCCGCTCCAGGCGCATCCGCTCAAGGGCCACTGCTCCCTCCATGGCTTGCTGAGCCGCAACCGGCCCCATGTCCGCATGCAGCAGCCCTGCCACGACGACGCTGGCCTCGGCGGATTTGGAGTTCCGCATGCGGTGAAGGGCGTCGCGGTACCGGGTTGCACGTAAAAGCTCGTCCAACTCTCGGGCCAGGCCCGGCACGTCATCCCGGATCGATCGAAAAAAGAGCACCCGCTCGATGATGAGAACGAGGCTCGCTGCGGAAAGAAGCAAGAGGAGCCACATCACCCAGGAGGCGTGAAGTCCGGTGAGGGCCTGTTTGAGGTGGGTAACAATGTGCATGTGAAGCGCCTAACTCGATGGTGGGTGGGGACGTGGACGCCCGGGAACAGCCTGAGCTCCGAAACGTCCAGAAAGGGGGGCAGAGACAGAGGGGCGCGCGGGACAGGGCAAAGGCACGGGTTTACCGAGCGCCCGAGACGCGCGACACGGCCCCGCTCACGTCCGGGAGCCCCACAAACTGCGGGGCTCTCAGGTGCTAGGGGCCGGGGGCCTCAGACGCCAGCTGGAGGGGACTGCTTCGGCGCCCGCAGGAGCAGCGCGTCATCGCCCCGTGAAGCGACAGCGGCGGAGACAGCCACTCCCGGCATCGACGCAAACGAAAGCCCAAGTGCGGCCGCGGCGGGGGGGCCGCCCCAGTCGCGACGTGAAGCTTGCACGGGACACGGGTGATCGTCGCTGTCCCCGAGCTGGACAGCCGACTGGCCCGCATTCAGGCTCAGTCCACGACAGACCGGCGCAAGGGCCGCACGCGTCAGCTTGCCGGCACCGAGCTCAATGACAGTTCCGCGCTCCCAGGACATGCCATGAGGCACCAAGGCGAGGTGCGCAATTCCCACCAGCTGCAAGCCCACCAGCAGCACGGAAAGTCCGCGGGCCACAGGGTAGCTCCAGCGCGTCCAACCAGTCTGGGGGTGAGGAATGTGCATCGGCAAACGCTCGCTCGCGCGGGCGCATTGACAGCGGTACGTCTAATGCACTCCCGCCCGCCGGTGCAAGCCGCCGCCCTTGGGCACTTCGGAGGGGAGCCTTACCGGCGAAACACGGCCTTCCTGCTCCCTCGCCCCTCAGAGGGCGCTGGCTGGGCCCTGCCGAAGCGCGCCTACATCCAATTCACAACCGCACCGGCGCTCCTGTCGCGACTGCCAGGTGGCTCAAAAGGGGGCGGACCCAAAAGCGACAGCTGTTGGTCGCGCCGTGAAGGAAGCCCCTCCGGGCTCGCAATTGGGGTAGGGAGCCCCTTGGCATGCTGACGCGTCTCTTCGCCGCCGCATCGGTGCTCCTCGTCACCCCGGCCCTCGCTGACGTCCAGCGCCTGGGGCCTCCGCACTACCAGCCCTTGCGGCCCGCCTCCGAAACCTCGCAGTGGCGAGCCGGCAGCTTGTCCCGCGGAGAGGACGCCACTGACCCCACCTGCTACACCGCCA